>DASZQW010000021.1:0-20675 GCA_035549455.1 Rhizomicrobium sp. | reverse complement strand
CAAGGCCAAGGCTTCAGGAATGACCGAGGACCAAGTGGCCAACGGCAACCTGCTCGCCGACCTTGACGTGAAGTGGAAGCCGCCCGGTAACCAGCCCTCCCGATTTCCGCGGCAAGTTTATGAATCCGTGAAATAGCCGGCAACGTGATACCAAGAGCGTCACCCGACGTTCAACGCATCATTACAGACGCATTTCCATTCAATCAGGCAGTGCGTCTGGACGGGTCCATTGCACATTATCGCCAAGCGCTCGGTCTCTTCGTTGGAGGCCACAAAAGTCTTGGCACTATGATTTGTAAATGGAAAAGCAGCTCGAGGCCACAGCCAGGTGAATCAAAAACAGCTATTAGAGAATGCACCAAACAATGCCATTCTTAGATTTTTCTGTGCTTCCCAAACTCTAATATTGTGTTTTCCCAGAATAGGTATTTAATTGCAGGAAGTTGTCAGGCGAAATTATCGCCGATCTTTTCGCATGTCTTTTGAGGCGGGCAAATGCCCAATGAGAAATCAAGCAACATGTCGACACTAGATAATTCGGCGATTTCGATAGGATCGATTCTTCGCTCAGATTGGCACATTCGGGACATGCCAGAATTACTTGCAGCAGCAAGCACAACTTTAGCCTGTTGCGGGAGTGCTTATTTATTTGTGGGACCGAGAATATGAGGCTTCGAATTTTTGCAGTAATTGGTGCGGTGACCATGCTGGGAGCCACCTCCGGACTTTATGCACAGAGCGCCATGCGCTCGATCTGGGACGGCGTCTATACCACGGCCCAGGCCGACAGGGGCAAGGCGCTATACGTGGATAGTTGCGCCAAGTGTCATGGCGGCACGCTGGATGGCAATGATGAGGTCCCCGCATTGAAGGGCGCGCACTTCATGGCTGACTGGGAAACCCAGTCGGTGGTCGATCTGGTCAATCGTATTCGCACAACCATGCCGATGGACAATCCGGGCACGCTTAGCACCGAAAGCGCCATCAATGTGGTGTCCTATATACTGCAACAGAACGGCATACCCACCGGCAGCGCGGAACTGACCGATGGCACTGCTATGCAGATCCGTATCGACGCCCAAAAGCCCGGCGGCTGATGACTTGAGGGAAAATTTGTGGCGGACGATGTTGGCCTGACGACTATTTTTTATCAGGTCAAAGAGAGTTTGTTTTGTCGCCGTGGCCAAACCAAGGGGCAGGCAAGGGCCGGACCCGATGCTGATGGTGCAGGCTCGCGGCGGCAAAGCGATGAGTGCGGCCTGTTCGTGTTGTATGTTTGCGCCATTGCTCCATAACAACTGGAGCGTCCTTGAAACAATAGAATATTTCTTCGTTTTACTTCCAAGCTTTTCGAAGTTCGTGTGGCGACAGGGTGGCGACACGGCAAAAGGGTAGCCAGGCCTCTCAGCCAAGCCACCATTCAAACCATTGATTTTATTGATAGACTTGGAGCGGGCGAACGGATTCGAACCGTCGACCCTAACCTTGGCAAGGTTATGCTCTACCCCTGAGCTACGCCCGCACTCCAAGACGGCGGGTTATGACCCATCGCCCAGGGCTATTCAAGCGGGGATTCAACCAGCAAATCCGCCAGGTTAAGCCATCAGCCGGTTGAAGATGTCCCGCGTCTGGGTCTGGCGCTCCGCCAGCCGCTTCTGGGCCTCGGCAAAGCTGCCGGCCCCTGCGGCGCGGGTCAGCAGCGCCTTCAGCCCCCGCGTGGCGTCTTCGATCCTGGGCGTCTCGTCCAGCGCGATGCGCAGCACCTGGGTCAAGGCGTGCTGCAACCGCGCCGCGGCGATCAGCGCGCCGGCATCGGTCTCGGACAGCAGGCCCGCCGCCTTCAGATTGCAAAGCGCCGCCACCGTGTTGGTGTTGAGGATGTCGGGCTGGGCGGGGGCATGAACCAGCTGCAGGCTCTGGGCGATGAACTCGATATCCACCAGCCCGCCCGGCGCGTATTTCAGGTCCCAGGGATTGGCGCCGGGAAATGTCTCGGCCATGCGCAGCCGCATGTCGCGGGCATCACCGATAATGGCGGCAGGCTCGCGCGCCTGGGTCAGGCGGCGGCGGATCTGTGCCGCCACCCGCGCGCGCAGCGGCCGCGGCCCCGCCACCAGCCGCCCGCGGGTCAGCGCCATATGCTCCCAGGTCCAGCTTTCGCTGGCATGATAGGCGGCAAAGCTTTCCAGCGACACCGCCACGGGGCCTTTGTTGCCGGTGGGGCGCAGCCGCATGTCCACCTCATACAGCGTGCCAGCAGCCGTGGCGCTGGTCAGCGCCGCGATCAGCCGCTGCGCCAGCCGCGCGAAATAGAGCGTCGGCGCCAGGGGTTTGGCGCCGTCCGAACCCTCCACGCCGCCCGGCACGTCATAGACGAATACCAGGTCGAGGTCGGACGAGGCCGTCATCTCCGCACCCCCCAGCTTGCCCATCGCCACCACGGCAAAGCCCGCGCCGGGAATGCGGCCATGGGCGGCGGCCATCGCGTCTTCCACGTGCGGCAGCAGACCGGCAATGACACATTCGGCGATGTCGGTCAGCGCCGGTCCCGCCTGGTCGGCCAGGGCGACACCCTCCACGATCTGCACCCCGACGCGGAAGATGGCCTCGCGGGTGAAGCGGCGCGCGCCGTCCAGCACCTCTTCGTGACTGCCCGCCGCCATGCGGACAAACTGTGCGTCCAGTTCGGCCCGGCTGGGCAGGCGGCTGAGATAATCGGCGTCCAGCAGGGCGTCCAGAATGGCGGGATTGCGGGCCAGATAGGTCGCCAGCCTGGGCGTCGCACCCACGATATGGGCCAGCAGATCGAGGAATTGCGGCCGCGCCAGGAACAGCGAGAACAGTTGCACCCCCGATGGCAGGTTCGACAGGAACTGGTCGAACTGCCGGAAGGCGACATCGGGATCGGCGGCGGCGCCCAGCGCCTTCAGGATGGCGGGGATCAGCTTGGTCAAAAGCTCGCGCGCCCGCGCGCTGCGCATGGCGCGGATGCGGCCATGGTGCCAGCCCCGGATGGCGCGGCTGACATGGGCGGCGTCCCCAAAGCCCATCGCCGCCAGCGTCTTCAGGGTTTCGTGGTCTTCCTCGACGCCGGTAAAGACCAGATCGCCTTCGGCGCTGGCGAGGTCGGGCTGACTTTCGAACAGCCGGGCATAATAGTCCTGCACATTTTCCAGCACGGCCGTCAGCGCCACGCGAAAATCGGCGGCACTGTCATGGCCCATGAAGCAGGCCATGTGCGCCACGCCCGCCGCGCTGTCCGGCACGGTATGGGTCTGCTGATCCTCCACCATCTGCAGCCGGTGTTCCAGCATGCGCAGATAGCGATAATCGGCCTTCAGCTCCGCGCTCGTCCCGGGATCGACGCGGCCCTCCGCCGCCAGCGCATCCAGCGCCGCCTGGGTGGTGCAGACGCGCAAGGCGGGATGGCGGCCGCCAAGAATAAGCTGCTGGGTCTGGGCGAAGAATTCGATCTCGCGGATGCCGCCCTTTCCCAGCTTGATGTTGTGGCCCGCCACCTTGATCTGGCCATGCCCGGCATGGGCCTGGATCTGGCGCTTGATCGACTGGATGTCCTCGATGGCCGCGAAATCCAGAGTGCGCCGCCAGATGAAGGGCCGCAGCCCCTCCAGAAAGGCGGCCCCGGTGGCCGGATCGCCGGCGCAGGCCCGCGCCTTGATCATGGCGGCGCGTTCCCAGTTCTGGCCCATCGCCTCATAGTAATCGAGCGCCGCATCGGTGGAGATCGCCACCTGGGTCGCCCCCGCATCGGGCCGCAGGCGCAGATCGACGCGAAAGACATAGCCATCGCCGGTGGTCTCGGCGATCAGCCGCACCAAGCCGCGCACGATATCGACCGCCGCGCCGCGCTTGTCGCCGCGCTTGGCAAAGGGAAATTTTTCGGCGTCGTAGAACACCACCAGGTCAATGTCGCTGGAATAGTTGAGCTCATGGGCGCCGTATTTTCCCATCGCCAGCACGGTCAGACCACAAGCCTCCTCGCGCACCGCCGGGTCCATCTGCTGGAGCAGGAAGCGCAGCGCCGCCCCGACACAGGCATCGGCGAAACGAGTCAGCTCCGCCGTCACTGTGTTGACGTCCCAGGCCCCCGCTATGTCGGCAAAGGCGATGGCCAATGCGGCGCGGCGCTTGGCGGTGCGCAAATCCCGCATCGCCTGGGCCTCGCTGTCGGCGCGCGCCGCCGCATGCGCCAGCAGGATGGCGGCGTCCAGCACGGTCCGAGGCCCGGCCGCGAAATATTCCCCCAGGGCGCCGGTCTCACGCAGCGCCAGCCGCCCCAGATAGGGACTGTTGCCGAACACCGCGTCCAGCAGCGGCTCGGCGCTGACAAAGCCCTTTTGCGCCAGGGCTTCTGTCACGCGAGCAGCGCGGTCTGGTTCGAAAGGACGGGGCGGGGCGCGAAGCATCGCGCCTTATAGACTATTCAGCGGCCGTTTTGAGCGGCGCGCGCAGGGCGGTGCGGGGGAATCGCAATATGGCCCGAAGGCCGGTGGGGCGGTTTTCGTCCAGCACCAGCTCGGCATGGTGGAAATGCGCCACCGCCGCCACCAGCGACAGGCCCAGCCCGGTACCGGGCGAGTTGCGGCTGGCTTCCAGGCGCACGAAACGCTCCACCACCCGCGCCCGGTCCTCAGCCGGGATGCCCGGACCGCTGTCGCTCACCGACAGGTCGATGCCATTCTCGCCGATCTCGGTCTGGATACGCACATCGCCGCCCTCGGGCGTGTATTTGATGGCATTGTCCACCAGATTGGCCAGGGCCTGGGCGATCAGGCTGCGATTGCCTTCGATGGTGAGGGCGCCGGACGGTCGCAGCTGCAGCCCGATCTTGCGCTCCTCGGCCAGCGGCTCATACAGCTCGGCGACATCGGCGGCGACCGAGGGCAGGTCCAGCGCCGTCATGGCGGCGCGGGTGGTGCCGGCGTCGGTCTCGGCGATCAAGAGCAGGGCGTTGAAGGTGCCGATCAGCTGGTCGGTCTCGGCGATGGCGCGCTCGATTTCGCTGGCCATGTTGTCGGATTTGGGAACGCCGGAGGCCTGCAGCCGCGCCACCGATTCCTCCAGCCGGTTGCGCAGCCGGCTGAGCGGCGTGCGCAGGTCATGGGCCACGCTGTCGGTGACTTCGCGCAGACCCTTCATCAACCGCTCGATGCGGTCCAGCATGCGGTTGAGATTTTCCGCCAGGTCGTCGAATTCGTCGCCCGAGCCGGTCAGCGGCACCCGCCGCGTCAAATCGCCCTTGATGATCTCGCCCGAGGTGCGGTTGATGGTGTCCAGGCGCCTGAGCATATTGCGGCTCATCAGCCCGCCGCCCGCCGCCCCCAGGATCAGGATCAGCACCACCGTCCAGGGCAAGGTGGTGGTGAACATGCGGGTGATGAGATAGCGCTCGTGTACGTCCTGCGCCACCAGCAGCACGAAATCGCCCGTCAGCGCGAACATGCGGCCGCGGGCGCGGCGCGATTCCAGCTTGCCGTCCACCGGGCGCTCGTAATCGAACTCCACGAAATTGCCCGGCGTCGCCACGGTCTGCGGCCAGGCGTCGAGATTGCCGGCAATGGTGTGGCGCAGCCCGTCCGACAGCAGGTACAGCGCCTCGCCGCCATGCAGCGAGCGGGCGCGCACGGTTTCGGCCAGGCCCCGAAGACCCAGACGCGAATACTGTTCCTGCAGGCCGGTGATCTCGGCCTCGATGATCTGGTCGGTCTGGGCGTCCAGCGTGCGGCGCGTGTTCCAGTAGGTGAAGCCCAAAAGCGCCGCCACCGAAAAGCCGAACAGCAGCACATAGACCAGCACGATGCGGAAGGCCTGGGTTCTGAGCAGGGGCCCTGTGCGGAGCAGGTGACCGGTGCGCATCCCTCGCCCGCCCCTAGCGCCGGACTTCAGTGCGCACGGATCATGTAACCCGCGCCGCGTACCGTGTGCAGCAGGGGCGCCTGGAAACCCTTGTCGATCTTGGCGCGCAACCGGCTGATATGCACATCGATCACATTGGTCTGGGGATCGAAATGATATTCCCACACGCTTTCCAGAAGCATGGTGCGGGTCACCACCTGGCCGGCATGGCGCATCAGATATTCCAGCAGGCGGAATTCGCGCGGCTGCAGCTCGATGTCGGTGCCGCCGCGATTGGCGGCGCGGGTGAGAAGATCCAGCTCCAGGTCGCCCACGTCCAGCCGCGTCCTGATGCCGGCAGGCGCCCGGCGGCGCATCAGCGCATCGATGCGGGCCAGCAGTTCGACAAAGGCATAGGGCTTGGTGAGATAATCATCGCCGCCCGCCTTCAGGCCCTTCACCCGGTCATCCACTTCCGACAGCGCCGACAGGAACAGCACCGGGGTCGAATTGGCGTGCTCGCGCATCTCGGCCACCACCTTCAGCCCGTCCAGCTTGGGCAGCATGCGGTCGATGATCGCCACGTCATAGGCCCGCGACAAGGCCAGCGACAGACCGCTTTCGCCGTCCGCCGCCTCGTCCACCACATGGCCGGATTCCTTGAGACCCTGCACCAGGTAGCGCTGGGCTTCCAGGTCATCTTCCACGACGAGAATACGCATCCGCTCTCCTGAAAAGGCTTAAAATATAAAGGGCGCGGACGTTTCCTTCCGCGCCCGATGGATCACGATTTTTCCACGTCAATGGCGACAAAGGCGGTGCCGCCCTGGCTGCGCTGCACCAGCAGCAATACGCTGGAGCGTCCACCCTTCTTGGCATCGGCGACGCCGGACTGGACGTCCGCCGGGCTCTTCACGGTGCGGTTGTTGATCTTCAGCACCACATCGCCCGGCTGCAGCCCCTTGTCGGCGGCGTCGCTGTCGGGATCGACCTTGGTGATCACCGCGCCCTGCACGATGGCGTCGCTGACATTGAAGGCCTTCTTGGTTTCCGGCGTCAGGGACGACAGGCCCAGGCCGGCGGCGCTGGCGCTGGAGGGGGTGAAGTCGCCGCCCATCGGCGCGTTGGACGCGACCTTCTCGTCGGGACGGCTGCCGATCGATGCCTTGAGCGTCAAGGGTTTGCCGGCGCGCAGCACCGAGAAGCTGGCAGTCTGCCCGGTCGGCACGCTGGCCACCTTGCGGGTCAGGTCGGTGGAATCGTCCACCGCCATGCCGTCAATGGCGGTGATAATGTCGCCTTGGGCGAATCCGGCCCGTGCGGCCGGGCCATCCGCCACCACATCGGCAACCAGCGCACCCTTGGTGCCCTTGATGCCCAGCGCGGCGGCGACTTCCGGCGTCACGCTCTGGATGTTGACGCCCAGATAACCTCTGGAGACCTTGCCATGGGCCTTGAGCTGCGCCACCACGTCGTGGATCAGGCTGGCGGGGATGGCAAAGCCGATGCCGACGCTGCCGCCCGAGGGCGAGAAGATCATCGAATTCATGCCGATCACCTGGCCGCGCAGGTCAAAGGTCGGGCCGCCCGAATTGCCCCGGTTGATGGGAGCGTCGATCTGGATGAAGTTGGTATATTGCTGGCTGGACTCGATGTTGCGGCCCAGCGACGAGACGATGCCCGCGGTCACCGAGTTGGACAGGCCGAAGGGATTGCCCACCGCCACCACCCAGTCGCCCACGCGCAGCCTTTTGTCGTCGCCGAATTCCACGGTCGGCAGCGGCTTGTCGCTGTTGATCTTGAGCAGCGCAATGTCGGTTACCGGGTCGGTGCCGACCAGCTTGGCGGTGAAGCTGCGGCCATCGGGCAGCTTGACGGTGATCTTCTTGGAAGCGTCGATCACATGGTTGTTGGTGACGATAAAGCCCGCTTTGTCGATGATGAAGCCCGACCCGGCGCTTACGGCGCGGTGCGGCTGCTGCGGGCGCTGGCCGAACTGCGGAAACAGGTTCTTGAACTGCTCCGGGATGCCGTCATCGCTATCGCTGTCGGTGGTGGTGGTCTCGCTGGTGATAGTCACCACCGCGGGCGAAACGCGCTCGACCAGGTCGGCGAAGCTGAAGGGGGCGCTGTTTTCCAGCATGCGCGGCGTGGTGCGGCTTTCGTCATTGGCGGCCAGCATGGTGGGGGCGCCCGCGGTCTGGACATGCGCCACCGGCGGCAGCAGCGCGAAAGCGCCCAGGCCGACCACGACGATGGCGGCGGCGGAGCACATGGCGATGACGCGGCGCTGGCGATGGCTGGGGCGGGGCAGATGCGAGAGGCGGTAGAAAAGGCCGTTATCCGGCTTGGGGGATTGGTTTGACATGAGACTCCTCGGGGCTGTTTTTGTTCGGTCCCAGACCCTGACATGGGGTGCGGATGTTTTAAGAGCTTAACATGGCCGCAATACGTCCCAATGGTTACAAGGGCGCAATATTCGGCATTTTCTAAGCCCCTCTGGCGCCAGCCTTTTTAACCGTGACCCAGGCCACCACCCCGCCTGCCGCCAGCACCGCGAAAGGCGTCAGCCACAACAGCCAGGTATCGGGCTGGACCGGCGGCTTCATCAGGATGAAATCGCCATAGCGCGCCACCAGATAATCCTCGATCTGCTGGTCGCTTTTGCCTTGGGCGATCTGCCGGCGCACCAGATGGCGCAGGTCGGCCGCCAGGGTCGAGCCGGACTCATCGATGCTTTCGCCCTGGCAGACCAGGCAGCGCAACTGGCGCTGCAAATTGCGGGCGCGCGCTTCGGTGGCGGGATTAGAGAAGGAATCGGCCACCGGCGCAGCGAGAGCGGAGCCGGCAACAAAAGACGGCGCAGCGAGAGCGAAGCCGGCAAGCAATACCGGAGCGGCCAGCGCCCGAAGCATCATCCGCAACAGGGCGATGACCGCTTTCATCCGGCGGTGGCCGGATCGGCCGCGGGTTCGCCGCCGCGCAGACGCAGCCGTCCCCACAGGCTCAGCATGCCGCCCAGCGCCATCACCAGCCCCCCCAGCCAGATCAGCGGCGCCAGCGGCGAGACATAGGCGCGCAAGGTGAAGCGCCCGCCGCCGCGATCATCGCCCAGCGCCAGATACAGGTCGCGCAAGCCGGTGGTGCGGATGGCGGTGTCGTTCATGTCCTGGCCCTCGGCGGGATAGAAGCGATGCTCCGGCAGCAGCACGGCCGTCACCTTGCCGCCGTCCATCAGCGCGACATGGGCGCGGTCGGCGGTGTAGTTGGGCCCCTGCACCTGGGTGACGCCGTCAAAGCGCAAGGTATACGGCCCCACCGTCATGGTCTGGCCCGGACCCACCACCGCCAAGGCCTCGCTGCGCCACAGGGTGGTGCCCGCCACGCCCATCAAGGTGACGCCAAGCCCGGCATGGGCGATGGCGGCGGCAAACGCCGAGGCCCGCGCCCCTTTGCGCCCGCGCATATCAATGAGTGAGGCGCCAATCAGCCACCCCGCCATGGCGAAGGCGCCGCAGGCCGCAACGCTGCGCGGCGAGACGATTGCCAGCACCGCCAGCGCCGCCACCGCCGCCAGCCCCAGGGCCGGATACAAGGTGCGCCACGCCGCTTTCAGGTCGCCGCGCTTCCAGCCCAGGCGCGGCCCGAACGGCACCAGCAAGAGCAGCGCAAAGAAGATGGGCGCGAAGGTCAGCGCGAAATAAGGCGGCCCCACCGAAATCTTGGTGCCGTTCAGCGCGTCCAGCACCAGGGGATACAGCGTGCCGACAAAGACGCAGGCGCAGGCCGCGACCAGAAAGACATTGTTGAGCAGCAGCGCGGTCTCGCGGCTGACCGGATCGAAGGACGCGCCGCTTTCCAGGCTGGGGGCGCGCCAGGCGAACAGCGCCAGCGCCCCGCCGATGGCCAGCGCGATCAGCACCAGGATGAAGAAGCCGCGGGTGGGATCGCTGGCAAAGGCATGCACGCTCGACAGCACGCCGGAGCGCACCAGGAAGGTGCCGATCAGCGACAGCGAGAAACCGGCAATGGCCAGCAGAAGCGTCCAGGTGCGAAACGCCCCCGTGCGCTCGGTCGCCAGCGCGCTGTGCAAAAACGCGGTGGCAATCAGCCAGGGCATCAGCGAGGCATTCTCCACCGGGTCCCAGAACCAGAAGCCGCCCCAGCCCAGCTCGTAATAGGCCCACCAGGAACCCAGCGCGATGCCGCAGGTCAGCGCGATCCAGGCGATCAGCATGAAGGGCCGCGCGGCGCGCGCCCAGTTCTGCGTGATCAAGGGATCGCCCACCATCAGGGCGGCGGCGGCATAGGAAAAGGCCGCCGACAGGCCGACATAACCCGCATAGAGCATGGGCGGATGCATGGCCAGGCCCGGGTCCTGCAGCAGCGGGTTGAGGCCGGCGCCTTCGAACGGCGCGGGATCGATGCGCAGGAAGGGATTGGAGGTGAATAGTATAAAGAGCAGGAACGCCGCCGCCAGCAGGCCCTGGATGCCCAGCGCGCCGCTGGTCAAACGGTCGCCGCCGCGCTTGAGACCCGCCACCAGCCCGGCATAGACCGCCAGCACCAGCACCCATAGCAGCATCGAGCCTTCATGATTGCCCCACACGCCGGAGATTTTATAGACCAGCGGCTTCAGCGTACTGCTGTTGTGGGCGACATCGGCAATGGAAAAATCCGAGACGATGAAGGCATAGGTCAAAACGCCGAAGGCCAGCGCCACGAACACCAGCAGCCCCATCGCCGCGCCGCTGGCGATTCGGCGCGCAAGGGCCGCATCGGCGCGCGCGCCCGCAAGTCCCGCCATCGCCATCACCAGCGACAGCGCCAGCGCGAAACACAGCACCAGTTGGCCCAATTCTCCAATCATGGGGGGTCCCCGGTCACTGTCCGCCTTCCTTCCAGCGGCCGCTGCGCTTGAGCGACTCCACCACTTCAGGCGGCATGTATTTCTCGTCATGCTTGGCCAGCACCTCGGTCGCCTGGAAGGTGCCGCCGGCATCGACCGCGCCCAATGTCACCACGCCCTGGCCTTCGCGGAACAAGGCGGGCAGCACGCCGCGATAGGACACAGGCACATGGCCCTTGCCGTCGGTGACGTTGAAGCGAACATCGGCGCCGGGACCATGGGTGACGCTGCCCTTCTCCACCAGCCCGCCCAGCCGGAAGGCGACGCCCGGCGCGATCACATGCTGGGCGACATCGCTGGGGCTGCGGAAATACAGGACGTTGTCCTTCAGCGCGCCCACCACCAGCCAGGCCACGACGCCGCCCGCCGCGACAAGAGCGGCGGCGAAGGCGAGGCGGCGTTTTTGCTTGGGAGACATCTAGTGTCCAGGTTCCAAAATTCGCACAGTCTCTATATCAGGCTCGACGCGAATTTCGGAATCGAGGGACACTAGAGACTCTTTGAATCTAATGTCGTTTTGGTTTCGAACTTCGCTCACAGCGCGACATCCATAGCATAGCGAAGTTCGAAACCACGACATTAGTGATGGCCGCCTTGATGCAGGATCTCGTGCGCGATGCCGCTGTCATAGCCGATGCCCGCAGGCGTCAATGCGATCTGGTGCGGCCACTCGCACTTGACCAGGCCCTTGCGCGCCAGCGCGTTCCACACATTCTGGTTCTCCAGGCCGGTGGCATCGCTGCCGCGCACCATGGCGTCGCCCAGGTGGAAATGGTCGCCATGGGCGTGCGGAAAGGCCGTGATCTCGGTGTCGCCCTCGGGCGTCGGCTTGGACGCATCAGGCAGCCGCGCGATGGCCTGCAGCAGCACCAGGGTGCGCAGTTGCAGCGGGTTGAGCTTGGCGGGATTGGTTCTGGGCGGCATCGTGTCCGGTCAAAAGGAAAACGGCCGGACCTTACAGCCCGACCGTTCCCAATCAAAGCGCCCAATCGGCGCGCCCGATCGCGTTAATGATGGCGACCGCCGCCATGGAAGCCATGGCCGCCGCCCCAGCCGCGGCCACCGCCAAAGCCGAAGCCCAACGACAGGCTGGGTCCATAGTAATAAGGGTAATAGGGCGCGCCATAGGGATAGCCATAGGGCGCGCCATAGGGATAGCCGTAATAGCCGGGAGGCGGAGGCGGAGGCGGCGGATAGCCATAGCCTTCGTCATAGCCACGCTCAGAGCCGTAGCCGCGATCATAACCCGAAGCTGTGCGCGGAACATCGGCCTCGTGCATGCAGGCATAATAAGCGGCCCCATAATCGGCCTCGACATCGCGCGCCGCCTGGCGGGCGTTGCTGGAACCGATGGCGCTGCCCGCGATCAGGCCCGCGCCCGCGCCGGCGGCGGCGCCGAGGCCTGCATTGCCGGCGCCGGCGCCGATGATGGCGCCCAGGGCGGCGCCGCCCAGGGTGCCGCCGATGGCGCCGCGGGTCTGCTCGTCACGGGCGGCATCGCGCGGCGTGGTGTAGCCGGTGCGCGCCGCCGCATCGCGGCGGCAGAACATGTCGCGGCTGCGCTGCTCGTCCGCCGTGGCCTGGGCCTGGGGATTGGCCTGGCGGGCCGAGACCGGCGGCGCGTCGCGGTCGTTATCGTCATAGTCCGGCGCGGTGCGTGCGCTTTGGGACAGATTGGAAGGCGGGGAATTTGCGGGCTGCGCCAGCGCGGTTCCGCCCAGCAGGGCCACCGTCAGGGCGGCGATCATCGACGTGCGAAGCATGGGAAGGTCTCCAGTGGAATTCCGATCGGGGCTTGCCCCTCCCGATGTAAGTAAGAGACGGCTACGGACGTTCAATGTCAAAGATGATTTAAAGAAAATTTCGCGCGGAACTCCCGGCCGTTCATGTGCCGTTCAGACTGGCTTTATGAAGGTATCAGGGCGCAAGGCTGGCCTGTCGGGCGCCTGATCACGCCGCCGCGCTGCGTGCGGCTTTGCCGCGCCCCGGCGGCGGATGCCGCCCTTTTAAAAATGCAGGCGCAGGGCAATCGCGGCGTTTGGCGGCAAATATCAGGCAGCCGCGCTGAGTGCGGCTTTCCCACGCCTGCGAAGCAGCTCCGCTTCTTCCTCGCTGAACAGCAGGGCGGTCAGCTTGGCGCAAAGCTCGAACTGGGCGGCGGCGACGGCATTGGCCGGATCGATCTTCAGCGCCTTGATCACATCGTCATTGTAGCGCTGCAGCGACGAGCACAGCTCGTCATAGACCGTCTTCTGCTTGGCGGCGAAGGAGGCGGCGGCGGCGAAGTTGCGGCTGCCCGCCACCAGGCGCGCATAGCGCAGCGCCATGGTGTGCTTTTCCGCGCCGGGATGCTTGTGGAAATCCGCGCCGGTGCCCTTGGCGGTGGGCAAGGCGGCGGCGAACTCGCGCGGCGCGCGGTCCATGAAGCTTTCCATCACCTTGCCGATTTCGGCGCGCTCGGCCATCAGGCGCTTGCCCCATTCCCCGTTGCGCTTCAGTTCAATCTCCTTGACCAGCTGGCTGGAAAGATCGGCGAAGCTGCGAACCTCTTCCATCAGCTGGTCGGCGTCGAACAAGGGATGGCGCGTGACCTGGATCGAGGCCTTCAGCGTCTCCATGCGGTCAAACAGGATCTCGCCCACCAGCCCCATGTCGGTCTTGGCGATCAGGGTATCGTCATTCTTGCGCGTCAGCAGCATGGGCAGGCGCAGCGCCTCCCAGGGGCGGACCAGCCGGTTCATCACCGCCACCGCGACATAGGCGGCGGCGTCCGGGTCCGACGCCAGCAGGCGTTCGTAGATTTCGCGCACCTGCCACACCAGGGCCTCGGTGAAGGCGGCAACGGGACGCGGCAGCGTCAGCGCAAGCTGCTCGATGTCCTGGCCCACGGGCAGCAGCAGCGCCATTTCGGCCGCATCCTCCACCGCCATCGCGTCGCCCAATATCTTTTCCAGGCCCTTGCGCCGGCCCGGATCAGCCAGGGCCGCCGCCATGGCGGCGCCGGCCAGCGGCCAGAATTGCTGGGCGCGCGCCACCGCCTCCTGGACCCTGTGGCCCAGGATCAGCGCCTTGGTATCCTGGACATAGATGGCGGCGTCCTCGGGCAGCAGGGTCTGCGCCACCCAGATCCATGCCGGCACCACGCTGGTGCGCGCGATCACGCCCTTCTGTTTGGCCTTGCGCGGCTGGGAATCGAGCAGGTCCTGAAAGGGGCGGCAGAACAGGCGCAAGGGTGTCGGGGTGCGGTCGTGACGGTCGCGGCGCAGGATGGGGCGCACGGCATCAAGGATATCGTCATGGGGCAGCGCGGTGCCGTCCATCAGGCGGTCGACTTCCACCGCCATCGCCAGACGCGCCGCAATGGCGCCCGGCAAGGCGCCAAGGAACGACTTGAGCAAACCGGTCTTGTCCGGTGACAGCATGGGCGCGCACCTTCCCTTTTGCGCCCATGCAGCTTAATAAATTATTGTTAACGGCTTGTTTCTTTTAGACGATTGCCGGAAGGTCCAGGCGGGCCAGCACCCCGCCCAGGACGCTCTGGTTCAGGGCGAAAAATCCCCCGTAAAGCTTGGAAATATCGCGCACGATGGCCAAACCAAGCCCCGAGCCCGGTACGCTTTCGTCCAGTCTTTCGCCACGCTCTCCGACCTGGCCGCGCTGCTGCGGCGACAGGCCCGGCCCGTCATCCTCGACCGTCAAAAGTAGCCTGCCTGCCTGGCGCACGCAGCGCACCCGCACGCGCGATTTGGCCCATTTGCAGGCATTGTCGATCAGGTTGCCCAGCATCTCTTCCAGGTCCTGGCGCTCGCCGCGGAAATAGAGATCCTCGGCACATTCCGCATCGATCACGATGGCCGGATGGATGCGGCCGATGACGCGCGCCAGGTCATCCATCACGGCTGAGAGCTGGGTGCGGTTGCCCAGCACATCCAGCGAGCCGGCGGCGCGGGCGCGGGCGAGATAGTGATCGACCTGGCGGCGCATCGAGAAGACCTGCTTCTTGATGCTGTCGGCCAGCGGCCCAGGCTGCGCATCGGCTTCCGCCGCCAGCACCGACAGCGGCGTCTTGAGGAAATGCGCCAGGTTGGAGACATGGGTGCGGGCGCGGCCCACCACTTCCTCGCTGTGCTGGATCAGCGAGTTCAGTTCCGCCGCCAGGGGTGCGATCTCGGTGGGAAAATGCCCGTCCAGGCGGCGCGCCTGGCCATCGCGGATCTTGGCCAGCGCGCGGCTGACCTGGCGCAGCGGCGCCAGGCCGATCTTGACCTGCACCAGGATGGCGCTGATCAGCCCCAGGCCGAGCAGCGCAAACGACCATACCAGCGTGGTGTTGAACTCGGCCGTCTGGCGATCAACGTCCGCCAGGTCGCCCGCCACCATGAAGATGTAACCGGCATCCTTGCTGTTTTGGGGGGTGAGATCGACGCGCCGCGACACCACGCGCAAGGTCTGGTTCTCCGGTCCCGGCGCGGTGCCCCAGCTCAGCGGTCCCTTGCGGCTTTGCCCAGTCGGCACGATCTGCCTGTCGAACAACGAGCGCGAAATCTGGCCGCCGCCGCTGCCCGCTTTGATCTGGTAATACAGGCCGGAATAGACGCGGTCGAAATTGCGGTTGAGGAAGCGGTCGGCCAGCATCACCCCGCCGTTTGGATCAGGCTCGGCGGCGGCGATCAGCCCGTCCATGTCGGCCAGCAGCGCCGCGTCGAAACTGTTCTGCGCCGCCAAGCGAAAGGCGTTGGACAGCACAACGCCGCCCACCGCCAGCCCCAGCATGGTCCATACCGCCGCCGCCGCGATCAGGCGGGACGAAAGGGACTCAAGCCTCAGCCTTGCCGCCGCCCAGTTTCGGATCTTCAAGGGAATAGCCAAGCCCGCGCACCGTCTGGATCAGGCCTGCGTCGGTCTTCTTGCGCAGGCGGCCAATGAAAACCTCGATCGTGTTGGAATCGCGGTCGAAGTCCTGGTCGTAGAGATGTTCCACCAGTTCGGTGCGTGACACCACCTTGCCGCGATGATGGGCAAGATAGGCCAGCAGCCGGTATTCCTGGCTGGTCAGCTTGACCGGATTGCCGTCGAAGGTGACACGGCTGGCGCGGGTGTCGATCCGCAGCTTGCCGATCTCGATCTCGGCGGTGGCGATGCCGGCGGCGCGGCGCAGCAGGGCGCGCAGCCGGGCCAGCAATTCCTCGGTATAGAAGGGCTTGGCGAGATAGTCATCGGCGCCGGCATCAAAGCCCGCCACCTTGTCGCTCCAGCGATCGCGCGCCGTCAGGATCAGGACCGGCATGGTCTTGCCGGACTTGCGCCAGTTCTCCAGCACGGTGACGCCGTCCATCTTGGGCAATCCCAGGTCCAGCACCACCGCGTCATAGGGTTCGGTGTCGCCCAGGAAATGACCTTCCTCGCCATCGGCGGCGATATCGACGACATAGCCGGCATCGCCCAGCGCCTTCTTCAGAAGCCGCTGCAGATCCGAATCGTCTTCGACCAGGAGGATGCGCATGATCGCCTCAGTGCCGCTGGCGGCCGCCGCCGCGTCCGTAATCGCGGTCAACGTCCCGGTAAGGCCTAGCATAACCGGGCGGCGCGCCAAAATTGCGCCGCTCATACTCGCGCTGGCGGCCATAGCCGCGGTCATAGGGATCGGCCATGTAGGGGCCGGGCCCGTGGCGCGGCGCATCAAAGCCGTCGCGTCCCGGCGAGGACCCCAGCACCCGGCCGCTGCGCGCATCGGTATCGTACCAGATCACGCGCCCGTCGGGCGTCATCCATTTCAGGTGATAATGGGGATTGCCGCCCGGACCAAAGGTGGGGCCTTCGGCGTCATAGAAGTTGCCGGGATGGTCGCGGCGGATGCCGGGCAAAAGGCGGTCCAGCGGCTGCACGCCGTCGCGGCCATGGCGGGGCTGCGCCCAGGCCCCGCTGACGGGAACCAGGGCGGCCCAGGCGGCCAAGGCGAAAAAGCCCAGCAAAATGCGGAAAATCAGGCGGGCGCGCATGGACTTATTTAAGCCCGGCGAGATGAACCCGCAATGAACGCCCCGTCCAGACCCGGTTCAGTTTCACAGCCTTAAGTTCGCGGTCATGGACGGCGATCATGCCGCCCGCAATGGACACAAGGAGACGACCATGTTCAACACCAAAACACTTCTGGCGGCTGCGTCCCTCGCGGTCCTGACGGCAGCGGGCCTGGGTTCGGCCAGCGCCGCGCCGCGCGATGTTCGCCACGACCGCCAGGACGTCCGTCAGGACATCCGCCACGACCGCCAGGCGCTGCGCCAGGACCGCCGCGACACGCGCTTCGAACATCGCGGTTTCGTGGACCGGCTGCGTATCGCCGACGCCCTGCGCTTCCATCGTTACCGGATGATCGGCGATCCCTATTTCGTGCACGGCCGCTATGTGGTGCGCACCCATGACCGCTTCGGGCGCGTGGTGTTCGTGCAGGTCGACCCCTATTCGGGCGCCTTCCTTCGCGAAATCATCCTTTAGGACGCAACGAAATCTTGGGGCGTAAGGCCCGTGGTCTGCCCCTCCCCATAGGGCCCCAAGCGTCAAGTGAAGCCCGCGGCGAGAGCCGCGGGCTTCTTTTCATATTCCAGGGTCAGATACTCGTCGATGTCGCCAAGCGCGCGGGCCAGTTCCCCGCCGCTGATGCCCGCCAGGCGGGCGTCGGCGGTCATCCGGGACGCCAGCCGGTCGACCTCCCGCACCAGGTCGGCAAGGCCCGGAACATTGGTAACATTGGACAAAACCCATTCGCGGGCGAAACTTTCGATGCTTTGCGCCTTGGCAGAGCCCTCAGCGTACATTTCAGGTCTTTTGTGCATGCGCATGGTATAACACAGGCCGCGCCGTTCCGGTGCATGAGGTGGGTGTGCGCGATCCGAAGCTGACGGCCCAGAACGCCTATCTCCCCGAAATGCTCAAACGGGGCGGGCTGGACGCGCAGGTGGCGCCCGCCGCGCCCGAACGGATGAGCCTTCATGGATGACCGCCCGACCTGCCTGGAGCGCGCCTTCGCACTAGCCAAGGACGGCCCCTGCGACAGCCTGATGAGCGTGCGCCGCCAGTTGAAGGCGGAAGGCTATGCCGAGTATGGCCAGCTCAGCGGCGGCACCATCCGCAACCAGCTCTTGAAGCTGATCGCGGCGCGCAAGGCGAAGAGCTAGCGCCCCCCGGGCGCGATATTCGGCTTAACGGAGCAGAGCGACAATCTCAGTCAGCTTGGCGTCCGAGGCGGCGTCATCAGGCTGGCCGGGGGCGATACGGGCGGCAACGTCAGCGGGATCGGCCCACCGCTACGCGGCACCCCGTATCAATTACTACCAACCGGAAGCGGATGAGGAAAAACGTGGCCATAAAGCATGATCGCCCCTGCCTCAACGAGGAGGGAAGCGAGCACAACCGCCAGAAACAATAAAAGCAAAAAACCGATATGACGCTTCATCCCAACCACGCCTTGGTTGCCGAGGGCAGCGGTGTAAGTGGTGCTCTTAAATATCCTGCCAGATATCCATATGTCCACCATCGAATCCGGTTTGCAGTAACACCGCCGGAAGAATGGCTTATCGCGTAGCCGCCAGCGATAGCGATCGTGTCACGATATGAAAATCCAGCGCCACTCATGAATAGACCGGCTGCATAATTGCTGGCATTTGTATATTGCGAATAAAACAACCCATCACTGCGCTGGAAATCAAACTCGCCAAATTGGCCAACTTTGTCGTTGATATAACTGATCCAATCCTTCTGATTTTGATTTAGCAGGGTCTGTCCGGAAGCATATACCTTTTCAAAATCTGCCGTGGCCGGGGCCAGAAACTTTGTGCCATCAGGAGCCACAAAGGTTTCTGCGCCTGGTGGAATACTGTCAACGCGGCGAAGTTTTTTTGGAAGGAGCCGCCTAGTCGTCGCATCCGTCGCGATGCCGCCTGCGCCGCGGTCGTTGGCGGCGACACGGACCCACTCCGTCCATCGCCCGCCGTCCGAACTTCCCGCCGGGACACGCGGCTGACCGGGATCAAAATTGTGCTTCATCGCCAGCTTGACCCGCGCCCAGCGCATCTGAAGCGCCGCCAGGTCGGCGCGCAGCCGCGCAAGATCGCCCGCCACGGCGCACGGCGCCTGCGAGAAGACAAAGCGGTTCACGGCGTCACCGCCTGTTCCAGATGCGCTAGCTGGTTGGCATTCTGCCTTGCGATGCCGAGGTCGGCGGCAAGCAAGGCGACAGCCTCAGACAGTTTAACGTCCGAGGCGGCGTCAAAGAAACAAAGAGACTAACGGTAGACGATGCTCACGTTGCCCGACCGGCTACCTTGGCGATAAATCCGTTCGCCGGCAGGACGTGTGATTTCAATTTCATCGCTGGATATCCATCGCGCCCGAAGCTTCTCACCGCCGACAGAAAAAACCGGCGGAAACTGGTCGAAAGAAAATTTCTGACTGGCGAGCGTAACGCTTAGATGGGTATTGAAATCTACGGTCGCCCCGCAATCGCGGTGAAAGATGACAAGCGTTTTTTCCCCATCCGGCGAAGGAATTGCTTGCGCTAATTCTGTGGTGCAAGGGTCGAAATTCACAACCCAGTAAACTGCTGTGGTGCAGGCTGCAATCACGGCAATCAGAACCAGCGGGCGTTTGGCGCGCATTTCGGATTATCGGCCTTGTTTTCGCCGATAATATTCAATTCCCCGCCTAATCCAATCCTGATCCTTCGGATCATCTCCAAACGGTGATTTTCCGCCGAATCCTGCCAAGGCGGCTGATAGACCTGAGGGGATTCCTTCACCGGAGTTTCCCGAACGGGTTTGGGCCCACCCAGCGGTGCGCAGGAGCGTATCTTCGGAAAGGCCGAGCGCCGCGCCGGTGGCTCCGAAGTTGAAATTTCCGAAGTCGGCGTAGGGCCGCCCGTACTGATGCTTGTAGTCCCACGGACCCGCCATGTGTACCTGATCATAGAACCAGAGAAGATTCACCGGAGGCGGAAGAATCATTCGCATTCGTTCTGCCTGCCGGATGTTGGATTCAATATCGACACCCTTCGGTTTCTTGGGAATGACGGACTCCGCGTGGAGATTTTCTTCCGTCGCGATGCCGCCTGCGCCCCGGTCGTTAGCGGCGACACGGACCCACTCCGTCCATTGCCCACCGTCTGGATTTCCGGCCGGGACGCGTGGTTGGTCGGGGCTGTACTTCGTCGCCAGCTTGACCAGCGCCCAGCGCATCTGCAGCGCCGCCAGGTCGGCGCCTAACCGCGCAAGATCGCCCGCCCTGGCGCGCGGCGCCTGGAAGAGCATAAATCTGCTCACGGCGTTATCACCTTTTCCAGATGCGCTAGCTGGTCGGCGTTCTGCCTTGCGGCGCCGAGGTTTGCGGCCTGCAGGGCGACAATCTCAGACAGTTTAACGTCCGAGGCGGCGTCTGGACTTTTGGGAACCCGATTGCTCATGGTATCATGCAGCAAATCGAGGAGATTATCGGCAATGATCCCTGGGCCGTTCACTGTCTTACAGCTGCTTCGCGCGGCAATTCATTTTATGATCGGGTGTTATTTTTTTGTGAGACTGCTACGCCAGCCCGGCGCGGGAACTAAAATCTTTTCTGCCTTTTGCTGTTTGGCGATGTTGGTGTTCGCTTATGATGATTGGCTCTATCTTCGACTTAACTCCTGATTACATACTAATTCGCGGCCTTGCCCAGCACTCCGCTTGCACCGGTATTGTATCCAGCCTTGATAAGGGACGCTGTTCTAGGGTCCAGGCCGTGGGGCTGATTGGGCATATAGTTGCTGGAGAAATACCGTGCAAATGTTCCAGCTAGAGAAAGCGTATCCTCCTCCGAGAACTGCCCCGTCTGTTGCATATACAAACCGACATTGAAATTAGAGACATCCCTGAATTGAGGGAAT
>DASZQW010000020.1:0-20722 GCA_035549455.1 Rhizomicrobium sp. | reverse complement strand
CAAGATCGAGAACGCCTTCTGCCGCCTCAAGGACTTCCGGCGTATCGCCACCCGCTACGACAGATTGGCAAGAAACTTCCTCGCCTCCATCTGCCTCGTCGCTGCTATCGTGTGGTGGACTTTATGAGTCTGGACCCTAATTATCGTCCATCTTCAGCGCGGCGATGAAGGCTTCCTGGGGAATGTCCACCTTGCCGAACTGGCGCATCTTCTTCTTGCCCTCTTTCTGCTTGTCCAGCAATTTTCGCTTGCGGCTGATGTCGCCGCCATAGCATTTGGCGGTGACGTCCTTGCGCAAGGCAGAAAGCGTTTCGCGGGCGATCACCTTGCCGCCAATGGCGGCCTGGATCGGAATCTTGAACATGTGGCGCGGGATCAGGTCTTTCAGCTTCTCGCACATCGAGCGGCCGCGGCCTTCGGCGCGCTGGCGGTTGACCACCATGGACAGCGCATCCACCGGGTCGTCATTGACCAGGATGGACATTTTGACCAGATCGCCTTCCTCATATTTCTCGATGTGATAGTCGAAGCTGGCATAGCCGCGTGACACGCTTTTCAGCCGGTCATAAAAGTCGAACACCACCTCGTTCAGCGGCAGCATATAGATCACCATGGCGCGGTTGCCGGCATAGGTCAGCTCGACCTGGCGGCCGCGCCGGTCCTCGCAGAGCTTCAAGACGCTGCCCAGATATTCGTCCGGCACCAGCACCGTTGCCTTGATCCAGGGTTCCTCGATGCGATCAATATAGGTCACTTCGGGCATGTCGGCGGGATTGTGCAGCTCCTTCATCGAGCCGTCATTCATGTAGATGTGATAGATCACCGACGGCGCGGTGGTGATCAGATCGAGATTGAACTCCCGCTCCAGCCGCTCGCGCACGATCTCCAGATGCAGCAGGCCCAGAAAGCCGCAGCGGAAGCCGAAGCCCAGTGCGGCGCTGGATTCCGTCTCATAGGTGAAGCTGGCATCGTTGAGATGCAGGCGCCCCAGCGCCTCGCGCAGATCCTCGAACAGCGCCGCATCCACCGGGAACAACCCGCAGAACACCACCTGCTGCGCCGGCTTGAAGCCGGGCAAAGCCTGGGCGGTGCCTTTGCGCTCGTCGGTGATGGTGTCGCCAACCTTGGTGTCGGCGACCTGCTTGATCTGGGCGGTGATATAGCCGACCTCGCCGGGGCCTAGCTTTTCAACGCCGACCTTCTTGGGCTTGAAGACGCCGATCTGTTCCACCTGATAGACGGCGTCGGCCGCCATCATGCGGATCTTCTGGCCCTTCTTCAGTTCGCCATCAATGATGCGCACCAGCACCACCACGCCCAGATAGGCGTCGTAATAGCTGTCAATCAGCAGCGCCTTCAGCGGCGCATCCAGCGTGCCTTTGGGCGGCGGCAGGCGCGTGACCACCGCTTCCAGCACCAGGTCGATGCCGATGCCGGTCTTGGCGCTGATCAGGACGGCTTCGCTGGCGTCAATGCCGATCACATCCTCGATCTGCTGGCGGATGCGTTCCGGTTCGGCGGCGGGCAGGTCGATCTTGTTGAGGACCGGCACGATCTCCAGTCCGGCATCGATCGCCTGATAGACATTGGCCAGGGTCTGGGCCTCGACGCCCTGCGACGCATCCACCACCAGCAGCGCGCCTTCGCAGGCGGCCAGGCAGCGCGACACTTCATAGCCAAAATCGACATGGCCCGGCGTGTCCATCAGGTTGAGGACATAGTCCTGGCCATCGGCGGCTTTGTAGTCCAGCCGCACGGTCTGGGCCTTGATGGTGATGCCGCGCTCGCGCTCGATGTCCATCGAATCCAGGATCTGGTTGGTCATCTCGCGCGCCGCCACGGTGCCGGTGAACTGGAT
This sequence comes from Rhizomicrobium sp., assembly GCA_035549455.1. GTDB lineage: Bacteria > Pseudomonadota > Alphaproteobacteria > Micropepsales > Micropepsaceae > Rhizomicrobium. The sequence continues at coordinate 18,864 of DASZQW010000020.1, read as the reverse complement.
CAGCCGGTCGGCCAGGGTGGACTTGCCATGGTCGATATGGGCGACGATGGAGAAATTGCGGATTTTGGAGATGTCAGCCATTTGGGCGGGGTCTAGCAGGCCCAAACCCCCCGGCACAACAGGGCTTTTGAGAACCGCGGATATGCCAGCCGGTCGCCAAGGCGCGGCTTGGGGGTTACTGTCGAGATTCCCTAGGGATTGCCGTTTTTCAAAAGAGCTTTAACGCCATGCCGCCGCGCCGTCCCCATGACCTTTCACGGCTCGATCCCGAACAGGCGGTGACGCGGATCGATGATTTTCATGGCAGACTGATTGCTGCACGGGGATCTGCATGAACGCGCCGATGTTGAAGGATTTGTGGCCCGGCCAGTCTGTGCCGCTGCTCAAGGCGCTGCACATCCTGACCCATAATGGCGGGCTGAACGCGGATTCGCGCCGCAAGCTGAAACAGGTGCAGCACCTGGCGCAGTTGATCAAGCCCGCCATTGATGCGGCGCTGGCCGCCAAACCGGAACCGGTGCTGGCCGATCTGGGGGCGGGCAAATCCTATCTGGGCTTTATTCTCTACGACCTGTATTTCGGCCCTGCGGGGCGCGGCCGGGTGCTGAATGTGGAAGCGCGGCCTCAGCTGGTGGAGACGGCGCGCAAGATTGCCGCCGAAAGCGGTTTTGATCGCATGGATTTCATCGAGGGCGCGATTGCGCAAAGCCAGGTCGGCGCGGTCGATATCGTCACCGCGCTGCATGCCTGCGACACCGCAACCGACGAGGCAATTGTGTTTGCCCTGAAGCATGACGCCAAATGGGTGGCGCTGGTGCCCTGTTGCCAGGCGGAAGTGGCGGCGCAGCTCGACAGTGTAAAGGGTCCGCTGGAGCAGGTGTGGCGGCATGGCGTTCATCGCCGCGAATTCGGCTCGCACCTGACCAATGTGCTGCGCGGACTGTATCTGGAAGCCCATGGCTACAAGGTGCGGGTGACGGAATTCACCGGCTTTGAACACACCCAGAAGAACGAGCTGATCCTGGCCGAGCGCCACCAGCGGTCCAACCCGCGCGCCCGGGCGGAGTTCGAGAAGCTGGCAAAAGAAATTGGGGCTGCGCCGAAGCTGTTGACGTTCTAGATGACAGAACGGGCTAGGCCCGCAGCGTGGCGCCCAGCTTCAGCGCCGCCGCAACGATCTTTTGCGCCAAGGCTTCGATCTCAGCCTCGGTCAGGGTGGCGTCCTTGGGCTGGATGCGCACGGCCAGGGCCACCGACTTTTTCCCCGCCCCGACATTGGCGCCTTCATAGACGTCGAACACCGTGACGCTGTCGATCAAGGCGCGGTCGGCCAGCTTGATCGCCTTGACGATCTCGCCTGCCGCCAGCGCCGCGTCCATGACGAAAGCGAAGTCGCGCTCGATGGCCTGGAAGGGCGAAGGCGCAAACAGCGGCTTGGTCTTGGCCTTGCTCTTGGGCTCGGGAATGGCGTCGAGGAAAATTTCAAATCCTGCCGCCGGAACTTTCAGATCGAACGCCGCCAGCACTCTGGGATGGAGTTCGCCGAACTGGGCGATCACTTTTGGCCCCATCGCAATGGTGCCGCTGCGGCCGGGATGATACCAGCTTGGCGCGCCTTGCGTGACCGGCGCCGACATGGGTGCGCCTGTTATCGCTTCCAAACTTGCCAGCAGATCGGCTTTTACATCGAACAGGCCAGGCGCAGCGCTTTTCTGCCAGTGGCGCGCGCCATGGCCGCTGCGGATGGCAGCCGCCACCGTCTTCTGATCGCCCGGCATGCCGCTGTCGAAGGCGGCGCCGATTTCGAACAGCTGCAGCTCGGCAAAACCGCGCGCCGCGTTGCGCGACGCCGCCGCCAGCAGCGACGGCAGCAGCGAAGGGCGCAGCGCGTTGAGGTCGGAGGCGATGGGATTGGAGAGCTGGCGTCCGTCATCGCCGCCGCCGAACAACTTGGCCTGGTCGCGGGCGATAAAGGAAAAACTGACGCATTCGTTGAAGCCGCGCGCCGCCAGCGCCCGGCGCGCGGTGCGGCTGCGCCGCTGCGCCCCCGACAGCACCGGCTTTGCCACCGCGCTGGGGCGGGTCAGCGCCACCGAGGCGACATGATCCAGCCCGTGGATGCGCACGATTTCTTCCACCAGGTCGGCGGGGCCGTCCACATCGTGTCGCCAGCTTGGCGGCACCACCTGCCAGGCGGCGCCATGCGCCTCGACCACAAAGCCCAGGCCTTCGAGAATGCGCTGCATCGCAGGCGCGGGCATTTCGATGCCGCCCAGCGACCCGACCCGCGCGGGGTCGAAGGCGATCGGACTGTGCGGCGGGGGCAGTTCGCCCGCGATCACCACATCGGAGGCCTCGCCGCCGCACCATTCCAGGATGAGCTGCGTCGCCAGCTCCAGCCCCGGCAGCACGAATTGCGGGTCCACGCCGCGCTCGAAGCGATAGCGGGCATCGGAAATGATGCCCTGCTTGCGGCCCACGCGCGCGATGCGGGCCGGATCGAACCAGGCGGATTCGATGAAGACATTGACGGTGTCGTCATAGCTGCCCGAGTCCTTGCCGCCCATGATGCCGGCGATGCCCAGCGCGTGGGCGTCATCAGCGATGACGATGGTCTGGCCGTCCAGCGTGTAGGTCGCATCGTCCAGCGCCGCCAGTGTTTCGCCGTCCTTGGCCATGCGCGCCTTGAGGCCGCCCTTCAGCCTGTCGGCGTCGAAGACATGCAGCGGGCGGCCACGGTCCTGGGAGATCAGGTTGGTGGCGTCCACCAGCGCCGAGATGGTCTTCATGCCGACCGATTTGAGGCGATCCTGCACCCATTTGGGCGATGGGCCATTTTTGACGCCGCGGATCAGACGCCCGGCAAAGATCGGGCAGGCGTCTTTATTCTCGGGCGTGAAATCCAGCGTGATCGTCTTGGGCGAGGGGAATTTCCCCGCCACCGGCACGACCTTTTCGGTCTTCAGGGTGCCAAGTCCGGATGCCGCCAGGTCGCGGGCGATGCCGAATACGCTGGCCGCATCGCCGCGATTGGGGGTGATGGAAACGTCGAACAGCGGATCGTTGATCAGAAGCCCGGCTTCTTCCAGCGCCGCGATCACCGGCGCGCCCACCTGCGCGCCGGGCTTCAGCTCGATGATGCCGTCATGATCCTCGCCCAGCAGCAGTTCGCGCGCCGAACACATCATGCCGCGTGATTCCACGCCGCGGATGGTGCCCAGTTTCAGCGCCTCGCCGGTGGCGGGGATGACGGTGCCGGGACGGGCCAGCACGACCTTGATCCCGGCCCGCGCATTGGGGGCGCCGCAGACGATCTGGAGATTTTCCGCCCCGGTCGAAACGCTGCACAGCCGCAGGCGGTCGGCCTGCGGATGCTTGTCGGCGGTGATCACCTCGCCGACGATAAAGTCCTTCAGGCCCGCGCCGGCGTCGGTGACGCTTTCGACTTCCAGCCCGATCCCGGTCAGGCGGGCGGCAATTGCTTCCACGCTGGCATCGGTGTCGAGATGCTCTTTCAGCCATGAGAGGGTGAACTTCACCGGGAAAGCCCCCCATCCAGGGTGGGGATGTCCAGCGCCGCGAAGCCGTAATGCTTCAGCCAGCGGGTATCGCCTTCAAAGAAGCTGCGGATGTCGGGGATGCCGTATTTCAGCATCGCCATGCGGTCCAGCCCGAAGCCGAAGGCAAAGCCCTGATACCTGGCGCTGTCTATGCCGCAATTCTCCAGCACCTTGCGGTGAACCATGCCCGAGCCGCCCAGCTCCAGCCAGTCATTGCCGGTGCCGAACACGATCTTGCCTGGCGTGGAGCGGTCGCAGCGCATGTCCCATTCCAGCGAGGGTTCGGTGAAGGGAAAGAAGCTGGGACGGGCGCGTAGTTCGATTTGGTCAATCTCGAAGAAAGCCTTGCAGAACTGTTCCACCGTCCATTTCAGGTGGCCCAGCGTGATGCCTTCGTCAATCACCAGCGCCTCGACCTGGTGGAACATGGGCGAGTGGGTGGCGTCGCTGTCGACGCGATAGCTGCGCCCCGGCGAGATCATGCGGATGGGCGGCTTGGAACCCAGCATGGTGCGCACCTGCACCGGCGAGGTGTGGGTGCGAAGGACATGGCTGCTGCCGTCGGCCTGGGCGCAGACATAGAAAGTGTCCTGCATCTGGCGGGCGGGATGGTCCGGTGGAATGTTCAGCTTGGTGAAATTATAGTCGTCGAACTCCACATCCGGGCCTTCGGCGACGCCAAAGCCCAGCTCGGCAAAGATGGCGACCACCTCGTCCAGCACTTGCGAAATGGGATGCACCGTGCCGCTGTTCTGCGGCCTTGCGGGCAGGGTGACGTCCAGCGTCTCGGATTTGAGCCGCGCCTCCAGCGCCGCATCGCCCAGTTCAGCCTTGCGGGCGGCGATGGCAAGCGTGACGGCATCGCGCAGGCCGTTGAACAGGGGGCCTTGTACCTTGCGGTCCTCGGGCGAAAGTTTGCCCATGGTTGCCAGCAGCGCGGACACCGAGCCCTTCTTGCCCAGCGTGGCCACGCGCACACCCTCCAGCGCCGCCTCGTCGGCCGCGCCGGAGACTTGCGCCATGATCTGGGACTGAAGGGCGGCGATGTCGGTCATGAAAACCTCGGAGAAGCTTTTACTACTGCTCCGGCCTCACGTCGCGTTTAGTCACGCGACGCTGCGGCGTTAGGTCGGGCAAAAGGTCCACCGGACCTTTTGCTGATCCGCCCTAACCCTTAGACGCCTGATCCACCAGAGCCTTGAACGCGGCGGGCTCGTGGATGGCCAGATCACTCAGGACCTTGCGGTCCACCACGATCCCGGCACCGGCGAGCCCGGCGATAAATCGGCTATAGGTGATGCCATGCTCGCGCACGGCGGCGTTAATGCGCTGGATCCACAAAGCGCGGAAGTTGCGCTTCTTTTCCTTGCGGCCGATGTAATTGTGCTGCAGCGACTTGTCGACCGCGGCATTGGCCGTGGTGATGTTGTTCTTGCGGCGGCCGGTGAAGCCCTTGGCCTGCTTGAGGACCTTGTTGCGGCGGGCGCGCGACGGAACGGAACGGGGGGAACGGCTCATGGTTAGATGCCCCCGCCATACGGCATCCAGCGCTTGACGCGCCGGGTCTCGCAGGGCGCCAGGGCGTCCATGCCGCGCAGGTCGCGGGTGCGGGCCGGCGAATTGTTGATCAGCCTGTGGCGCTTGCCGACCTGATGGGTCTTGATCTTGCCCTTGGCGGTGATCTTGAAGCGCTTTTTGGCGCCCGATTTGGTCTTCATCTTGGACATTTTGCTTCCTTCTTTTCGGCACCCGGACCAGACCTGCCCGGTTCCCCCATTGTTGATGTGCGCAAAGCGCACGGGGAGTCGCATTTGGAGCGGCCACGGCATGTCCGGCCGGGCTGCTCGAGAGGGCGCGTTTAAGAGGAAAAGCGGCGAAAAAGCAAGCGGGGGTTACCTGGCAGGGACCTGCGGGCTGTCGCCGCCGAAGGGGGCGGACCCCCTGTGGCCCCGAAATCCCTGGACGGGGCGCCGCTATCGGCCTTGGAAAAGTCCTCCGCCGACAGGCCGCGCGTCACAAGCTCGCGGGCCCGCATGGCGAGCGCCCAGCCGGCCTGAAAGTGGCCGGTGCGCCGGAGCAGGATTTGCGCTAACACCGGCGCATGTTCTTTCATGGCTATTTCCTGCCCTGGGTACGCCGCGCCGGGCGGTGGCTGTTCTGGCCCGCGCTGGCGGTGGTGGCCTGGGGCGAATTGACCCCGCACCCGCCGCATCTGGAAGGCCCGCTGATGTGGGACAAGGCCGATCATTTCACCGCCTATTTCGGGCTGGCGCTGCTGGCCTCGCTGGCCTGGGGTCTCAGGCGTTCGCTGGTATGGATTTTCCTTGCCCTGGTGCTGCTGGGCGGGGTGCTGGAAATCCTGCAGGGCTTTGCCGGGCGAGACCCTGATTGGCATGACGAATTGGCCAACACGCTGGGCGCGCTGGCCGGGGCGGGGTTGGCGATAGCCTATCTGGCCGCGCCCCGCCGCCTTGTTGACGACGCCAAGCGCGACTAGCCTGACCGCGAAGTCAGGAGACGGATATGTTCGAGGAATTCAAGAAATTCGCCATGCGCGGCAATGTGCTGGACCTGGCGGTGGGCGTGATCATCGGCGCCTCTTTTACCGGCATCGTCACCTCGCTGGTCAATGACGTCATCATGCCGCCGATCGGGCTGGCGCTGGGCGGCGTGGATTTCTCCAACTTCTTCGTGGTGCTGAAAGGCGCCCCCGCCGAGACCCTGGCCGCCGCCAAGGCCGCCAAGGACGTCACCCTCAATTACGGGTTGTTCATCAACGCCATCATCAATTTCGCGATCGTGGCCTTCGCGCTGTTCCTGCTGATCCGCCAGCTCAACAAGCTGGTGGCGCCCATGCCCGGCGCCCCGGCCGCGGAAGCGCCGTCGGAAAACATCCTGCTGCTGCGCGAAATCCGCGATTCCCTGAAGGTGCGGTGATGCGCGCCGGGCTTTTTTGCCTCGCGCTGCTGGCGGTGACGCCGGCGGGCGCCATGGAAGACCCGGCCAGCGCGGTCAGCGCTTTCTATGACGTCTATCATGCCCAGCACAGCGGCGGCATTCCCGATGCCACCGGGCGGCTGCGCTACCAGCCGGTGCTGACCCCGCGCCTCAACCAGCAGCTGGCCGACGCCGCCCAGGCCCAGGCGCGGCTGAGCGCCCGGGTGAAGAACGCGGTGCCGCCGATGCTGGAGGGCGACATCTTTACCTCGCTGTTCGAGGGCGCAAGCGACTGGAAGATCGGGGCGTGCCACGGCGATGCCAGGATGGCCCGCTGCCCGGTGGCACTGAGTTACAACCCCGCGGCGATAGCCGGCCGCGCCCCCGCAAAACCCGCCACCTGGAATGATGTGGTGATCGTGGCGGCGACGCCGCAGGGCTGGAAGGTGGACGATGTCATCTATGACCCGGGCTTTGCGGCGGGCAATACCGGCCGGCTCAGCGACATGCTGAAGATGGTGGTCGCCGCGAACCCTTGAGACAGCCGATAGCGTAACTATCTGCGGCCCAAGACGAACTGGGGAAGGAAAGGAACAAGCCATGACCGAGACCAAGGCCCTGACCCCCGAACAGCACCGCGTGTTGCGCGAGAAGGGCACCGAACGCCCCGGCTCCAGCCCGCTGAACGCCGAAAAGCGCCCCGGCGAGTTCGACTGCGCCGGCTGCGGCGCCCAGTTGTTCGACGCCAAGACCAAGTTTGACAGCGGCACCGGCTGGCCCAGCTTCTGGGATACCCTGCCCGGGGCGGTGAAAACCACCACCGACACCAGCCATGGCATGGTCCGCACCGAGTTCAATTGCGCCAGTTGCGGCGGCCATCTGGGTCATGTCTTCAATGATGGGCCTGGTCCCACGGGCCTGCGTTACTGCACGAATGGCTGCGCCCTGGACTTCAAGCCAGTCGATAAGTAGCCACCGACCACCAACCAAAACGCCGCGCCCCGCAAGGGACGCGGCGTTTTTCCGGGCCGCGGGAACCTAGAAGGTGTCGCGGGACCGCGCTGCTGCCGTGGCTTCCGCGTCGCGCAGGGAATCGCCTTGCGGCCCTTCCAGGGCGCGCTCGGCAGCCTTGCCAAGCTCAGGGATGCGGCCCCTGTTCTTCTGCACGAAGCCGGACTGGTCCTTCAGGAAGATGCGCGAGGCCTGGTAATCGCCCTCGCCGACCACGGCCTTCTTTTTCTTCTTCCTGGCAGGGGCCTTCTTCACGGCCTTGACCGCCGCGCGGGCGGATCGCTTCGCCGTCCTGGTCTTTTTCGCCTTCTTGACTGTCTTGACCTTCCTGGTCGCAGGGCGGGATTTCTTCGCCGCTGATTTCTTCTTCGTCTTCACGCTCTTGCTGGTTTTCTTTTTCTTTGCCGCCATGTCATTCACTCCATGGTTGAAATATCGAACGTAAAAATCTTACGCGCACTGGGGCCAATGCGCGACAGTCGCGTTCGTTCCAAAATGCCGTGCGATTGTGACAGCACCGTTATGCGGCCGCGAGCCGTTCCATCAGCCAGGACGCGGCGGGACCGGGCGGCGTGTCGCCGCGATAGACGGTGTGGAAATGATAGGCCAGGTCGCCAGGCGTCTGGATCGCGAGCTTCACCAGCCGCCCGCGCTTCAGGTCGTCCTTCACCATCGGCCCCGGCATGTTGCCCCAGCCCAGTCCCGCCAGCAGCAGCGCATGCTTGGCGCCCAGGTCGGCCAGCCGCCAGCTCTTCACCGCCACCACGCCGAAGTCGCGGTCGGCGGTGAGCTGCGAACGGTCGGTCAGCACCAGTTGGATATGGTCGCGCGCCAGCGCCTGGCTGACCGGCCCGGCGATCAGCGCCAGGGGATGGCCGGGGGCCGCCACCGCCACCAGCTTTACCGATCCGGCGGGCCCGCGGGCGAGAAGATCATTCGCCAGTTCCAGCGGCCCGCTGACCCCAAAGGCGGCGCTGCCTTCCAGCACGGCCTGGGTCACCGCGCCCAGCGCCTCGACCTTGAGCCTGAGCGCCACGGTGGGAAACTGTTTGGCGAACGCGTCCAGCGTCTTCACCAGCTTCCTGGCCGGCAGCATCACATCGACCACCAGGCTGACTTCCGCCTCCAGCCCCTGGGTCAATCCGCGCGCCTTGGCCAAAAGCCCGTCCAGCGCGATGGCAAGCTGGCGGCTGTCGGCCAGGATGGCGCGCCCCGCCTCGGTCAGTTTCGGTTTGGCGGTTCCGGCGCGGGCGAAGACCCGCACCCCAAGCTGGTTTTCCAGATTGGCGACGGCATAGCTGATCACCGAGGTGGCGCGCCTCAGCTTTCTTGCGGCAGCGGCGAAGCTGCCGGTCTCCACCACCGCCAGGAAGACGGCGATCTGGTCCAGGGTGGGGGATTTTGGCTCCACTATTCAACTTTCTCGAACAGTAAGATCGAAATTATCCCAGTTTTCCGAATAAGGCCAGCGTCCCATGTTGGATGTTGCAGTAGGACACCGGAGTTTCCCCATGACCGCCCCCAAGATCCTGATCCCTTTTTATTCCCGCACCGGCACCATCGAAGGCCTGGCCAAGGCCGTCGCCGAAGGCGCCGAGGCCGAGGGCGCCGAGGTTCGCCTGCGCCGGGCGCGCGAGCTGGTCGGCCATGACATTCTGTCGTCGGTGCCGGGCTGGAAGGAAAGCGCGGAGGCGATGAACGCCCGCTATGCCGAGCCGACCGCCGAGGACGCGGTATGGGCCGACGGCCTCATCTTCGGCACCCCCACCCGGTTCGGCGCGGTGGCGTCGGAACTGAAAGCCTATATTGACGGACTGGGCGGGCTGTGGGCGAAAGGCGCGCTGAACGGCAAGGCCGGGTCGGCCTTTGCCGGTTCGGCCACGCCCCATGGCGGCAACGAGATCACCTCGCTGTCGCTCTATCCCGTCTTCGCGCATCTGGGCCTGATCATTGTGCCGACCGGCTTTGCCGACGCCGCCATGTTCGCGGGCGCGGGCACGCCCTATGGCGCCAGCGTGGTGTCGGGCAATCCGCCCGCCGGCCCGACCGAAGCCGAGTTGGCGGTGGCCCGCTTCCAGGGCAGGCGTGTCGCGCAGATAGCCAGGAAGCTGATTGCCTAACCCATCTGACCATCGCCGGACTTGACCCGGCCCTCCGACTTCCGTCCATGTTTGGCAAAGTTGGATGGGCGGCTCAGGGCCGCCCATGGTGGTTGAGATGGTAGAGCTTTTTCTTGAAGACTTTCGGGTCGGGCAGCGCTTCACCAGCGCCGCCCACACCCTGGACGCCGAGCAGATCAAGGCCTTTGCCCGCCAGTTCGATCCCCAGCCGTTTCACCTGGATGAGAAGGCGGCGGAAAACACCTTCTTTCACGGCCTGGTGGCGTCGGGCTGGCACACCGCCGCCATCACCATGTCGCTGCTGGTAAAAAGCGGCATGCCCATCGCCGGCGGGCTGATCGGCGCGGGCGGCGAGCTGACATGGCCGCGCCCCACCCGCCCCGGCGACACCCTGACGGTGGAAAGCGAAGTTCTGGCGGTGACGCCGTCGCGCTCCCGGCCCGAGCGCGGCATGATCACGGTGCGCAGCGTCACCAAAAACCACAAGGGCGAAGCGGTGCAGGACATGACCACCAAGATGCTGGTGTGCCGCCGACCGACTTAGCACACACCGGCAGGGGGCGATCAAAGAATCCGCGCCACGCCCGACTGCGCCGCATGACGCAGCCGCGAGTCTTCCAGGTCCAGTTCGCGCTCGATGCGGCGGCGGGACTCGTCGTCAATCTCGCCCCGGCAGTAAAGATCGGCGATGCTGTCGCGCTCGGCTTCGACAAAGCGCAGTTGCAGCGCCACCGAACTCAGCGCCACATTGCCGTCGGAAAGATCCTGACAGGCGGCGACGAAATAGGCCCGCCGGTCGCCATGGCGCCGCCGCAGCACCGCCACCGTCTCGGGCGACGCCGCCGCGCCTTCCAGATCGTCCAGCCGCGCCAGCGCCGCGTCTATGCTTTTGACCCGCGCCGCCACCTCGCGCCGCTTGGCGTCTTCGGCCTCGCGCTTGCCGTCATTGGCCAGGCCCAGCACCCGAATGACCCAGACGAAGCTCAGCCCCTGTCCCACCAGCGTCACCAAAATCACGGCGAAAGTCACCAGCAGCAGCAGGTCGCGGTCGGGAAAGGGCGCGCCGTTCGCCAGGAAGGGAATGGACAGGGCCGCCGCCAGCGATACCACGCCCCGGATGCCGGTGAAGGCGACGACAAAAACACTGCGCCAGGGCGGCATGGGGCCGCGGACGCGCAGCCTGCCGGGCAGCAGCCGCGAGACATAGGTGACGGCGAACACCCAGAGGAAGCGCACCGCGATCACCACCAGGCAGACCGCGCCCGCCGCGATCAGCACCCGGTTCCAATCGCCGGCGTGCAGCCGTTCGACGATCATGCGCGCCTGCAGGCCGGTGAGCAGGAAGATCACGCCCTCGATCAGATAGACCACCATGTCCCAGACGAAGAAGCCCTGCAGCCGGGTGGCGGGCGAGATGAAGCGCGGGCCGTTCCAGCTCACGAACAGCCCGGCGGTGACGGTCGCCAGCACGCCCGAGCCGCCCAGGCTTTCAGGCACCCAGAAGGCGGCGAAGGGCGTCAGCAGGGCCATCACCATCTCGACGCGGGTATCGGACGCCCAGCGGCGCAGCGCCAGCGATCCCCAGCCGACCGCCAGCCCCCAGGCGATCTCGCCCGCCACGATCGCGAAGAAATCGCCCACCGCGGAGGTCAGGGAAAAGGCCGCGCCGCCTATCACCGCGGCAACCGCGAAGCTGAACAGGATCAGGGCGGTGGCGTCGTTCACCAGCCCTTCGCCCTCCAGAATGGTCAGGATGCGCCCCGGCACGGCATGGCGGCGCGCGATCGCCATGGGCGCCACCGCGTCCGGCGGCGACACCACCGCCCCCAGCACAAAGCTCACCGCCAGCGGCAGGCCCAGCAGCCAGTGTATCGTGGCGGCGACCCTGGCGGCGGTGAAGACCACGCAGCCCACCGCCAGTTGCAGGATGGGGCGCAGATCGGCTTTGAAGTTGCGCCAGCTCATGCCGACGCCCGACGAATACAGCAGCGGCGGCAGCAGCAGGCTCAGCACCAGCGCCGGACGCAACTCCACCTGCGGCATGAAGGGCATGAAGCCCAGGGCCAGCCCGACCAGCACCAGCACGATGGAAAATGGAATGTGCAGGCGGCGCGCCGCCAGCGCCGAGGCCGCCGTGGTGGCGACCAGGCCGAAGGCGATGGGCAGTTCGGGCAGCAGCATGGGGGCAGTTTGCCATTTCTTTTGCGCGCAGCGCCAAAGAAATGGCGCAACCGAGTTGCCGCCCGCCCCTGCAGTGCGGGCTATCGCGCAACCAGGGCGGCGGCGGTCTTGCCCAGGATGCGCGCCAGGCGGCGCAGGGCGCGCAGCGGCAGGCGCAGCGGGCGCGGGGTGGGCAACTGGCAGAAGGCCAGCTTGCGAATATAAGTGTCGATTTTCCATTGGGCCACAGCGCCCGCCGGGAAGAAGATCACATCGCCGGGGCCGAACCGGCGCGGGGCGCTGCCTTCCACGGTGATGATGACGCTGCCTTCGAGAAAATGGATCGTCTCGTCAAAGCTGTAGCGCCAGCGGATTTCCCCGGCGCTGCAGTCCCACAGCATGGTCCAGGCGGTCTTGTCACTGGAATGAAACAAAACGCAGTTGCGCGCCATGGGCGAGCCTGCCTCGATCCAGGACGGTTCGATGGGCGCGGGCTTGAGCGCATGGGCGGTGTCGGCAACGGCAAAGCGGGTCATGGCTACTCCACAGCAAGACCGACCATCCTAAAACTGCGTGTCAAATGCGTGCCAGCAGAAATTTCGCTGTTCGATAAGCAGGAGAAAATCCGCTGGGCCGGCTGGATTCGAACCAGCGCCCCAACCGTCATTGGTTGGATCTTCGCTCAGCTGTTACCCCGACAATGCCATGCAACCAAGCTGAATGCTCGAGTGTGCAACTAAACCAACAATTTCAATTAATTAGATGGCGCCTCCCTCGGTCTTGCGGGCTCGAAGAGGCACTCAGTTTTTCTAAGCTCGCTGTGCTCGCTAAGAGGCGCGCCGCGCCCGCCCTCAAGGCGCTGGCGCGCGGGCGGGGAGCTTGCGGCATGGCGCCTCCCTCGCCCTTGCGGGCTCGAAGAGGCACTCAGTTTTTCTAAGCTCGCTGTGCTCGCTAAGAAAAACTGGCGCACCCGAAGGGATTCGAACCCCTGGCCTCTGCCTTCGGAGGGCAGCGCTCTATCCAGCTGAGCTACGGGTGCATCCTTGACATTATTTTGGTCGCTCCGGCTGCCGCCGACGCTCCGTCCGGGGGTATAGCCCACCCCCCGGCGGCTGGAAAGCCTGTTGGCTCAAGGCCTTCATCAGCGGGCAGGGGGATTCCCCGCCGGAATAAAAGTCGTCCATCTTGCGGCGTTCGTCGCGCTTGAAGCGGCGAACAGCGTCAGGCGCCGGGCTGGCGCCTACATCCAGGCAGCGACGCCGCCGTGACCGGAGCAGGTGCCGCTGCGGTTCTTGTAGGTGACGATCTTGCCGTCCTTGCACCTGGCCTGGCCGCCGCGGGGTGCGGCCATCGTCATGGCCGGTGCGGGCTTCATCGCCATGGCGGGCGCGGCGACGTCCTTGGACTTGGCGGCGGAGGCGCCCTTCATGCAGCGGCCCATGTAATCGGTATATTTGGTCTGCTTCTTGTCGGCGTCCGACATGGTCTTCCAGGTCGCGGCGCAGCTTTTCATGCTGGACTGCCGGGCGGTATCGGCGGCGAAGGCAGCGGTGGCGAGGCCCCAAGCGCCCAGCGCCACGGTCAGGGTGATGGCGAATATCTGGCGCATGCTTCCCCGCAATTTTATTATCTCGAGCCAAACTATTCCCCGGCCTGCGCAAGGGCGCAAGCATGGGCGGTGCGATTTCGCAAAACTTTGTGCCGTCACAATGACGCCAGCGCCGCATGGACACTTTTTTGGGCCAAGGCCCATGCCTTGCGCTTCCATGCCGGCGTGTCGGTATAAAAAGCATCGCGCATCAGCCGTCCGATCTCGTCCGCCCGCGTGCCATCGGGGGCGAACCGGTCCTGCCAGTTGGCCAGCCGGAGCGCCCGGATCATGGCGGTGAGCGGCACCGTCCCCACTTCCAGCGCCGCAAAGGTCTGCTCCACTCCCGGCAGCATGGCGGCCAGGCCGCGGTCCAGGGTGCCGGTCAGCGGCGCCGACAGGGATTCGCCCGCGCTTTCCGACCCCACCATCGCGCCCCACAGGGCCTGTGCGCGGGCGTAAGCCATACTGCCGGGGGCGGCGTCGACGATGATCTCGCCCGCGCCGGATTCGCCCAGTCCGGTATGAAAATCCAGCGCGATCAGCCGGTCGATCCCGGGCAGGTCTTCGGTCAGCACCGAGCGGAGCGCCTGGGCCGACCAGCTGGGCGCGGTGCCGCCATAGAAAAGCCCGTCGGGATGACTGTACTGCCCGGCGCTGATCGCGGCCTGCCAGGCGGCGGCGCCATGCTTTCGCGCATAGGCGTCCAGCAGCGCATCGGCGCGCGCCATGCCATCCGGCGACACATCGCGCAGCGCAATGGCTTCGGCCAGTTCGTCATAACCGCGATTGCGTGGCGCCTTCGCATGGTCGATGAAGTTGCGGTTGATGTCGATATTGCCTTCGTTCACCCGCCGGTCCCAGGCAAAGCCGAACGGGTTCAGGGCATGGACCATCACCAGCCGCACCCCACCCGGCGGCGTCACACCCTGGCGGAGCAGCCCGGTCTGCACCCCGGAGCCGAAATAGCCTTCCACGCCATGGGTGGCCGAGGTCAAAAGCAGCGCGCGGCTGGCATTGCGCGGACCCATGGCGCAGACATCGAGGAACAGCGGCTTGCCATCCGGACCCTGGGCGCCCGGCAGCAGGCGGCTGACCACATCCAGGCCGCGCCCCTGGGCGGCGGCGATGAAGGCGCGGCGGCCTTCGCGATAATCGTGCGGAAAATAGCTTTCCGGTTCGGCGCCCATCGCCCTAATCTAATGCCATGTCGGCCTTTGGCGCACTGGAAGAGTTGCGGACCCGCGCCATCGGCGCGCAGGCGCAGGCGCGCGCCGCCCGCGCGGGTTTTCGCAGCCGCATCGCCATCGCCCGCGACAATGCGCTGTTCGGCGAGCCGGTGGTGGAAGCGCGCGCGTCGGGTCTCAAGGGCGAGAATTTCTATGCCACGGACAGGAACCCGCCCTACTGGCACCGCATCGAGGGCGCCACCGACAAATTGTGGCTGCGCCAGAGCGTGGTGCAGAAACTGCTGCGCGTGAATGGGCGGGCGGGCGAAGCGGGGCTGGAGCTGTTCGTGTTCGACGCCTGGCGGCCGCGCGCCGTGCAAGCCTATTTCCATGACGTGTGGATGCCGCGCGAACTCCAGCGCCGAGGGTCCACGCTGACCGGCGCGGCATTGCGCGAAGAAGTGGAACGCTACTGGGCCGCGCCGTCGCACAGCGCCGCTTCGCCCGCCCCCCACGCCACCGGCGGGGCGGTGGACCTGACGTTACGATGGAAAAATGGCGAGGCGCTGTGGATGGGTTCGCTGTTCGACGATGTCACCGCACTGGCCAATCGCGACCGTTTTGAAAATCTCTCGCCGGACAATTTTTCATTTTCCGACCAGGAAGCGCAGGCGAACCGCCGCCTGCTGCACTGGCTGATGATTGAGGAAGGCTTTGCCGGCCATCCCGACGAATGGTGGCACTTTTCCTGGGGCGACCAGATGTGGGCGGCGCTGACAGGGGCAGGCGCGGCGCATTACGGCGAAGCGACTATTCCAGAATAGCGCGGAACGCCCCGTCCCAGTCGGGGCCCCCCCGCGGCGGAGCCGCCCATCAATTAGGCCGGGCGCGTTACTCAAGGATTGGGCGAAAGGCGCCATCCCACGCCGCGCCCGGCGGATGCTTTTCATACCAGGCGATGCGCGTCAGGTGCAGGTCATAGAGCTTGTGGCTGGCGCCCGACAGGCGGCGGCATTGCGCGATCAGCTCGCGCGCCATGGACCAGTTCTGCTTGCGGATGGCCTGGAAGATGTGATCGTGAAACACCGTCAGGGCGCGGAATTTGGGCGAGGCGCGGGAAACCGGGTTGCCCAGGATGGCATACAGCGTGACGGGCTTGTCATGCGCATCGGCAATGGTGTCGATCTCCAGGAAAGCAAAGCCGCGCTCGGCCAGTTTCTTGGTCCCGTCCGCCACGATCAGCGCCGGGCCATAGAGATGCGACAGCGCCTGGATATGCTGGGCCAGCACCACGTCCTCGCCATTGACGCTGTAGCCCAGCCGTCCGGCGCCGCCGAAGGCGCCCGCCACCACCGGCCCCGTCGCCACGCCCACCCCGATCTCCACCAGCGGCGACAGGGTTTGCGCCGCCTGTTCCTGGGCCAGTTGTTCGGTCAGGCGCGACGACATGATCGCCATGCCGTTGGCGGCCTCGCAGGCGTGCAGCGCATGGTCGGCATCGTCCAGCGGCGCGTTCCAGAAACAGGCAAAGCCGTCGGCGGTGAGCCGGTCGATGGTGCCGCCATGCGCCAGCGCCTGGTCGATCAGCGGCGTCAGGACACGCTGCATCAGGTTGGTGAAGCCGGCGGCGTTGCCCTGATAGGTGTCGGCCAGACCGGCCTGGCCGCGCACGCCGCACACCAGATAGGTGACGATGCGGCTTTCGCCCTGGATGTTCAAAAGACTGGGGCGGCGGGCGATCTTCTCGATGGTGGCGCGCGGCAGCGAATCGGCGAACGCCATGCGCAGTCCCGCATAGGCCAGCCGCATGTCATAGATGTGCGCCAGCGCGCCCGCCGCAAATCCCAGCGCCAGCATCACGGACGGCGTGGCGGCATCGGCCAGAAGATCATGGGCGGCGAAGAGATACCAGGAGGCGCAGATCATCCCTGCCACCGACGCAAAGACGAAACCGGCGGCCCAGCCCAGCCCGAAGCGCAGCAGCGCCACCATGACCGCGCCCAACGCCGCCAGCGCCAGCGCCTCGGCCAGCCTGAGCCAGCCCGGACGAATCAAGGTGGTGCGGTTCAGCAGATTCTCCACCCCCTGCGCCATCACCCCGGCAATGCTGTCCATGCCCAGCGGCGTCTTCACCGTCAGGCCCTGCGGTCCCACGATCACGATGGCGTCCTTCAGGCCGGCATCCGCCAGCCCGCTGATGCGCTGGCTTTTGACAGGCGCGAAATGCAGCCACACGCTGCCGTCGCGTGCCGCCGGCACCAGGCCATGCGCCGTCTCCAGCGCCGCGATGCCGGTGCCGGTGAGGAGACTCAGCGGATTGCGCTCGTCGCTGGTGACGGTGATGGCCTTGCGTCCCTCCGCCAGGCGCAGGGTTTCCGCCGCCAGCCCCGGCACCAGGCCGCCGCCCAGATGCGTCGCCAGTGCCATGCGGCGCAGCACTCCGTCGTCATCGGTGACGAGGTTCACGCTTGCGACACCGGCGGCATTTTCTTCCACCAGCGCGGGGGCGGCCGCGGCGGCGTCGAAGCGCGGCGCCGGGCCGAAGGGATCGGAAGCGCCGCGATAGACAAAGCGCGCCTTGATGTGGGGCAGCCGGCCCGCAACGCCCAGGGTCACGGGCGCGACGCCCGCCACATCCTGAAAGGCGGCGGCCAGTTCGTGTCCGGGCTCGGGCAGCCTGGCCAGCGCGGCGCGCGCCGCATCGTCTCCCGGCGGCAGGCGCGCCGCCAGGCTTTGCGGCGAGGCGCCGGTTTGCATGGGCGCGGCCAGCACGACCAGCTTCACGCCCGACGCGGCCATGGCGCGGCTGACCCTGACCAGGCTGTCTTCATCCAGGCTGGGCAGGTCCAGCGGCTCGACCCGCGGCGCCGCATCGTAACGGGCGGGCAAATGGCGCTGCCAGGCGTCGAACAGGCGGCTCGACAGCGCGCTTTGAAGCCCGAAGGGGTCGAACAGAATGACGATCACCCCCAGCGCCAGCACCAGCGCCGGAGCCAGCCACGCGCTGATGGGTCTGGGCCAGGTCATATCGCGGCGAGGGTAGTATGGTTCATGCACCGGAGCCAACCGCGCGCATTGGCGGGATTATTTGCTCGTCACCCGGATGGCCACCTGGGCCAGCAGCACATGTGCGCCCTTTTTCTTCAAAGCGCGGTCGGTGACGGCCTGCAGCCGTTCGGCGATGGCGGCGACATCGGGCTGGGCGTCGGTCCTGACCACATTGGCGGTGAAGGCCATCAGGTTGCGGATATACGCATCGCGCAGCACCGGCAGTGAACGGTTCGCCTCGTCGCGCAGCTGCGCATCCGGCACGTCCAGCCCCGCCCCCACCATCAGCATCCCGGCGGCGCGGTTGTCGGCCACGATGGTGGTGTAGATGGGGTCCAGCATGATGTAGCTCTTGGACTGGGTGGTCTTGTGCTCGGGCGCCTTGCCCTTTTTGGGGGCGCCCTCGGCGCGCGCCGGGGCCAGCGCCCACAGCAGGGCGAGAAGCAGGGCGGGAACCAGCACAGGACGCATTCGGGGCACCAGATCGCGGCGGCCCCAAGGTGCGCCACATTGGTAAACCGGGTTTTAACGGGTGAGGCGGATCAGCAAAAGGTCCGGTGGACCTTTTGCCCGCCGAACGCCGCGAGCTAAGGTGAGCGGCCGGGCAAGCGGATCAGCAAAAGGTCCGGCGGACCTTTTGCCCGCCGAACGCCGCGAGCGCGCAGCGCGAGTGGCCGGGGCCAGGGTCGGGGCAGGGGCAGGCTATGGTCCGGTTCGCGGGCCTCGCGCGCCTCTCTGCGCTGTCGCGCGGCGCGCTCGGCACCATTTCCCTCCCGCCTCCGGCGGTCAGGAAATGGTGGAGCTGAGCGGGTGAGGATGGCGGCCAAGCCATCCGAACGAACCGCTGGCCTCTTCATTGCGGTGAGCCCCGGCGCGCAAGGCGCGCGAGCAGGTCCAGTGGACCTGCGAGAGGGGCAAACGCCGAGCGGGCGAAGGCCCGCGACGGCCGTGGGTTCAGTTCTGGGCGGATTTCGGTTCGGAACCCATCCCCGGCAGGAAATGGTGGAGCTGAGCGGAATCGAACCGCTGGCCTCTTCATTGCGAACGAAGCGCTCTCCCAACTGAGCTACAGCCCCGAACCGGTCCTGGCCGGAATCCCGGCAGGGACGGGGGTTTTAGGAACAGGGCCCGATTGCGTCAAGCGGGCCGGATATTGAGGCTTTCCGGGCGGGGTTCCTCCAGCCTCGCGGGCATTCGCCCGCTGCGGCGTTCGGCCGGGCAAAAGGTCCACTGGACCTTTTGCTCATCCGGCCTCACCCAGCTAAAAGGTG
>DASZQW010000019.1:0-147351 GCA_035549455.1 Rhizomicrobium sp. | reverse complement strand
CACAAGCTGGGCGATTTCAGCTGGAGCGGCCCGTCCCGACAGAAGATCGAGAATCTGTCGAAACAGCCGATGGAAATGGTGGTCCTGGAAATGAAGACGATTTACTGAGCAAAAATCGGCGGCTAGACCAGAAGCGGCGCCAGCGTGAAGGTCACATGGAAGAAAGCAGGGGTTTCGGGCCAGAATTATCGCGACGATCCGCTCATCCAGTAAAACATCTATCGCCGCAGAGCGGCACCAACTGGCCAGTGACACCTGGACGAAATGGCCGTGACGATAAGCAGCAAGAGGATGTGGTTCTGGCGCGCCGTGGATGACGAAGGCGGAGTGTTGGAGATGCTCGTCCAGAAGCGCCCAACACAGATTGTTCACTGAGATTGCTGCGGAAGCTGTCGCAGCCACCCGCACAGCCATCTACAACATCTTCAACAGGCAACGTCACCTGATTCGCCGACCCACGCTTCGCCTCTTGCGCGTTGAAGCAGATCAGTGTTGGGCGGCGGCAACTGCAGCTGTATGAGCAATCAAACTCATATTGCCGGATCGCATCTTTTGGGGGTTAACTTGTCAACACCAGTTAGCCCGTCCAATAACTCTGTCAGGCCATGACCGACGCTCCAACCGCTTCAATTTCGGACGCCACCAGGCGAATGCTCCCCTGGCTGGTAGCGGTCGCCTTTTTCATGGAATCACTCGACACGACGATCCTCAACACCGCTGTGCCAGTTATTGCGCACGCCATGGCGATCACGTCTCTGGACATGAAGTCGGTATTGGCGAGCTATACCATGAGTCTCGCCGTTTTCATTCCAATTAGTGGCTGGATGGCTGATCGATTCGGAACCCGTCGCGTGTTCTCTGTCGCAATCGGGACCTTTACACTGGGATCAGTGTTCTGTGGCTTGTCAACCAATGTGCACGAGCTTGTGGCGTGTCGGATCCTGCAGGGTTGTGGTGGTGCCATGATGGTACCGGTGGGGCGGCTTACTTTGGTGCGGGCATTTCCAAAGTTTGAGCTGGTCCAGGCGATGAGCTTCGTAGCCATCCCGGGTTTGATCGGCCCGATGCTCGGGCCGGTAGCAGGTGGTTTTATTGTCGATTATTTTGACTGGCGCGCGATATTCTTCGTAAACATCCCCGTTGGGATTGTTGGCCTTATCCTCGTGTATCTGCAATTACCGGACTACAAAGCAGAAGAAACACGGCCCTTGGATATCGTGGGGCTGATCCTGTTCGGGGCCGGGTTAGCGCTGCTCTCCTACGTGCTGGAAATATTTGGGGAGCATTCCCTAAATGCTGGAGAGGTATCGGGGCTGCTGGCGATAGCTGCGGCTCTTTTGATTGGCTATGCCTGGCGCGCCCACGCAACGGACTATCCGCTTCTCCAACTGGCGCTATTCCGTATTCGGACATTTGCGATATCCGTCAGCGGCGGCTTTTTCACGCGTCTGGGTACTGGCGGCGTGCCGTTCCTACTGCCTCTCCTCTACCAAGAGGGACTCGGCTTAAGCCCGGTGCAATCGGGCCTTCTGATCACACCACAAGCACTAGCAGCACTAAGCACGAAATTCTTTATGCCGAATCTTCTTCGGCGGCTTGGCTACCGGGCGATCCTGGTCTCCAGCACCGTCGCTTTGGGTTTCATGCTTATGCTTTTCGCGACTGTGGACCTGCGCACCCCAATATGGCTCATACTTGTTCAGGCCTTCTGCTATGGAGCCCTCGCATCCATACGAAATACGAGCATGAATACACTGGCGTATGCGGACGTGCCGCCCGAACGGGCAAGTAACGCCAGCTCAATGGCGAGTACTGTCCAGCAACTCTCGATGAGCTTCGGGGTTGCTATCGCAGGCTTGACGGCTGCGTTCTTTCTGCCTGATCGCAATCACGCTTCTTCGGGGCAGATAATCTCTGGCATTCACGGCGCTTTCCTGGCGCTTGGTGCTTTCATCATCCTTTCAACGATTATTTTTTGGCGGCTCAAAAGTGACGATGGCGCAGATGAAGCACAGGTTGGTCATTCGCACACCATCTCCTGAGCCGGGCAGCCCCACGGCAATTGCGACGGCCAAGGTCTGCCATCATCATGGGGATGCGGGTCTGCCGACGGCGTGTTGACATGGTCCGCCCAGGCCGCGGCGGAGTTGTCGCAGGTGATCAACCTTTGAAAGGGGCGGTGCAGATTGTCGCTAAGGGCAACGAGGTTCAGCTGCACCCAAGTCTTGCCGACCAGCATCGAGTTTAAATGTCCAATCTCACCGCCGGAGCGGCCTGCTTTCCGCTCGACTTCGTATCGGGTCGCCGGTAAAAACAGGTAACGCGGGCGTAGCTCAATGGTAGAGCTGTAGCTTCCCAAGCTACTGACGAGGGTTCGATTCCCTTCGCCCGCTCCAGTTTACCTGTTCTGCCCCATCGAACCCGCGTATTTCTTGGCGGCCGCAATGCGGGCGCATTGCGGCGCGGTTCGTTTCCCTTCGCCCGCTCCAGCTTTCTGTCGTCGCCCCCTTGCGCAGGGGTGCGATGCAGACCTGGCACCTGCCCAAAAATCGGTGAAACGCGTAACAGACCGTTGGTGGATCAAATTTCCGGTTCGGGCGTTGTCATGGATGCGGACAGGAATGCTTCTGAACCGCCCAGCAAGATATTCAGGCCCTGTTTTCCGGCCAGGCCGGGGCTTTGGTTCAGGCGCGCCTGCCGATCACCCCGGTCCGACCGTGCCATCAGGAGAGAATATGAAGCCCGAAATGAACCCGCAGACAATTTCTTCCCGCAATGCCCAGGGGGGCATCAAACTGGGCACCATGCGATATGTGCTGGCCTTCAGCCTGGTGCTGGCTACAATAGCCGGTATGGTGATCTGGAATCTGTTCGCCGCATGACGAGGGCGTGTCCCATCCGGAAGGCGCAGGCATGATGAATTCCGCAGAGACGTTGGTGGTGGTTTTTGATGGCGCGGGCGCGCGCTATTTCAGGCGAAACGCGGCGGGAAAGCTCACCCTGGAAAATGAAATCGAGTCCGGCCTGCATTCCTTCAGCCGTGGCCTGACGGCTGACAAGCAGGGGCGCAGCTTCGCCTCAACCGGCAGCGGCACCCGGCACGCATACGAACCCAAACACGACCCGCACAAACAGGAAAAGCACGATTTTGTGCACCAGATAGCCGCGAGTCTGGACGCCGCCTACGAACAGCATAAATTTGGCAATCTGACGATTGTTGCGCCGGCGCGCAGCCTGGGGGAATTCCGCTCGCTGGCGTCCGACAAGCTGAAGGCGCTGACCTGGCGCGAGGTTCCCAAGGAATTTTCACAATATTCCCAAACCGAACTGGAAGAGCGGCTTCATCCTTACTTCGAACCGGACGCTTAGGGCAGAAAGGAAGCCATTGCCATGCAAATACAAGTAAACACCGACAGCAATATCAAGGGGCGAGAGGCGCTTGCGGCGCACATAACCGAGGAAGTCTCACATGTCCTCGGCAGGTTTGCGGACTATATCACGCGCGTGGAAGTGCATCTCAGCGACGAGAATGCCGAGAAGTCCGGAAGTGCAGGCAAACGCTGTGTCATGGAGGCGCGGCCTTCAGGGCACCAGCCGGTGGCCGTGACCCACCATGGCGCCACGCTGCAGGAGGCTTATGTGGGCGCGGCGCACAAGCTCCAAAGCCTGCTTGCCTCGACCTTTGGGCGGCTTGAGGACCGAAAGAAATTCGATCTGGCGGATGAGAGCGACGTCGGCCCGCTCTAGCCCGACAGCGGTATCTGGCGCTCCGGTCAAAAGGGAAAGAATAGCGGGATCACCTCAAAAGGGAAAGAATAGCGGGATCACCAGCGCTCCCACCAGCCAGGTGATCAGGTTCAGCGGCACGCCGATCTTCACGAAATCCAGATAGCTGTAATTGCCCAGCTTGTAGACCAGCACATTGGTCTGGTAGCCGAACGGGGTTGCGAAGGCGGCGCTGGCGGCCATCATGACGGCCACCAGGAAAGGGCGGGGGCTGACGCCAAGGCTTTCGGCCAGCGCCACCGCGATGGGCGTCAGCAGAACGGCCACCGCCGCATTTGACAGAATCTCCGTCAGAAAAAGCGTCGCGCCGTACAGGATCGTCAGCCCGCTGAAGGGCCCGGCATATTTCACCCAGCCCAGCAGGGCCTTCGTCGCCAGCGCCGCCAGGCCGGTGAGTTCCAGCGCCAGCCCGATCACCACCATGCCCGCGATCAGCAACAGGATTTCGGGGCGCAGGCCCTTATAGGCATCATCGGCCCGGATCATGCCGGTGACCATCAGCAGGACGGCCCCGGCAAAGGCCGACGCGGCGATGGGCGCGATATCCAAAGCCGCCGCCACCACCACGCCGACGAAAACCAGCAGCGAGACCACACCCCGCAAGGGCAGGAACGGGCGATTGACGGGAAACAGCGCCGGGTCGTCACCGGCGGCGGTTTCGGCGCGCATGGGCAGTTGCCCCGACGCGCCCTCGACCTGCGCGGTGTTGATCAGGTAGCCGCCGAACAGGAGCAGGTATGCGCCGCCGACCGCCGCGATGCACAGCGCGACAGGCGTTATTTCGAACAGCGAAAAGACAGGCTGGCCGGCATTGCGGGCCATGTCATTGACCAGAAGGTTGGTCGATGTCCCGATCAGGGTGCAGGCGCCCCCCATGATCGAGATGTATGACAGGGGAATCAGGAAGCGCTTGGCGGACAGCGACAGGGATTCGGCCACATCGCGCACCACCGGGGCGGTCAGGACGACGATGGGCGTATTGTTGACGAAGGCGGAAGCCGCGCCGGACAGGGTGATCACGATCCACAGGCCTGTCACGCCCAGGCGCGCGCACAGGCGCGTGGCCATGCGGATGAGAATCCCCAGCACGCCGTTGAGCTCCAGCGCATAGGCGATGACGAACAGCGATGCCAGCGCGATGATCGCCGGGCTGGCGAAGGCGCCCTGCACCTCGACGGGGCGGATGGTGCGCGTCGCCAGCAAAATCGCTGCGCCCGCCAGCGCCACGACCTCCGAGCGGATCCGGCCATGCACCAGCGCCGCAACAACACCCACAAGTACGGTCAGCGCGATCAACTGGGGCGACGTCATCGCGGCGACATTATCAGAAATCCCGCCCGATTGCGCAGGCCCATCGTGGCGGAAAAAGTGGAATTCAAAGGCATATGAGGGTAGCATGGGGAATGTCCGACGAGAGGCCACCGCTCCAAGACCGCAAGCTGCTCTATATCGCGCCGGTCATCATCGCGGCGCTCGTCCTGTTGATACTCGTCGTCGCGCTTTCGCATCAGCCCCAGGCTCCCATGGTGCCGGTTCCGCGCGCGGCGTCGCCGCAGGCCCCGCCAGCCCCGCCAGCCCCGCCAGCCCCGCCACCCGCGCCATCGCGCGCCACTGCCGCGCCCCCGCCGGTGCTGACCCGCCAGGATCTGATCGAGAAGGCGGCTGAGGCGGCATCGGTTTTTGCATCCCAGGGCCGCCTGCCGCCGGACGCGGATTCCTATGCCGGGCGGCGCTTCTCGGTGCGCATCGCATTTGGCTGCGGTGGCGTGCTGGCGGGCAATGGCACGGGGCAGGCCACGTCCAGCTTCGATGCCGCCAAGCAGACCGTGACATTGACCGCGCGCCCCGGCGACTGGACCAGCCTTCCTGTGGTGCAGACGCCGGGCGATGCCACCGGCATCGAGGCGGTGGAGGGGTTCTGGCTGCCCCGGCCATGGAGCCTGGCGGAAGGCTGCCCGCCGGATATCGCCTATCCCGTGCCCGCGACGCCGACGGCGCCCACCGCCCAGACGCTGGGCCTTGCGGAATTCTTTGCCGACGACACCTCGCGCGCCGGGCGGCACGCCGACCATCCCTACGAATTCACCCGCAAGATCGCGGCCGACGATACCGCAGTGCTGGGGCATGGCTATTGGCTTGTGCTGGAAGGGCGGATCACCGGCGATGCCCATGGCGGGGCGTTGCACTGCTGGATGGAATCCCCCAGCCATCAACCCCTGTGCATTTATTCCGTGGAATTCGATCATGTCGCATTCGTCGACGGCGTGAGCGGCGACGTCCTCGCCAACTGGAACGATTAGGCGTGATGCCGTGCAACCCATGGACCTGATCATCGCAAGGATCCTCGGCCTGCTGGCCGTGGCCGTGCTCGTGGCCATCGCGGCCCGGCGTCTGTCGCTGCCCTACACGGTGGGGCTTGTGCTGGCGGGCGTGGGCCTGGCGCTCAGCCGCTTCGCGATCGGCGTTCACCTGACCCATGACATTATCTTCGATCTCATCCTGCCGCCGCTGCTGTTCGAGGCCGCCATCAATATCCCCTGGCGCGAACTTCGCCGCGACATGGTCCCGGTGCTGGTGCTCAGCATCCTGGGCGTGGTGATTTCCGCGGCCGTCGTGTCCGGCGGCATGATGTGGCTGCTGGGCTGGCCGGTCGCCTCGGCGCTCGTGTTCGGTGTGCTGATCGCGGCGACCGACCCGGTGGCGGTGATCGCGATGTTCAAGGACACCGGCGTCGGCGGGCGGCTGCGCCTGCTGGTCGAGAGCGAGAGCCTGTTCAATGACGGCGTGGCGGCGGTGCTGTTCGGCCTGGCGCTGAGCTGGGCGCAGGGACAGACCGGCGGCGTCGCCTCCGGCGCCTGGTCGCTGCTCACCATTTCCGGCGGCGGCGTCGCGGTCGGACTTGCGGCGGGCGCGCTTGGTCTGTTCGTTGCGGTGGGCACGGGCGAACGCATCGTGGAGGCCGCGCTGACGGCCGTGGTCGCCTATGGCTCTTTCCTGGCGGCGGAAACCGCGCATGTCTCGGGCGTGCTGGCCACCGTCACCGCCGGCATCATGATGGGAAGTCTGGGGACGGCGACGGAAGTCCGCGTGTCCAGGTTGGCCCTGGATGGGCAGCGTTTCATTCTGGAATTGTGGGATTTTGCGGCCTTTCTTGCCAATTCCCTGGTCTTTCTACTGATCGGCCTGACCGTCGCGCGCGTTCCGTTTGACCAGGTCGGCTGGATGCCGCTGACCGCGGCCATCGCCCTGGTCCTGCTGGGCCGCGCCGCCACGGTGTATCCGCTGGCGCTGCTGTTCGCCCGCTCGCGGTGGAGGATCGACAGGGCCGAGCAGCATATTCTGTGGTGGGGCGGACTGCGCGGCGCGCTGGCGCTGGCGCTGGTGCTGACCTTGCCCGCCAGCCTGTCCCTGCGCGATGCCATCGTCATCGCCACCTTTGCGGTGGTGGTGTTTTCCGTGCTGGTTCAGGGAGTGACGATGACGATGCTGTTGCGGCGGCTGAAGCTTCTGCCGGCTCGCCAACCGTAAAAATCCGGCCCGCTTTTCCGCTGCCCCCCGGCGGCATCGAGATGCGGCCCCTGGACGGCGACGGCGCGCTGCTTGACGAACCGCCAAAGTGGGCAAGGATTACAGCCGGGCAATGAACAGGTTGAAATAACATCCGATTTTCACGCGGCAGAAGCAGACATGGGCGTTTTGCCTCCGTCTGCGGCGGCGGCGTTCTGGTTGCGCCGGACGCTGCTTGCGCCCTTGCCTCGGGCGGCGCATTCCGCTCTCCTCAAGACCCGTAACAAAAAAGGGAATGCCCATGAAGATGCTAGGCAGCGCCGCCGTCGCGGCGCTTTTACTGTTCCCAGTGGCGGCCCGGGCCGAGATCGCAGTTTCGGCAAATGACGGCAAGCAGATGATTGCCGGCGACACCGTCACCGCGCCCGAACCCGACAGCGTTTCGGTGCTGGATATCGGCGCAAAGGGCGTCAGGCTGCTGGGCTCGGTCGCCGTGCCCGCCTCCATGATCGGCCCGCCCGCCGCCGTGGCGGTGTCGAAGGACAGCCGCTTCGCCATCGTTACCGGCGGCCAGCGTTTCGAAGACGGCAAGCTGGTGCCGAACGACACGGTGTCGGTGATCGACCTGTCGGCGCCGTCCAATCCGCGCGTGGCGCAGACGGTGCATGCCGGCGCCGGCGCGATGGGCGTTTCCATCAGCCCCAACGGCAAACTGGCGCTGGTCGCGGGCAGCAATTCCTCGACCATCACCGCCTTTTCCATCACCGGTCACACGCTGACCCGGATCGACCAGCTGCAATTGCCCGCCAAGACCGATCCCACCGATGTGATCTTCAGCCGCGACGGCAAGACCGCCCTCGTGGTCAGCCGCGCCGGCTCCAAGCTGATTGTGCTCAATGTGGCGGGCGGCAAGATCACGGACAGCGGCAAGGCCTATTCGCCGGGGCTTCAGCCTTACGACGCCGTCGCCACCCATGACGGCAAGTATGTGATCAACACCAACCTGGGCGGCGCCCTGCCGGCGCCCGGCGCGGCCGAGCGCGGCCGTGATGCCCCCGTCCCTCCAGGCACTATTTCGATGGTCAACCTCGCCACCGGCGACATCGCGGCGTCGGTCGAGGTCGGTCCCACGCCCGAGCATGTGGTGATGTCAGGCGACGGCAAATATGTCGCCGTGGTGGTCGCCAACGGCGCCGCGACGGTCAAGTCCGATCCCAGGTGGGACAGCGTGCTGGGCCTGCTCAAGGTCTACCGGGTGGGTGACGGCACCCTGACCCAGGTGGCCCAGGCCGATACCGGGCATTTGTGCCAGGGCGCGACCATCAGCAGGGACAACAAGACCATCCTGCAGCAATGCGCCGGTGAGCGGGAGATCGAGGTCTTCCACTTCGATGGCTCGACCCTGACCCGGGACAAGGGCGCTCCAATCGCGATGGGGGCGCGTCCCGGCTCCATCGCCACCGCCTTCAGCCGTTAAACCGCAACACCCGGGCCGTTCCGAAATGAAAAAGGCCGCCGCAAGGCGGTCTTTTTCCTTGTGCCATTCTGCGCCCTTTGGCGCGGCCCGCTGCCGCAAATGGCGGTTAATTCCGGCATGACGTGTGCAGCGAAGCGGCCATGTCCATTGCCGCCGACGCCCCGTTTACCATCCCGCGCCCCGTCCTGCCCCATTGGGCGATCTGGGCCGTGTTTCCCCTTTATGCCGCGCTGCTGGCGCTGGCCTGGTGGGGCCTGATTCATCTGGTTCCCGACACCGCCAGCGTCCAGGCGCTGGGTCACGCCTTCAGCCTCGACAACATCCACCACAAGATCCTGGGCAATGCCGCGCTGGTGCTGGCCTTGCTGCCTGCCGTGCTGTGGCTGGAATGCGCCGTCATCGGCTGGGACAAAAGCTCGGCTCGCGCCCTTTTGAACCCGTCGCGTTCGGCGCAGACCGATCTTGCCGCCTTCATCCTGGAACAGCTGCACCTCACCGGCCTGATCGGCCGCCTCATGATGCTGGGCGCCTCGGTGATTTCGGGCGAGGCGCTGCGCGCCTGGCTGGCGGCGAAAACCGGCTTCGCGCCCGATCTGGGATTCCTGCCGCTGGCGGCGCAGGTGCTGGTCTATTTCTATGCCTATACCTTCTTCGATTATTGGGCGCACCGCGCCGGCCATAGCCGGTTGTTCTGGCCGCTGCACCGCTACCATCACGCCGCCCAGGAGATGTGCGTCATCAATGGCGGACGGCTGCATCCGGCGGGCTTTTTGGGCATCTTTTTCCTCAACATCCCCATGCCGCTGCTGGGTGCTTCGGTCGAAGCGATGCTCTGGGTCAATGTCCTGGTCACCGTGCTGGGCTTTTTGATCCATTCGCGGCTGGACAGCGACTTCGGCTGGATCGGCCGCCATGTCGTGCAGTCGCCCCTGCACCACCGCCTGCACCACAAGCTGGACATGACCGAGGCCACAGGCTTTTTCGCCATGGCGCCGGTATGGGACCGGCTGTTTGGCGGCTGGAGCGGGTGCCGCGACGCCCAGGTCGCTATCGGCGTCGATACGCCCTATCGCCATGGTTTCTGGGTGGTGCCGGACCTGCTGCGCGACTATCGCGATTTCTGGCTGGGCCTGGTGGGCCGCCGCCGCTATTCCCCCAGCGAGCGCTGCTGACCCATTTGCGGATGGGCTATACGCAACCGCAAAGCGGTATTCCTCGCCGGCCCGGCCACCTGTTAAAAAGCAGCAATCTCGCGGCTGCGAAATAGCTGTCCGTGACGACGCCCGCGCGTCTGTGACAGGCGAGTTTGCCGGTCCCCATTCACACCCTGCCACCGGCTCGGCCCAGGGGTCACCACAAGGCGGGTGTCCCGCCGGGCGGGCTTCCAGGACCCCTGCCGCTCGGGCATCGGCGGACCCATCTGGTCCGCCTCGGGCCTGGCATTTCCGGGCGCCACGGACGATTCGCCCTTCCGGCCGACGGGGGGGAAAAGGTCCGGGAAATCCGCCTGAAAGCCTCTGTTGAAACGACGCCGGTAAGCTATAAGGGGGCCGACAGACGGCAGTTCGTGACCGTGATGGATAACCGGCGGCTCGCAGACCGGATCAGCCGTCACCAAGGATTCAGCCGTCACCAATGGTGAAGTGATCGCCTTCGCGGTGCCACACAATGGGGGCCGGTTACGTGAAGGACAAAAAGGAGAGTTGATTGTGCGCTTGTTGTCTGTTGCCGCCGTGCTGACCCTGGCCGCCATTCCCGCGCTGGCCGACGACTTTGCCGCGCTGCCTGCCGGCCCCGGCCGGGACGTGATGGTGCGTGTCTGTTCCCAGTGCCACTCGCCCGAAATCGCCGCCACCCAGCGGCAGGATCGGCAGGGCTGGAAAGACCTGGTCGCCCAGATGGCCAACAATGGCGCCCAGGCGAGCGACGCCGAATTTGCCACCATCGTCCAGTATCTCTCGACCGCCTTCCCGGCGGCGGGGGCCGCGCCCGGCGCTCCGGCGCCTGCCGCCACTCCGGCTCCGGCGCAATAAGCCGCCCTGCGGTTTGCCACCGGCGAATTTTTCACGAGGACAGAATAATGAAACTTCTGCGTTATGGCCCCAGGGGCCAGGAAAAGCCCGGCCTGCTGGACCAGGACGGCAATATTCGCGACCTGTCGGGCATCGTCGCCGACATTGACGGCAAGGTGCTGTCCGACCTGTCGGCGATCAGGGCCGCCAAGGTCGAAAGCCTGCCCATCATCGACAAGGGCGTGCGCATGGCCGAGCCGGTCGCCCGGGTCGGCAAGTTTCTCTGCATCGGGCTGAACTATTCCGACCATGCCGCCGAAAGCGGCATGGCCGAGCCCAGCGAACCCATCATCTTTTCCAAGGCGACCAGCGCCATCATCGGCCCCAATGACGATGTCTATCTGCCGCCCGACGCCAAGAAGGGCGACTGGGAAGTGGAGCTTGGCATCGTGATCGGCAAGGAAGCCCGCTATGTCTCCAAGGAGAAGGCGCTGGATTACGTCGTCGGCGCCTGCGTGGTCAACGACCTGTCGGAGCGCGCCTACCAGCTGGAGCGCCTGGGGACCTGGGACAAGGGCAAGGGCTGTGACACTTTCGGGCCGTTTGGTCCCTGGCTGGTGACGCTGGACGAAGTGGGCGACCTCAACAGCCTGAAGCTGTGGCTGGACCTTAACGGCAAGCGCGTCCAGAAGGGCAGCACGGCCTCGCTGATCTTCGATGTGCCGAGCCTGGTTTCCTATGTCAGCCAGTTCATGAGCCTGCAGCCGGGCGACATCATCTCCACCGGCACGCCGCCGGGCGTGGGCCTGGGCATGAAGCCGCCGCTGTTCCTCAAGGAGGGCGATGTGATGGAGCTGGGCATCGACAAGCTCGGCAGCCAGAAGCAGACGGTCTACCGCACGAAGGTTTAAATCGTTCGCAGAAACGAAAAGGCGCCGGAGCGATCCGGCGCCTTTTTTCACTTCACGCACCATGGCCGGCCTCCGAGCCGGCCATCCAACTTTGATCACGCGGCGCGAAGTTGGATGGGCGGGTCAAGCCCGCCCATGGCGAAGTATTGGATCAGTGATTATCCCGCGGGATGCCCATGGTCTGGTCGATCTTCTGGTACTTGACCGCATTCTCCAGCACCATGCCGGTGTCCATCTGGCCCATCACGCCGCGCTGGATTTCCTGCCACGGCGTCTGCGAGGCGGGATATTTGAAGCCCCCCGCTGCCTCCAGTGCCGCCCGGCGCTTGGCCAGTTCCGCGTCGCTGATCAGGATATTGACGGTTCCCTTGCGCAGATCGACGCGCACCCGGTCGCCGGACTGCAGCAGCGCAAGGTTGCCGCCCGCGGCGGCTTCGGGCGAGGCATTCAGGATCGAGGGCGACCCCGAGGTGCCGGACTGCCTGCCGTCGCCGATACAGGGCAGGGCGTTGACGCCAGCCTTCAACAGCGCGGTCGGGGGATGCATGTTCACCACTTCGGCGGCGCCGGGATAGCCGACCGGCCCCGCGCCGCGCATGAACAGCAGCGTATGTTCGTCGATGCCCAGCGACGGATCGTCCAGGCGCTTGTGGTAATCCTCCGGCCCGTCGAACACCACTGCCTTGCCTTCAAAGGCGTCGGGATCAGCGGGATTGTTCAGGAAGCGCTGCTGGAATTCCGGGCTGATGACGCTGGTCTTCATGATGGCCGAGTCAAACAGGTTGCCGGTCAACACGACGAAGCCCGCATCCTTTTTCAACGGCTTGTCGAAGGGCCAGATCACTTCGTCCAGCATGACCCTTTTGCCCTTGCAGTTCTCGCCCATGGTCTTGCCGTTGGCGGTCAGGGCATTCTCCTTGATCAGGCCCTGTTCCATCAGCCGGTTGACGACCGCGGGTACGCCGCCGGCGTGATGGAAGTCTTCGCTCAGATATTCGCCGGCCGGCTGCAAATTCACCAGCAGCGGCACCTTGTGGCCGATCCTCTGCCAGTCCTGCAGCGGCACATCCACGCCTATATGGCGGGCGATGGCGGTGATGTGGATGGGGGCGTTGGTCGAGCCGCCGATGGCCGAGTTGACCACAATGGCGTTGTGGAACGCCTCCTTGGTCATGATCCTGGACGGGCGCAGGTCTTCCTTGACCATGTCGACGATGCGAAGCCCCGTCGCATAGGCCATTTGCCCACGCTCGCGATAGGGCGCGGGGATGGAGGCCGAACCCGGCATCTGCATGCCCAGCGCTTCGGCCAGGGCGTTCATGGTCGAGGCGGTGCCCATGGTGTTGCAATAGCCGACCGACGGCGCCGATGACGCCACCAGCTCCATGAAGCCGCGATAATCCAGCTCGCCCCGCGCCATCATCTCGCGCGCCTTCCATACGATGGTGCCGGAACCGGTGCGCTCGCCCTTGTGCCAGCCATTCAGCATCGGGCCGACCGAAAAGGCGATGGCGGGAATGTCCACCGTGGCGGCGGCCATCAGGCAGGCGGGCGTGGTCTTGTCGCAGCCGATGGTCAGCACCACGCCGTCCAGCGGATAGCCATAGAGCAGGTCCACCAGGCCGAGATAGGCAAGGTTGCGGTCCAGCCCCGCGGTGGGGCGCTTGCCTGTCTCCTGGATGGGGTGGACCGGGAATTCCATGGCGATGCCGCCGGCCTCGCGGATGCCTTCGCGGATGCGCTCGGCCAGCGCGATGTGATGGCGGTTGCAGGGCGACAGGTCGCTGCCGGTCTGGGCGATGCCGATGATCGGCTTGCCCGACTGCAATTCCTCGCGCGTCAGCCCGTAATTGAGATAGCGCTCCAGATACAGCGCCGTCATGTCGGGATTGTCGGGATTGTCGAACCAGGCGCGGCTGCGCAGTTTGCCGGGAGCGGAATCAGACTTCTTGCTGTCGGAATTTGCCATTGTCGTTCCTTGGACGCGCTTGGGACACGCTTGGGACATGCTTGCGAAAAACTAGGCGGCGAACAGCGTGGCGCCGCCATCGCGGTCCTTCAAAGAGGCGCATGCCGGGATGCATTCCCGAACGCGACTCGGGGCGGCACGACCCACATTAAGCCCTTGGTTTATTACCAATTTTCGCGGCGGAGACAGCCCAAAATGGCCCGCCGCATCGACGCAGGAAGGGTGGAATTTAGTATACAAGTCCCGCCGCGATGTGAAGGGCCGGGTCCCTTTGCAGAACGGCGGCTGGACGGCCACCTGATCACTTCTCGACAGTGAAGTGCATCACCGTGGTCGAGCGATAGGTCTCGCCCGGCCGCAGCACGGTGGAGGGGAACTGCGGCTTGTTGGGGCTGTCGGGATAGTGCTGGGTTTCCAACGCCATCGCATCGCCGCTGCGGATCGTCTTTCCCATCGCGTCTATGCCTTCGCCGCGCAACCCGTTGGCGGAATAGATCTGCACGCCCGGCTCGGTGGTGGAAAGCTCCAGCGTGCGCCCGCTCGCCGGGTCGGTCATCCGCGCCGCCAGCTCCAGCGCGCCGGGCTTTGATTTCCGCAGCACGAAATTGTGGTCATAGCCGTGGCCGATCAGCATTTGCGGGTCCGGCGAGCGGATGTCGCGGCCGATGGGCTTGGGGTCACGGAAGTCGAACGGCGTGCCGGCGACATTGGCATATTCGCCGGTCGGAATCTGAAACTGGTCGGTTGGCGTCATCTGGTTGGCGTTCAGGGTCAAAAGCTGGCCCTCCACCGGACCCCAGCCCGCCATGTTGTAATAGGTGTGGTTGGTCAGGTTCACCACGGTCGGCGCGGTCGTGGTGGCGCGATAGTCCATGCGGAAGTCGTTGTTGTCGGTCAGGGTATAAGTGACATCAATCGTCAGCGTTCCGGGGAAGCCCTGGTCGCCGTCCGGCGACACCAGCCGCAGTGTCACGCCCGCCGTGTCGGCGGTCTTGAAGGTGCCGACGGTCTGCAGCACGCGGCGGGGATAGGAGGGCGGACCGCCATGCACAGTGACGCCGTTGCGGTCCATCTTCAGGTCAATATGCTTGCCGTCGAGCGTGAAGCCATGCGCGATGCGGTTGGCATAGCGGCCGGTGAGCGCGCTCATCGGGCCGGTCGCTTCCAGATTTGCGAGATCCTTCTGGCATACGACGACATTCATCAGCTTGCCGTCGCGGCCCGGCGCCTCCATGTCGCAAATGATGCCGCCCAGATCCAGAACCTTGGCGCGCAAGCCGTGATTATTCGTCAGTGTGAAGACCTGGACCGGCTTGCCATCCTTGGTTGTCCCGAAAGACGCAGTCTCCACCGTTCCGGCCAATGCGCTGGCAGGGGCCAGCCCCGCTGCGGCAAGAGCCAAGCCTAAAACCTTAGCGTTGTTCATCTTTTTCCGCATTTTTCCCGCGATTCCGCCTGGCTCAGGCTGTTTTGGGCTTGGTCCCTGAATGCGACACTATAACATCGTGGCAACGCATAAAGGGCGGGCCGGAGACACAATCCGAACGATCAGGGGGAGGGCCAGGGGGAAGGCAAGTCGCGCCGGCGCGGGACGCCATTGCGCAGCCTCATCCAGGTCTGTTTGTCGCGGACCGCGCGGCGTTTGTTTGTTGCTGAGGAATTCATGCCCGCCAATGGTTCGACCGCCGAAGGGCTGCTGATCGTGGTGATGGGGGTCGCCGGCTCCGGCAAGACCACCATCGCCAGCCGCCTGGCCGAACGGCTGGGCGTTCCCTTTGTCGAAGGCGATTCCCTGCATCCGGTGGCCAATGTCCGCAAAATGTCCGCGGGCATTCCGCTCAACGATGATGACCGCTGGCCCTGGCTCAAGGCGATCGGCGAGCGCATGGAAGCCGAGCGCGCCAGCGGTCACGGCGTGGTGGTGTCCTGCTCGTCGCTCAAGCGCAGCTATCGCGACGGCATCCGCCTGGAAGTGCATGGTCCGGTCCATTTCGTGCTGCTCAACGGCCCGCGCGATTTGATCGCCGCCCGCATGAAGCAGCGCAAGGGTCATTTCATGCCGGCGGCGCTGCTGGACAGCCAATTCGCCACCCTGGAGCCGCCCGCCGCCGACGAGCATGCCACGGTTCTGGATATCTCCCACACCATCGCGCAGTTGGTGGATGAGGCCTATAGCGCCGTCACCGCCTGAGCGTCCGCCACCCCGTTCGCCTCAAGGATGCCGCCATGCACAAGATCCTGCCGCTCCTCGCCGCCCTCCTGCTGTCCGCCATGCCCGTGCTGGCGCAGGTCCCCACCCCGCCGCCGCCGGCAAGCGCGGAAAACAGCATCATCGGTTCCGACTATGCCAATGCGCCGGAAGCGAGCGCCAATCCGCAAGTGCCGCAGGGCGACATCCACGAGTTCATCCTCTATTCGGCCGACAGCAAGATCTATCCCGGCATTGTGCGCATCGCACAGATGACACGCGACAGCAATGGCAACACTGTCGTTCCGCCGGACGGCCTTTCCGCGCCCGGTTCTTATGAGCGCCATGTCTGGGTCTATATCCCCAGGCAGGTAGCACCCAACGCGCCCTTCCTGGTGGTGCAGGACGGCCATTCCTATGTCAAACGCATGGCCAATATCCTGGACAATATGATCGCGGCCAAACGAATCCCGGCGATGGTGGTGATCCTGCCCGACAGCGGCGGCAGCGATGGGCAGGGTTCCGAGCGCGGGCTGGAATACGACACCCTGTCGGACCGCTATTCCAACTGGGTGGAAAGCGAATTGCTGCCGGCGGTGACGTCGCGCTATGGCATCACGCTCACATCCGATCCCGAAGGCCGCGCCGCCATGGGCGGCTCGTCGGGCGCCATCGCCGCCTTCACCATGGCCTGGTATCATCCGGAGCGCTATCACAAGGTGCTGAGCTATTCCGGCACCTTCGTGAACCAGGCCTGGCCGCCGGACCCCGCGACGCCGCGCGGCGGCTGGGAGTATCACGACCACATCATCGCCAAGGCCGCCAGGAAACCCATCCGTGTCTGGATGGAAGCGGGCGAGAAGGACAACCGCTTCGACGCGCCGGAATCGACCTGGCACAACTGGCCGCTGGCCAACAACCGCATGGCGGCGGTGCTCAAGAAGAAGGGCTATGATTATCGCTATGTCTTCGCGCTGGGCGCGGGCCATGTCGACAACCGCGTGGTGATGCAGACTTTACCTTCCGCGCTGGAATGGCTGTGGCGGGACTATCCCCGTTAATTTTGATCCCTCAGGGCCACTCCCCTATGCGCTCGCACGCCGTCCCTTTTTGGCACAGCCGGGCTGCTTGCCTCCGGCCTCACCCGTTAACGCTCGGCAAACCCGGGACGCTCTATATTCGGGCGTTATCGGGAGCTGTCGCCCATGCCCGTTCCGGGGCCCCAGACGCGTGCGCGCAAGAATTCGCTGCTTGCCAGGTATTCCGACACCTTTGGCGAAATGCAGCTGCGCAAATATACCGAACGCGCCATCCGTGCCGCCCGCGTCGAGGCCGAACTCAATTCCCGCTCCAAGTCGGCCTTTCTCTCCACCATGAGCCATGAGCTGCGCACCCCGCTCAATGCCATCATCGGCTTCTCCGACCTGATCAAGACGCCCGGCGCCACCAGCGCGCGCGAGACTTCCGAATATGCCCGGCATATCGCCAATGCCGGCCGCCGCCTGCTGGATGTGGTCTGCGACGTGCTGGACATGTCGCGTCTGGAATCCGCCAGCCTGACGCTGGACAGCGGCCCCTGCTCCATCGACGAGATACTCCAGGTCGCGGCGGAGAATGCCAAGGAGCAGTTCGCCGCCAAGCAGCAGCCCATCGACCTCCGGCTGGAAAAGAACCTGCCCGAGATCCAGGGCGACGCCAGGCGCCTGCGCCAGCTCTTCGCCAACCTTCTGTCCAACGCCAGCAAGTTCACGCCCGAGAAGGGCCGCATCCTGGTGATGGCCAAGGCGGTGAAGGACGGCGGCGTCACCATCGCCATCGCCGACACCGGCGCGGGCATGACCCATGAGCAGATCGTGCTGGCGCTCAAGCCCTTCGCCCAGGTGCAGGGCCATCTGGCGCGCGCCCAGGAAGGCGCGGGTCTGGGCCTGCCGCTCGCCCTGGGGCTGGCCCGTCTGCATGGCGGCAGCCTCTATCTCGACAGCCAGCCCGGCGCCGGGACCACCGCTATCGTCACACTTCCCCGCAACGCCGCCACCCAAAGCCTCGGGGCCGCGCCCGCCAAGACCGGAAAAGCCGCATGACCCTGCACATTGAACCGCAAGCCGCCGCCAGGCCGGCGCCGCCGCCTTTCCGCGAACGCCGCGGCCAGCCCGCCGCGCCGCCGATCCGGCTGGCCCAGATCGTCTCGGTATCGGGCAGCCACGCCGTTGCCGTGCTGGAACGCCAGGACGGGGTGGCCCAGGAAGCGCGCGTGCAGATCGGCGCGCTGGTCAAGATCATCACCCCGGGCAGCGCCGCGATGGGTCTTGTCACCGCCATCAGCGCGCCGATGCCCGCCGCCGAGGGCGAGCCCCAGTCCAAGGGCCTGATCGAAATCAACCTGGCGGGCGAGGTCGCCCCCGACCAAAGCCGCCGCCTGACTTTCCGGCGCGGCGTCTCCACCCTGCCCACCCTGGGCGACGCGGTGCTGCTGGCCGACAGGCATGACCTGACGCGCGTCTATGCCCCGCCCCAGGCCGCCAGCATCAAGATCGGCAGCCTGTTCCAGGAAGCCAGCGTCCCGGCGCGGCTGCTGGTCGACGAACTCCTGGCCAAGCATTTCCTGGTCGTCGGCTCCACCGGCTCGGGCAAGTCCAGCGCCGTCACCTGCATCCTGCAGCGCCTGCTCAGCGATCATGCCCATGCCCATGTCGTGATCCTGGACATCCACAACGAATATTCCGCCGCCTTTGGCGGGCTGGTCGAGCCGATCAACCTGGACAATTTCAGCCTGCCTTTCTGGATGCTGGACTTCCCGGAAATGTGCGCCGCGCTGGTGCAGCACGACGTCCATTACGACGCCGAGGTGGAAATCCTTTCCGACGCGGTGGTGCAGGCCAAGAAGCGCTACAGCGAGTCGGCCACCAGCCGGGCAGGCGCGCTGCGCAAGTCCGAAAGCCACATGGTCATCACGGTGGACACGCCCACCCCCTTTCGCATGTCCGACATCGTCGCCTGGCTGGAAGAGCAGATGGGCAAGCTGGAGCGCAACCAGTCCATGCTGCCTTATCGTCGCCTGAAAACCAGAATCGAAACGCTGGTCAGCGACCAGCGCTATGCCTTCATGTTTGGCTCCCTGTCGGTGCAGGACACGATGGGCGACGTGCTGGCGCGGCTGTTCCGGGTGCCGGGCGAGGGCCGCCCGATCTCGGTGATCGACCTTTCCACCGTGCCGCCCGAAATTCTGGACGTGGTGATCTCGGTGATCTCGCGCCTGGCCTTCGACCTGGCGGTGTGGAGCAAGGGCGGCCTGCCCATGCTTCTGGTGTGCGAGGAAGCCCACCGCTATGCCCCGGCCGGCGACAAGTTTGTTCCCACCCGCCAGGCGCTGTCGCGCATCGCCAAGGAGGGCCGCAAGTACGGCTTGTCGCTGGCACTGGTGACCCAGCGTCCCAGCGAGCTGGACTCCACCATCCTGTCGCAATGCGGCACCGCCATCGTGCTGCGTCTGTCCAGCGAGAAGGACCAGGAGGTGATTCGCAGCTCGACCTATGAAGGCATGATCGATCTGGTCGATTTCCTGCCGCTGCTGGGCGATCGCGAGGCGCTGGTGCTGGGGCAGGGCGTTTCCATGCCGATGCGGGTGCGCTTCGACGATCTGGGCAAGCGCGGCGTGCCGCGCAGCCACCATCCCGGCTTCTCCAAGGCGTGGAAGACCCCCAACATGGACCGCGAGGGGCTGGACGAGATTGTCGCGCGCTGGCGCAGGGCGGGGCGAGAGCGCGGGTAAGAGCAGCAACCGCGGCGAACTCATGCAGGCAGCTGCGCCAAACGCGCCGCGCGAGTTAGGTCAGCAAGTCGCCGCGATCTACAGGCCGCGCGGGTAAGTCTTGGCAGTTTGTGCAGGCTGGGGACTGAGCATCCCCGATTCAACGACATAGGCGGCGATGCCGCCGACGATCAACGCGATAATGGCCCATGAGGCGATCTTTGAACTTTTGGCCGGGGCTTCTTCGCTGTGATGGAAATCTCCCAATCCGCTCATACTTTCCTCCTGGATGATTCCGCTGGCGCGGATGCTTGCGTGACGTATCTCCCGATCATTTGACCCGTCTTGCAGAACCGGGCATGGCATGACCATAGCACCGCAGGGGGCCTCG
This sequence comes from Rhizomicrobium sp., assembly GCA_035549455.1. Lineage (GTDB taxonomy): Bacteria > Pseudomonadota > Alphaproteobacteria > Micropepsales > Micropepsaceae > Rhizomicrobium. Next base: position 127,362 of record DASZQW010000019.1, on the reverse strand, counting down.
CGGCAGGCGTTTTTTGGCATTAAGCTTTGTCCCGCAGATAGAAGGCACAGGGTCCGCCCCGCCCGTCCGCCAGCCGCGCGTTGCGCGTTTCCGCCAGCCGAAATCCGGCTTTTTCCAGCACTCGCCGGGCCGCCAGATTCCCGGCCAGGGCGGCGGCCGCCAGCCGCGCGAGGCCCCCCTGGTCCGACAGGCCGAAATCGGCGACCGCCGCCGCCGCCTCGCTGGCCAGTCCCAGCCCCCAGCGGTCGCGGCGCAGCAGGAAGCCCAGCTCGGCGGACTGACTTTCTATCAGGCTGAGATCGACGCTGCCGATGGCGTCGGGGCCTTCCAGCACGGTCCAATAACGGCAACCCCCCGCCTCCATCGCGGCCTGCTGCCCGGCCACCAGTTCCTCGGCCACCGCCAGGCGCGTGATCGCGCCGCGATTCCAGAAGCGCATCGCTTCGGGATCGTTCAGGATGGAAAACAAGGCGGGGGCGTCGGCCTGGATTTGCGGCCGCAGCGTCAGGCGCGCGGTTTTGAGGATCATGGATGCACAAAAACATGAGGCGGCCGGCACATCACGCGCCGTAGCCGCCTCACATTGCCCCCTTCAATCTGGACCTCCGGGACCGGACCCCAGTTCCGGTACCAAACACTTGCGGGGTTTCCCCAAACCGCCCGTCCGCGAGTGATACTACATGGGACGTAGACGCACTTTCGCGCAATGGCTTTGCAAGCTCCTGTGCCGCTTTGACAAAGGCGTGTGGATTTTCCGCAACAATTGTTACAGTCCACGGAACATCTGCGGCGCGAAACCGGGCGCGGTGCGGCTATTTTTGCGGCTATTTTCAAGGCAGGCGGAAGTGCTTCGACAGCTTCAGGCCCTGGCCCTGATAGTTGGACCCCAGCCCTTCACCATAGCCTTCGGGCGGCGGGTCGGTCAGCCGCTCGAACACCAGCCGTCCGATCACCTGGCCATGTTCCAGGATGAAAGGCACTTCGCGCGAGCGCACTTCCAGCACGCCCCGCGCCGAGGGCGGCTGGCCCGGCTGATAACCGAAGCCCGGATCGAAGAAGCCGGCATAATGGACGCGGAACTCGCCTACCAGCGGATTGAAGGGCACCATCTCGGCGGCATGGTCGGGCGGGATCGCCACCCGCTCGCGCGACACCAGGATGTAGAACTCGTCGGGGTCCAGCACCATGTCGCCGCGGGCGTTGGCCGTGATCGGCTCCCAATAGTCGGCCGGGTCCAGAAGTCCCACTCTGTCTACATCGATCAGCCCGGTATGCTTCTTGGCGCGATAGCCGATGCGTCCACTCGCGTTCCTTGAGCCGGACTCCGCACCGCCCTTCAGGTCGATGCTGAGGGCCAGGCCATTGGCGATGTCCGGTTCGCCGTCGAACCCATCAAAAGCGACCAGGGGAGCCTGTTCATTCAGGCGGCGCAGCTGGGTGTCGGTGAATTGCGGCGAGCCGTGGCGGATGCGCAGCTGGTTGAGGCGCGAACCCTTGCGCACCAGCACCGGGAAGGTCTGGGGACAGATCTCGGCATAGAGCGGCCCGCGATAGCCGGGTTCCACCCGGTCGAAGCTGGGGGCGTAATCGGTGATCAGGCGGGTGAAGACGTCGATGCGCCCGGTCGAGCTTTTGGGATTGGCGCCGCCGGAGATGCGGGCCGAGAACTCCGCCCGCTCCAGCAGCGGCACGATATAGACGCAGCCCGCTTCCAGCACCGCCCCGTCACGCAGATCGACCTCATGCATGAAGACGGTCTTGAGCTTTTCGGCGACGGTGGCCTGTGGCCCAGGCAAAAAGCTGGCGCGCACCCGGTAGGCCACCGGCCCCAGGCGCAGGTCGATCGAGGCCGGCTGGATCTGGCCCGGCGCAAAGGGCTCCTCGGCCAGGATTTCGCGCTTGGCCTCCAGCAGCCGCTTCAGCACATGGCTGGGCAGGATGCCGGTCGAAAAACGGCCATAGTTCTCGTCCGGATGCAGGGTTTCAAGAGTCGCGGCCATCACCCGGTTATAAAGGGGGCGGCCGGGTCCGCGCCAAGAAATCCGCGAATATCCCCAATCGCCTCGGCCAAGCCGCAGCGCTTGACCGGGGTTTTTTCGGGAAAAGCCGTCAAAAGCCGCGACGGAGTGGCCCCTTCCAGGATCACAAAACAGCCCTTGTCGCCGCCGCCCCGGATCAGCCGCCCGAAGGCCTGTTTGAGGCGAAAGCGGGTGATCAGGTCGTCATAGCCCTTGCCGAATCGCGCCCGCCGCGCCTTGTGCAGGATGGTGGGTTTGGGCCAGGGCACCTTGTCGAACACCACCAATCGCAACGAGCGGCCCGGCACATCGACGCCGTCGCGCAGGGCATCGGTGCCCAGCAGGCAGGCATTCTCCTCGGCCCGGAACAGATCGACCAGCGCCCCGGTGTCCAGCCGGTCGAGATGCTGGGCGTAAAGCGTCAGTCCGGCATCGGCCAAAGGCTGGGCGATGCGGCTGCCGACCTCGCGCAAGGCGCGCACGGCGGTGAACAGGCCCAGCGCGCCGCCGCCCGAGGCCAGGAACAATTCGCGATAGGCGGCCGCCGAGGCCTCGGCGTCGCGGCGGGGAATGTCGGTGACGACGAAGACCCGCGACCGGTCGGCATAGTTGAAGGGCGAGCCGAAATGCGAACGCCGCGCCGGCTGGGGCAGGTGGCCCGCGCCGGTGCGCACTTCGGCGCTTTTCCAGTCGGACTCCTCATCGTCGCGCAGGGTGGCGCCTGAATCGCGAAGCGTGGCCGAGGTGATCAGCGCGCCATGCGCCGGTTCCAGCACGGCGGCGGCGAAGGGCCGGGTGGGATCGACCCAGTGCCGTTCCAGCCCGACATCGGCGTCGCGGCCATCCTCTCTGGCGATCTCGAACCAGTCGACATAGTCCTCGGCGATCTCGCCATTGGCCAGGGTGTCCAGCATCAGGATCCAGGCGGGCAGGATGGCCCTGGCGCGGCGGTCCAGCCCGCGCGCCGCAGCATCGAGGCGGGCGCGGGTATAGGGCTCCAGCTCGGCGGTCTTGTCGTTCATCTTTTTGCGCAGCAGCCGCGCCAGTTCCTTCAGCGGATCGGCGATGCGCGTCAGGCCGCGCCCAAGCCCCTTTACCGCCTGCAGCAGTTCGGCGCTCATCGGCTGGGTTTCGGCTTCCAGGGTATAGAAGACATCGGCATCGGCGCTGCGGGCGCGCACATGTTGATAGGCCAGCGCCAGGAAGACCTCGCCCGGCCCGCGCGGACCCGCGCCCAGCCGCTGCGTCCAGCCTTCGCCCGCCAGCGCCGACGAGGCCTGCACCGCGTCCTCCAGTGCGCGCTGTGCGGCTTCGTCATCGGCGATCAGATCCTTCAGCCGTTCGTCCAGCCCGCGCATGCGGGTGCGGGCGCGGCCTTCGGGGCCGCGAATCCAGCGGCGCAGTTCGGCCATCTCCCGCCCCGACAGCTTGGCGGAAAATCCGGAATCGGCGGCGTCGAACAGATGATGGCCTTCGTCAAAGACATAGCGCAGGCGGCGGCCGCCTTCTTCCGAAGTGGCGTCCGGCACGTCCGTGGTTTCGTCCACTCCCAGCCAGTCGGTGGAGGCTTGCGCGATCACCAGCGCGTGATTGGCGACCACGATGCTGGCATGGCGGGCGCGGCGGATGGCGCGCTCGATGAAACAGATGCGGTAATGCGGGCAGGCGGCATAGATGCACTCGCCGCGCCGGTCGGTGACGGTGGACAGCGGCATGGTCGCGGCCAGAAACGCGGGAAAGCCCACCCCCGACAGGTCGCCATCGGTGTGAGAACCGATCCAGCGGGCGATCAGCGCCAGGGCGATGGTGCGCTGGCCCGGCGCCAGGGCGGTCCTTTTCGCCGCTTCTTCGAAATTCAGCAGGCAGAGATAATTCTCCCGCCCCTTCCTCACCACCGCCTTTTCGGCGCGCTCCAGCGGATCGGGCCACAGATGGGCGATCTCCTGCACGATCTGGCGCTGCAGGTTGCGGGTATAGGTGCTGATCCACAGGCCGGGGCCGTTCTTCTCGGCCCACACGCTGGCGGGCGCCAGATAGCCCAGCGTCTTGCCGGTGCCGGTGCCCGCTTCCACCAGTGCCACGCGCGGGGCGCCCGCCATCTCGCGCGGCCCGAAGGCATAGCTGGCGGCCTCGCTGTAATTGGCCTGTTCGGGCCGCATGCTGCCGACCATGCCGGCCAGCCGGGCGCGCACTTCGCCGGCTTCGATGGGCTGGTTGCCCGGCTGGCCGACCGGGGCCTCGTCTTCCCATTGCGGCAGGCCGCGCCACGCTTCCAGGCCGGCGATGGGCGAGCCATGCGCGGCCTCGCCGGTCAGCGCCTTCAGCAGCGGTGCCCAGCGCCAGCCCGCGCGCTCCAGTGTTCCGACCAGCGGCGCAAGGCCCTCACGCACATCGGCGGGCCAGCGCGCCACTTCGTCCAGCAGGGCGCGGGCGATGGCATGAAGCGCGCGGGCTGACTCGTCGGGCGTGTGCGGCGACTCCAGTCCCAGGGCGCGCGACAGGCCCAGGGGGCTGGCGACAAAGGGCAGGCCGGGCCGCACAAAGCCGAACAGTTCCAGCACATCGAATAGCGGCACATCCGCTTTGGTGCCCAGCCGCCCGGCGACAAAAGCGGCATGGGCGACCAGCACATCGCCGCCCTCGAACAAGGCGCGGGCATCGCGCAGTTCGATGCGTTCGCTTTTACCGTCGGCGCGGGCGATGGCCGCGGGGTCTGTTGACTGGGCGCGGCGATAAATCGCCGCGCCGGGCGGCGCGGGAACAATGGCGATCAGTCGGGAAAGGGAATCCATGGGCGCGGGATATTGGTCCGCGTGGCCGCAAAAAGCCTAGGAAATTCTCGAGCGCCGCAGCGGAGCCGCGGCGCGACCCTCAGCCTCCGCCAGCTTCCTTCCCCCTTCGGCGCAAAGCGCCAGGAAGGGGGAAGGTGTCGCAGCGAAGTGTCGGCAAAAGCCGACCTGAGCTGCGACGGATGGGGGTTAATTCAATTAGGCCACGTCAGGATAGAGATGGATCAGCGCCTGGCGGGCGCGAATATGCTCGCCCACCACCAGCTGGGCGGCGTTGCGCAGGTCGTGCTGGTCGCGGTTTTCGCGCGCCGCGTTGGCGAAATTGCGCGCCGCCTGGGTGATGGCCGACAGGCCCAGCCCGCCTGCCGCGCCGACAATGTCCTGGGCCAGCCGCGCGGCGTCATCCCATTTTTCTTCGCTGCAGGCCTCGGCCAGCGCATTGGTCAACTGCTCGGCGGTGACGATGTAGCATTGCAGGATCTCGACCAGCGTCTTGACGCCGACCGACTTTTCCAGCGTCGAAAAGGCGAGGGGATCAATGGCGGCGGGCATGTCGACTTCCGCTTCCGCCGCCTGCGGTTCGCAGATCTCGTCCAGCGCCCGGTAGAACTGGTCGGCTTCCACTGGCCAGCGCAGCACCGTATCGGTGGTGGCAGGCGCCCGGTCGCCGCGCAGCAACACCGCGATCAGGGGCGCCTTCACGCCCGGCGCGGCCGCCAGCATGTCGGCGTCGCCGGCGCCCGAGACGATGGCGTCGAACGCTTCCTTGCCCGCGCGCGCCACCGCCTCGGCCATGCTGTCGGCGCGGGTGATGCGGTTGCCGAAAGGCTCGACCAGATGCGCCAGCGCCTCGGCGACGGCGGGGTTGCGCAGGAAAAACAGCAGCGACAGGCCGGCGGGCGGAACCTGCTGACCCTCCATCTCGGCGCGCGCCTCCGCCGCGCTCGGCGCCAGGCCCGAAACCGGCAGGGTGAACCAGAATTGCGCGCCTTCGCCGGGCTTGGAGTCAAAACCGATCTCGCCGCCCGCCTGTTCGACGACGCGCTTGGCGACGGCAAGGCCCAGCCCGGCCCCCTGTTCCTTGCGGGCATAGGAGACGTCGCCGGGCGAGAAGGGATGAAACAGCAGATGCGACACTTCCGGGGCCACGCCATGACCGGTGTCGGTAACGCAAAAGCGCACCGCGCCGCCATCTTCGGCCGCTTCCAGGCGGATATCGACCAGACCGCGCTCGGTGAATTTCAGCGCATTGTCGGTGAGCTTCAGCAGCACCTGGCGCACCTTGCGGGGGTCGGCGGCGACGCGCGGCAATCCGCTGGCGGCCGACAAGGTCAGATGCAGACGCTTTTCCCAGGCCCGCGGCTGCAGCAGCCGCGACACGGCGCGCGCCGCCTGCAGGGGATCGCAATCCTCGTCCTCAAGCTGGCCGACATCGTCGCGCGTCAGGGCGATGACGTCGTCGATCAGGGTCTGCAGGCCCAGTCCGGCCTCAAGCATCACCTTGACATGGTCGCCCTGCTGCTTGGGCAGCTCGGCGCGCTCCAGCAGCTGCGCCATGCCCAGCAGCGCATTCAGAGGCGTGCGCAGTTCGTGGGAGATGTTGGCGATGAAGGCCGACTTGGCCAGCGCGCTGGCCTGGGCGAAATCGCGCGCCACTTCGGCCTCGCCTTTTTCGCGCTGCAGCCGGATGACCAGCTCGCCATTCTCGTTGCGCAGCAGGATGCTTTCGTCCAGCAGCCGCGCCATGCCGTGGCAATAGCTGGCCAGCACGGCCGCGAACAGCGCCATCAGCACGGCGGCCAGGGTGGCATAGAGCCCGCCCTGCCACAGCAGCAGCGCGATCAGCGGCCCCAGCGCGAAGGTGGTGTGCGCCAGATAAGCGGGCCGATGGGCGCTGCGGGCGATGAATTCGGTGGCGGTCATGCCCAGGAAGGCCAGCGCCAGATAGGCCTGGGCGGGAAAGCTGTTCCACACGAACCAGAACAGCGCCGCCACGCCCCAGGTGGCGCCGGAAATCGCCGAGACAAAAGTATAGCGCCGCGCCCAGTAGCGCGGATTGCTGCGCGGATCGGCGGGATCGCGCGGCCGGCCCCGATAGGCGGTGGTGAGCTGCTCGGCGGCGATCACCACCGCGATCTGCAGCAGCAGGGGAATCACCGGCAGGGCGTCGGGGTCGTGTCCCGCGATCAGGGTGGCGGGCACGCACAGAACCGCGAAGGGCAGGGACAAATAATGGCGGCCCAGCGCGTACAGGATATCGATGCGCCCGGCGAATACCGCGTCGGCGCTTTTATCCTTGGTTGTGGTGCTGGCGGTCATTGCGCAAATCCCTGTGCCAGCTTAGCTTTCGCGCCCTTTCGAAACGCTTAAACCCGCCTTAAGGAAGGCTGAATGTTTTCGTGAAAAACATGGCTGAACAGGCGCTTGCCGCCAAAGCCTGGCCCTTCGAGGAAGCCCGCAAGCTGCTGGCCCGGGTCGAGGCGCGCAACAAGGCCGGAAAAACCGTGTCCGGCGTGCTGTTCGAGACCGGCTACGGCCCGTCGGGCCTGCCCCATATCGGGACCTTCGGCGAGGTGGCTCGTACCTCGTGGGTGCGCCATGCCTTCGAGACCATCAGCGACACCCCAACCCACCTGATCGCCTTTTCCGACGACATGGACGGCTTGCGCAAGGTGCCGGAAAACCTGCCCCAGCAGGAGATGCTGGCCGCCAATCTGGGCAAGCCCCTGACCGCGATCCCCGATCCCTTCGGCACCCATGAAAGCTTCGGCCATCACATGAATGCGCGGCTGCGCGCCTTCCTGGACCGCTTCGGCTTTCGCTATGAATTCTATTCCTCGACCGCCACCTACAAGTCGGGCCGCTTCGACGCGGCGCTGCTCAAGCTGCTGGCCAGCTATGACAAGGTGATGGCGGTGATGCTGCCCACCCTGGGCGAGGAACGGCAACAGACCTATTCGCCGTTCCTGCCGGTCAGTCCGCGCTCGGGCAAGGTGCTGCTGGCCAAGGTGCTGCGCCATGACGCCGCCGCCGGCACCATCACCTATGTCGAGGAAGACGGCAGCGAAGAGACCGTGCCGGTAACCGGCGGCCACTGCAAGCTGCAATGGAAGCCCGACATGGGCATGCGCTGGGCGGCGCTGGGCGTGGATTACGAGATGTACGGCAAGGATCATCTGTCGCAGGCGCCGCTCTACAGTGCCATTTGCAAAATCGCCGGCGGCACGCCGCCTGAACAATATATGTACGAGATGTTCCTGGACGATTCCGGCCAGAAGATTTCCAAGTCCAAGGGCAACGGCATCAGCCTGGACGACTGGCTGAATTATGGCTCGCCGGAATCCCTAGGCCTGTTCATGTTCCAGAAGCCGCGCACCGCCAAGAAGCTCTATTTCGACGTCATCCCCAAGGCGGTCGACGACTATATCGCCTTGCTGGAAAGCTATCATTCCAACGAGACCAGCGAAGAGCAGCGGCTGGAAAACCCGGTGTGGCACATCCATGCCGGCAAGGTGCCGGATGAACGCTATCCCGTCAGCTTCGCGCTCTTGCTCAACCTGGTCTCGGCCTCGAACGCCAGCACCCGCGAGGTGCTGTGGGGCAATATCCGCGCCTATGCGCCGGGCGCCAGCCCGGAGGCCAATCCGGGACTGGACAGACTGGTCGGCTATGCCCTGCGCTATTACGAGGACTTCGTGAAGCCCGCCAAGGTGTTTCGCGCGCCCGACGACAAGGAACGCGCCGCGCTGGCGGATCTGGCTTCCCAACTGGAAAAACTGGGCGACGAGCGCGATCCCGCCACGGTGCAGAACATCGTCTATGAGGTGGGCAAGGCACATGGCTTCGAGCCGCTGCGCGCCTGGTTCGGGGCGCTGTACGAGGTGCTGCTGGGCCAGACCCAGGGTCCGCGCTTCGGCTCCTTCGCCGCCTTGTTCGGGGTCGGCAATACGGCCCTTCTGATTCGCCAGGCTCTGGGCGGTGACTTCTTGAAAAAGGAAGTGGGCTGAAATGAGAGCGGCCCTGTTCGCGCTGCTCCTGCTGGCCGCGCCCTTGGCTTTCTTGAGTGGCGCGCGGGCGGCGACGCCCGACGACATCTTCGCCGTCTATGCCCGGGGCGATTATGAACAGGCCGCGCGCCTGGGCGAGGCGGCGCACACCGCGCCGGGCCTGGCGATTGCGGCGCGCGCCGTGCTGGCCGAGGATGTGCTGCGCGACAAGCCCTGCATGGACTGTCTCAAGCGCGCGGAAAGCCTGGCGCGGTCGGCGATCGCGCTGGACCCGCATTATGCCTATGGCCAGATCTGGCTGGCGGTGGCGCTGGGCTATCAGGCGCGGCTGACCGGCGCGGTGGTGGCGCGGCTTGCCAACACGCCCAAACAGTCGCGCCAGGCGCTGGACCAGGCGCTGGCGGATGACCCGAATAATCCCTTCGCCATCTCGGCGCTGGGCGGCTGGAACATCGAGATCGTGCGCGGCGGCGGCGCCTTCCTGGCGCGCGTCCTGTATGGCGCGACCCAGGCCGAGGCCCTGGCGCTGTTCGACAAGGCTGAGAAACTCGATCCCTCCAATGTCGCGGTGCATTACCAGATCGGCCTGTCTCTGGCCGGCTATGATGCGGACAAGTTCCGGCTGCGCATCGCATCCGAGTTCCGCGCTGCGGTGGCGGGCCATCCCCAGACCGTGTATGAGCGTCACATCCAGGACCGCGCCAATGACTTGCTGGGGCTGGCCGATCGCGGCCCGCGTGAGGCCCTGGACGCACGGATCAGGCTCTATCAGGGCTTTGCCGACTAGGAGACGCACATGCGCAGACTGGCGATCCTCATGGCATGCGTGGCGCTGGCGGGATGCTGGCAGAGCCTGTCGCGTCCCTATCGCAATGTGCGCGGCGTGACGCCCTTCGCGTCGGGCGCCGTCACCGAAACCGGCCTGGACGGCGAGGTGCAGCATTACCGCCTGGTGCGCCGGCCCCAGGGCCGCTACCGCTTCACCTCGATCGACAAGGGTCAGGATTTCGGCCTGGGCTTCGACCTGGGCTTCTTTCCGCTGCCGGGCGCGCCCAGCAATGTCCTGGTATCCCAGGCTGCGGCGCTGGACCGCCCGCGTGTCCAGGACTCGCTGCGCTATTACGGTCTGCTGGTGATCACCGGCCCCAAAAGCGCCGACAATATCCGCCCCGACTGCGAGAAGGACTGGCGCGCGGCGCGGGCATCGGGCACGCGCCAGGGCGAGGACGGCGCCTGCACGTTTGCCGACCGCGCGGCGCTGGAAAAATCGCTGCTGGCGCTGTGGAAGAGCGGCAAGAAGGCCCAGTACCATTATGTGTTGAAGTAGAGCTACTGGCTGGCCCAGATGATGCGGTGGACAAAGGCCACCTCGCTCAGCGCGAAGCCGCGATCCTCGAAGGCCGGATTGAACGAGCGCAGTTCGATGCGCTGGGCGGTCATGCGGCCCAGCTGTTTGGCCATCACTTCGCCGGTGTGGGTCTTGACCACCACCCGGTCGCCGCGCCGCAAGGATCCCGAGGGCGACACCACGATGCGGTCGCCGTCGCGATAGACCGGCAGCATGGAGTCGCCGGTGATCTCCAGCGCATAGCAATGTTCGTCGGCGATCTCGGGAAAGGCGATGTCCTCCCAGCCCGATCCGGCGGGAAAGCCGGCATCGTCGAAATAGCCCGCCGCGCCCGCCTGGGCCATGCCGATCAGGGGCACCATGCGCACCCGCACCGCCCGGCCGGCCGTTTCGCTCACCAGGGCGACGAAATCCTCCAGCGACGCGCCCGTCGCCCCCAGCACCTTGGCCAGGCTCTCGGTGGAGGGCCAGCGCAGCTTTCCATTGGCGGTGCCGCGCTTGCTCTTGTTAAAAGTGGTGGGGTCCAGGCCGGCAAGCTTGGCCAGGCCCGATGGCGACATGCCATGCCGGGTGGCGAGGGCGTCGATGGCGCGCCAGATTTGGGGATGCGTCAGCATGGGAAGGCAGTCTAGGAATCAAACCGGATATTACGGTTATTATTCCTATAATACTGGCTGCCATGGTGCCCGTCCAGAGGGCATGCAACCTAGGCAGGCACAGCCGGGAAAGGCCTGAAACGTGGGAATTCTTGATCTGGGAGCCGGGCTGCTGCGGCAACTGCCCGCCGAAACCGCCCACCGGGCGACCCTGGCGCTGGTCCGGGCGGCGGCGCCCCTGATACCCCGGGCCCCGGCCGCCGGCCCCCGGCTTGGGGTACGGGCGCTGGGACTGGAGTTCCCCAATCCGATCGGCCTGGCGGCGGGCTTCGACAAGGACGCGCAGGTCCCCGATGCCATGGCCCGCTTCGGCTTCGGCTTTGTCGAATGTGGCACCGTCACGCCTCGGCCCCAGGCCGGCAATCCCCGTCCGCGCCTGTTCCGGCTGGGCGAGGACGGCGCCGTGATCAACCGCATGGGCTTCAACAATTCGGGCATGGCGGCGGCGGCGCGCAATCTGAAGGCGCGCAAGGGCAGGGGGATCGTCGGCATCAATATCGGCGCCAACAAGGACAGCGCCGACCGCATCGCCGACTATGCGCTGTGCTTTGCCGAACTCGCGCCGCTCGCCGACTATGTCACGGTCAATGTCTCCTCGCCCAACACACCGGGTCTGCGCGGGCTTCAGGGCCAGGACGAACTCACCCGCCTGCTGGGCGCGCTGACCGAAGTGCGGGCCCGGCACGGCTTCAAGCCGCTGCTGCTCAAGATCGCGCCCGACCTGGATGGCTATGCGCTGGACGGGATTGCCCAGGTCGTCACCGCCAGCGGCATCGAGGGTCTGATCGTCTCCAACACCACCATTGCGCGTCCCGTCCTGAAATCCGCGCGGGCGCGCGAAACCGGCGGCCTTTCCGGCGCGCCCTTGTTCGCGCCCTCGACCGAAATGCTGCGCCAGATGCGGCTCAGGCTGGGTGCGTCGGTGACATTGGTGGGCGTGGGCGGCGTCGCCAGCGGGCAGGAGGCCTATGCCAAGATCCGCGCCGGCGCGACCTTGGTGCAGCTTTATACCGCGCTGGCCTTTCACGGCCCGTCGCTGGTGACGCGCATCACGCGCGAGCTGGACGCCCTGCTGGCGCAGGGCAATTTCGCGAATGTGACGGAGGCGGTGGGTATCGCGGCAAATTGACGGGCCGTCACCATCGGCTACACTCCGCCGGATGGACGACAGGCCCGGCCGCCGCGAACGGACCAAGGCGCAGAACCGCGAGACCATCCTGGCGGCGGCGCGCGGCGTCTTCACCCAAATGGGTTTTGCCGGGGCCACGGTGCGCGATGTGATCCGCGCCACGCCGCTGGCCTCTGGCACCTTCTACAACTACTTCAAGTCCAAGGAAGAAGTGTATCAGGCGCTGCGCGACCAGCTGGCGCTTTCGGTGCGGCCGCAGCTGCGCGAGGCGCGGCAGGCGGCGACGACGGGCGAGGCCTTTGTCGACGCCAACTTCCGCACCTTCTTTGAATTCATCGCCGCCCGGCGCGGCGAGGCCGCGCCCGAAACCAGCCGCTTCCGCATGGATTCCCCCGAAGTGCTGACGGGCTTCACCGAACTGACCGAAGACATCACCCGCGCCATGGCGCGCGGCCTGTTTGCGCCCCTGGATGCGGGCCTGCTCAGCGCGGCGCTGGCGGGCATCGCCTTCGAGCTGGGCGAACACGTGAAGCTGGGCGCCGATGTTGAGGCCGTCACCGCCTTCGCCACAAGGCTGGCGATGGGCGGGATCAGGTCGCTTCCTGGCGCCGCACCGCGTCCTGATACGCCGCCCATAGCTGCGCCTCCTCCGCCCCCAGCCGGCGCAGATAGTCCCAGCTGAACAATCCGCTGTCATGGCCGTCGTCAAAGCCGATGCGCAGCGCGTAATTGCCCACCGGCTCCAGACCATCGATCCTGACGCCTTGCTTGCCGGTGACGGGGGCGGGCCTCTGGCCGCCATGGCCCTTCACTTCGGCGCTGGGCGATTCCACGCGCAGATATTCCGCCCGCAGTGCGAAGCGCGCGCCGTCCTCGAAGGTAATGGTCAGCATGTCCTTGGCGGGATTGAGCCGCACTTCGCTGGGCCAGCTCGTCATCAGCTGCGCTCGTCTTCGGACAAAGTGCGCGCCTCGCCCGGCAGCATGATGGGCACCCCGGCGCGGATGGGATAGGCCAGGCCTGCCGCCCGGCTCACCAGCTCCTGCCTGTCGCGGTCATAATGCAGCCGCGTCTTGGTCAGCGGGCAGACCAGAATTTCCAGCAGCTTGGGATCGGTGGTCATTTAATTCACCGTTGCCGGGCCGGCATCGCCGCCCATTTCCAGCAGCGCCATCAAGGTCGAGGCGCGGTCCTGAAAGCTTTGCGCTTCCAGCAGCGCCTGCTTTTCCACCGGCCCGAAGGGGCACATCATCGCCAGGGCGTTGACCAGGGCCTCGCCCGGCGCGCTCATCACGCTGGACCAGTCCGCCTTCATGTCGCGGTGGGTGAGATAGGTCTTGAGCGCCGCCAGCAGCCGCTCGCGGGGGAAATCCTCGTCCGGCTGGGTCACCAGATCGGCGGCGAAGGGCGCGAAATCCACATTTCCGGCGCGCCAGGCGGTGGCGGCCGCCATCTCGCCCGTCAGCCGGAAGCGGCAGACGCCCGCCAGCGTGACCAGATAGCGGTTGTCGTCGGTCTCGCGGAACGAGACGATCCGCCCGGCGCAGCCGACCCGCGACAGTTTCGGCTTCAGCGCGGAATCCTCATGCTCGGTGGGCTGGATCATGCCGATCAGCCGGTCGCCCGACAGGGCATAATCCACCATTTCCAAATAGCGCGGCTCGAAGATGTTGAGCGGCAGCGCGCCGCGCGGCAGCAGCACCGCGCCGGTCAGCGGAAACAGCGGCAGCGAGCGCGGCAGTTCGCCGGCGGAATGATAGCCGCGCCCCATCATTCGGCCTTCAGGTCGGTGTTGCCGATATCGGCCCGCATCAGGGTTTTTTCCCGTGCCAATGCAGGCATGGCCAGCGGCAGGGCGGCGATCGGCATCTTCATGAGAACAGGATTCCCGACAGTTTGCGGCGGCCCTCGACGCTGCGCGGATCGGTGAAGCCCATCGCCTCGAACAGGATGACAAGCTGCTTTCGCGCCGCTTCCTCTTTCCACTTGCGGTCGCGCTTCACCAGCTCCAGCAGCTGTTCCACCGCGCCGTCGCGCATCCCGCCCGCGTCCAGCGCCATGGCCAGGTCATAGCGCGCCTGGTGATCTTTGGGATCGGCCTCGACCTTGGCGCGCAGCGCCGCGATCTCGCTTGTCTCGGGTGCGGGCGCCTGCTTCAGCTTCAGCTCGGCCTGGACCGCGCGGATGGCTTCGTCCTGGGCGCCGTCCGGGCGTACCATCTGCAAGGTCTGGGTGGCGCGCTCGACATCGCCGCCCTGAAGATAGGCGCGCGCCAGGCCGGCCACCGCGGCCGGATGACCCGGCTCGTCCTGCAGGACATGGCCGTAAGCCTGGGCCGCCATGGCGATATCGCCCGCCGCCAGGGCGTCGGCCGCCACGGCCAGCACTTCGGCTGTGTGTTCGGGACCGCCATGATGATGGTCATGCCCATCCTCGCCATGGTCATGGCCAGGACCGCCGCCGCCCGCAAGCTGGGCGACAAAGGCCTTGATCTGGCTTTCGGGGATGGCGCCCATGAAACCGTCCACCGGCTGGCCGTTCTTGAAGGCAAAGACGGTGGGGATGGACTGGATGCGCAGCTGCTGGGCGATCTCGGGATTCTCGTCGATATTGACCTTGACCAGCTTCACCGCGCCCTGCGCCGCCTCGACAGCGGCTTCCAGCGCCGGGCCCAAGGTCTTGCAGGGGCCGCACCAGGGCGCCCAGAAGTCCACGATCACCGGCACGCTGCGGCTCTGTTCCAGCACATCGGCGGCAAAGCTCTCGATGCCGGAATCCTTGATATGGGGGCTGGTGCCCGAAGCCGCATTCTGGGCGGGCTGCGAGGTGACGGGGCGCCCGCCGGGGTCGATCAAGGCCATGGATGAAAGTTCCGATGTTTTCTGACCGGAAAGATGGTCATTCCGGCGGGGAATTGGAAGAGACTCGCCGCGGCCAAAGCCAAAGAAGCGGGGTGAGGCCCGGTTCCATCACCCAGGGCAGCGTCACGGGCAGCCCGAAGCTCCCCGGCCGCGCCAGCCCGCCCAGCGATATGATGGCCGTCAGCAGCCCCGACAGACGGGCGCCTTTTTCCTTCAAGGAACCAACTTGGCGATCCAGTTGGGCAAAGCGAAGGCGGCGGCGTGTATGGCCGGGTTGTAATAGTCGGTCTTCAGCTTCGCCTTGTTGTAGGCCTTGGCCGCCTTTTTGATGCCGGCGGGCATGCCCAGCGCCTTGCCGCCCTTGCTGGCCCAGCTCAGCGCCATGAAGCCGCCGATATAGGTCGGCACCACGCTGAGATAGAGGCCCGATTTGGGGAAGAAGCGCGCCAGTTCGGTCAGCGCCTCGGTGATCTCCCAGGGCTGATAGAAGGGCACGCCGGTCTGGAAGGTGGCATAGCCACCCGTCTTCAGGGCGCCCTTGACGCGGTCATAGAAGGTTTCGCCGAACAGCGCCTTGCCGGGACCGACCGGATCGGGGCGGTCGGCGATGATCAGGTCGAAGCGGTTCTTGGATGACTTGCGGCCCAGATATTCGAAGGCGTCGGCCACCTCGATGGTCATGCGCTTGTCCTTGAAGGCCTTGGCGTTGACCTCGGGGAACAGCTTTTTGCACAGCTCGATCACCCGTCCGTCGATATCGACCAGCACGACCTCCTTGACGTTTTTGTGCTTGAGGGCCTCGTCGGCGATCGACAGGTCGCCGCCGCCCACGATCATCACCCGCTTGACCTTGCCATGCTCCAGCATGGGCAGGTGGGTGAGCATGTCGGCATAGGCGCTCTCGTCCCTGGAGGTGATCTGTACGATGTCGTCCAGTGTCATCACCCGGCCATTGGCGACGGTGTCGAAGATGCGGATCTGCTGGAACTGGCTCTTCTCGTCGGCCAGCATCCTGGTGACCTCCATCTGCTGGGCATAGCCCTTGTGGAGGCGCTCGGTGGCGAGCTTGGCGGAGCGTGACGCCCGGCTCTCGGGCGGCTGGGGCTGCGAACGGGCCATAACGTTTCCTTAAGAGATGTGACAGCGCCTCGCCGTATAGGGCTGCTGCGCCGTCGTGTCTACCGCGGGCGCGCTGTGCGTCTGATGCCCATTCCACAACGCTTTTGCGCTGCGATACCGCCGCCATGGCCCGCGCTTTGCGCGGCTTTGGGCGTCTCTGGCGGCGTGGTGCCCCGACACGGCGGGAAAAATAATTCGGCGCGGGGGAAATTTCTTCTTGCATGACAGGGCGGTTAGCCCTATTTCGCACTTGACCCGGCGAGAAAAAAAGCCGGACGAAGCGGTATACGGGTGACCCCCGTCTGCCGCTTTCTTCTTTAAGGCGCGTCCGGAAGTCCGTAAGGCCAAGGCGCAGGTGTCAACTCCAAGACGGGTAGGTGCTTGAATGGCTCGACTGAATCTGGTGGCGGCGAATAAAATCCCGCAAAAGGAAATCAAGCTGCGCGCCCCCAAGGCGCCGCGTCCTGTTGTCGTGACCGCGTCTAACGACGACCACAAGGATCACTTCATCAACCGCAATGGCCTGGTCTATGCCGGCAGCCATGTGATCATCGACCTTTGGGAAGCCAAGGGGCTGGATGACCGCGAGCGCATCGAAACCGCGCTGATCGATGCCGTGGCGGCGGCGGGCGCGACCCTGCTGCACATCCACCTCCACAAGTTCGAGGATGGCGGCGGCATTTCGGGCGTGGCGGTGCTGGCCGAAAGCCATATCAGCGTCCACACCTGGCCGGAGAAGGGCTTTGCCGCCTTCGACGTCTTCATGTGCGGCGATGCCGAGCCCCGCAAGGCGCTGGACGTCTTCAAGAAGGCGTTTGAGCCGGGCCGCATCGTGGTCGGCGAACACAAGCGCGGCGTGCTGTAAGCCGCAGCGTTATCGAAATACGGCAAGGGCCGGAACCTGCGTTCCGGCCCTTTTGTTTTCAGCGCCTGCGCCGATCCACCGGCGGCCTCACTACAGGTTGTTGGCCATCCAGCTGGGTTGCGGCGGCGCGCCCAGGCCCAGGGTCAGGTTCAGCCCGGCGGTGGTCTGCCGCCCGCTCTCGCCCTGGACATAGGAGACGGCGGAATGGCGGATGCCCAGCGCCAGGTCGACGCCCGGCGCGGGCGTGTAGTGCAGGTCCAGCCCCGCCAGCAGGCCATCGGCGGCATAGCGGTCCCTCACATAGCCGGCATAGGCGTCGAACCACAGCCCGCCGAAGAAGGTGGAGGACAAAGTGGCGGTGACGGCATGGTTCTCGATGTTGCGGATGCCCAGCGGCACGAAGGGCGTCGGCGCGGTGCCGGCGCGGGTGTCATAGTCGATGCGGTACTCGCCATGCCCGTCATAGGAGATGCCCGCCAGCAGCCCGTCATAGATGTCGGCCTGCCAGCGCAGGTTACCGTCCCAGCTGGCGGTGCGCGCGACCCGGGAGTCGGCATGCACGCCATACTGGGTGTAATGGCCCGCCAGGCTGGCCCACACGTTCCAGCCCAGCATCTGGCTATAGCCCAACGTCACATTGTCCTTGTCGGCGCGATAGGCGACCGCGGTGGGCGTGTCGAGATAGGGCGTGTGGTAGTCCACCTCCATATAGCCGAAACCCAGCGGCCCCCCGGAATACAGGGTCAGCTTGCCGCCGGTCACGTCGTTGCCCAGCGCCGCCTCCAGCTTCAGATCGGTGTCGCGGCCCAGCTCGAAGGCAAAGCCCGCATCGCCGCTGACCAGGCCGCGCGACGTGGTGGCGGCAATGGTGCCGTCGGCCAGCCGCACATTGTTGCCGTTGACATTGTTCCAGCGCACATCGCCCACCAGCGCGATGCCCGGCGCGAAGGACAGCGTGCCGTCCAGGCCGGAGGAGATCATCAAGTCGCCGCCGTGGAACCAGTTGGTTTCGTTCCTGATGGCGATGCCGGAATCGGCCTGCATGGCGGCGCGGCCATAGGCGAAGGACCACATGGGATCGCCGCGGCGCACGGCCAGCTCCTGGGCGGCGTAATTGCGCATGGCGGCATACTCGCCATAGGTGTGAAAGCCTGCCTGGGCGGCTGGCGGGATATAGGGCTGGGGTGGCGGATAGCCCGGCGGGGCCCCGCCATAGGCGCCGCGCATGGGGGGCGGCGGCTGGGCCGGCGGCGCGGCTCCGCCGGGGTCGCGCGCCACGATGCGCAGCGAGAAGCCGTCGGGCTCGGTGCGGGTCAGGAAGGTGACGGGGCGGGGCGAGCGGATGATGCCATTGTCGAAATTGGCATAGGCCATCGACACCCATTGCGGCAGTTCGCCCGACAGCCGGTCGAACACCGCGCCGTCCACCGGGGTCTGGAAGTCGATCGACAGCGCATTCTGGCTGTCATCGGCATGGACGCCGCGCAGGGGCAGGCCGTGGAAGCGGATCTCGACGCTGTTCTGGTCCTGGCTGGTGATTTGGTAGGCGGCCGGTCCCTGCGCCCAGGCGGATCCGCCCAGCGCCAAGACTGCCAACAGTGCCAGAACGGGCAATCCCCGAAACATGCGCTTTCCCCTTTGGGGCGAAGCTGCGTTAACCGTGGTTAACAAGTGGTAAATGCCGCTCATGGCCGGGGCAGCCTCACTTCCATCACCGCCCCTTCGCTCGGCGCTCCCGCCAGCCGCATCGCGCCCCCCATCCGGCGGGCCAGTTCCATGGCGATGGCCAGGCCCAGTCCGGCCCCGGTGACGGTCTCGGCCCGGTCGAAGCGCTGGAACGGCCGGCCCGCCTTGGCGGCTTCGCGCGCCGAAAAGCCCTTGCCGCTGTCACTCAGCGTCACCACGCCCGCGCCTTCCTCGAAGCGGATATCGGCGCGCACCAGGCCGCCCTCCGCCGTATAGGTCAGGGCATTGGCCAAAAGATTGGAAAGGATGCGCCGAAGGGCCTGGGGATCGGCGCGCACCAGTCCCGGCTCGCCGAAACCGACCGCCAGGGTGATGCGGCGCGAAAATGCCCGGCCCTGATGCTCGTCGACGCATTGGCCCACCAGCGCCGTCAGTTCGACCGGCTGTTCCTTCAGCGGAAAGCGTCCAGCCTCGATATTGGCGAATTCCAGTATATCGCCGATCTTGGCATGCAGGCTCTTGCCCGCTTCGTTGATGTCGCGGGCATACTCGCTGTATTTGGGATGGCCCGCCTTGCCGTAAAAGTCTTCCGCGATCACTTCCGAAAAGCCGATCACCGCATTCAGCGGCGTGCGCAGTTCGTGGCTCATATGGGCGATGAATTCCGATTTTGCCCGCAGGGCCTCGGCGGCGCCGCGCTCGGCATTGGCCAGCCGGACCAACAATCTGGCCTCGACCGGACGCGCGGACCTCAGCGCGCGTACCGCGCGCGCCGCCTTCTCGTGGCGCTCGAACGCGCCCACCAGCAGCACCGCAAGCCAGGCCCCGGCCGCCGCCGGTCCCAGGATCACGAACAGATAGAGCGGCAGCGCCCCGGCCCAGCTTTCCAGCGCGGCGTCCTGGTCGACATCGACGCTGGCGAACAGCGGCCAGCCCGGCACCGCCGCGCCGCCCGGCTGCGCGGAAAGCGCGCTACCCCTGGGCGCGAGGCTCTTGGTATCGAACACCAGCTGGATGATGCGGCGGCCGTCGCGCACCGCCAGCCCATCGGGCAGCAGGGCGCGGGCGCCGGCAAGCACGGGCGGGGGTGCATCCTGCTGTGCCGTCAAGCGCGCCTGCTGGACGCCGCCCTGCCACACGATGATGTCGCGCAGCCCCGGCTCGGCGCGGGCCATTTCGGCGCTGCGGAACAGCTGGGGGCTGGCTGCGAACAGCGCCCCCAGCCGGGCATAGCGGTCCAGGGTCTGGCCCGTGGCCTGGGCGATGTCGGCGGCGCGGGAGCGGCCGAAGCTCTCGGCCTGGGCAATCGCATGGGCGCGGTCCAGCCGCATCTGCAGCAGGGCAGTCGCGGCAAAGCAGCCACAGATCAGCAGGACGCAGACAGGGATGGTGACGCGCGCATCGCGCAGCAGGCGGCGGGGCCTCACAAGAGCGGCGAGGCCGTCCAGCCATATCAGAGGGCGTGCCGTCGCCTCGGCCATGATCCCCACCCGCGCGGTGATTCGCGCATTTGCAATTATGGGTGTGGTGGGTGTCAGCCGTCCATGAGTCTTAACGACTCAGTGGTCCGGCCTCGCGCCGCGCTTGGGCGCGCCGCTGTGGCGTTCGGCCGGGCGAAAGCTCCACCGGAGCTTTCGCTGATCCGGCCTCACCCATGAGTCTTAACGACTCACCGGCCTCAGCATCTTCCCCGTTACTTCGAACAGGTTGGGCGAGATTCCGGCCAGCCCATGGATGGCCTGGAGTTCCGCCTTCATCAGCACTTGGCGCGCCGGATCGTAGCGCGTCCAGCTTTCAAAGCCGCCCGCCAGCCGCGCTGCCACCTGCGGGTTGATGGGATCGAGGGTGCGGATCACGTCCCCCACCAGCCGATAGCCCGCGCCGCTGGCGGAATGAAAGCGCAGATGGTTGGCGCTGAAGGCCCCGATCAAGGCGCGCACCCGGTTGGGATTCTTGATGTCGAAGGTGGAATGCTTCATCAGGGCGCGCACATTGGCGGGCGTTTCGGGCAGGATCGACCCGGCCTGCAGCCCCATCCACTTGTCCAGCACCAGGGGATCGCCGCGGAAGCGGTCGTGGAAATGGGTGAAGGCGGCGTCGCGCAACGGCGATTCCATGCGGGTCAGTCCCGCCAGGCCGGCGATCATGTCGGTCATGTTGGTGGCGGTGCGATAATGCGCATCGGCCAGCCCCGCCGCGGCCTCGTCATCGCCGGCGGTCAGATAGCGCAGGCAGGCGTTGCGCAGGGCGCGCCGCCCGGCCGACCCTGCCTCTGGACTGTAATCGCCCGGCTCGCGCATTTCTTCATACAGGCGCGCCAAGGCCGAGCGGTGGGCGACGGCGATGGCGCGCACCAGCGCCATGCGGGCATTGTGAATGCCGTCGGGATCGACCGGTATGCGCTTGGTGGCCAGTTCGTTTTCGGTGGGCGGCATCAGCATCTGGGCGGCGAAGGCAGGGTCGTTTTCCGCCCCGGCCAAGACTTCGCCCAGCGCTCGCACATAATCGGTGCTGCCATCGCCATGGGTGTGCGCCCGGCTCTGGCCCGCCACGTCCAGCATGATCTCGGCGGCCAGGACCTGGCCCGCTTCCCAGCGGTTGAAGGCGTCGCTGTCGCAACCCATCAGCACGGCGCGGTCATGGCGGCTATGCTGCGTCTGAAAGTGAGCCGGGGCGGAGAAGCCGCGCCCCAGCGACAACAGGGGCTCCTGCGTCACGCCGGTGAAGACAAAGCGCTGATGCGGCACGGTCAGCTCCAGCACCCGGCTTTCAGGGCCGGTGTCGTTCTCGCCTTCCAGGGTCAGGGGCAGCCTGGCGCCGACCTGTCCCACCAGGCCGATACGCACGGGAATGTGCATCGGCTTTTTCTCCGGCTGGCCAGGGGTCGGCGCGAGCGACTGTGTCAGTTCCAGTGTGTAGCTGTGCGCTTTTCGGTCATAGGCGCCGCGCGCCTCGATCCGGGGCGTGCCGGCCTGGCGGTACCACAGGCGAAACTGGCTGAGGTCGCGGCCCGATGTGTCCTCGAAGCATTTGACCCAGTTCTCGATGGTGGTGGCCTGGCCGTCATGACGCTGGAAATACAGGTCGGTGGCCGACCGGTAGCCGTCATCGCCCACCAGCGTCCTGAGCATGCCGATCACCTCGGAGCCCTTTTCGTAGATGGTCGAGGTATAGAAGTTGTTGATCTCGATATAGCTTTGCGGCTGCACCGGATGGGCCAGGGGGCCGGCGTCCTCCGGGAATTGCCGGGCGCGCAAGGCGCGCACATCCTGGATGCGCTGGACCCCGTGGCTGCGCATGTCGCCGGAAAAGCTCTGGTCGCGGAACACGGTCAGGCCTTCCTTGAGCGACAATTGAAACCAGTCGCGACAGGTGATGCGGTCGCCGGTCCAGTTGTGGAAATATTCGTGCGCCACCACGCTTTCGATGCGGGCGTAATCGTCGTCGGTGGCGGTTTCGGGCGAGGCCAGCAGAACCTTGTCGTTGAAGATGTTGAGGCCCTTGTTTTCCATCGCGCCCATGTTGAAGGCGCTGACGGCGACGATCATGAAGATGTCCAGGTCATATTCCCGGCCATAGGCGTCTTCGTCCCATTTCATGGCGCGCTTCAGGGCGCCCATGGCATAGAGGGCGCGCGGTTCATTGCCATGCTCGACATAGACCACCAGTTCGATGGTGCGGCCGGACATGGTTTTGAACGTGTCGTGGAGCGAGCCCAGATCACCCGCCACCAGCGCAAACAGATAGGATGGCTTGGGGAAGGGGTCGTGCCACACAGCGAAATGCCGACCGCCTTTTGAATCGGAAGCGGGAAGATCGCCATGCTGAATGCGGTTGCCGTTGGAGAGCAGCACGGGATACTGCTCCTTGTCCGCTTCGATGCGCACGGTGAAGACCGACAGATTGTCCGGCCGGTCGAGGAAATAGGTGATGCGGCGAAAGCCTTCCGGCTCGCACTGGGTACAGAACATGCCGCTGGACAGGAACAGGCCCTCCAGCGCGGTGTTGGCGGCGGGGTTGATCCGGCTTTCGATCTCCAGCGTGAAGCGGGCGGGGACCTTGGCGATGGTCAGCGATTTGGTATCGCAAAAATATTCGACTGCCGCGCCGTCCAACTTCACGGACAGCAGATGCTGTTCCTCGCCGGCCAGCACCAACGGGCCGTCGCCGCTCTGCCGTTCGACCGAAAGTTTCGCGGTCACGCGGGTGGCTTGCGGCTCAAGCGCGAAATCCAGATGCACGGTGGTGATGCGGAATTGCGGCGCCTGATAGTCGGCAAGATGGATGGCGCGCGGCTCGTCGGTACGCATGGCGGGACCCGGGTTGGAAGGCGGCTTTATAGCCCGCCCCGCCCCCTCGCCACAATCAATAGACGCACAGCACCGTCATGTCCGCATCGTCATGCACAACCCGGTAGATATGGGATATCCCGCTCGGTCGCCATATATAGGCGTTGGCCTGGTCATAGCCCAGCGCCAGCAACCAGCACGGCAGCCGGAGCGATGCGCGCCCGACGGCAACCGGCACATCGAACGCGGTCATCAGGAGACCCGCTTGACCTCGGACAACAGGTCCTGGGCCTCATGCGCCAGTTCGGCCAGCGCGTTGGGCATGTCTTCTCCCGACTTGCGCGCCCAGTCGACCAGCGAGGTGGCGAAGGCCGCCAGCGCGGGCGCGCTGGCGATCAGGCGCGCCTGTTCCTCCACCTTGGCGGGGTCCAGGTCATACTCGGCGCCCGGCACGCGCCAGCCGCCCCATTCCTCGGGGCCGGTGATGACCACCGGATAGGTGCCCGGCACGGGATGGCGGGCACAATCCTCGGCGGGCTGCCACTTGTTGCGGGCCCGCACCACGCGCCAGCTCTGGCGGTCGGCGGGGGTATTGTCGCCCAGCGGCTCTTCGCTGAGCAGTTCCTCGGCGGCGAATTCGCGGCCCAGCCCGACATCGTAATGGATGCGGATGGGCTCATCGATGCCCTTGGCCCAATGGGGTACGACATGCTCGATCAGCGCCCAGGTGCCGACCGGCTTCACATATACCCGCTGGTTCTTGTGGAACTGCGCTTTCGCCATGGGAGGGGGATCCGGATAATACCGCCCAAGCCTAGGCAAGCGCTGTTAAGTCCCGGTTAAGACCATTGTACAGGTTCGAGCGAAACCCTTACTTTCCGGGCGTTATGGAAAGTCCCTGCGTAAAAATCTGCACTTATGAGCCCAGCGCCGGCATGTGTTCGGGCTGCGGCCGGACCCTGGCGGAGGTCCGGAGCTGGTTCGAGATGACCGATGCCGAGCGCCGCGCCGTGATGGAACAGCTGCCAGAGCGGCTCAAGCAAGCGGGATTTTCGCCAGCCAGCCCAGCTCGCCCGCCAGCCTGACATTCTCGCCGATCACAATGATGGAAGGCGCCGGCCCGGTCTCGGCGTCGGCCAGCCCCGCCAGGGTGGTGACGACCACGTTCTGGTCATCGCGCGCGGCATTGGAGACGATGGCGGCGGGCTGGTCCGGGTCGCGTCCCGCCGCGATCAGGGCGGCGGAAATCTCGGCGGCAAACTTGCGCGCCATATAAAGTACCAGTGTCGGCGCGCCGCGCGACACCGCCGCCCAGTCCATCTTCGTCAATTTGCCGTCGACGCCATGGCCAGTGATGAAGGTCACGGCATGATTGGTGTCGCGGTGGGTGACGGGAATGCCGGCATAGGCCAGCCCGCCGATTCCCGCCGTCACCCCCGGCACGATGCGGAACGGAACACCGGCGCGCGCCAGGGCTTGTGCTTCCTCGCCGCCCCGCCCGAACACGAAGGGATCGCCGCCCTTCAGCCGCAAGACGCGCCTGCCGTCTTTCGCCAGCCGCACCAGCAGGTCGGAGATTTCGTCCTGCTTGCAGCTTTTCACCCCGGCCCGCTTGCCGGCATAGATTTTCTCGGCGTCCGACAAAGCCAGCAGGCGTTCATCCACCAACGCATCGTGCAGGATGACGTCCGCGTCCTGCAAAGCCCGCAACCCCAGCGCGGTGATCAGGCCGGGATCGCCAGGCCCCGCGCCCACCAGCCAGACCCAGCCTTTTTCCAGGCCGGGCAATGTCAGTTTTGCCATCGCGTCTTGCATGGCTGCTCTATACCACGGAACATTCGCGGGTCAGACCCCGGTTGAGATAAGCGCCCCCGAGGGCTAAAACCCTCGCGCATTTCACCCATGGTTCTCATGATCAAGCCCCGTTCCGACCTTGTTCCCAATACCGCCGATTACGAGAATCTGGCTTTGGTCACCGCCAACGGATTTCGCGAATATGACGCGCGCTGGCTGTTCGGCAAGGAGATCAACCTTCTGGGCATCCAGGCGCTGGGCCTGGGTCTGGGCACCTATCTGCACGATATCGGGGTGGCGCCCAAGGTCGTCACCGGCCACGATTACCGCTCCTATTCGTTGTCAATCAAGCAGGCTTTGACCATCGGCCTGCTGCGCGCCGGCTGCGAAGTGCATGACATCGGCCTGGCGCTGTCGCCCGTGGCCTATTTCGCCCAGTTCGCGCTTGACTGTCCGGCCGTGGCCATGGTCACCGCCAGCCACAATGAAAATGGCTGGACCGGGGTCAAGATGGGCGCGGCGCGGCCGCTGACATTTGGCCCGGACGAGATCAACGTCCTCAAGGATATTGTGCTGAACGGCAAGGGCATGGAGCGCGACGGCGGAAAATATGTCGCCGTGCCGGACATGCGCGAGACCTATCTGGCGGCCGTCACCAAGGGCCACAAGCTGTCGCGGCCCATCAAGGTGATCGCGGCCTGCGGCAACGGCACGGCGGGTGCCTTCGCGCCCGAAGCCCTGCGCCGCATCGGGGCCGAGGTGATCGGCATGGACACCGAACTCGACTTCACCTTTCCCACATACAATCCCAACCCGGAAGACATGGAGATGCTCCATGCCATGAGCCAGGCGGTGAAGGAACAGGGCGCCGACCTCTGCCTGGGCTTTGACGGCGACGGCGACCGCTGCGGCGTGGTGGACGATAAGGGCCGCGAAATCTTCGCCGACAAGATCGGGGTGATGCTGGCCCGCGACCTGTCGGCGACGCACAAGAATGCGCAATTCGTGGTCGATGTGAAATCCACCGGCTTGTATTTGACCGATCCGGTGCTGAAGGAACGCGGCGTGAAGACCGATTACTGGAAGACCGGCCACAGCTACATCAAGCGCCGCACCGCCGAACTGAAGGCGCTGGCGGGCTTCGAGAAGTCCGGCCACTTCTTCTTCAATCCGCCCATCGGCCACGGCTATGACGACGGCATCGTCGCGGGTATCGCGGTGCTGGAAATGCTGGATCGCGCCGGATCAGGTGCCAAGCTGTCAGGCCTGTATGACGCCCTGCCCAAGACCTGGGGCTCGCCCACCATGGGTCCCTTCTGCCCCGACGACAAGAAGTACGCCGTCGTAGACGCGATGGTGAAGGAATACACCGCGCTGGCGGACAAGGGCGAAAAGCTCCTGGGCCAGAAGATCATCAGCGTCGTGACCGTCAATGGCGTGCGCGTCACGCTGGAAGACGGCACCTGGGGCCTGGTGCGCGCCTCCTCCAACAAGCCGTCTTTGGTGGTGGTGGTGGAAAGCCCGGCGTCCCAGGCCAATATGCGGGCCATGTTCGCCGACATTGATGCGCGCCTGGGCAAGCATCCTGAAGTCGGCGAATACGACCAGAAGATTTGACCCGGCCGCGCCGCCGCGCCAGCATCCTCCAAAACGCGGGAGGATGGCATGGACCGGCGGACGGCAATCGGACTTGGCGTGGCGGCGTTGACGGTGGGGGCTGCGAATGCCCAGCCAATGCGGGCCGATGGCTACCTGCCCGGCGATTCCGCGGAATTCGCGCCCCTTTGGCCCGGTACTCCGCCGGGTGGCGACGGACTGTCACTGGCCCTGAAAGTCACCGACGCGCCCGGGGCTGACGGCTATCACATTCGCGCCGTCAGCCAGATCCGGACGCCCGGCTTTTTCGTCTATCGCCCGGCGAAGGCGAACAGGCTGGGCCTGTTGGTGATCCCCGGCGGCGGCTATTCCAGCGAAGGCGGCGACCGCGGCGGACGCGAAATCGCCCGGCATTTTGCCCGACTCGGCATCACCTGTTTCGTGCTGCGCTACCGGTTGCCGGGCGAAGGCTGGCGGAACCGCGAATGGGTGCCGCTGCAGGATGCCCAGCGCGCCATGCGCCTGATCCGCCGCGACGCGGCGAAATATGGCGTTGATCCGGCGCGGATCGCTGCCATTGGTTTCTCCGCCGGGGGGCACCTGTCGGCATCACTGGGCCTGCGTTCCGGCATGAAGGTTTATGAGCCGGTGGATGAAGCCGACAGCGGCAGCGCCGCGCCCATCGTGGCGGGGATGCTGTATCCGGTGATCACAATGGGGCCGGGCGCGCATCAGGGTTCGCGCGATCACCTGCTGGGCGAGACGCCTACCCCTGAAGCGGTGGCGCGGCATTCGCTGGAAAAGCAGGCGCAAGCCGGCGCGGCGCCATCCTTCATCTGTCTCGCCGCCGACGATCCGCTGGTGCCGCCCTTCGAGAACGGCATCGCCTATTTCGGCGCGTTGCGCGCGGTCAAGGTGCCGTCGGAGCTGCACGTCTTCGAGGAAGGCGGCCACGGTTTTTCGCTGCACTGGGCCGCCGGCAAGCCTTGTGCCGCCTGGCCGTCACTGTTCACAAGCTGGGCCGCGACCCACGGCTTTCTCAAGGCTTAAGCCGCTTCAGGCCGGCGCGTGGTGACCTGCGCCAGCGCCTCGCGCAGCACGCCGATCCCGGCGTCATGGCGCGCGCCCTGTTCGCTGAGCACGCGGCGGAACAGCCGCGCGCCCGGCGCGCCGTTGAACAGGCCCAGCATCGGCTTGACCAGATTGTGCAGCCGTGCCCCCCTGGCCAGTTCGCCTTCGACATAAGCGACATAGCGCGCCACGGCGTCATCCAGCCGCACCGCTTCGCCGCCGAAGAAGCGGGCGTCCACCTGCGCCAGCATTGCGGGATTGTGGTAGGCGGCGCGGCCCAGCATCACGCCATCGACATGGACGAGGTGCGCGTCGACCTGTTCCAGAGTTTCGATGCCGCCATTCACCACGATCGTAAGGTCCGGCCGTTCGCGCTTGACGCGATAGACCAGCTCATAATCCAGCGGCGGCACATCGCGGTTCTCCTTCGGCGACAGGCCTTCCAGCCAGGCCTTGCGGGCATGGACGGCGAAGATGGTGACGCCGGCCTGCATGCAGGCATCTATCAGCCCGCGCAGGGATTGTTCCGGGTCCTGGTCGTCGACGCCGATGCGGCACTTCACCGTCACCGGCAACGTCACCGCCGCGCGCATCGCCGCCACGCTATCGGCCACCAGCGCCGGCTCGCGCATCAGGCAGGCCCCGAAGCGACCCGACTGCACCCGGTCGCTGGGACAGCCGACATTCAGATTGATCTCGTCATAGCCGAAATCCGCCGCGATGCGGGCCGCCTGCGCCAGCCTGGCCGGATCGCTGCCGCCCAGTTGCAGCGCCACGGGATGCTCGGCGGGGACGAACCCCAGAAGCCGGGCGCGGTCGCCATGCAATACCGCGTCCGCCGTCACCATCTCGGTGTAGAGCAGCGCGTTTTTCGTCAGGCAGCGATGCAGCACCCGGCAGGGACTGTCGGTCCAGTCCATCATCGGGGCCACGCAAAAGCGGTGATGCATAAAGCGGCTTTTACCTCCCTCGCCGCGGCTTGTCACATTTTACTGCAGCGCCACGTCAAACGGGCCGCCGAGCATGATCCGGCCTGGCCGGGCTGAAAAGCCTAGTCGTGGTGCTGCAGCCGCATGTTGACCAGCTGGAAGAAGACCGGCACGAAGAAGATGGCCAGCACGGTGGCGGTGATCATGCCGCCCACCACGCCGGTGCCGATGTCGTTCTGCGAGCCCGCGCCTGCACCATGCGCCAGCGCCAGCGGCGTCACGCCGGCAATGAAGGCGATGGAGGTCATCAGGATGGGGCGCAGCCGCAGCCTTGCGGCTTCCATGGCGGCGTCGAAGGCGGATGCGCCCTTCTTCTCCGCGTCCACCGCGAACTCCACGATCAGGATGGCGTTCTTGGCCGACAGGCCGATGGTGGTCAGCATGCCGACCTGGAAATAGATGTCGTTGAACAGCCCGCGGGTATAGGTCAGCGCCAGCGCGCCGACCACGCCCAGCGGGATCACCAGCATCACCGACAGCGGGATCGCCCAGCTTTCGTAGAGCGCCGCCAGGCACAGATAGATCACCAGGATCGACAGGGCGTAAAGCGCCGGGGCCTGCGAGCCGCTGGCTTCTTCCTGATAGGACAGGCCGCTCGGCTCATAGCCTATATTCTTGTTGTCGAGCTGCTGGAACAGCCTGGCCATCTCCTTCAGGGCGGTGCCGGTGGAAACGCCGGGGGCGCCCTGGCCCTGCAATTCGATCGCCGGCAGCCCGTTGTAGCGGGTCAGCGAGGCGGGGCCGATCTTCCAGGTCGAGGTGGTGAAGGAGGCGAAGGGCGCCATGCCGCCATTGCTGGAGCGCACATACCAGCGGTCCAGATCCTGGGGCTGCATGCGATAGGGCGCGTCGCCCTGCATGTAAACGCGCTTGACGCGGCCGCGGTCAATGAAGTCGTTGATGAAAGTCGAACCCCAGGCGGCGCTGAGCGTCGAGTTGACATCCGCCAGCGACACGCCTTGCGCACTGGCCTTGGCCTGATCAATGTCCACCTGCAGTTGCGGGGTGTCGTCCAGGCTGTTGGGGCGCACGCCCACAAGCAGCGGATCGCGCGCCGCCAGGCCGAGAAGCTGGTTGCGGGCGGCGATCAGACCGGCATGACCGATATTGCCGCGATCCTCCATCCACAGATCGAAGCCGACGGCATTGCCCAGTTCCTGCACTGAGGGCGGGATGATGGCATAGACCTGGGCATCGCGCATCGCGAAGAAGTGCATCATGGCGCGGCCGGCGATGGCGCTGGAGGAATTTTTAGCGCCCTTGCGGTCGCTCCAGTCCGTCAGATGGGTGAAGGCCATGCCGGTATTTTCGCCCGACCCGGCGAAGGAGAAGCCGGCCACGGCGAAGACGAAGTCCACAT
This sequence comes from Rhizomicrobium sp., assembly GCA_035549455.1. Lineage (GTDB taxonomy): Bacteria > Pseudomonadota > Alphaproteobacteria > Micropepsales > Micropepsaceae > Rhizomicrobium. The sequence continues at coordinate 97,785 of DASZQW010000019.1, read as the reverse complement.
TGTTCTTCTCGGTATCGAGATAATATTGGGCCGCCTTCTGCGCCACCTTCAGCGTTTCGGGCTGGGTCGAGCCGGCGGGCAGCGTGATCAGGCTGTAGATGAAGCCCTGATCCTCGTCGGGCAGGAAGCCGGTGGGCAGGCGCCAGAACAACAGGCCCAGGATCACCACGATCACGCCATAGCCGATCATGGCCGGGGCGGTATGGTGCAGGAACCAGCTCGCCTTGCGCTGATACCAGGTGCGGAAAGCGTCGAAGTTGCGGTTGAACAAGGCGAAGAAACGGCCTTCCTTCTTGTGCTCGCCGGTATAGGGCTTGAGCAGGGTGGCGCACAGCGATGGCGACAGCACCAGCGCCACCATGATCGACAGCGACATGGCCGCGACGATGGTGACCGAGAACTGGCGGTAGATGATGCCGGTCGAGCCGCCGAAGAAGGCCATCGGCAGGAACACCGCGGTCAGCACAAGGCCGATGCCGATCAGCGCGCCGGTGATCTCCTGCATGCTTTTCAGGGTCGCCTCACGGGGATTCAGGCCTTCCTCGGCCATGATGCGCTCGACATTTTCAACCACCACGATGGCGTCATCGACCAGAAGACCGATCACCAGCACCAGCGCGAACAGGGTCAGGGTATTGATCGAATAACCGAAGGCGGCAAGCACCCCGAAGGTCCCCAGAAGCACCACCGGCACGGCGATGGCGGGGATCAGGGTGGCGCGCCAGTTCTGCAGGAAGACGTACATCACCAGCACCACCAGGGCGATGGCTTCCACCAGCGTGACCACGACGTCGTGGATCGAGAGGCGGATGAAGGTGGTGTTGTCGATCGGATAGACGATCTTCATGCCTGGCGGCAGCGAGGCTTTCAGCTGCTCGGCCTTGGCCTTGACCGCATCCACGGTCTTCAGCGCATTGGCGCCCGGCGCCAGCATGATGGGAATGCCGGCAGCGGGATAGCCGTTAAACAGGCTGGCGATGCCGTAGCTTTCCGCCCCCAGTTCGACGCGCGCGACATCGCCCAGCCGCACCACCGCGCCGCTGGAGGCCGTCTTGAGGATGATGTTGCGGAACTGCTCGGGCGTCTGCAGGCGCGACTGGGCGGTGACGGTGGCGTTGATCGCCTGTCCCTTGACCGCGGGCGCCGCCCCGATCTGGCCGGCCGAGACCTGGACATTCTGGGTCTGGATCGCGGCGTTCACGTCGGAAGGCTGGAGGCCGAAATTGTGCAGCTTGTAGGGATCGAGCCAGATGCGCATCGCATATTGCGAGCCGAAGACGCGGGTGTTGCCCACGCCCGGTACGCGGCTCAGCGGGTCCTGCATCTTGCTGATGATGAAGTCGGAGATGTCGACATTGTTCCAGCGGCCGGTATCGTCATAGACGCCGATCACGATGATGAAGTTGGGCGTGTTCTTGGCCACGGTCACACCCAGCTGCTGCACGGCCTGGGGCAGAAGCGGCACGGACGCCTGCACCTTGTTCTGCACCTGCACCTGGGCGATGTCGGGATTGGTGCCGGGTGCGAAGGTCGCGGTGATCTGCACCGTGCCGTCGGCATTCGACTGGGACGAGAAGTAAAGCAGATTGTCCAGGCCGGTGAGCTGCTGCTCGATCACCTGGGTGACGGAGTTTTGCAGCGATTCGGAGTCCGCGCCGGGATAGATGGCGCTGATCACCACCGCCGGCGGGGCGATGGGCGGATATTGCTCGATCGGCAGGCTGAGGGCGGCGATGCCGCCCGCCAGCATGACGATGATTGCGATCACCCAGGCGAAAACCGGCCGATCGATGAAGAAACGCGAAAGGCTCATGTCATGGCGCCGTGTTGCTGGCCGGCTGCGGGGCAACCGGCATGTCGGGCTGAATCTTGCCCAGGCCCTCGGTGATCAGTCTGTCGCCCGCCTTGAGGCCGTCCAGCACCTGCCAGTCATTGCCCACGGCACGGCCGGTCCTGATGAGTTTCAGCCGCGCGATGTTCTTGTCATCCACCACCATCGCGGTGGCCTGGCCTTTCTGGTCATGGCCTACCGCGCCCTGCGGCACCAGGATGCCGTGCGGGTCGATGCCCTGGGTGATCGTGGCGCGGACATACAGGCCCGGCAGCAACAGGTCGCTGGGATTGGGGAAGATGGCGCGCAGCCGCACCGCGCCGGTGGCGGGGTCCACCGTGACGTCGGTGAATTGCAGCTTGCCTTCCGGCGGATAGGTCGAGCCGTCATCCAGCTTCAGCGTCACCTTGGCGGTCAGTGTCGGGCCGGTGTCCACCGAGCCCGCCTGCACCATGCGCTTCAGCGCCATCAATTCGGTGCTGGACTGGTCGACATCGACATAGATGGGGTCGAGCGTGGAGACGGTGGTCAGCGCCGTGGCCTGCTGCGCGGTCACCAGCGCGCCCTCCGTCACGGTGGAGGCGCCGATGCGCCCGGTGATGGGCGAGGTGATGCGGGTATAGTTCAGATTGATGCGGGCGGAATCGGCATTGGCCTTGGCCTGCAGATAGGTCGCGCGGGCATCGTCGGCGTCCTGCGGCGAGATGGCGTTCTGGCCCAGCAGCTTGGCATAGCGCTCGGCCTTCACCTTGGCGGCGGCCAGCGTCGCGCTGGCGCTGTCATAGCTCGCCTGGTAGGGCGCGGGGTCGATCTGGTAGAGCGCCTGGCCCGCCTTGACGGTGGAGCCTTCCACGAATAGCCGCGCCTTGATGATGCCGGACACCTGGGGGCGGATTTCCGACACCGCGAAGGGGCTGGTGCGGCCGGGCAGCTCGGCGGTCAGTGACACCGGCTGCTCCTTGACCACCATCACGCCTACCATGGCCGGCGGCATCTTTTGTTGCGGGGGCTTGCCGCAACCCGCCAATGCCAGGGCGCAGGCCACAACCCCCATGATAGGACGCAACATTCAACCCCCCCCCAAAATCCGGCTGCAGGATGACGATGGACGGGTGCCGCTTCAGACAGCCGTCTGGAAATATAAATCTCAGGCCGAAATCCGGCCCTTAGATAAGTGCAGTTGCAGCAATTGGAAGTGGCGAATTAAACCAAAGTGCGGCCAAGGCCACTTCTACACCGCGCGCGTTGTCAATTTGACACAAACGGGACCGGACAGAGCGCCGCGCTGCCGGGTCGTGAGGGCATAAAGCCTGATCCACATACCAACCCAGGTGCTTGCGGAATATTTTCAGGCCCAGCGCCTCACCATAAAAGCGCAGCGTGTCTGTAAAATGTTCAAGCGCAATGCCCAAACGCTGGGCAAGGTCCGGCTCTGACATTATTTCATTTGTTATCAAGGCGCGGTCCAGCGCGGCGGCGATCCAGGGCCGGCCATACGCCCCCCGTCCGATCATCACCGCGTCGGCGCCCGATTGGGCCAGCGCGGCGCGCGCGCTGTCCGCGTCAACAATGTCGCCATTGACGATCACGGGAATGGAAACGGCGCGCTTGACCTCGGCCACCGCCCGCCAGTCGGCCTTGCCGGAATAAAATTGCTGGCGGGTGCGTCCGTGAACGGTAATCGCCTTCACCCCCAGGGTTTGCGCGCAATAAGCAATCTCGGGCGCATTGCGGGTTGCATCGTCCCAGCCCAGTCGCATCTTCAGCGTCACCGGGCGGGTGGTGGCGTCCACCGCCGCGCCGATCAGCCGCCGGGCCAATTGCGGGTCGCGCATCAGGGCCGAGCCGGACAGGGCCCCGGTCACTTCCTTGGCCGGGCAGCCCATGTTGAAGTCGATGATGTCGGCGCCTGCTTCCTGCGCCAGCTTCGCGCCTTTGGCGATCCATTCCGGGGTGCGGCCGACGAGCTGGATCACCGTCAAAGGCAGGCCGTCGCCGACGGCGGCGCGGCGCACCACATCGGGGCGGCCGTGCGCAAAACTGTCACAGGCCACCATTTCGGTGGCGACATAGGGCGCGCCGCAGGCCGACGCGATGCGCCGGAAGGGCAGGTCGGAGACGCCGGTCATGGGCGCGGTCAGCACTCGGCCTGCAATCGTCACATCTCCGATCCGAAGCGTCATGGTTCAGGCCCCTGTCCGGTGGACATCGCCGGAACCGGCGATCTCGATTCTGGCGGTGTCCCCCGCGGCGAGGTTTCGATGTCGCCGCGCCCGCAGGCCGGCGCGCAGCTCGCGCATGAAAGTGACGCGGTTCATGACAATTCCCCCAGGAGCTTCTTCACGGCGGCCTCGAACGCCATCCAGTCGCAGACCTGCGCCTTCAGGGCGTTCGCGCCGGCCTTGGTGATGCTGTAATATTTGCGCGGCGGCCCGCTGTCGGACTCGCGCAGATAGGTCGAGACCAGACCGTCATTCTGCATGCGCCGCATCAGGGGATAGATGGTGCCTTCGCCCATTCCCACCGCCCGGGCCATGCGGCTGGCTATGTCATAGGCGTAATTGTCGCCGTTGGAGAGCAGCGTCAGGACGCACATCTCCAGGACGCCTTTTTTGAGCTGGATTTGCAGGGATTCCGTCACACCCTATTGTCTCTCACATGGTACCTTGTGTTACAAGTTACTTCTTTCCGTTACCCGGGCTTTAAGCCTTGGGGAGTAAAAACCCAGGGATGAGCTTGAAAACCCGCCTGACCAGCCTGATCGCCCGCAAGATGCCTGTCCGTCCTGCGCGGCTGGCTGGCCACCGGCCCGTGGCCAGCATCACCTTCGATGATTTTCCCCGCAATGCCTGGACTTTGGGAGGCAAGGTGCTGGACCGGCACGGCGTCAAAGCCACTTATTATACGGCGGGCGGCTTTTGCGGCCGGACCCTGGACGGCACCGAATTCTACGACGAAACCGACCTCAGCCAGATCGCGGCAGCCGGCCATGAGCTGGCCTGCCACGGATTCGCCCACCAGCCGACCCCCGAGCTGACCACGGGCGAACTGGCCGCCGACGCCGCGCGCAACCAGGCATTCCTGACGCCGTTCCTGGGCGGGCAGGCGCCGGTGTCCTACGCCTTTCCCTATGGCCGGGTATCGCCCCGCACCAAGCGCTTCTATGCGCCGCGCTTCAGCAATGTGCGCGGCGTGCATCCCGGCGTGAATGTCGGGCGCGTCGACCTGGCGCAGCTCAACGCCATTTCTCTGGAAATGCGCTGCTGGAACCAGGACGCGATCGAGGCGGCGATCCAGCGGGTGATGCACGACCGTGGCTGGCTGGTGCTCTACACCCACGATGTCTCGGACGCGCCCTCGCCCTATGGCTCGACGCCGCAGATGCTGGACTGGGCGCTGGGCCGTGTCGCCGCCGCCCGCATCGCGGTGTTGCCGATGCGCGATGCGGTGAAGGTCGCGCTTGGAGCGTAGGCCGCGCGTCAGCGCGGTTCGTAGCGACAGCGTACGAACGAGCGACCCTGAATCAGGCGCCTAGCGCCTTATTCCGGATCGCGGTCAGCGTGGTCGTCGGCGAGATGCCGTCGCCGTCGAACTTCACATGGATGATGGCGGGCAGGCCGGAATTCTCCGCCGCGACGAAGGCCGCCGCGAAGTCTTCCGTCTTCTCCACCGTGGCGCCGAAGCCGCCAAAGCTTCTCGCCATCGCCGCAAAGTCGGGGTTCCGCAAGCTGGTGGCGCTGACGCGACCGGGATATTCGCGTTCCTGGTGCATGCGGATGGTGCCCAGCATGGCATTGTCGAACACGATGCAGATAATGGGCAGGCCATACTGGATCGCGGTGGCGAACTCCTGGCCGTTCATCAGGAAATCGCCGTCACCGTTCAGCGCCAGCACGCTGCGCCGCGGATAAAGCCGCTTCATCGCCACGGCGGCGGGAACGCCATAGCCCATGAAGCCGCAGACGGTGCCGATCTGGGTATTGAACTGGTGAAAACGATAGAAGCGGTGAATCCATCCGGCGTAATTGCCCGCGCCGTTGCACAGGATGGCATCGGCGGGCAGGTGGCCGCGCAGCCAGATCATGATCTGGGACAGGTTGACCGCGCCGGGCTGCCGTGTGCCGGTTTCCGACCAGTCCAGATAGGCCCGATGCTCGGCGGTCACGTCATGGGTTTTGCGCGGCTGCAATTTGGCCAGCGCGGCGGCGAAGGCCTGCGGCGCGGCATGGATCGCCAGATGGGGCTGATAGACCCGCCCCAGTTCCTCCGCGTCGGGATAGGCATGCACCAGCGTCATCTGCGGCACGGGAATGTCGAACAGGGTATAGCCCTGCGACGTCAGTTCGTTCAGCCGCGCCCCCGCCGCGATCACCAGGTCGGACGCTTTGACTCGCGCCACCAATTTGGGATTGGCAGCCAGGCCCAGATCGCCGGCGTAATTGGGATGCAGCGGATCGATGTGATGGGCGCGGCGGAAACTGGTCGCCACCGGAATGCCGAAGGCCTGCGCGAAATCCGCCATCTGCGTCAGGGCGGCCCGGGTCCAGCGGTTGCCGCCCAGGATCAGGAAAGGCCTTTTGGCCTTGTGCAGCAGGCTTTCCAGCGCCGCCATGTCGGACGCGGCGGGCGCGGTTTCGACCGGCTCGATGCGCGTGCCGTCCTGGGATTTGGACGGCAGCGGCAGCATGTCATGGGGCAGCGACAGCACCACCGGCCCCTGCCGCCCCGCCAGCGCGGTCGAGAAAGCGCGGCCCACCATCTCCGCCATGCGGTCGGGTTCGTCAATCTCGGCCACCCATTTTGCCAGCCCGCCGAAGAAGGCGCGGTAGTCCATTTCCTGGAAGGCGTCGCGGCCGCGATTTTCCCGCTCAATCTGGCCGATAAACAGGATCATGGGCGTGGAATCCTGGGCGGCGATATGGATGCCGCCAGACGCATTGGTGGCGCCGGGACCGCGGGTCACCAAACAGATGCCGGGCCGCCCGGTCTGCTTGCCATAGGCCTCCGCCATCATCGAGGCGCCGCCTTCATTGCGGCACACCGTGACCGCGATGTCGGACTCATAGAGCGCATCCAGCACGGCGAGATAGGATTCGCCCGGCACGCAGAAAACATGGGTGACGCCCTGAATCTTCAGTTGGTCGACCAACACTTTGGCTGCGCTGCGCGCGGCTGGCGCGGCACTGCGGCTTTCGACGGCGGCGTGGAGGGTCATCCGAAAATCACTTTCTCGGTATAGGCGAGATCGCCCAGCATAGGCCGATACGGGCCTTTGAAATAGCGCGGCTCCTTGCCTTGGACATAGTAAGAGATTCCGGGCTGGTCGCCATCGATCAGGAAGCCCAGCCTGCCGCGCGGCAGGAAATGGCGGGCCAGGGCCGGGGCGCAGCGGCGGAAATCCTCAGCTCCGCGGGTGAACATGACGTCCAGAACCGGCACGGAGGGCTGGTCCAACCGGCGCGGCTTGAACACGAAGGGCGAGACGATGCCGTCACGCTCCACCGTCACCACGACCATGCCCATGGCGCGGTGGTCGCGCAGCAACCGGGCCTCCGGCAATTCGTCGGGAATGTCTTGGCTGACAGGACCGGAGCCGGGCAGGGCAAAGACAATGCTGCGGCCGAAATTATACGGCTCAAACCCCTGGGCCTGCAGCGTCTTCCAGGTGTGCGGCGCGGGCGAGGCGTTCAGATAGGTGACATGCTTCAGCTTGGTCGCCAGCGAGATCAACAGGGTGGAATGGACGCGCCATTGCGGCTCGACATACCAGCTCGACAGGTTGGTGACGATCTGGCCGCCGCGCCGCGACGAGATCAGCAGGATCACCCCGACCGGGCCGAAGCCGCTGTCCAGCACATAACCGTAGCGCGGCACGCCTTCCAGTTGCGGCACATGCTTCCAGCGCGCAAAGCCATCGGTCCAATAACTGCGGCGCGAGGCGGGGAAGCCGCGCGTCAGCAGGTCGGCGAGCCCGTCAAGGTCGCCTTGAGCGATGGGGCGGCAGCGGACGCGCGGGTTCGCCTGGGGTTCGACGGTCATGCGGAAATAAGGCCCTGGTCCCAATGCTTTATGGGGCATTTGCCATTAGCGGATCGTTAAAGCTCCCCAGGCTAGATTTGCCCCTGTTTTCCGGGAGTTAGCCATGAGCGTCGAGACCATTGTGCGGGCCGAATTCCAGACCGTGGCGCGCGAGCAGGAAAAGACCCTGACCGGCGTCTCGGACGACACGGTGCTGCTGGAGTCAGGCCTGGATTCGCTGTGCTTCGCCATCATCGTGGCGCGGCTGGAAGACCAGCTGGGCGTCGATCCCTTCACCGCGTCGGAAGACGTCTATTTCCCGGTCACGCTGGGCGATTTCATCAAGTTCTACCAAGATGCCGCCGGCTGAGACGCTGCGCGATGCGCGCCTGGGTTCGCGCGCCCAACTGATCGGCAGGCGCGGACGCGTGAACCCGGCGCAGACGGGCCGCGCCATCGACGCCGACCTGTCCGGCGCCCATGTGCTGCTGCGCACGTCGGACCAGATGCACGCCGCCCTTGCGCTGATCGAACTGGACGGCGTGGCGGCCCGCATCGTGATCTGCCCGCCGGACGTGAAGCCCCAGCATCTGCCGCCGGTCATCCGGCAAGCGGGTGTCGATGTCGTGGTCAGCGACGATCCTGCCCTGGCGGTGAAAGGCCTGCGGTTCGCGGCCGTGCATTCACCCTCGCCCGGCGAAGCGGTTATGCCGCCGCATCAGACCGAATGGATCTTGTTCACCTCCGGCACCACCGGCGCGCCCAGGATGGTGGCGCACACACTCGCTGGATTGACAGGCGCCATCCAGCCCGCGCTGTCACCTGATGTCGTCTGGGGCACTTTCTATGACATTCGCCGTTATGGCGGGATGCAGATCCTGCTGCGCGCGCTGCTGGGCCAGGCATCGCTGGTCCTGTCGGATGCGCACGAAGACGTGGCTGATTTCCTTGTCCGGCTTGGCGCAAACGGCGTTACCCATCTCACCGGAACGCCGTCACACTGGCGCCGCGCCTTGATGAGTCCCGCCCATGCCGTGATCCACCCGCGCTATGTCCGCCTGTCGGGCGAAATCGCCGATCAGGCGATCCTGGACGGACTGAAGGCGCGCTTCCCGGACGCGGCAATCGGCCATGCCTATGCCTCGACCGAGGCCGGTGTCGGCTTTGAAGTCACCGACGGGCTGGAAGGTTTCCCGTCATCTTTCATCGCTCGTCCCGGCGCGGTGGAAATGAAGGTGGAGAACGGCACCCTGCACATCCGTTCGCCGCGCACCGCCAGCGAATATGTCGGTGGCCTTGCGAGCGAAAGCGGGCCGACAAAAAAGCCGCTTCTCACCGACGGCTGGGTGGATACCACCGACATGGTCGAGCTGCGCGGCGAACGCTATCACTTCGCGGGCCGCACCGGCGGCATCATCAATGTCGGCGGCCTCAAGATCAATCCGGAGGAAGTGGAGGCCGTGATCAACGGTCATCCCGGCGTGCGCGCCAGCCGCGTTTCGGGGCGCAAAAGCCCGATCACCGGTTCTATCGTGGTGGCCGAGATCGTCGCCGCCAACGACAATGCCACGCTGAAAGAAGAAATCCTGGCGCTGTGCCGCGAGAAGCTGCCCGCCTTCAAGGTGCCGGCCATGCTGCGCTTCGTGCCGGCGCTGGAGCTGACGGCGGGCGGAAAGCTCTCCCGGCAGGAAGCGGGGCGCCATGCGTAACGTGCTGGTTTCCGGCGGCACACGCGGCGTCGGCCTGGCCATCGCCCGCAAGCTGGCATCCGGCGGCTTCTGCGTCTTCGCCCTGGGCCGCAAGGAAAGCGACGGGCTGGCCGCGGCGATCACGGAATATCCGGCGGGCGTGATGAATTTCGTGCCCTTCGACCTGGCCAATATCGATGGCATTCCCGATCTGGTGCGCGAAATGAAGGCGGCGCATGGGCCGCTTTACGGGTTGGTCAACAATGCCGCGCTGGGCACCGAGGGCCTGCTGTCGAACATGCACAATTCCGACATTGAAAAGCTGGTGAAGCTCAACACCGTCTCGCCCATCATGCTGACCAAATATGCCGTGCGCTCCATGATGACCGGCGGCGCCGGCCGCATCGTCAATATCAGCTCCATCATCGGCTTTACCGGCTATTCCGGCCTGTCCGTCTATGGCGCCACCAAGGCGTCCATGCTGGGTTTCACCCGCAGCCTGGCGCGCGAGGTCGGGCGGCTGGGCGTGACGGTCAATGCGGTGGCGCCGGGCTTCATGGATACCCAATTGACCGGCAGCATGACGGACGAACAACGCGGAAAGATTGCGTCGCGCGCCGCGCTGAAGCGCCTTGTGGATGTGGATGACGTGGCGAACGCCGTCGCCTATCTGATGTCGGACGCTGCCCGGAATGTCACGGGAACGACCATCACGGTGGATGCGGGTAATACCGCCTAAAGGTTCAACGCCGCGCGCACGCTGGCGGGCCAGGCTGCGATCTCGGCGCCGTGGGTGACGAACAGCGCCACCGCCAGCCGGTCCATGCCGAAGGCGACGCAGCCGGTGTGCAAGACGTCGCCGGCTTCATTGTGCAGGCCCCAGACCTCGCCAAAATGTTCCTTGTGATAGTTGAAGCTCATGCAGGCGGTGGGACTTTCGGCCGAGCGCACCGGCACCACAAGCTCGAACTTCAGCGCATCCTCGCGCTGCTGGTTTGCCATCAGGGCGCCGACGCGGCCGAAGAAGGGATCATTGGCAACCTCGACCGTGTAAGTCAGGCCGATGACATCGGCGATGCCCTTGGCGCGTTCCACCCAGGGTTCGCGGAAGGCCTGGATCTGCGCCGGGGTCCCGATGCGGACATATTCGCGCATGCGAAAGCTCTGGAAGCGGTCGACATGGCGCGACGGCTCGTGGCGGAAACAGTCGGCGGCGACGTCGAAGACATAGCCTTCGTCAGGCACCGTGCCGCGCTCGGCAGCGATGGGATAGATCGGATAACAGGCGGCCGGGGCCAGCACCAGGTCCGAGGGCCTCAGATCTTCGGTCCAGTCGCCGCCATCCTCGTGCTTGGCGGCGGAACGGGCAATCTCCCTGTCGCTGCCCACCAGGGTCGATACCGCGCCGATCAGGTTGGGAAAGCTTTTCAGATAGCCCTGTTTTTCGAGGCTGGCGCGCGGCATCACCGGCGCGAAGCGGAACACTTCGGCAGCCTCGGGGCGGTGGCGCGAAATCAGGGCGGCCAGTGCCTCGACCACGCTTTCATAGGCGCCGCTGCGGCCATAAACGCCGTCCACGCCAGACGGCATGAAGAGTTTGGACACGGTGGGGTGCAAAAGCTCCGGCTCGAACCGGTGATCGCAGCAACCATGCGCAATCGGCGTGGCAATATTCATGGCTCAGTCCCGGATGGAAGTGGGAATGTCGGACAGGATCGTGGAAGCCGTCAGGCTCGACAGGATGCGGTCATTGTTGATCATGATCGGCGACGACAGGATGTCGCGCAGCGAGCGCCCCACCGACACATCCGTATCGTTGCGATAGCCCGAAAGCCCGGTGGCGCGCATGGCGTTCATCACCGTTTGTACGGCCATTTCCGAAGCATCGACCTTGAGCAGGGCGATGGCGGTCTGGAAGTCGATCGACGACAGCGCGCCGGCATCGCCCTGGATCGCCTCATAGCGCGCCAGCATGGCGGCGATCAGGGCGCGCAGGCCGCGCAGGTTGGCCAGCGCCTGGGTGAAGTGCGGCACGCCCGGCGGCAGGCTGCCGCCGCGCTGCGCCTTGCGCAGGAATTTCTTGGCCCGGTCCACCGCGCCGGCGGCGATGCCGGCCCAGTTGCCAGACCACATCAGATGCGCGGTCGGCACCATGGTCTGGCTGTGGATGATGCCATAGGGCATCGGCATGACCTGGTTGGCGTTGCCCACGGCCTTCAGCGCAAACCCGGCCGAGCAGGTGCCGCGCATGCCCAGTGTGTCCCAGCCGCCGGTTTTTTCCAGCACGTAGTTCTTTTTCTCGAACACCACCAGCACCTGATCGCTGGCATCGGCATTGGCGGCGCGGCGCGCCGTGGTCACCAGCGCATCGGCCTCGGCCCCATAGCTGATGACGCTGGCGTCGCGCACCAGCACGATGCGGTTGTCGGCATGCTCGATGGCGGCCTCGCTGGCCCGGACATTGCCGCCGCCCTTGCCCTCGGTGGTGGAGGAGGCGAGCAGCAGCTGGCTTTCCACCATCCGCGCCATGAAGGCGCGGTGCCAGGTCGAGTCCATGCCGTGATGAACGATACAGGCGGCTTTCACCTGGTGCATCGCATAGATCATGCCGGTGGAGGAGCAGGCCCGGCCCAGCGCATAGCAGATGTCCACGACATCGGCGACGCTGGCGCCTTCGCCGCCCAGCTCGGGCGGCACCAGGATGCCCAGCAGATTCTCCGCCTTCAGCGCGTCGATGGCTTCGTGCGGGAACCGGCTGTTTGCATCCACATCGCCGGCATGCTCGGCCGCAATGGCGGCGGCGCGCCCGGCGCGCATGGACAGTTCTTCCAGGGTTGCGGGGGAGACGGTCTGTACGGTCTGCAGCATGGCCACGCTCTGAAATAGAGCGGGAAACACTAAAGGGTAAATCTGAAACAAGGATGAACTTGGCCCGATTGGTAAGCGAAAGGTTAAGACGCCGGCGCTGCAAGAAAAGCTTTACGCCTCAAGGCCTAGATTGCGCCCCTGCAGGAGCTTGCCATGTCGCCGCGTGACCGCATTACATCCATCGCCGTCCAGATGCTGCTCAAGCGCGGCGTCAGCGCCATTCCCGGCAGCGGCGACAATCTGCGCGAGGCGGGGCTGACCTCGCTGGACATGGTCAACCTGATGCTGGCGATCGAGGCGGAATTCGACATCGAAATCCCGCAAAGCGCCATGACACCTGACAATTTCGATACCGTTGCGGCGATGGAAAGGCTGGTTTCGGTCACCGCCAAGGCGGCCTGATGCCGCTCGACAGGCACGCCCGCCGTTTCCTGGACATGCTCGCCGCCGCGGGGCACAGCCGCGGCCGCTATGACGATGTGCAGGACCGCCGCGCCGCCCTGGTCAATTTGGCCGACATGGTCGATCCGCCGGGAACGGTGGAGATTGGCGGCGTGCGCGACCTGCTGATGCCGGTCGCCAACCGCGACGGCAGCGCCGGCCACATCACGCTGCGTCTGTATTCGCCGCTGGGGCTGCCGGAACGCGCGCTGCCCGGCATGCTGTTCTTCCATGGCGGCGGCTGGGTGGCGGGAAGCCTGGAAACCCATGACGGGCTTTGCCGCCGCCTGGCCAATGAAACCGGCTGCCGCGTCATCGCGGTGGATTACCGCCTGGCGCCGGAACATCCCTTTCCCTTTGGCCTGGCCGACGCGGTGGCGGCGCTGGCCTATGTCAGGCGCCATGCCCGCGAGTTCGGCATCGATCCGGCGCGGCTGGGTGTGGCGGGCGACAGCGCCGGCGGCACATTGGCGGCGGTGCTGTGCCGGGTGGCGCGCGATGCGGCCGGGGAAAACGGCCAAGCGCCGTCCATTGCCTTCCAGCTGCTACTCTGCCCGATCCTGGACATTCACGGCGAATCCGCGGGCCGTGCCGAACTGGCTGAGGGCTATTTCCTGGACAGCGAGACCCTGACGCGCGACCTGGAACTGTATGTCCCGCCCGGCATCGAATTGTCGGATGTGCGCCTGTCGCCGCTGCGGGCCGAGGAATTCTCCGGACTGCCGCCCGCCTTCATTCACACCGCCCAGTTTGATCCTTTTGCCGACGAGGGCGAAGCCTATGCCCAGCGGCTTGGGGGCTTCGGCGTGCCGGTGCATGGCCGCGCCCATCCCGGCATGATCCATTATTTCTACTGCATGCCGCGCATGATCCCCCAGGCCGGGGAGGCCATGCGCATCATCGGCAGCGAGATCCGCTATGCCGTGAAACTGCCGCAGCTAACCGAACGCCGCACTCAAAGGCGCATCAGGCCAGAGCTGATCCGGGCATAGAGCGCCGCGTCCAGCGGCACATAGCCGTCGCCCAGATCCGCGTAAAGCGCATCGCCACTGGCATAGGGATTGAACCCGTCCTGCGCCAGCCCGTGCTTTTTCTGCTTGAAGGTCTCGGTGAGCGCCAGGCTCTTGACGAGGCGCAGGAAAAGCGGCCGGGCATAGGCGGGCAGCCGCAGCGCGACATGACCCCGGAACGCCGCCACATCAAAGCCGTCCTCCACTTCCAGCGCCGCCATGCCGCATTTGCCGCTATGGCCCGGCACGCCGACGCCGTAAATGTTGACCGCCTTCACACCGGGCGCGCCCGCCGCGACAGCGGCGACCTCGGTGGTGGCGACATTCTCGCCCTTCCAGCGGAATGTGTCGCCGATGCGGTCCACGAAATAAAAGAATCCTTGCGCGTCCTGCCGCATCAGGTCGCCGGAGCGCACCCAGGCGTCACCTGGCGCGAAGACATCGCGCAGGATCTTTTTCTCGGTCGCGGCGGCGTCGGTATAGCCTTCAAAGCGCGCCGCGCCGCCGGCGATCTTGCCGATGGCCTCACCGGTCTCGCCGCGGGAAACCGCGATGCAAAGCCCGTCCGTGCCGCGCGCCGGAAGGCCGGTAGCGGCATCGAATTTTACGATGGCGGTTGGAAAACGGTGCGCCAGGAAGCCAGGGATGCGGCCGATGGCGCCGGGCTGTCCTTCGGCATTGTAGAGCGAGAAATTGCCTTCGGTGGCGGCGTAGAATTCCAGAATGCGGGGTATGGCGAAACGCCCCTGGAACGCGTCCCAGACATCGCCGCCAAGGCCATTGCCCACCGCCAGGCGCAGCCTGTGGGGCGGCACCGGAGCATCGCTGGTCAAAAGATAGCGGCACAATTCGCCGATATACTGGAACATGGTGGCGCCGCTGTCGGCGACATCCTGCCAGAAGCGGGTGGCGGAGAATTTCTCGCGCAGGATCACCGCGCCGCCCGCCACCAGCACCGCGCCGGACGCCACCACGCCGCCGACGCTGTGATACATGGGCAGGCAGTTGTAGAGCCGGTCCTCCGCCGTCGCGCCGGTCATGCCGGCAAACCAGTGCGTCCAGTTCATCACCCGGCGATGGCTGACAGGGGCGGCCTTGGGCAGGCCCGTGGTGCCGGAGGTGTAGATCAGCAAAGCGCGGTCATTCAGCGTAACGTCGCGCTTTTCATCCTCGTCCAGCGGCGCGCCGCAAAACGTGTCCAGCAGCACGCAGAACGCTTCGCCGTGCCACCACAATTTCGCGCCCATCACCATCCCGTCCATCGCCGACGCCATACTGTCGGCGATAATGGTGTGGCGGGCATTCGCCACCCGCATGCAATGGCCCAGCGCTTCGCCGCGCAGGTTGGTGTTCAGCAGCGCCGCCACCGCGCCGATGCGGGTCAGGCCCAGCCACAGCGCCAGATAGTCGGGCGCGTTGGGCAGCAGCAGGCAGACCGTATCGCCCTTCTGGATACCTTCGGCCAGCGCCCAGCGCGCCACCCGGTTGGCGCGGGCCGCAAGCTGCGCATGGCTGAAGGTTTGCTGCGCGCCGATCAGCGCCGGGGCGCCGCCGAAGCGCGCGCCAAGCTCCTCCACCACCACCGGAAAGGTGCGCGAGGGGGCATCCTCGATCCGGGCCGTCATCTCCAGCGCGCGCAGCCAGGCCCGCGACGCGGAAGCGTCTTTCTTCGCAAGCGGCTGGGCCAGGGTCATGGTGTCCCGAATTGAAACGGTGCGAGGCGGCACTTTACCCCGCCACGCATGGAAGCCGCGTTAACGCGCACCCCTTTGCGCACGCTACCCTGCCGACGTTTCATTAATCCCCGTGAGGCTAAAATGCGCGGCTCGTCAGCCAGGTTCTCATGCGCGCCGAAACCATTGCCTTGCACGCCGGATTTGACGCCGACCCCGCCACCAAGGCGGTGGCGGTGCCGATCTATCAGACGGCGGCCTATCAGTTCGATTCCGCCGACCAGGGCGCGGCCTTGTTCAACCTGGAGGAAGACGGCTACCGCTACAGCCGCATCGCCAATCCCACCGTCGCGGTGCTGGAAGAACGCGTCGCGGCGCTGGAAGGCTGTGCCGGCGCGCTGGCGGCGGCCAGCGGCCAGGCGGCGCTGTATTATGCCTTCGCCAATGTCGCCCGGCCGGGCGCCAATATCGTTTCGGTGCCGCAGCTTTACGGCACCACCCATACGCTGCTCGCCAACCTGCTGCCCGGCCAGGGCGTGCAGGGCCGCTTCGCCCAGGGCGACGGCGCCGAAGCGCTTGCCGCCTGCATCGACGAAAACACCGCCGCTGTGTTCTGCGAGACGGTGGGCAACCCGGCGGGCAATATCTGCGATATCGAAGCCATAGCCAACATGGCGCACAGCCACGGCATCCCGCTGATCGTGGACAATACGGTGGCGACCCCGATCCTGCTGAGGCCCGCCCAATATGGCGCCGACATCATCGTACATTCCCTGACCAAGTTCATGGGCGGCCATGGCAGCGCCATGGGCGGCATGGTGGTCGAGGCGGGCAATTTCGACTGGATGGCCAACGCCGCGCGCTTCCCCCAGTTCACCACGCCCGATGATTCCTATCACGGCCTGGTCTATGCGACGCGATTCCCCAGGACGGCATTCGTGGCGCGTGCCCGCGCCGTGTATCAGCGCACCACCGGCGCCATCCTGTCGCCGATGAGCGCCTTCCTGCTTTTGCAGGGCATCGAGACCGTGGCGTTGCGGGTCGAGCGCCATGTCGAGAATGCGCGGGCGGTCGCGCAGTTCCTGCGCGGCGATCCGCGCATCGCCTGGGTGAATTATGCGGGCTTCCCGGAAAGCCGTCATTATGTGCTGGCCCAGAAATATCTGGGCGGGCGGCCCGCCTCGCTGCTCACCTTCGGCGTCGCGGGCGGTTTCCAGGCTGGCAAGGATTTCTACGATGCGCTGGGGCTGGTGAAGCGGCTGGTCAATATCGGCGACGCCAAGTCGCTGGCCTGCCATCCCGCCTCCACCACCCATCGCCAGATGCCGGAAGCCGAGCAGCTGAGGGCCGGCGTCACACCCGAAACCATCCGCCTGTCGGTCGGCATCGAGCATCGCGACGACATCATCGCCGACCTGGACCAGGCCCTCGCCGCCTCGGCGGCGACCAAAGGCAAAACCGCGGCGGCCTTGCGCCAAAAGGCCCGCGCATGAGCCGGGTCGAGCAATTCCTGCTGGGCGGCGGCCACAGCCGCGCCGCCATCCAGGTCGGGCTGGTCAACAACATGCCCGACGCGGCGATGCGGGCCACCGAACTCCAGTTCGCCCGCCTGCTCAAGGATGCGGCGGGCGCGCTGGATGTGCGGTTGCGCCTGTTCTCGCTGCGCACCATTGCCCGCAGCGAGCAGGCGCGCTCGCGCATGGACGGCTTCTATGACGATGCCGCCTTCCTGCAGGCCGCCAGTGTCGACGCCTTGATTGTCACCGGCGCCGAACCCAAGTCCGGCGATCTGCGCGACGAGTCCTATTGGCCGGAACTGGCCCATCTGATCGACTGGGCCGAAATCGGCACCATCTCCACCGTGTTTTCCTGTCTGGCCGCCCATGCCGCCGTGCTGCATCTGGATGGCATCCCCCGCCGCCCGCTGGGCGGCAAACTGTCGGGCGTCTATGCCAGCAGCCGGGTCGAGGATGACCCGCTCTTCTTCGGCATGGGGCTGGAAAGCCCGGTGCCCCATTCGCGCCGCAACGACATCGCCGGCGCCGACCTGGCCGCCAAGGGCTATCGCGTGCTGGCGCGACTGAACAACGGCCAGGCCGATATCTTCACCCGCGAGCCGCCGGGCCATAGCCGCTTCGTCTTCCTGCAGGGTCATCCCGAATATGATCCCGCCACCCTGGGCCGGGAATATCTGCGCGACATGGGACGGTTTGCGCGTCGCGAGATGGCTGAGGCCCCCATCATGCCGGAAAATTATTTTGACCGTGCCACCGAGGACCGGCTGGCCGCTGCCGGACACGATCTGACGGCGCTGGGCGAGATCGTGGCGGGCGCCCTGCCGCGCAGCCAGTGGCGCGGTGCCACGGTGCGGTTCTTCGCCAACTGGCTGACATTGGTGGCCGCGGCCAAGGCGCGCCGCGCCGCCTCGCGCACCGTCCAGACCCGCAAGCGCGCCTAGCGCGGCCTCCCATCGAATCCCCTGCGGTGACAGCGGCGCCAGGGCTTACCCGGCCCCGGCGGTGTCCGCCGGCCTTGAGTCGCTGTCGGCCAGGGCGGCGAGCGGCAGGGGGGAGGGCCATGCGGACAGCCCATGCGGTAGCAACAGGCCTGTCAGACCAACAAAGATGACGGTAAGTCACGATTTAGGGCCTGAGTTTCAGCGCCTTGGTAAAAAGGCGACAGCATTTCTAATTGTCGCAAAATGTCACCGGCTGGCCCTTCCCCCCTCGAATAGCGGTGCTCTAATAAGTATGCGCGGGCTGGGTCGTACAGAATATAGGCATGAACGGGCTGTTTGCGGACATGGGTTGGATTTTGGCGGCGGTGGCCGTGGTCGGCGCCGGCTATGCGTTGCTGTCCGCTCTGCTGGTCGGCCGCTTCATGCGCGAAGAGCCCAACGTCTCGCCCCAGACCGCGGCGGTAACGATCCTCAAGCCGCTGCATCAGAGCGAACCCGACCTGCTGCGGAATCTGGAGACGTTCTTCGCCCAGGATTATGCCGGCGCGGTGCAGATCGTGTTCGGCGTGCATCATGAATCCGATCCGGCGGTCGCGGTGGTAGAGGCGCTGCAGGCCAAATATCCCGCCAGCGACACTGCCATCGTGGCGAACACCGCGCTCTATGGCGCCAACGCCAAGATCTCCAACCTGATCAACATGCTGCCGCTGGCCAAGCATGACACGCTGGTGCTGTCGGACAGCGACATAGCGGTGGGCCGGCGCTGGCTGAACCAGGTGGTCTGCGCCCTGGCGCGCCCCGGCGTCGGCATCGTCACCTGCCTCTACACCGGCGAACCGGCGCGCAGTGGCCACAAATTGTGGTCGTCGCTGTCGGCGATGGGTACCTCCTACACCTTCCTGCCCAATGTCGTGCTGGGGGCCAGCCTCGGCCTGGTCGCGCCCTGCTTCGGCTCAACCATTGCGCTGCGGCGCGCCACCCTGGATGAAGTGGGCGGTTTCGCCGCCTTCGCCGACCAGCTTGCCGACGATTACGAGATCGGCCGGGCTGTCCGCGCCAAGGGCTACACACTGGCGATCCCGGCCCTGGGCGTGGGCCATACCGCCGCCGAGGACTCGATGCAGGAACTGGTGCGTCACGAACTGCGCTGGACCCGCACCATCCGGATGGTGAATCCGGCGGGCCATGCCGGCAGCATCGTGACCCATGGCTTCGCCTTCGCTCTGATGGCCGCGATGATGCTGGATTTTAATGTCGCCAGCCTGGCGATCCTGGTGCTGACGCTGTCAGCCCGGCTATTCCTGAAATTCCGCATCGATGGTCATTTTGGCACCTTTGCCGGGCCTTATTGGCTGTTGCCCATGCGTGACCTGCTCAGCTTCGCCATCTTCGTGGCCTCGCTATTTGGGGAGCGGGTGCATTGGCGCGGGACGCACTTTGCGGTAGAGCCTTCCGGCGCGATGTCCCAGGTCTGAGGCCTGAAAGTTCCAAGGAAGTTCCAATGGCGATGAAGACCCTTTTCCTGCAAGCCCCGTCCTTTGACGGTTTCGACGGCGGCGCCGGTTCGCGCTACCAGGCCAAGCGCGAGATCAAGAGCTTCTGGTACCCGACCTGGCTGGCTCAGCCTGCGGCGCTGGTGGAAAATTCCAAGCTGATCGACGCCCCGCCCCACAAGACCTCCCTGGCCGAGGTGGTGGCCCAGGCCAAGGACTTCGACCTGGTGGTGGCGCATACCTCCGTTCCGTCCTTCCGGTCGGACGTGAAGGTCATCGAGGCGATGAAGGCCGCGAATCCCAACCTCAAGGCGGGGATGATCGGCGCCAAGGTCGCGGTCGATGCCGAAGCCAGCCTTCGCGAAGGCGCGGCGATCGACTTTGTCGCCCGCAACGAATTCGACTTCACCATCAAGGATGTCGCCGACGACATCGCCTGGAGCGACATCAAGGGCATTTCCTACCGCAACCGGCATGGCGCCATCATTCACAATGACGATCGCGCCATGATCGAGAACATGGACACGCTGCCCTTCGTGACCCCGGTCTACAAACGCGACCTGGTGATGGAGAATTACTTCATCGGCTATCTCAAGCATCCCTATATCTCGATCTATACCGGCCGCGGCTGCAAGTCGCGCTGCACCTTCTGTCTGTGGCCGCAAACGGTCGGCGGCCACAATTACCGCACCCGCAGCGTCGGCCATGTGATCGAGGAGATCAAATGGGCGATGAAGGCCTTTCCGCAGACCAAGGAATTTTTCTTCGACGACGACACCTTCACCGATGACCTGCCGCGCGCGGAAGCCATCGCCAGGGAGCTGGGCAAGCTTGGCGTCACCTGGTCGTGCAACGCCAAGGCCAATGTCCCCTATGACTCGCTCAAGAAGCTGAAGGATGGCGGGCTGCGCTTGCTCCTGGTCGGTTACGAGTCGGGCAACCAGCAGATCCTGCACAACATCAAGAAGGGCATGCGCATCGAAGTGGCGGAAAAGTTCACCCGGGACTGCCACGCGCTGGGTGTGGCCATCCACGGCACCTTCATCCTGGGCCTGCCCGGCGAATCCCTGGACACGATGCGCCAGACCCGCGAATTCGCCAAGCGCATCAACCCGCACACGGTCCAGATTTCACTCGCTGCGCCCTATCCCGGCACCTTCCTCTACAACCAGGCGCTGCAGAATGGCTGGCTGGACGAGGCGAATGCCGAGCTGATCGACGAAAACGGCGTCCAGATTGCGCCGCTCCACTATCCGCATCTGAGCCACAAGGAAATCTTCGACTCGCTGGAAACCTTCTACCGGGAATTCTATTTCCGCCCCAGCAAGATCGGGTCCATCGTCAAGGAGATGGTGACTCATCCAGACATGATGAAGCGTCGCCTGCGCGAAGGCGTGGAGTTCTTCCACTTCCTGAAGGACCGGCGGGAGCATGCCGCCTGAGGCTGCGTGAAGCAGCTCATCGTCACCGCGGATGATTTTGGCGCCGCCGCCGAGGTGAATGACGCGGTCGAGCGCGCCCATCGCGAGGGAATCCTCTCCGCCGCCAGCCTGATGGTCGCCGCGCCCGCGGCAGCGCAGGCGGTGGCCATTGCGGGGCGCAATCCGCGCCTGCGCGTGGGCCTGCACCTGGTCCTGGTCGAGGGCAGGCCGGTGCTGCCGCCTTGCGAAATTCCCGACCTGGTGGACGCCAGTGGCCATTTTCGCACCGACATGGCGCGCGCGGGGGCGGCGATGTTCTTTTTTCCCAAGGTGCGCGCCCAGCTGGAGCGCGAGATCGCCGCCCAGTTCGCGGCCTTCGCCGCCACAGGCCTGGCGCTGGATCATGTCAACGCCCACAAGCATTTCCACCTGCATCCCACCATCGCCTCGGCCATCCTGCGCCAGGCGTGCGCCCATGGCGTGAAGGGCGCGCGCGTGCCGCTGGAGCCGCAGGCCGTGCTGGGCCGGATCGAGAAGCGCAAGGCTTGCGGCGTTGCGAGATTGACCGCGCCCTTCGCCAAATCCCTGCGGCGCCGGTTCGCGCGCGCCGGCATCGCCGCGCCCGATGCGGTGTTCGGCCTGGCCTGGTCGGGGGCGATGACGGCGGAACGGCTGCGCGGCCTGATCGAAAATCTGCCGCCGGGCCTTTCGGAGATTTACATGCACCCCGCCACCGGCGCTTATCCCGGCTCGGCGCCAGGCTATCAGTATGCCGCCGAACTGGCGGCGCTGACGGATTTGCGCCTGCCCGCCCTGCTGGCGGCCCGCAACATCCGCCTGGGCGGCTTTGCGGACTTTATTACGTAATAAAAGCAAAGACTTATGCGCAAGGCCGGCCCCGCATTTTGCGGTTCAATTGGACCCGGCAAAGGGGTATTGCAGTGCGAGAATTGGAGCGTTTATGAGCAGCCCCGCCTTCGCCATTCCGCCCGACCTGACCCGCGACACCGGCAACTGGCCGGATGACGGCCCGATCAAGTTCGGCAGCGACGAACACAAGCGGCTGTTCTGCAAGACGCTGCTGGATACCCATGATCCCTATCGCCCGGCGGTGCTGGACTGGCCCAAACTGGGCGCGGACGCCGAAAAGCGCATCACCAGCCTGCCGATCTGGGACATCGCGGTGCAGACCGAGAACCGCGCCGGCCTGAATGTCTGCACTTTTGCCGAAGGCGTGCCGGACGCGCTGCTGAAGAAGGCCATCGAACTGAATGGCTTCGAGGAACGCCGCCACCGCCATGTGCTGGCCAACCTGGTCGAGGCCTATGGCATCAAGCTGGCGCCCGAGCCGGTCTATGAAAAGCCCAGGGACCCGGAATGGGCCTTCATGGTCACCGGCTATTCGGAGTGCATCGACAGCTTCTTCGCCTTCGGCCTGTTCAAGGCGGCCAAGGACACCGGTTATTTCCCGCCCGAGTTGATCCAGACCTTCGATCCGGTGGTGAATGAGGAAGCCCGCCACATCCTGTTCTTCGTGAACTGGGCGGCCTGGCATCGCCGCAACATGGCCTTGTGGCGCCGGCCCTATTTCGAACTGAAGGTGCTCGCGGTCTGGCTGTTCCTGATCTATGAGCGCATGGGCATCGCGGGCGATGTCTCCAACGGCCAGCAGGACAACAACTTCACCGTCAATGGCGCCGAAGCGCTGGGCTCGGACATCAATGTCGGCGAGCTGATCGCGCTGTGCGTGGCGGAGAATGACCGCCGCCTCAAGCCCTATGACAATCGCCTCAAGCGCCCGCGCTTTGTGCCGTTCCTGGCGCGCGTTGCATTGACGTTCATCGGCCCGAAAAAGCCCGTTTCCGGCCAGAAAGTCGCACAATGAAAATCGGATCGCCGGAACATCGCGACACGTTCTGCAAGCACTTCATGCAGACCTATACCGCGTTCGAGCCCGACACCTTGCCCTGGCCGGAGCTGGACGAGGCGGCGCTGGCCCGCCTCAAGTCGGTGCCCTTCTGGGAAGAGGTCTTCTATACCGAGCGCCGCGCCGGGGCCATCGTCGCCGCTTTCACCGAAACCGTCAGCGATCCCGTGCTGAAGGAAGCCATCGCGCTGCAGGGCTTCGAGGAAGCCCGCCACGCCAAGCTGATCCGCGTGATGATCGAGAAGTACGGCATCGACGCCGCCGAGCGGCCGCTGGAAGACGTCAGCGACAATGTCGAAACCCGCTTCAAGGATTTCGGCTTTGGCGAGTGCATGGATTCCTTTCTGGGGTTCGGCGTCTTCAAGATCGCCATGCAGGCGGAATTCCTGCCCAGGGAGATGTTCCAGATCTTCGAAACCCTGATGTATGAGGAAACCCGCCACATCGTCTTCTTCGTCAACTGGATGGCCTACAACCAGGCGCAGAAGGGGTTCGTGGCGCGGCTGATGCTGCCCCTGACCGACCTTCGCTATTACATGCGCGCGCTGGGCCGCATGGTCGGCACCGCCAAGCGCGGCAAGGAAATGAACGACGGCAAGGAATTTTCGGCCACCCAGGCGTCGGTGTTCCTGGACGGCTTCACCTTCAAGCGTTTTCTGGAAGACTGCTATTCCGAGAATCGCCGCCGCATGGGCGTGTTCGAGCCGGAATTGCTGCGCCCCAGCTTCCTGCCCCAGCTGGCGGAAACCGCGCTCGGAGCCATGCGCCTGTGGAGCTTCCGCGCCAAGCCGCTGCCTGCCTGATGAAGTGGGGTGTCGCCATCGCGCTGCTCGCGGGCGTGGTCGCGGGCGTCTATCTGGTCTGGTCCATCGGCTTTGATTCGGTGTTCGGGGCCGTGGCCCGCGCCGGCTTCGGCGGCTTGGCGCTGCTGTGCCTCTATGCGCTGATCATGTTCCTGGCACTGGCGCTGGCCTGGTATTTCCTGCTGCCGCCCGCCCATCGCCGTCCCATCACCGAGCTCTATATCGCCCGGCTGGTGCGCGATTCCATTGCCGAAATCTCCCCCTTTTCGCCGGTGGGCGGCATGGTCGCCGCCGCCCGGCTGATGATCCTGAAGGGCATGAATCCCGCCTATGCCGCCGCCGCCGTCGCCGCCGACGCCACCACCGAGGCGATGGCGCAGGTGGCGTTCCTGGCCCTTGGCCTGGGCATCGGTTTCACCCAGTTCGGGCACATGCAGGGCAGCGGGCCACTGACGCTGTGGATGCTGGCGGTGCTTTTGCTGGCGGTGCCGGGCATCGCGCTGCTGATTTTCCTGCAGAAAATGGGCGCGGGCTTTGCGGAAAAGATCGCGGCCCGCTTTTTTCCCAAGGTGAAGGACGGTGTGCCGTTCCGCGCCGCCATCGAAGAGCTTTACGCTTCGCCCGGACGGCTGGCCGCGTCTGCGGCGTGGCATCTGGCGGCCTGGATCGGCGCGGGTGTCGGCACCTATATCGCCTTTCGCCTGGTGGGCGGCCGGATCAGCCTGCTGAACGCCGTGGCGCTGGAAGCCCTGCTCTCCACCCTCAGAAGCATCGCCGCCCCGGTGCCCGCCGCCATCGGCGTGCAGGAATGGGGCTATGCCATGCTGTCGCCGCTGTTCGGCCTGCCGGCCGAGATGGGCGTGGCGGTGTCGCTGCTCAAGCGGGCGCGCGAGATCGTGCTGGGCGTGCCGGCCTTGCTGTACTGGCAGGGGCGAGAAGCGGTGCGCGCAGCGCAAGAGCGGCTCCAGTGGAGCCGCGAAAGCGACGAGCGCCGCGAGCTCGGGCGAGCGGCGGGGACGGACGCGCCATGAGCGATATCGCGCTGGTAACAGGAGCATCCGGCTTTGTCGGTTCCGCCGTGGCCCGCGCTTTGGTGGGGCGCGGCATGCATGTGCGGGTTCTGATGCGGCCTACCGCCAGCCGTGTGAATATCGCCCAGCTGAACTGCGAGCCGGTGACCGGCGATATGCGCGACGAGACCCGCATGGCCGCCGCCCTCAAAGGCGCGCGTTATCTGTTCCATGTCGCCGCCGATTACCGCCTATGGGCCCGCGATCCCGGCGAGATCGAGCGCAACAATCTGCTGGGCGCCAAGGCCACGATGGGCGCGGCGCTGAAGACCGGCGTCGAGCGCGTGGTTTATACCTCGTCGGTGGCCGCTCTGAAGCCCGGCGCAGCCGCGGTGGACGAAACCTCCCGCCACACAACGCAAAGCGTGATCGGCGCCTACAAGCGCAGCAAGCTGGTGGCGGAGCGCGAAGTCGAACGCCTGATCCGGGACGAAAACCTGCCCTGCGTCATCGTCGCCCCCTCGACGCCGATAGGTCCGCGCGACATCAAGCCCACGCCCACCGGGCGCATCATCGTCCAAGCCGCGAGGGGGCGCATGCCCGCCTTTGTCGATACCGGCCTCAACCTGGTCCATGTCGATGACGTGGCCCACGGCCATCTGCTGGCGCTGGACAAGGGCAGGATCGGCGAAAACTACATCCTGGGCGGCGAGGACGTGGCGCTGGAGACCCTGCTGGGCGACATCGCCTTCCTGTCGGGCCGCCGCGTCCCCACCATCAAGCTGCCGCGGGCGCCGCTGTTCCCGCTGGCCTGGGCCGCCGAGGCGCTGGCGCGTGTCACCGGCAAGGAGCCTTTCCTCACCGCCGACGCGCTGCGCATGTCGCGCTACCGCATGTTCTTCTCGTCCGACAAGGCCAGGCGCGAGCTGGGCTATACCGCGCGCCCCTATCAGGATGGCGTGCGCGATGCCGTCGAATGGTTCCGCGACAACGGATACTTGCGATGATGGATGAGGGGCGATGATCGCGGGCATCCTGTTCGGCTTCGCGCCGCTGGCGATCTGGCTGTATCTCATGCTGTTTCGCCGCGGTTTCTGGCTGCTGCGCGAGCGCGACACCATGCGCCTGCCGGAGCCGGAGACTTGGCCCCCGGTGGTGGCGGTGGTCCCGGCCCGCAACGAGGCCGATGTCATCCAGCGCAGCATCGCCGGCCTGGCGGCGCAGGATTATCCCGGCGAATTGCGCATCGTGCTGGTGGATGACCAGTCGGGCGACGGCACCGCCAACCTGGCGCGGCTTCAGGGTGACGACCGCCTGACGATCTTGACCGGCGCGGAACGCCCTCCGGGTTGGACCGGCAAGCTGTGGGCCATGCAGCAGGGCAGCGACCATGCCGCCCGGTATGCGCCGGAGTTTCTCTGGTTCACCGACGCCGACATCGCCCACAGCCCCGACAATCTGCGCCACCTCGTCACCCAGGCCCAGTCCGGCCATAAGACGCTGGTGTCGCTGATGGCGCGGCTTTCTTGCAAGACGGCGGCGGAGCATTTCCTGATTCCCGCCTTTGTCTTCTTCTTCGACATGCTGTTTCCGTTCGGCGCGGTGAACGATCCAAAATCGCCGGTTGCGGCGGCGGCGGGCGGCTGCATGCTGGCGCGGCGCAGCGCGCTGGCGGCGGCCGGGGGCATCGCCGCCATCCGGCACAACATCATCGACGATTGCGCCCTGGGCCGGGCGATGAAGGCGCAAGGCCCGGTGTGGCTGGGCCTGACCGACCGCGCCGTCTCGCTGCGGCCCTATGAGCATATTGCCGACATCCGCCACATGGTGGCGCGCTCGGCCTATGCCCAATTGAGTTATTCGCCGCTGTTGCTGGCGGGTACGCTGCTGGGTCTGTTCCTCGTCTATCTGGCACCGGTGCTGACGGCGCTGTTCGCCTGGGGTGTCTCGCAACTGGCGGGCTGGCTGGCCTGGATCGTGATGGCGATCCTGTTCCAGCCCATCCTGCGCTTCTACCGCCTGTCGCCCCTGTGGGGCGCGGCGCTGCCGCTGATCGGCGTCTTCTATGCCGCCTTCACCCTGGAATCGGCCATCCGGCACTGGGCGGGGCGCGGCGGCATGTGGAAAGGCCGGGCGCAGGCGGATGTGAAGGCGGAGGGCGGGTCGTGAGCGTCGCCGAACTCCAGTCCGGCAAGGGGCACAGGGACGAGAATTTTCCCGTCGCGTCTATCCTGATCGCACCGCGCCACCGCGCCCCCATTCTGGCCTTCTACAACTTCGTGCGCGCCGCCGATGATGTCGCCGACAGTGCGGCGGTGTCGGCCCAGGACAAGCTGGCGTTGCTGGAACAGATGCGCGCCAGCCTTGTGGGAGAAATCGGGGTGGGCGAAAGCGATGCGGTGCCGGAAGGCGTCGCACTGCGCGCGGTGCTGGCCGAACGTCACCTGCCGCCCACCCACGCGCTGGACCTGCTGGAAGCCTTTCGCCGCGACTGTACCAAGCTGCGCTATCGCGACTGGGACGAGCTGATCGATTACTGCCGTTATTCCGCCATGCCGGTGGGCCGCTTTGTGCTGGATGTGCATGGCGAAAGCCCGGATCTGTGGCCCGCCAATGACGCGCTGTGTGCGGCGCTGCAGGTGGTCAACCACCTGCAGGATTGCGGCAAGGATTACCGCGAACTGGACCGGATCTATATTCCCGCGCCACTGCTGGCCGGCGTCGGCGTGGAGGCGCTGGCCGCACCCCGCGCCACCCCCGCTTTGGCCGGTGTCATCGCGGACCTGGCGCGGCGCAATACGGCGCTTCTGGTGGCGTCGCGGCCCTTTGCCCGCGGCATCCGCGATACCCGGCTTGCGCTGGAAGTCGATCTCATCCAAACCCTCGCGCAAGATCTCAACCGCCTGCTGATGACGCGCGATCCGCTGTCTGAAGCCGTGCACCATTCCAAGGGCGCCGCGGCGGCCCTGTTCCTGAAACGCCTTCCTTCCTTTGCTTTGATGCGGTTGATGCGCCCATGACCAACGCGGAAAATATCGGCAACGCCGCGGCCGCGGCCGTGAAAAAAAGGGCCAGCGGCTCCAGCTTCTATCTCGCCATGCGCCTGATGCCGGCGGAGGAGCGCGACGCCATGTTCGCCATCTATGCCTTCTGCCGCAAGGTGGACGACATCGCCGATGACGGGCTGGGCACCCGCGCCGAGCGGCATGAGAAGCTGGAACAGTGGCGCGGTGACCTCGCCGCGCTGTATGCCGGGGAAAATCCGCCCCAGACGCGCTTCCTGGCCCCCGCTATGGCGCGGTACGGCCTGCGGCTTGAGGATTTTCTCACTGTCCTGGACGGCATGGACATGGACGTGGCGGAAGACATTGTCGCGCCCACCCTCGCCACTCTCGACCTTTATTGCGACCGTGTCGCCAGCGCGGTGGGGCGGCTTTCCATCAAGACGTTCGGCATGGAGGAGGGGCCGGGCTTCGACCTGGCCCATCACCTGGGCCGGGCGCTGCAGCTCACCAATATCTTGCGCGACATCGACGAGGACGCCGCCATCGGCCGTCTATATTTGCCGCGCGAATATCTGGAAGAGATGGATTGCTGCCGCCAGATGGACCCCAAGACCATCATCAACCAGCCTGCCATTGACGGGGTCTGCCGCAAGGTGGCGGCGCTGGCGCATCATCATTATGAGGAGGCGGGCCGCATCATGGCTGCCCGCCCCAAGGGCCGCATCAAGACCCCCCGGCTGATGGCCGCGGTCTATTCGCAGATCCTGTCCGCCAGCGAGGCGCAGGGCTTCGCGCCGCCGCGCCACCGCGTTTCGCTGCCCAAGTCGCGGCTGCTGTCGCTGGCGCTGAAACAGGGCATCTTTGGATGACGGGCAAGGTTTACGTCGTCGGCGCGGGCGTTGCCGGCCTGTCCGCCGCCACCAGCCTTGCGGCCCGCGGCGTCACGGTCGAGCTGATCGAAGGCGCGGGCCAGGCCGGGGGGCGCTGCCGCTCCTATTTCGACGCCGCCATCGGCGGCATCATCGACAATGGCAATCATCTGGTGCTATCGGGCAACCAGGCCGTGGCGGCCTATCTGGCGCGCATCGGCGCGTCCCACGCCCTGGCGGGACCGCCGCGCGCCGAATTCGCCTTTGTCGACCTGCGTAACGGCGAGCGCTGGATGCTGCGCCCCAACGAAGGCGCGCTGCCCTTTTGGGTGGCGCGCAACAAGGTGCGGGTGCCGGGTACCGCCGGGCTCGACTATGTGAAATACGCGCCTTTGCTGTGGGCGAATGCCAAGTCGCGCATCGGCGATGTGGTGAAGGAACGCGGCCCCTTATGGGAGCGGCTGATGCGCCCCTTCCTGCTGGCGGCGCTCAATACCGAACCGCAAGAGGCTTCCGCCAGGCTGGCGGGCGCGGTGCTGCGCGAGACCCTGATCAAAGGCGGGCGTTTCTATCGTCCGCGCATCGCCCATCCCACCTTGGCGGCGGCCTTTGTCGATCCAGCTTTGCGCTACCTGGCGGACCGGGGCGCGCGCCTGCGCCTGTCCACCCGGCTGCGCCGCCTGACATTGGGCGTGCGCGACGTGATGGCGCTGGATATTCCCGACGCCACCTTGCCGGTGGCCGCCCGCGACGCCGTGATATTGGCGCTGCCGCCCTGGGCTGCGGCGGAGCTGGTGCCGGGCCTGACCGTGCCGGATGATTTCCGCGCCATCGTCAACGCCCATTTCCGGATGGCCGCGCCGGCCGGTACGCCGCCCATCCTGGGGGTGATCGGCGGCGTGGCGGAATGGATTTTCTCCTTCCACGACCGTATCTCGGTCACGGTATCGGGGGCTGACGCCATTGTGGACGAGGACCGCGACCTGCTGGCCTCCCGCATCTGGGCCGACGTCGCCAAAGCGCTGGCCATCGACGCCCCCATGCCCGCCTGGCAGGTCGTCAAGGAAAAGCGCGCCACCTTCGCTGCTACGCCCGCGCAGGACGCCCGCCGCCCGGGGGCCAGGACCCGCTGGCGCAACCTGTTTGTGGCCGGGGACTGGACCCGGACCGGCCTGCCCGCCACCATCGAGGGCGCCTTGCGCTCCGGCGAAACCGCCGCCGCTTTGGCGCTGAAGCGGCTGGGCCTATAGTCGCGGCCATGAACCAGCTTTCGCCCGGCGATTTTGTTGCTCCCGACTTAAACGAAGTCGAAGGCGCGATCCGCGCCGCCACGGACGCGATTCTTGCCCAGCAGAAGCCGGACGGTCACTGGGTCTATGAGCTGGAAGCCGACGCCACCATTCCGGCGGAATATGTCCTCTTGGTGCATTACCTGGCGGAAACGCCGAAGCTGGAACTGGAGAAGAAGATCGGCGTCTATCTGCGCCGCATCCAGGGCGGCCATGGCGGCTGGCCGCTCTATCACGAAGGCGGTTTCGACATCTCCGCCACGGTGAAGGCCTATTTCGCGCTGAAGATGATCGGCGACGACATCGACGCGCCGCACATGGCGCGCGCCCGCGAAGCGATCCGCCAGCGCGGCGGCGCCATCAAGGCCAATGTCTTTACCCGCATCCTGCTGGCGCTGTACGGCGAATGTTCGTGGAAGGATGTGCCGACAGTGCCGCCGGAACTGATCTTGCTGCCGCGCTGGTTTCCCATCCATCTGTCCAAGATGAGCTATTGGGCGCGCACCGTGATCGTGCCGCTGCTGGTCCTGTGCGCCAAACAGCCGCTGGCGAAGAATCCACGCGGCATCCACATCCCCGAGCTTTTTGTCGCCGGCGTTCCCGCCGCCTCGCCCCGCGCCCCGCACCAGAGCGCGGGCTGGTCGGCTTTCTTCGCCGCGCTGGACCGGCTGCTGAAACTGGTACCCTGGCCCAGGAGCATGCGTGCCCGCGCCATCGAAAAATGCCGCCAATGGACCACGGAACGCCTGAATGGCGAGGATGGTCTGGGCGCCATCTATCCCGCCATGGCCAACAGCGTGATGATGTATGACCTGTTGGGCTATGCGCCCACCCATCCCGACCGCGCCCTCGCGCGGCTGTCCGTGGAAAAGCTGCTCGTGATCAAGGACGATGAAGCCTATTGCCAGCCTTGTGTTTCGCCGGTGTGGGATACCGCGCTGGTGGCCCATGCGCTGATGGAAACCAGGGACGAAGCGGCGCAGGCGGCGGTGGCGCGCGGGCTGGATTGGCTGCGCCCGCTGCAGGTGCTGGATGTCGCGGGCGACTGGGCCGGGGGAAAACCCGGTGTGCGCCCGGGCGGCTGGGCCTTCCAGTACCGCAACGATCATTATCCCGACCTGGATGACACCGCCGTGGTGGTGATGGCCTTCGACCGCGCCGGTGTCGCCCATGACGATGTCGCCATCGCGCGCGGCCGCGAATGGGTGGAAGGCCTGCAAAGCCGGGGCGGCGGCTGGGGCGCCTTCGACGCCGACAATTCCTATTTCTATCTCAACAATATCCCCTTTGCCGATCATGGCGCGCTGCTGGACCCGCCCACCGAAGACGTGTCGGGGCGCTGCGTCGGCATGCTGGCGCAGTTGGGCGATGGCGGAAAGCCGCTGACCGACGGCATTGCATACCTGCGCAAGACGCAGAAGGACGACGGCAGTTGGTGGGGTCGCTGGGGCGTCAACTATATCTACGGCACCTGGTCGGCGCTGGCGGGGCTGAACGGTGCCGGACTTGGCCCCCACGACGATACGATGAAGAAGGGCGCCGACTGGCTGGTCGCCATTCAGAATCCCGATGGCGGCTGGGGCGAGAATTGCGACAGCTACAGACTGGATTACAAAGGCCATGAACCCGCGCCCTCCACCGCGTCACAGACCGCCTGGGCGCTGATGGGCCTGATGGCGGCAGGGCAGGTGGATCATCCGGCGGTGGCGCGGGGCGTCAATTACCTGAAGGCGACACAGGAAGCGGACGGGTTGTGGAGCCAGGCGCATTATACCGGCGGCGGCTTTCCGCGCGTCTTCTATCTCAACTATCACGGCTATCCGAAATTCTTCCCGCTCTGGGCCCTGGCGCGCTACCGCAACCTCAAGGCAGGAAATTCGCGGCGCGTCGAGTTCGGGCTGTGAGAAATGCGCCGTGACCGTCATCGCCGTCACCGGATTGGCCAGGGAAGCCGAAATCGTCGGCACCGCCGGGGTGATTGCGGTGGCGGGCGGCGGGGATGGTGACGGGCTGGCGGCCAAGCTGAACGCCCTGCATGGCGACATCGGCGGCGTCATCTCCATCGGGCTGGCGGGGGCGCTGGCGGCGGACCTCAAGGTCGGTGATGTGGTGCTCGCCGACCAGGTCATCACCGGCGCCGAGAACTGGGACTGTCATGCCGGATGGGTCAACCGCCTGGTCTCGCGCCTGCCCGATGCCCGCCGCGGTACATTGTTCGGCAGCGACGTGATCATTGACCAGGCCGAAACAAAATCCGCCCTCAACAGCGCCACCGGCGCGCTGGCGGTGGACATGGAAAGCCAGGTCGCCGCCCGCTTCGCGCAGCTGCGCAACCTGCCCTTCGCGGTGCTGCGGGTGATTTCCGATGACGCGACCCATGTGCTGCCGCCCGCCGCCCTGGCGGCGATGCGGCCCGATGGCGGCATCAGCATCGGGCGCGTGCTGTGGTCGCTGGTGAAAAAGCCGCTGCAGCTGCCGGCGCTGATCCGCACCGGCCGCCATTCCAACCAGGCCTTCGCGCAGCTACTCCGCTGCCGCGATCTCTGTGGTGTTGGAATTTCCGGCCTTGATCTCTGACATTTTGTGATCGACGTGGCGCGAGAAAGTGAACTCGGCCGGGCGCTGGTTTGACAGGTCGATATCCGGCGCCATCGGGCCGCTGGTCTTCACGCCGCGCATGGCGATGGGCAGCATCTTCAGCGGGTGCTTGATGGAATCGGTGGCGGCGGTGCCTTCAAAGCCGCAATGCACCATGCAGTTGGCGCATTTCTCATACTTGCCGACGCCGTACTTCTCCCACTCGGTGCCTTCCATCAATTCCTTGAAGGTCTTCACATAGCCCTCGCCCAAGAGGTAGCAGGGCTTCTGCCAGCCGAACACGGTCAGCAGCGGCATCGACCAGGGCGTGCATTCATAGGTCTGGTTGCCGGCCAGGAAGTCCATGAACAAGGGCGAGTTGGTGAACTTCCAGTCCTTGCCGCCACGGCCGCGCGACAGGATATCGCGGAACATGTTCTTGGTGCGCTCGCGGTTCAGGAAATGCTCCTGGTCGGGGGCGCGCTCATAGGCATAGCCCGGCGAGACGGTGATGCCGTCCACGCCCATTGCCATCATCTCGTCGAAGAATTTGGCGGTGCGCTCGCCGTCTGTACCATCAAAAAGCGTGCAGTTGATCTGGGTGCGGAAGCCCTTGGCCTTGGCCAACTTGATGGCGGCGATGGCGCGGTCATAGGTGCCGTCCTGGCACACCGACTTGTCGTGCATGCCCTTGTCGCCGTCCAGGTGGATCGACCAGGTGAAGTTGGGATGCGGCTTGTACTGGTCGATCTTCTTGGCCAGCAGCAGTGCATTGGTGCACAGGATGACGAACTTGTCGCGCGCGATATAGCCTTCGACGATTTTCGCCATGTCGCGGTGGAGCAGGGGCTCGCCGCCGGCGATCGAGACGGCGGGGGCGCCGCACTCGTCGATCGCGTCCATGCACTGCTCATAGCTCATGCGCTGATTCAGGATCTCGTCGGGATAATCGATCTTGCCGCAGCCGGCGCAGGCCAGGTTGCAGCGAAACAGCGGCTCCAGCATCAGCACCAGCGGGTATTTCTTGCCCGACAACTGCTTCTTGACGACATAGGCGCCGATCTTGGCGGCCTGGCGAAACGGCAAACCCATGGATTAAACCCTCAACTCGGCGGGAAGGCGGAACTCGATATGTTCCTTCTTGCCGTCCATCTGTTCCACTTCGACGCCTTCGATTTCGTTCAGCGCCTCGATCACATGGCGCACCAGTTCCTCGGGCGCGCTGGCCCCGGCGGTCAACCCGACCACGCCCTTGCCCTTTACCCATTCCGGCTTCAATTCGCTGCCGTCATTGATGAGGTAGCTGGGAATGCCTTCCTCGATGCCGATCTCGCGCAACCGGTTGGAGTTGGAGCTGTTGGCCGCGCCCACCACCAGGATCACATCGGCCACCCGCGCCAGCTCACGAACCGAGGTCTGGCGGTTCTGGGTGGCGTAGCAGATGTCACTGGTTTCTGGCCCCACAATGTCGGTGAAGCGGTTCTTCAGGGCCTGGATGATGCCCTTGGTGTCGTCGATGGAAAGCGTGGTCTGGGTGATATAGGCCACCGGCGTGTTCACCGGAATGTTCAGCACCGCGACATCGGCCTCGTTCTGCACCAGGGTCACCGGCGCGCCGACCTGGCCCATGGTGCCTTCGACCTCGGGATGGCCGGCATGGCCGATCAGGATCAGGGTGCGGCCGTGGGAGACATAGCGCTTGCCTTGATTGTGCACCTTGGAGACCAGGGGGCAGGTGGCGTCCAGCACCGGCAGCGCCCGGGCCTTGGCTGTCTGCACCACCGACTGGGGCACGCCATGGGCGCTGAACACGGTGACGGCACCTTCGGGCACTTCGTCCAGTTCCTCGACGAAGCGCGCGCCCTTGCTCTTGAGCGTGTCCACGACATGCTTGTTGTGGACGATCTCGTGGCGGACATAGACGGGCTCGCCATACTTATCGAGCGCCTTCTCGACGATGTCGATGGCGCGCACGACGCCGGCGCAAAAGCCGCGTGGCTGGGCAAGGATGACTCGCATGACCGTCCTTAGATAACTTGCGCTCGGGCGGGCCCCAGGCCTGGCGCAATGCCGGGCGCAAGAGAGGCTTCTGCGCTGCAACATAACCATTTTCCTGCATCGCGACAGGGGGTGCAACCCCTTACCCGGCATGGGTACCGGTCCTTCGGGCAGGGCTGCCGAAATGTCACGGAACCCGGGATTGCGGGGCTGGCAGGACGGGCGCTTTCGGGGCTAAAAGCGTCCGAACCGGGGGTCCCAGATCGTGTCCGACAGCGTGAAACAGGCGGCGGCCGAGCTGCCCAAGGCCATTGCCGCTTCGGCAAGGCTGGTCGATTCGGCGCTGGATGCCGTCCTGCCCCAGCCGGCTGGCCGCCAGGCGCGGGTCCAGCAGGCCATGCGCTATGCCGTCCAGGCGGGGGGCAAGCGGCTGCGCCCATTCCTGGTGCTGCATTCCGCCCGGCTGTTTGGGGTGGATGATTCGCGCAGCCTTCGCGTCGGCGCGGCGATCGAGGCGCTGCATACCTATTCGCTGGTGCATGACGACCTGCCCTGCATGGATGACGATGATTTGCGCCGGGGCCGCCCCACCACCCACATCGCTTTTGACGAGATGACGGCGGTGCTGGCGGGCGATGCGCTCCTCACCATCAGCTTTGAGATCCTGGCCGATGCCCGCACCCATCCCAGCGCCGAGGTGCGTTGCGCCCTGATTTCGCGTCTGGCCGAGGCCTCGGGCCATTCGGGCATGATCGGCGGCCAGATCATCGACATGCTGGCGGATGCGAGTTTCGGCGTTGACGATGTGATCGACCTGCAGCGGCGCAAGACCGGCCAGTTGTTCGAATTTTCCTGCGAGGCGGGCCCCTTGCTGGGCCAGGCGACGCACGAGGATCGCGCCCGGCTGAAAGCCTATGCCGAGGAAATGGGCGTGGTGTTCCAGATCACCGACGACCTGCTTGATGTTACCTCCACACTTGAAAAAACCGGCAAGGCGGTGGGCAAGGACGCCGGGATGGGCAAACAGACCCTGGTCACCCTGCTGGGACTTCAGGGCGCCCGCGCCGAAGCGCAAACCCGCGCCCGCCGCGCCGTCGAGGCGCTGGGGCCTTACGCCGCCCAGGCCCCCGAATTGTCGGCGCTGCCCTTTTTCCTGCTGGACCGGGACGCCTGACCAGGGATAAAGCCCAAAAATGGCCGTCTTTCGCGCAGCAAATCTGGCGCTCATGCGTTACACCGGGGCATAGGGAGTTTTTGATGACTCACATTTTGAAATCCGTTTCCCTGAGCTTGGCCCTGATGCTGGCCGTCGCCCCGGCCGCGCTGGGCCTTTCCATCCAGCCCGCTATCGCCCAGTCGCCCTCAGGCAAGCCGGCCGATCCCGCCGTGACCCAGGTGCAGGACTTCTATGACGCGCTGACGGCCTCGATGAAGTCCGGCGGCACCGCCAAGTCGCGCTACGACAAGCTCAAGCCCGCCATCGAAAAGGCCTTCGACCTTCCCGCCATGACCGCCATCGCGGTGGGTCCGAGCTGGGCATCGCTCTCCGAGGCCGACAAGAAGGCGCTGATCGACGCCTTCACCCGCATGACGGTGGCCAGCTACGCCAAGAATTTTGATTCCTATGACGGCGAGAAATTCCCCGTCGATCCTGTTCCCGTGGCGCGCGGCTCCGACAAGTATGTCAAGAGCAAGCTGGTGGGCACCGAGACCCATATCTTCAACTATCGCATGCACCAGGCAGGCAGCGAGTGGAAGGTCATCGACATTCTGCTGGAAGGCAATATCAGCCAGATGGCGCAGAAGCGCTCGGACTTCGCCAGCACCTTGTCGTCAGGCGGCCCCCAGGCCCTGGCCAAGCGCATCAATGCCGTGGCGGACCAGACGTTAAGTTGACCCCCTCCTGCGCGCGCGAAGGGGAGGCGGGCCTGTGTTGCCATTAAAGTTCGGGACCGCGCCGCCGCTGCGGCGGCGGGCCGAGCAGGGCCGGCGACAGCAGCAGCGTCGTCGCCAGGGTCCAGGCCAGCGAGATCATCAACAGTTCGCCCATGCTGGCGGTGCCCGGATGGATGCTGAGCCACAGGGTGCCAAAGCCTGACGCCGTGGTGGCGGCCGAGAAGATCACCGCCCGCGTCAGGCTGGAGGCCAGGAAGCAGCGCTGGCCGTGCCGCCAGGCCACCACGAAATAGATGTTGAACGCCACCCCGATGCCCAGCAGCAGTGGCAGGGCGATGACATTGGCGAAGTTGAGCCTGAGGCCCAGCACCACACAGGTCGCCAGGGTCAGCAGGCCCGTCAGCACCAGCGGCGCCAGTGTCATCATCACATCGTGCAGGCTGCGCAGCACCAGCGCCAGAAGGATCATGATGGCGATGAAGGACAGGATGCCGGCCTCGGTGAAGGCGCCGACGATGGTCTTGCCGCTTTCGCGGATGGAGATGGGCGCGCCGGTGGCCTGGGGCGCCACAGCCAGCACCTGGTCGGAAAAGGCCGACAAGGCGGCGGGATCGTTGCTGGTATCCTTGGGAAAGACCTGGACGCGGGCGGTGCCGTCGGCCGCGATCCAGTCGCTTTTCAGTTCGGCGGGCATGTTCGCCACCGTGATGGGGGCCGCCTTCAGCGAATCCGACACCTGGCCCAGCATCACCTTCAGGCCCGGCACCAGCGCGTCGCGGGCGCGCGCCAGCGCGGGCCTGCCCGCCTTGACCACCGCCGCCAGCGCGTCCGCCAGGCGGCGGGCATTTCGCGCCGGCTGGTCCTGCGCCGCGCCCGCGGCGGCGCGCAGCTTGGCCGCGGTCGCGGTCATGGCGGCGAAGTCCTGTGCGTCGGTGGGCGCCGGCATCACCTCAAAGGGATTGATGGTGGCATCCAGCAGCGAATTGGCGTCGGCGATCAGCGCCAGTTTCTGCGCCTGCTGGTCGGGCACGAAGCTGGACAAAGTGATGGCCTGCTCCACCAGCGATTGCCGGGCGACGCGCGCCGCGATCGCATCGGCGTCCGCCAGCGATTTGGCCGGGATATCGATGGTGTTGGGCGAGGTCTGCGGATTCTTCATCAGGTCGAACAGGGTCGCGACCGACTCGACATGGGGGCTGCGCAGGTCGAGCGGATTGGAATCGAAGCGCACGAAATACATCAGGCCCAGCGAGATCACGCCCAGCCCGGCGGCGATCCACAGCACATGCCTGCGATGGGCCTGCATGAAATCATCGATCTTTTCCAGGCTGCGGAAGCCGACATCCTCGTCCTCGCCGGGCGGGTCCAGCACCATCAGCAGCGACGGCAGCATGGTGATGGCAAGGAGGAATGCCACGATCATGCCGATGCCGGCGACCTTTCCCAGTTCGGCGACGCCGGTATAGGTGGTGGGCAGGAACGAAAAGAACCCCGCCGCCGTCGCCGCCGCCGCCAGGGCCAGCGGCACGCCGACGCCGCGCCCGGTCTTTGCCAGGGCGGCGGCCAGGGAGTTGTCGTGATGGCGTTCGTGGCGGTAACGCACCGCGAACTGGATGCCGAAGTCGACGCCCAATCCGACGAACAGCGCGATGAAGGCAATGGAGATGATGTTGAAGACACCCACCGCCACCAGCCCCAGCCCCATGGTGATGGCCAGGCCCACGAACAGGGTGACGAAGATGGCGAGGATGATCTTGAAGCTCTTCAGCGCCAGCCACAGGGTCAGCAGCACCCCGCCCATCATCGCGCCCACCATCAGCCAGAGGCGGTCCGTCAGGGTGGCGAATTCTTCGTCCGACAGCGGCACCGGCCCGGTCAGGCGCACCGTCACGCCATTCTCGGGCGTGATGCCCAGCGCCCTTGCGTCGGCGCGGATCTTGTTGCTGGCGGCAAGGCCCGGCTCCAGCGCATTGAAATCCAGCCGGGGCTTCACTTCGATGAAGCGGCGAATTTCCTCCGGCTTGGGCGCGGCGCCGGTGATCAGCGCGCGCCAGGACAGAAAGCGGGTCCCGCCCTGGGCTGCGGCATCCAGCACCCCGGCGAACTGCACCATCGGCTTGTCGATGTCGGCCAGATGGGCATCGCCGGTGCCCACACCCAAAAGCACCGTGTTCAGGGTGGTCATGATCCCGCGCAGCGAGGGATCGCTGGCCAGCCCGCCCAGGAAGGGCTGGGCCTTGATCAGCTGCTGGGTGGTGTCGCGCACCTCCGTCAGCGGCAGGAACAAGAGGCCATTCTGGTTGAAGAAGGCGCCGCCGTCCGGACGGCGCACATGAGCAAATAGCGCCTTGTCGGATGACAGCGTCTCGGCCAGGCGGGCGGCGGCGGATTCCGCCAGCTCCGGCGTCGCCCCGTCGATCACCACCAAGGTCAGGTTGGACTGCTGGGGGAAGGCGGCGTCGAAGCGCGCCTCGCGCATGCGCCAGCCCACCTTGGCGTTGATCAGCTGCTCGCTGTCGGTGTTCATGGCGAAATTCTGCTGGGTGTAGAGCACCCCGCCCGTCCCCAGCAGCAGCGAGACCAGGATCACCGTCCTGGGAAACCGGCAGCAGAAGGCGACAATGCGTTCGACCAGCGTCATGGGGCCGGGTTAGAGCATTTTCCGGCCCTACTTAAAAGTCAGCCCGGCGGTTGGCGGCGGCGCCATCCTGTCGTAAACAAAGGCCGCCCAGATCTTGTGCGAGAACCGACAGAGCGGCCCATGACCCATCCCGACCTGCTGCGCCTGCGAAACAGCATCGACAATATCGACGCTGCCCTGATCCACCTGCTGGCGGAACGCTTCAAATGCACCCAGGCCGTGGGGGAATACAAGGCGGCCCATGCGCTGCCGCCCGCCGACCCGGCGCGCGAAGCCGACCAGATCGCGCGGCTGCGCGGATTGGCCCGGGCCGCCAAGCTGGACCCCGATTTTGCGGAAAAATTCCTGAACTTCATCGTGACCGAAGTCATCCGGCACCATGAGGCGATCGCCAAGGCGCGTGGATAACCTCCTGCCATATCCATTCACGACAGGTATTGAAAGGCGGGTTGATGGAGGCTTCAATGAAGAACTATCTGGGCATCTATATGGGCCAGATGAATCCGACTGGCGAGCGGCCCGATGACGCCACCATCGCGCGCGGCATGGCGGCAGGGCACAAATGGATGCGCGACAATGCCGCCTCGGTGGTGGTCGCGGGCGGACCCTTGGGCAAGACCAAGAAGGTCGGCAAGGACGGTGTTTCCGACATCCGCAACCGCATGACCGGCTTTATCGTGGTGCAAGCCGAAAGCGACGAGGCAGCGGCCAGGCTGTTCGAAGGCCATCCGCATTTCGCCATCTTCCCCGGCGACAGTGTCGAGGTGATGCCGTGTCTGCCGATCCCGTCCGCGCCTTAAGCGCTATCTTATTCCTGGCTCGAGCCGCGCATTTCGCGCGGCGACCATCCACTGGGCCGTGATCTGCCGCCCCTTCGTGCGCATTAGCGCACGGGAAGGGGAGGTGGCGGCAGCGAGGTGTTTGCGTCTTCGCAAACCCGAGCTGCCGTCGGAGGGGTTGATCAAAAAGCCAGCGGCTTGGCGTGCTTGACCATGGGCAGCTTGGCCACGGCATCGGCCACCGCGCCCGGCACCGGCCCATCCACCTCGATCAGCGCGATGGCGTCCTGGCCCGGCGCGCTGCGGCCCAGCGTGAAGTTGGCGATATTGACCTTGGCGTCGCCCAGCATGGTGCCCAGCTTGCCGATGAAGCCCGGCTTGTCCTCGTTGACCACATACAGCATGTGCGGCGCGAACTCCGCATCCAGGTTGATGTCCTTGATCTGGATCAGGCGCGGCCGGCCGTCCGAGAATACCGTGCCGGCGACGCGACGGGTCGAGGTCTCACCCTTGGGGTCGGTCATGCTGACCACGATCTTGATATAGCCTTCATAGATGCCTTGCGCGTCGCGGCGGGTCTCGCTGACCTTGACGCCGCGCTCCTTGGCGATCACCGGCGCATTGACCATGTTGACCTCCGCCAGCATGGGCTTGAGCAGCCCGGCCAGTGCGGCCTGCGTCAGGGCACGGGTGTTGAGCATCGAAGGCGTGCCTTCATAGATGACCTCCACGCCCGTCAGGCTGGCGCCGGTGAGCTGGCCGGCAAAGCTGCCCAGCTTTTGCGCCAGCGAAATCCAGGGCCGCGCCTTCTGGGCTTCCGACGCCGAGATGGACGGCATGTTCAGCGCATTGGTGATGGCGCCGGTCAACAGATAGTCGCTGATCTGCTCGGCGACCTGCAACGCGACATTCTCCTGCGCCTCGCTGGTGGAAGCGCCCAGGTGCGGCGTCGCCACCACCTTCTCGTTGCCGAACAGGACATTCTCCTTGGCCGGCTCGGTCTCGAACACGTCCAGCGCCGCGCCCGCGACCTGGCCGCTGTCCAGCGCCGCCTTCAAAGCCTGTTCGTCGATCAGTCCGCCACGGGCGCAGTTGATGATGCGCACGCCCTTCTTGGTCTTGGCGATGGCCTCGGCGGAAAGGATGTTCTTGGTCTCGGACGTCATCGGCACATGCAGGGTGATGAAATCGGCCCGCGCCAGCAGGTCGTCCAGCTCGACCTTCTCGATGCCCAGATCGTTGGCGCGTTCCTGCGACAGAAAGGGATCATAGGCGATCACCCGCATCTTCAGGCCCTTGGCGCGGTCGGCGACGATGCTGCCGATATTGCCAGCGCCGATCAGTCCCAGCACCTTGCCGGTGATTTCCACCCCCATGAAGCGGTTCTTTTCCCACTTGCCGGCCTGGGTCGAGGCATTGGCGGCGGGAAGTTCGCGGGCCAGCGCCAGCATCAGCGAGATGGCGTGCTCGGCGGTGGTGATGGAGTTGCCGAAGGGCGTGTTCATCACGATCACCCCGGCGGCGGTGGCGGCGGGAATGTCGACATTGTCCACGCCGATGCCGGCGCGGCCCACCACTTTCAAATTCTTGGCCGCCTTCAGCACATCGGCGGTCAGCTTGGTGGCCGAGCGGATGGCGATGCCGTCATACTGGCCGACGATCTTGATCAGCTCTTCCTTGGTCAGGCCGGTCTTCACATCGGCCTCGACGCCGCGCTCCTTGAAGATGGCGACGGCGGCGGGCGAAAGCTTGTCTGCGATAAGGACTTTGGGCATTGGGACTTTCCTTCAGTTGGGGAGGCAGCCATGTGGGCCACAAATGCATAACGGAACAAACGGCATGGCTTTCGTCCTTGCGGGCGTCAGGCCTTGACCTGGCTCCAGGCCCAGTCGAGCCATGGCGTCAGCGCCTCCAGGTCGGCTGCGTCCACAGTGGCGCCACACCAGATGCGCAGGCCCGGCGGCGCGGCGCGATAGCCGCCGATGTCCAGCGCCACGCCTTCCTTGTCGAGCAGCGAGACCAGCTTCTTCAGCGTGTCCTGCTTGGCCGCGTCGTCCAGTGCGGCAAAGGCCGGGTCGGTGACGGACAGGCAGACGCTGGTGTTGGAGCGGATGGCGGGCTCCTGCGCCAGGAAACCGGCCCAGTCCGATGCCGCCACCCATTTTTCCAGCGCATGCAGATTGTCGTTGGAGCGCCCGATCAGCGCCTTCAGTCCGCCCAGGCTTTCGGCCCAGTTCAGCGCGTCCAGGTAATCTTCAACCGCCACCATGGATGGGGTGTTGATGGTCTCGCCCTCGAAGATGCCTTCGACCAGCTTGCCGCCTTTTGTCATGCGAAAAATCTTGGGCAGCGGCCAGGGCGGCGTATAGGACTCAAGCCGCGCCACGGCGCGCGGGCTCAGGATCAGGATGCCGTGCGCGGCCTCGCCGCCCAGAACCTTCTGCCAACTGAACGTCACCACATCCAGCTTGTCCCAGGGCAGATCCATCGCGAAGGCCGCGCTGGTGGCGTCGCAGATGGTCAGGCCCTCGCGGTCGGCGGGAATCCAGTCGCCATTCGGCACCTTCACGCCGCTGGTGGTGCCATTCCACACGAACACCGCGTCATGCGATGGGTCGTATTGCGTCATGTCGGGAAGCTGGCCATAGGGCGCCTTGAAGGTGCGGGCGTCCTTGATCTTGAGCTGTTTCACCGTGTCGGTGACCCAGTCCTCCGAAAAGCTTTCCCAGGCGAACAGATCCACGGGCGCCGCGCCCAGCATGGACCACAGCGCCATCTCGACGGCGCCGGTGTCGGATGCCGGCACGATGCCGCAGCGATAGCCTTCCGGCACGCCGAGCAGCTTCTTGGTGCGCTCAATCGCGTCCTTCAGCTTGGCCTTGCCGGGTTTGGAGCGGTGGGAGCGTCCCACCAGCGCGCCCTTAAGGGCTTGGGGGGTCCATCCGGGGCGCTTGGCGCAGGGGCCGGAGGAAAAAAAAGGCCGTGCGGGACGCACAGCCGGACGAACATTTGCAACGTCAGTCATCGCGGTTCATTCCTTCCAGAATGATAGCACCTCGTTGGGGAGGCGTGGCCCGCCGCCGATATAGGCAGATGCAGCGCGGGCGTCAACGCATGATTTTGCGTCAAACCCGCACGGAACATTGCGCCGCCCATGGGCGTTTCACAGGGGATCAAAAATGTCAGGAACTTCCATGACTTCCGTCCCCGCCCCCAACATGCCGCGCGAAACCGCCGCGCCCGCGCTCAACCTGCCGCTGGACAAGGTTGCCTTCATTATCGTCAAGGCGCGGGAATATGACGTGAAGGAAGGCGACAGCGATCCCGACGAGGGCTCCAACCCCACCGACGACGGCAATGTCGATGTGCTGGAAGACCAGGCGGACGATCCGGTGCGCGAGGAGCTTATCGGCGCCATTCGCGAATTGAATGACGAACAGCGGGCGCGCCTGGTGGCGCTGGCCTGGCTGGGGCGCGGCACCTATGACATGGGCGAATGGAAGGAAGCCATCGCCACCGCGAAAAGCGAACATGGCCGCCGGGCGGCGGAATATCTGCTCGGCCTGCCGCTGCTGGGCGATTACCTGGAAGACGGGCTGGCGATGTTCGATGAAGGCATTGTGGACAATGCCGACACGCGCGAAGGGCTGAACGCGGAAGACGAGCCGCTGGGCAATATGCCCGACAGGCCGGCGCGTCCGTAACCCATTGCACCGGCGTGGTCCCTAAGCGGGCGCAGGCAGCGCGGCCTGGTGCATCGCCGCCTTCATGCCGCGCTGCAGCTTCTCGAACGCCCGTACCTCGATCTGGCGCACGCGTTCTCTGGAGATGCCGTATTTCTGCGACAGTTCTTCCAGGGTGGCGGGCTCGTCCTGCAGGCGGCGGGCCTGGATGATGTCGCGCTCGCGGTCGGTCAGGTCCTTCATGGCGCCCACCAGCAAGTCGTGGCGGTCGCCCATCTCCTCGCGCTCGGCCAGGCGGGTTTCCTGGTCGATGGTGTCGTCGGCCAGCCAGTCCTGCCATTCGCTTTCGCCGTCACTGCGCAGCGGCGCGTTGAGCGAGGCGTCGCCGCCCGACAGGCGGCGGTTCATTTCCGTCAACTCGGTGGCGCTGACGCCAAGCTGGTCGGTCAGGGTCGCCAGATGCTCTGGCGTCAGATCGCCTTCCTCGATGGCGCCGATATTGTTCTTGGCCTTGCGCAGGTTGAAGAACAGCTTCTTCTGGGCCGCGGTGGTGCCCATCTTCACCATCGACCAGCTTCGCAGGACATATTCCTGGATCGAGGCGCGGATCCACCACATCGCATAGGTAGCCAGGCGGAAGCCCTTGTCGGGGTCGAAGCGCTTGACCGCCTGCATCAGCCCGACATTGCCTTCCGAGACGATCTCGGAAACCGGCAGGCCATAGCCGCGATAGCCCATGGCGATCTTGGCGACCAGACGCAGATGGCTGGTGACCAGGC
The DNA here is from genome assembly GCA_035549455.1 of Rhizomicrobium sp. Taxonomy (GTDB): domain Bacteria; phylum Pseudomonadota; class Alphaproteobacteria; order Micropepsales; family Micropepsaceae; genus Rhizomicrobium. The sequence continues at coordinate 53,628 of DASZQW010000019.1, read as the reverse complement.
GGCGCGCGGCCTCCGGGTCTTCATGTTCCTTCCAGCTTTTGGCGAACATGTATTCGTCTTCGGGCGACAGCAGGGGAAACTTGCGGATCTCGGTGAGATACCGCGACAGGCCTGCTTCGCCCGAAAGGGCGGGAAGTCCGCGACTGCTCATAATTATCCCCTTCTTGGAGCTCCGTAGCCGGCGTCAGCAAGTGTAACGCCCGAATGCCCCGACAGTTGAGAAGAGATAAGCCGCGTTACGGCCTATTCAAGTTCCGCAGGCTCTCCACAAGGACGGCAAAATCGGCGGGCCAGGGGGATTCGAAACGCAGGGTCTTGTGCAGGCCAGGGTGCTGGAATCCCAGCACAAAGGCATGCAGCGCCTGGCGCGAAAAGCCCGTTGCCGCTGTAAACGCGGCCTCTTCCTGGGGCGTTTTGGCCCGCGGCATGGCACGGCTGCGGCCATAGGCCGGGTCGCCGACCAGGGGATGGCCCAGATGGGTCAGATGGACGCGGATCTGATGGGTGCGCCCGGTTTCCAGCCGGCATTCCACCAGGCTGGCGATGGGCCGTTCAGCCGGGCCGTATTTCTCCAGCACCTTGTAGCGGGTGCGGGCCGTCTTGCCGCCCGACCTGAGCACCGTCATGCGCTTTCTGTCGAAGGGATTGCGCCCGATCCGGCTTTCGATCAGTCCGGCGGACTCGCGCGGCGCGCCCCACACCACGGCGTTATAGGCGCGCTCGATGGTGTGGTTGGCGAACTGCTTGGCCAGCGACGCCATGGCGCGCTCGGTCTTGGCCGCCACCAAAAGCCCGGACGTGTCCTTGTCCAGCCGGTGGACGATGCCGGGCCGCGCCTCGCCGCCGATTGACAGCATGCCCGCGCCGCAATGGGCGATCAGGGCATTGACCAGGGTGCCGTCGGGATTGCCCGCCGCCGGATGCACCACCAGCCCGGCGGGCTTGTCCAGCACGATCAGGTCGGCATCCTCGTAGATGACCGTCAGCGGGATGTCCTGGCCTTGCGGCGTGGCGGGCGTGGCCGGCGGCACCTCCACGATGAAGGCGTCGCCCGGTTTGACCCGGTAGTTGGCGTCTTTTACCGTGGCGCCGCCCAGCGCGACCTGCCCCTGTTCCAGCAACTGCTGAAGCCGCGAGCGGGAAAAGCCGGGCAGGGCCTGGCTGAGGAAACGATCCAGCCGCCAACCGGCATGGCTTTCGTCGCCTCGCGCTTCGTATCTGGAGTTTTCCGTGTCCGACATGACCGATCTTCAAAAGCCGCCGCCAACAAGCCGCCGCACCGCCTGGGTCATCGTCATTATCATGAGCGCGCTGTTCGTGCTGGCTCTTTTGGGGGTGATCTGGGGGTTCGTGCGCCAGTCCCACATCCTCATGGCTGCGCGCGCCCAATCCCAATCCCAATCCCAATCCCAGTCCCAGCCCGCCGTGCCGCCGGGCGCGGCGGCGGCGGTGGTGCTGGCGCCGGGCTCGCACATCCTTTCGGCCTCGACCGACGCCGGCAAGCTGGTGCTGCATGTCTCGACCCCGACCGGCGGCGAGGTGGAGATCATCGATCTGGCGACCGGCCGTCTGACGGGCCAAGTCAGGACTCATTGATGCGGGTGGCACTGGCGGACGGGTTGCGCGCCCGGCTCCTGGCAGCCGCCGCGGCGGCCTATCCCGGCGAATGTTGCGGGCTTCTGGAAGGGGAGCGCGGCGCGGATATGTTCCGCATCCACGCTTTGCATCCGGCGCGCAATCTTTCCGGCGATGTCACACGCTTCGCAATCGATCCGCACGACCAGTTCGCGGCCCAGAAAACGGCGCGCGCCCAGGGCCGCGCGATTGTCGGCTGCTACCATTCTCACCCCCGCGGACGCGCCCAGCCTTCGGCCGCCGACCTGGCGGGCGCGGGAGAAGAGAATTTCCTGTGGCTGATCGCGGCCGATGCGGCGCTGGCTGCCTTCGTTTATTCCGGCGGCCGATTTGTGGAATGCACCGGCGCCGACTGGGTGACGTCGTCGCCGCCTTCGCGGACGTGGAAGTAATATCGGGGCATCGCCTTGAGACCGTGGGACTATTCCTTCCGCTAACCCCCCACTTCGCAGGGCGTTCCGGTCCGGATATGCCCAAAAGGCATGGGAAACCGGGAACTTGCGGATTCCGGCCGCCCCCCGCTATAAGCGCCGTCCGCGACGCTCCCATCGTCTAGCGGTTAGGACGCGGCCCTCTCAAGGCTGAAACACGAGTTCGATTCTCGTTGGGAGCGCCATTCGCACTATCGCGCCTTTTTGGTTTTGACCGCTTTTTGGGCCTGGCGGATTTGCTGCGCCCGCCTTGTTTGCCCGGCTCTGCCCCTGTAGGTTCGCCTCCGTTTTCGACAAAAGATAGTGTGTCCGCCCATGCCGTTGCTGCGGTTCATCCCCGAAACGACCAACGTCAATTTCGTCAAATGGCGCTGGGTGGCGTTCGCCATTGACGGCCTTTTGGTGCTGATCTCGGTCGTCTCCATCCTGTGGCATGGCTTCAACCTGGGCATCGACTTCACCGGCGGCGTGCTGATGGAGGTCAAGACGGCCCAGACCATCGATATCGGCAAGATGCGCGCCGACGTGAACAGCCTGGGCTTCCCGGAATCCCAGCTGCAATATTTCGGCGGTGGCGAGTGCGACGCGCCGGTCAACAGCTGCGCCATGATCCGCGTTCAGCCCGAGAAGGTCACCACCATCGCCGAGCAGGACAGTGCCGACCAGGCGGTGGTGCGCGCCATCAAGGGCAAGCTGGGGCCGAGCTACCAGTATCGCCGCACCGAGGTGGTGGGCCCCAGGGTCTCGGGCGAACTGCTGAATGACGGCATCCTGGCCACCATCCTGGCGGTGGCGATGATCTCGATCTATGTCGCGGTGCGCTTTGAATGGCAGTATGGCGTCGGCGCCCTGATTGCCACCGGCCACGACGTCTTCGTCACCGCCGGATTCTTCTCGGTGCTGCACCTGGATTTCAACATCAACACCGTGGCCTCGCTGCTGCTGCTGGCGGGCTATTCGATCAACGACACGGTGGTGGTGTTCGACCGCATCCGCGAGAACCGGCGCAAATACAAGCGCATGTCGCTGGTCGACATGATCAACCTGTCGACCAACCAGATCGCCACCCGCACCACTTTGGTGTCGGCGGCCACCGCGCTGTCGGTGGTGCCGCTGCTGTTCGGCGGCCCGGTTCTGCTGAACTTCTCGATCGCCATCCTGTTCGGCATTGTGGTGGGAACATTCTCCTCCACCTATGTCGCGGCGATGCTGCTGCTCTACATGCCCGAAGTGGGCAGCGGCGTGGCGAAGGCCGACGAAACGGCCCCTGCCTAGCGGCGGCTTTCAGACGCTATAATGGAAACCAGTCGCGCCGGTCGGAATAGACCTGGTACTGCGCATTGACGCCGGCGCGCAGCCCCACCCCGGTGCGCATCGGCGCCAGGGTGACGCCGCCCGAACGTTCATAGTTGATGCCCAGCCCCGCCACGACATAGATCGCGCCCTCGACGCCGGGGAAGCGCTGGAACAGGCGGCGGTCCTCCCGCAGGTTGTAGACCAGGGTGAAGCATTTGGAGGCGTTGCCGCCGAAATCAAAACCCACCGACGGGCCTCTCCAATAGACCTGCATCGGCTCGCGGGTCTTTCGGATCAGCCAGCCCGAGCCGTAGCGCAGGCCCACCACGAAGGCGCCCGAGCCTTCGTCGCCCTTGATATAGGCGTCCGGCTCGCCCAGGTCGCCGAACACATGCTGCACGCCCTTGGCCATCGCTTCGGTGGTGATGCCGAAAAAGTCGGCGCCCGCCTGGGTGATCTCGTTGGCGGTATATTTGAGGTCCTGGCTGAAATGACCGTTATCGGGCCGCGCCTGGGGATCGTGGCCGCCCTGGGTGGTGTCTTCGGCGCGGACCGGCAGGATGCTCAACAGGGTTCCGGCGGCGGCGGGCATGGCGCCACAGGCCATCAATCCGGTGATGAATTTCTTGCGGTTCATGCGCGCGCTCCTTGGTGACGAATCACTGGCCCAACCGCGCGCAATCATTGCGCAGATTGGGGCTTTTTTACAGCTCGCAGACGCGCCCAAGCCTCTCCCAGGCGCCGGATCAGCGCGCCTTTGCGCGCCTGAACCGGCGCGGTCAATTCCAGTGGGCGCGGCGGTGGGGTTGGCCTATATTCGCCAACAGCATGGAAACGCCACGCAACAACAGGCTTTCGCCCGCCGGCTGGATCACGCTGCTGATCCTGCTTGGCTTTCTGGCCGCATCGCTGTGGTACGCGGTGAAGGCGTGGAGCGCGATGGCCGGGGTCTCCATGAGCGCTTACGGCTGGACCTTCCTGGGGCTGGGCGTGGTCGTCACCGTCGCCCTGGGCGCGGGCCTGATGGCGTTGGTTTTCTACTCAAGCCGCCACAACTACGACCGCTAGCTGTTTGCCGCGCGCGCTGGGTTTCAGCGCCCTCTGGCGATGAAAGCGCCGTTCTGGAAACCCGGCTTGCCATAGGTGAAGGGCTTGCCGTCCCAGTCGGTGACGCGGCCTCCCGCCGATGCCAGCACGGCATGACCGGCGGCGGTGTCCCACTCCATGGTGCGCCCGGCGCGGGGATAGATGTCGGCCTCGCCCGCCGCCAGCAGGCAGAATTTCAGCGACGAGCCCGCATTGGTATGGCTCTTGATGGGCAGGCGGCCCAGATACGCCGCGGTCTGGGCGTCGGGATGCGACTTGCTCGACACCGCGACCAGCCCGTCGGTGGCGGGGGTGCGTGCCGCAATGGCGCTGACAGTCTCGCCGGACACTTCAAAGGCGCCGTCTTCCAGACTGCCCACGAACAGCCGTCCGATGGCCGGGGCGAACACCACGCCCGCCACCGCAGCGCCGTCCCGGATCTCGCCGATATTGACGGTGAACTCGCCGCCACGCTTGACGAACTCCTTGGTGCCGTCCACCGGGTCGACCAGGAAGAAGTGCGATCCCGCCACCGCGATGCGGCCTGCCGCGGCTTGCTCTTCCGCCACCACCGGGACGCCGGGAAATTCCGCCGCCAGCGCCGCCAGGATCAGCTGTTCGGCCTCTTGGTCGGCATCGGTGACCGGCGAGCGGTCGTCCTTGAAGCGTGTCTCGACCCCGGCCTGGTAATGTTTCATCACCACCGCGCCCGCGTCGCGGGCGATGCGGACCAGGATTTCCAGCCGGGACGGAAGCGTTGCCCTCACGTTAAGAATTCCTTAAGACGCGCCGGGAAATTAACCATTTGCTAACCATTGGGGCGGCATTGAGTCGTTAATGAAAAAGAGCCCGGCATGACAGAGATCGAATTCGCCGCCCTTCTGGTCAGCCGCGTGTGCCACGACCTTGTCGGGCCTTTGGGCGCGGTGGTCAACGGCATGGAAGTGCTGGAGGACGAGCGCGACCCCGCCATGCGCGAGGACGCCATCAAGCTGGTCACCATGTCGGCCGAGCAGGCGCTGGCCCGCATCCAGTTCATGCGCATCGCCTTCGGCGCCGCCGGCTCGGCGGGCGCGGAACTCGACCTGGGCGAGATCGGGCGGCTGGTCACCGGCTTGCTGGAAGGCGGCAAGGTCCGGCTGGAATGGAATGTGCCGCGCGTCTATTGGGCCAAGGACTGGGCCAAGCTGCTGATGAACGCCACGCTGCTGGGGGCCGATTGCCTGCCGCGCGGGGGCGTGGTGACGGTCGAGGGGGCTTCCGACCCCGCGGCTCCCGGCTTCAAGATCCGCGCCCAGGGGCTGAACGCCCGCGTCACCGAAGAGGTCGACCGCGCCGTCCGGGGCGAAGCGCTGAACGTCGATGCCCGCCATGTCCAGCCCTTCCTGGCCTACAAGCTGTCGCGCACCGTCAATGCCGCCATCACCCTGACCCCGCTGGAAGGCGCGGTGGAGATCATTGGCGGCTGAGACGGGTAACAGCTTCTTTACCCTGACAATCTAGACTCCCGGCTGGATTCCTTGTTTTCCGGTTTTCCGTCAGTTTTTGTCGCACCGGCTCGCGTTGGGAAATTACGCCCATGAAACATTGCCTTGTCGTGGATGACAGCCGCGTGATCCGCACGGTCGCGCGCCGCATCCTGGAAGCGCTACCCTATTCGGTCGAAGAGGCCGAGGACGGCATGGCGGCGCTGCGCGCCGTGCGCGAAAAAATGCCCGACCTGATCTTCCTGGACTGGAACCTGCCCAGCATGAAGGGCGTGGAATTCGTCAAGAGCGTGCGCGGCCAGCAGGATGGCGGCCATCCGGTGATCCTGTTCTGCACCACCGAGAATGACGCAGGCGAGATCGCCGGCGCGGTGGCGGCGGGCGCCAATGACTATATCATGAAGCCGTTCGACGGCGACGCCATCAGGGCCAAGCTGGCCGATATTGGCGTCACCGCCTGATGGCGGAACTGCGCCTGGGCCGCGAGGCGCTGGCCTGCTTGCCCGCTTCCGGACCCGCATGCTGCCGCGCCATGCTGGCGCGCTTCGCCTAGACCAGTGACTTTCCGCGCAGCCGCTCCAGCACCCGCACAGGCGCCAGGTCGGGCCGGGCCATCTGATCGACATCCAGGTGGAAGGTCTGTTCCAGCGCGAATTCCCCGCCCAGGGCGGCATGCAGCACCATGTCGGTGAACACCAGCCAGCAGCAGCCGGGCGGAAAGCTGAGGGATTGCTGCGGGCTGCCGGTCTGAAAACCGGCGTCCAGCTTGGCCGCGTCATGCAGCGACAGCATCATCTCGTCATACAGGCTGCGCCGCCCCTGGGTGACGCCCAGCTTTTCATACAGCCAGGACTTGCCCGGCAGATGCGGGCCGATGCGCGGCAGGAAGGCCCGCGCGAAGGGCTCGAAGGGCTGGCCCACCGTCCAGTGGCGCGGCGAAGCGGGCGCGATGTTGGCGAAGAAGCGCAGGATGCGCCGTCCCCGCATGGGCCGCGACGGAAAGGCGTCGATGTGCAGCAGCCGGTCGTCGCTGATTTTGGAATAGGCGCGGCCCTTGACCTGCACCGGGCGATAGCTGGTGCGGGCGCGCTCGACATCGCGGTAGGGCAAAAGATCGTGCACCAGCGACGCCGCGCCGGCGCCGAAACGCTCGATCATCGCCGACAATGCCCGCGCCTTATCGCCGGTCAGCGACGAGGCCTGCATCTTGCCGCTGTTGTGATCCAGCGAGATGTTCTTGGCCTTGCCGTCGGCGATGCGGGCATCGAGAAATTGCGTTTCATCGTCCTGCAGCACAAAGCGCAGATCGGGGAACATCAGCACCGCGCCGGATTCCAGCGCCGCCACGGCGCGGGCCTTGACCTCGGCATCATAGGGTCCGTGCCAGGCGGTCAGCGGCAGTTGTTCGATCACGCGCCCACGTCCTTTGTGAACGACTCCATCATCGCGCCATAGACAAGCGTGCGCAAATCGCGCCGCAGCCGCACCCGCCGGGGCGTATCGACAATGGCCTGGGTCATGAACACCACCGCCATGTCTTCCCCGGGGTCGACGAAGAAGGTGGTCGACGCCATGCCGCCCCAGCTGAATTCCCCCGCGGTGCCGGGAATGCCCACCCGCGCCGGGTCCAGGGTCACCGCCACGCCCAGGCCGAAGCCGATGCCGCGATAGCCGCTTTCGGTGAAGGCGTCGCCGGGCGGCGCCAGATCGGCAATCTCCGCCCCGCCCGGCAGCTGGTTGGCGGTCATCAGCGCCACCGTCTTGGGCGACAGAATGCGCGCGCCCTCCAGCTCGCCCCGGTTCAGCAGCATGCGGGCGAAGCGCAGGTAATCCCCGGCCGTGCCCGCCAGCCCGCCGCCGCCGGATTCCAGTTTCGGCGGCGTGTAATATTTCTCATTGGGATAGGGCGTGAACAATTCCAGCCTGCCGTCCTGCAGGGCATAGCAGGCGGCAAAGCGCTCGCGCTTGGCCTCCGGCACGACAAAGTCCGTGTCGGTCATCTTTAGCGGCGCCAGGATTTCCGCGCGCACGAAATCGGCAAAGCCCTGTCCCGACACGATCTCGACCAGCCGACCCGCCACATCGATCGCCACCGAATAGATCCAGGCCTCACCCGGCGCATATTCCAGCGGCAGCTTTTCCAGTTGCGCGATCATGGCGGCGAGGCCGCCTTCGCTGTCCATCTCGGCGATGCGCTGCTGGCGATAGGCGGCGTCGATGGGGGTGCGGTTGTGGAAGCCGTATGTCAGGCCCGATGTGTGGCGCAGCAGATCCAGCACGGTCATGGGGCGGGTCTGGGGCCGAAGGGCCGCAAAGCCGGGAATGAATTTGGCAACCGGATCGTTCAGGGCGATCCGCCCGTCTTCCAGCAGCATCAACAGCGCCACCACCGTCACCGGCTTGGTCATGGAATAAAGCCGGAAGATGGCGTCGGCGCGCATGGGCGTCGCCCGCGCAATGTCGATCATCCCCACCAGGCTGTGATGGACCAGTTCGCCCCGCCGCCAGACCAGGGTCAGGCCGCCGGGCAGTTCGCCCGCCGCCACCCGGGCTTCCAGGAAGCGGGGAATGCGCGCCAGCCGCGCCTGCGAAAAGCCTGCTGCTCCGGTCATGGCCCGGTTATACTCGGCCCCGCCATGAATGACATATGCAAAAGCCGCCCGCCCGAATTGCTTGGAGCGTCGCTTGGAGTTTCGCTGGCCGAGGCGCAGGCCCGTCTCACCGCGCCGGGTGCGCTATTCGAGACCCATGTGCGCCTGATTCGCGGCGTCGCCACGACAGTGTGGACGCATGTGCCCGCCACGGCGGCCCAGGCCTTTGCCCGGGCGCGCGCCTTCGGGCCGCGCGAATTTCTGGTCTATCAGGACAGCCGCGTCACCTATGACGGCTTTGCCCGCGCCGTGGCGGCGGTGGCGAACCATCTGGTGGCGCGCGGCGTGATGACGGGCGACCGCGTGGCGGTGGCGATGAAGAACCAGCCGGAATGGCCGGTGGCTTTCCTGGGCGCCTTGCTGGCAGGCGCCATCGCCGTGCCGCTGAACGCCTGGTGGACGGCGGATGAACTGGCCTACGCATTGTCCGACAGTGGCGCGCGCCTGGTCTTTGTCGATCCCGAGCGCTGCGCCCGCCTGGCGGGACTGCCCATAACGCTACTGGACGTAAACGCCATCGCCGGTGAGGCCGCGCAATGGGGGGACTTGCCGGATGCGCCGCTGCCCCCTGTCGCGCTGGACCCCGAAGACGACGCCACCCTCTTCTACACCTCCGGGACCAGCGGCCTGCCCAAGGGCGCGCTTGGCACCCATCGCGCTTTGACCACCAACATCTTCGCGGCGCCTTTCGTGCAGGCCCGCAACGAGTTGCGGCGCGGGCAGGCGCGGGACAGCGACAGGCAGAAAGTCACCCTGCTGGCGGTGCCGTTTTTCCATGTCATCGGCAGTCTTTCGATCCTGCTGCCCAACATGGCGGCGGGGGGAAAGCTGGTGCTGATGCCGCGCTTCGAGGCCGCTGCGGCGCTGGACCTGATCGCGCGCGAGCGCGTCAGCGTGGCGGGCGGCGTTCCCGCCATCGCCCTGTCGCTGCTGGAGCATGCACCCGGCCATGATCTTTCCTCGCTGGAGCTGGTCAGCTTTGGCGGCGCGCCCTGTTCCGCCGCCCTGGCGGCGCGGATAAAAGACGAACTGGGCGCCTGGCCGGGGCAGGGCTGGGGCATGACCGAAACCTCGGCCACCTGCACCAGCCATTCCGCCGAGGACTATCTTGCCCATCCCGAAAGCTGCGGCCCGGCCCTGCCGGTCTGCCGCCTGAAAGTGATGCGGGACGGCGTGGCAGCGCCGCCCGGCGCGATCGGCGAGCTTTGGGCCTTCGGTCCCAACATCGTGAAAGGCTATTGGAACCGGCCCGACGACACGGCGGCGGTATTCCGCGACGGCTGGATCAACACCGGCGATCTCGCCAGCCTGGATGAAGACGGCTTTCTGACCATCCATGACCGCGCCCATGACATGGTGATCCGCGGCGGCGAGAACATCTATTGCATCGAGGTGGAAAATATCCTTGGCCAGCATCCGGCGGTGGCCGACGCCGCGCTGGTCGGGCTGCCCCATCCCCTGCTGGGCGAGGTGCCCGCCGCCCTGGTGCAGGCGCGCGGCCCCGTCAGCCAGGAGGCGCTGCGCGCCTTTGCGGCCCAGCGCCTGGCCGCCTTCAAGGTGCCGGTCGAGGTGATGATCAGCACCGCTCCGCTGCCGCGCAACGCGGGCGGCAAGCTGATCAAGCGCGATGTGCGAAAGGTGTTCGGCGCATGAGGGGCCCCCCATGAGCGGATTGTTCGTCAACCATCGCATCACCATCGCCGAAAGCGAACTGGACGAAAGCTTCATCCGCAGCTCCGGTCCCGGCGGCCAGAATGTCAACAAGGTCTCCAGCGCCGTGCAGCTGCGATTCAATGTGCTGATGTCACCCAGCCTGACCGGCTGGGCGCGCGAGATGCTGCTGCGCGGCGGCAAGCTGACCCGGGATGGCGTGCTGGTGATCACCGCCCAGCGCTTCCGCGAGCAGGAGCGCAACCGCGCCGACGCCCGCGCCCGGCTGGTGGAGCTGGTGCGTGCCGCGGCCATTCCCCCAAAGCCGCGCCGCGCCACCAAGGTCCCCAAGGCCAGCAAGAAAAAGCGGCTGGACGGCAAGAAGCGCCGCGCCCGGATCAAGCAGAACCGCACCAAAATCGACTAGGCCATGCGCTGTTATCCATCCGTCACCGATGGGGTTAAGATGGGCCATGCGTGACTCGCTCTCCTTGAAGCGCCTGCCCATCTGGCCTTTCCTGATCGGCGCCATCCTGGGCGGCGCGGCGGTGCTGATTGGCGGCGAGGCCATCTTCTGGGCCGCACTCGCTTCGGCCCTGGCCATCGCCCTGATCGTCCAGTTCATCACCTTCCAGGAGCCGGTGCTGCGCCCGGCCGAACAGGCCGCGGACGATCCCCTGTCGCTGCTGCCGCCTTTGACGCGGTTGCTGCTGGATCAATTGCCCATGCCGGTGATGCTGCTGGACGGGACCGAGCGCGTGCTGTTCGTCAACCGCTCGATGCGCGACGTGCTGGGGCCGGGCCTGGACCGCAAGCGCGCCAGCGCGGTGCTGCGCAATCCCCAGGTGCTGGCGGCGATCGCGGGCGCGGCGCGGGGCGTCTCCGCCAATGTCCCTTTCAGTCTGCCGGTGCCGGTGGAGCGGCACTTCCAGGCCTATGCCGCGCGCATCAGCGCCTCGCCGCCCATGACGGTGCTGCTGCTGCACGACCTCACCATGGTGAAGAAGAGCGAACAGATGCGCGCCGACTTCATCGCCAATGCCAGCCATGAATTGCGCACGCCGCTGGCGGCGGTCACCGGCTTCATCGACACGCTGCGCGGCCATGCCAAGGACGATCCGGTGGCGCGCGACCAGTTCCTGGAAATCATGGCGGTCGAGACCGCGCGGATGCGCCGCCTGATCCACGACCTGCTGTCGCTGACCCGCATCGAGATGAACGAGCATGTCCCGCCCCAGGGAAGCGTCGATCTGGAAGGCGCCGTGCGCCAGGCGGTCAATGCGCTGGGGCCGCTGGCGGCGCAGGACGGCATCGCCATCACCGTGGATGTGGCTCCCGGCCTGCCGCCGGTGGCGGGCGACCATGACGAACTGGTGCAGTTGTTCCAGAACCTGGCGCACAACGCCATCAAGTATGGCCGCGACAATGGGCAGGTGACTGTCACCCTTGGCACCCAGGACGGCGCCAGCGGCGAGTCCTTGGTGACGGCGGCGGTGAAGGATGACGGCGAAGGCATCGCGCCGGCCGCCATTCCCCGCCTCACCGAGCGGTTCTACCGGGTGGATGTGAAGCGCAGCCGCGAAAAGGGCGGCACCGGGCTGGGCCTGGCCATCGTCAAGCACATTGTCAGCCGCCACCAGGGCCGGCTGGCCATCGATTCCGTACTGGGCGAGGGCAGCGTCTTTACCGTCGTCCTGCCGGCCGTGGGCAGGGGAAATGCTGCAAAACAGGCGGTTTCGGAGCCTGTCACGGAAATGTTATAAAATAGTCGCATAGGAGTGGCGCGAACCGCCTAAGCCAGCTTCGCACCATATCTGGAAGAGCGCGATGACCGAACACACCGTCAAATCCTTCGGCGAACAGCTTGAAGCCCTGTCCGCGCTCGTGGCCCAGATGGGCGGTCTGGCCGAGGCCCAGTTTGCCGCCGCGATCGAGGCCATTTCGCGCCGCGACTCCAGCGCCGCCGAACGCGCCGTGGCGGGCGACGTCCGCATCGACGAGATCCAGGTCGAGATCGAGGAACGCGCCCTCAAGCTGCTGGCCCTGCGCCAGCCCATGGCGGTCGACCTGCGCGAGACCCTGGCCGCCATCAAGACCGCAGCCGAACTGGAACGCATCGGCGATCTGGCCAAGAACATCGCCAAGCGCGCCTTGGTGCTGAACCGCGAACCGCCGATCCGCCTGACCCAGTCGCTCGCCCGCATGGGCAAGGCGGCGCAGAACCAGCTCAAGCAGGTGCTGGACAGCTTTTCCAGCCGCAATGCCGAGGAAGCGGAAAGCGTTTGGAACCGCGACGGCGAGATCGACGAACTCTACAACAGCCTGTTTCGCGAACTGCTGACCTACATGATGGAAGACCCCCGCACCATCGGCATGGGCACCCATCTTCTGTTCGTCGCCAAGAATATCGAGCGCTGCGGCGATCATTGCACCAACATCGCCGAGGTCGTCTACCACATGGTGCGCGCCGGCCATCTGGCGACCAACCGTCCCAAGTCCGACACCACCAGCGAAACCTCCTACGAGACTCAAGCATGAGCAAGCCCACCGTCCTGGTCGCCGAAGACGAAAGCGCGCTGGTGACATTGCTGCGCTACAATCTGGAGCGCGAGGGCTACCGGGTGCTGGAAGCCCGCGATGGCGAGGAAGCGCTGCTGATCGCCGCCGAGGAACTGCCCGACCTGGTGATCCTGGACTGGATGATGCCGCAACTGAGCGGGATCGAGGTCTGCCGCCGCCTGCGCTCGCGCCAGGAAACCCGCAATGTGCCGATCCTGATGCTGACGGCGCGGGGCGAGGAAACCGACCGCATCCGCGGGCTGGACACCGGCGCCGACGACTATCTGACCAAGCCCTTTTCGATGACCGAGCTTTTGGCCCGCCTGCGCGCCGTTCTGCGCCGCATTCGCCCCAGCCTGGCTCAAGATGTGGTGCAGGTGGGCGACATCGAGATGGACCGCGCCGCCCACCGGGTGCGCCGCGCCGGCACCGAAGTGCATCTGGGTCCCACCGAATACCGCCTGCTGGACCATCTGATCCAGCATCCGGGCCGCGTTTTCAGCCGCGAGCAGTTGCTGGACGCGGTATGGGGCAGCGACGTCTATGTCGAGGCCCGCACCGTGGACGTGCATGTCGGCCGCCTGCGCAAGGCGCTGAATGTCGAAGGCGCCGCCGATCCCATCCGCACCGTGCGCTCGGCGGGCTATTCGCTGGATTCCGCGTCCGCGTCCGCCAGCAGCGCCGCCTGAAGAAATTACTCGGTTCGCGCCGGGTAGACACTTGCCAGATAGGCAATAAAGGCCGCGCGCGAGCGCGGCCTTTTACTTTCAACCCAAACCATCACCATGGCCGGGCTTGACCCGGCCATCCAACTTCCGCTGAATGGCCAGGGGTATTTCCATGGCCATTCCAAGTTACGATCTTCCGCCTTTCCTCGAAGGCCGCGTCACGGCACAGAAATACCGGCGCTGGCTGCATCGCAAGGCTTCAGCGCACGCGCGCCGTGATAGAAAGCGTGTTCCCGCGCCGATTGAACTGGCATTGTACAAGCAGAGAATCCATCAGGCCGTTTGCCAGTCGGACGGCGTAGACTGGTACACTGGCGAGGCATTAGAATGGGAGAAAATCAGCACCTACGATAATGCTGAATCCAAACTTAACCGCTCAAAATACAAGGCTGGCTTGGCATTACTTCCAACCCTCGATCACCAACTCGGTGAGACTGGTGTTATGATTTCGTTATCTGCGGCTGGCGCACCAATGACGCGAAAAATGACCTGAACCTGCAAGAATTCCTGGATGTCTGTCGCAGGGTGATCGCGCGGCACGGTACTTCCAATCTGTAGCCGTAAGCGTATTGCTTGGCTCAGCCTTTCGCCGGCAACAGCAGCAGCTTTTTGATGGGCGCCTCCAGCTCTTCCGGCTTGATCTGGGGGGCATAGCGCGTATGCGGATTGCCGTCGCGGTCGATGAGGAATTTGGTGAAATTCCACTTGATCGCCTCGGTGCCCAGGATGCCCGGCTTGTCGCGCGTCAGATACCGGAACAGGGGATGGGCGCCGGGGCCATTGACCTCGATCTTGGCGAAGATGGGAAAGGTGACGCCGTAATTCTTTTCGCAGAAGGCGCCGATTTCCATTGCCGTGCCCGGCTCCTGCGCCCCGAACTGGTTGCAGGGAAAGCCCAGCACCATCAGGCCTTCGGCCTGGTGCTTGCGGTACAGCGCCTCCAGCCCGGCATAGTGCGGGGTGAAGCCGCACTGGCTGGCGGTGTTGACGATCAGCAGCACCCGGCCGCGCCAGGTCTCCATCGGGACTTCTTCGCCGTCCAGCGAGGTGGCGGTGTATTTGTAGATGCTCATGCCACCAGACTGCCACGACTTCCAGGGTCGGCGCTATCGGGTGCGGGACGGACAAAGCTCTCCGGCCGCTCGTCCATACGCTGTCGCTATGGACGGCTCGCGGCGTTTGACACTTAAATCGGTCCACCGGACCTGCTCACGCGCTGACGCGCGCCGCTCCTTACCCAGTCATCCTGCCTTTATCCGGCACGCGGCGGGCCTGCTGCGGCTGATAGGCCTTGCGGGCATGGGCTTCGCAATAGGGCGAGCCGGGCTTGGGATTGTGGCCGCAGAAATGGAATTCCGCCGCGGCGGGGTCGCCGATCGGCCAGCGGCACATGCGGTCACTGATGGTCAGCACCGTGGCGTGGGTGCCGTCCTCCAGCTGCAGGGGATCTTCCTCGACCACCGGGGCGGCGGGAAGCTGGCTGCGGACGCTGGGTACCTTGGGCGCCATCGGCAGGCGCGGGCGTTCCGAGCGGGACGGGCTGGCGCGGCCCGCCAGGCCCAGGCGGTGGACCTTGCCGATCACGGCGTTGCGGGTCACCCCGCCCAGGGCGCGGGCGATCTGGCTGGCCGAAAGCCCCTCGGTCCATAAAGTCTTGAGCTGCTCGACCCGGTCCTCGGACCAATTCATCGCTGTCATGACTGTCGCTCCTTGGGCCATATTGGCACCAGATACAGTAGCTGGCCCGCTGCGGCGCACAAGCTCTGTGGTGCCCGGGCCATCCCTTGTCCACAACTGCATATCGGGCATGCCACCCGGGGCCGGGGTTGTCTGCCTGTCACGGAAGTCGGATAAACAGCGCTTTCCGCCACCGCTTTGTAATTTAATTTCAGGGAGTGTCCGCCGTGTTCCCCGCCTTGCTGCCCACCTACAACCGGACGGATGTCGCCTTCGTCCGCGGCCAGGGCTCCTACCTCTTTGACGAGGACGGCAAGCGCTACCTGGACTTCGGCGCCGGCATCGCGGTCAACGCCTTCGGCCATGCCAATCCGCGGCTGGTGGCGGCGCTGACGGCGCAGGCCCAAACCCTGTGGCACACCTCCAACCTCTACCGGGTGCCGGGGCAGGAGAGCCTGTCGAAGAAGCTGGTCGCCAACACCTTCGCCGACACCGTCTTCTTCACCAATTCCGGCACCGAGGCGATCGAACTCGCCATCAAGATGGCGCGCCGCCACCATTTCGTGAACGGCCGGCCGGACCGCTTTCACATCCTGACCTTCGAGGGCGCCTTTCACGGCCGCAGCTTTGCCGCCATCAATGCCGGCGGCAACGATAAATATCTCGAAGGCTTCGGCCCCCGCATGGAAGGTTTCGACCAGGTGGCGCTGAACGATCTGGCGGCCGTCAAAAAGCTGGTCGGTTCGCAAACTGCCGCCATCCTGATCGAGCCGCTGCAGGGCGAAAGCGGCATCCATGCCGCGACGCCGCAATTCCTGCGCGCCCTGCGCAAGCTGTGTGACGACACCGCCGCGCTGCTGGTGTTCGACGAGGTCCAGACCGGGGTCGGCCGCACCGGAAAATTCTTCGCCTATGAAAGCGCGGGTGTGGAGCCCGACATCATGACGGTGGCCAAGGGCATCGGCGGCGGCTTCCCGCTGGGCGCCGTGCTGGCCACCGCCGACGCCGCCAAGGGCATGACCCTGGGCACCCATGGCACCACCTATGGCGGCAACCCGCTGGCCATGGCGGTGGGCAACATGGCCATCGACATGGTGCTGGAAAAAGGCTTCCTGGATCACGTCAACAAGATAGCCAACGACATGCACCAGCAGCTGGGCGCGCTGGTCGCCCGCCACCCGCATGTCTTTGCCGAGGTGCGCGGCCAGGGCCTGATGATCGGCCTGCAGATGAAAACCCCGGCGCCGGACTTCATCGCCGCGGCGCGCGCCAACGGCCTGGTGGTGCTGCCCGCCGGCGACAATGTGGTGCGCCTGTTGCCGCCCTTGACGCTCAGCGAAACCGAGGCCCGCGAAGGCGTCGCGTTGCTGGACAAGACCGCCTCCCAGATCGATGCCCAGAAAGCCGCTGCCCAATGAATGCGCCCCTCAAAACCAAGCCCAAGCATTTCCTGGACCTGTCGGATCACGACAGCGCCACCCTGAAGGCGCTGATCGCCGATGCCCGCGCCCGCAAGCTGGCGCGCACCGGCCGGCCCAAGGGCGCCCCCGACGCCGACCGCCCGCTGGACGGCAAGGTGCTGGCGATGATCTTCGACAGGCAGTCCACCCGCACCCGCATCTCTTTTGACATGGCGGCGCGGCAGTTGGGCGGCAGCGCCCTGATGCTGACCGGCAACGAGATGCAGCTCGCCCGCGAGGAAACCATCGCCGACACCGCGCGGGTGATCAGCCGCTATGTCGATGCGGTGATGATCCGCCTTCTGGACCATGAGATGGTCGAGGAACTGGCGGCCAACGCCACTATCCCGGTGATTAACGGCCTGACCAAATGGTCCCATCCCTGCCAGGTGATGGCGGATGTGATGACCTTCGAGGAGCATAAGGGCTCGATTGCCGGCGCCACCGTGTGCTGGTCGGGCGACGGCAACAATGTGCTGACCAGCTGGGTCCATGCGGCGGTCAAGTTCGGCTTCACTTTGAACGTCGCCAGCCCCCGGGAACTGACGGTCGACGCGGAAACCCGCGCCTGGGCCGCAGGCAGCAAGCTGGTGCATTTCACCACCGATGCCGACGCCGCCGCCGAAGGCGCGGATTGCGTGGTGTCGGACGCCTGGGTCTCGATGGGTGACGACAACGCCACCAAGCGTCACAACCTGCTCAAGCCCTATCAGGTCAACAGGCACCTGATGGGCCGCGCCAAAAAGGACGCCATCTTCATGCACTGCCTTCCCGCACACAGGGGCGAGGAAGTGACCGACGAGGTGATCGACGGGCCGCAGTCGGTGGTGTTCGACGAGGCGGAAAATCGCCTGCATGCCCAAAAGGCCATCCTGGCCTGGGCCCTGGGATGAGGTCAGCCATGAAAATCATTGTCGCGGGCGCGCTGGCGCTGGCCCTGGTGTCCCCCAGCCTGGCGGACACGCTGATTTCGCCCCGTCAGGCCCGCACCAATGTCGGTCGGGCGGTGACGGTGCGCGGCTCGGTCGATGGCGTGCACGATGCCGGCAAGGTGGTCTATCTTTATATGGGCGGCCGGGCGCCCGGAACCCGATTGACCGTGGCGATCTATCCGAGCGCGGTCCAGGATTTCAACAACAGCGTGGATTTTCCAGGAAAAAGCCTGGAAGTTTCCGGCATCGTGCGCCTGCAGAATGGCCGGCCGCAGATCGACGTCCGCACCCCGCACCAGATCTTCACCAAGGACTGAGCGGGCTTGCGGCGGGTTGAAACCCGGCGCCGTATCGCCATATTTGGCGCATGCCTGACAAAATGGATTCCCATCCTTCGCCCTATGGCGACTTCGTCCTGCCGTTCGACATCGCCAAGGCGGGGGTGCGCGGACGGCTGGTGCGCCTTGACGCGGCCTCGGCGCGCGCGCTGGGCGCCCACAGCCTGCCGGAAGCCGCCGCCCGGGTGGCGGGCGAGGCCGTGGCGCTGGGTGCGCTTCTGGGCACCGCGCTGAAGCTGGACGGGCGGCTGACCATCCAGACCAAGGGCGACGGCCCGCTCGACCTGGTGACCGCCGACTATTACGGCGCCGATGAAATCCGGGGTCGCGGCGTGCGCGGCTATGCCCGGCTGGATGCGGCGCGCTTCGACGCGCTGGACGAACCGGGTTTTGCCCGCCTGGCCGGCAAGGGCGCCATGGCCATCACCATCGAGCCGCAGCGCGGCGGCAAGACCTATCAGGGCATTGTGGAGCTTTCCCCCGAAGGTATCGCCGCCAGCGCCGAAACCTATTTCGCCCAAAGCGAGCAATTGCCCACCGTCATCCAATTGGCGGCGGCGCCGCTTTATGTGGCGGGCGATCCCATGCCGCACTGGCGCGCCGGCGGCATCATGCTGCAGATGACGCCCGCCTCCTTAACAGAAGAGGGGGCCAAGCAGGGCGTGGAGAGCAAGTCCGATGACTGGGAACGGCTATCGCTGCTGCTGAAGACGGTGGAGGATATCGAGCTGGTCGATACCAGCCTGGCGCCCGAAACGCTGCTGTGGCGGCTGTTCCATGAGGACGAGGTGCGGGTGCAGCCACCCGAGCCGGTGGTGTTCCGCTGCGACTGTGACGCGGCGCGCATCACCGCGGTGTTGAAATCCTACAAGCCGGAAGAACGCCAAGGCCTGGCCGATCCCGACGGCGTGATTAGAGCGAAGTGTGAATTCTGCGGCAAGGTGCATGAGATCGGGCCGGAGGATCTGACCTGAGTCCACCGCGATGTTACGCCGACGCCTTGGCGATCACCTTGCGCAAAAACGCCTCGCAAGCGATGAGTTCGCTGACGGCGCAGAATTCGTCGGGCCGGTGCGCCTGTTCGATGGAGCCGGGGCCGCAGATCACCGCCGGTATCCCGTAATTCTGAAAATGCCCGGCCTCGGTGCCATAGGCCACGGCTTCTATCCTGTTGCTGCCGGTCAGTTCGCGCGCCAATAGAATGGCGGGGGAGTCCTCGTCCAGCGCCAGGCCGGGATATTGCGCATGCAGCACCGTTTCCAGCGCTGCTTCCGGCGCGCGCGCCTTGTATTTTGGCAGAACCTCCTCGGCGGCGCGGCGCTTGACCGCCTCGATGATGGCATTGGTGTCGCGGCCGGGCAAAGCGCGATATTCCCAGGTCACTTCCGCTTCTTTTGCCAGGATGTTCACCGCCGTGCCGCCATGCACCACGGTGGCCTGCACCGTGGTATGGTCGGGTTCAAAGCGCGGATCGCGGTCGGATTTCAGATCCTCCCACACGCTTTCCAGCACGCCCATGAATTCGCCCGCCATCATCACCGCATTGGCGCCGTGAAAGGGCTGGCTGGAATGGCCTTCCTTGCCTCTGCAAGCGGTCACCAGCTTGGCGCCGCCCTTGTGGGCGCCCACGATCTTCATCAGGGTCGGTTCGCCGATGATCGCCAGCGCCGGCTTGATGCCCTGCGCCTTCAAATCATCCAGCAGGCCGGTGATGCCGACGCAGCCCACCTCCTCGTCATAGGATAGGGCAATGTGGATGGGCCGCAGCAGCTTGGCTTTCGCAATCTCCGGCGCCAGCGCCAGCGCCACGCCGACAAAGCCCTTCATGTCGCAGGCGCCGCGGCCATAGAGCCTGCCGCCCCGCACTTCAGGCTGGAAGGGATTGCTTGACCAGTCCTGGCCGTCCACCGGCACGACATCGGTGTGGCCCGACAGGACATAGCCGCCATCCATTTCCCTGTTGCCGAGGGCGGGGCCGAAGCTCGCCAGCAGGTTGGCCTTTTTCCCCGTCGCATCAAAGGTGCGGCGGCAGCGCGCCCCGGATTTTTCCAGCAGGCTCTGTGCGAAGTCGATCAAGTCCAGGTTGGAGCCGCGACTGGTGGTGTCGAAGCCGATCAGCGTCTTCGCCAGTTCCAGCGCGCTCATCGCCTCCTCTTTCATCGATCCGCGCGGCTGGAGGGGTTGCCGATGATGTTGAGGAATTCGCGGCGGGTGTCGCTATTCTCGCGGAACGCGCCCAGCATGGTGGAGGTCACCATGGTGACCCCGGTCTTGTGGACGCCGCGCGTGGTCATGCACTGGTGCGCCGCCTCGATCACCACCGCCACCCCCTTGGGCTGCAGCACCTTTTGAATCGTGTTGGCGATCTGGGCGTTCATCTTCTCCTGCACCTGCAGGCGCCTCGCATAGGCTTCCACCACCCGCGCCAGCTTGGAGATGCCGACCACGCGGCTGGTGGGCAGATAGCCGACATGGGCGCGGCCGATGATGGGGGCGAGGTGATGCTCGCAATGGGATTCGAAGCGGATGTCCTTCAGGATCACCATGTCGTCATAGCCTTCGATTTCCTCGAAGGTGCGGGTGAGATATTCCTCCGGATCCTGGCCATAGCCGGAGAACCAGTCCTCGAAAGCCTTGGCGACGCGGGCGGGGGTATCGGCCAGGCCTTCGCGGCCGGGATCGTCGCCGGCCCAGCGCAGCAGGGTATGGACGGCTTTTTCGGCCTCTTCGCGGGATGGTCTGGTCATGGCAAAGTTTCCCCCGCGCGCGCAGGCGTTTCAACCACTATGCGTCAGTGGACTTGGCGGCGCTCGAAGGGGCTTTCCAGCAGGAAAGCGGGGATTTCCGCCTCGAAGCGCTCGCCCGACGCGCTGACCATCTGGTAGCGGCCGCTCATGGTGCCGGACGCGGTCTCCAAGGGGCAGCCCGATGTGTACTGGAAGCTTTCGCCCGGCGCGATCACCGGCTGGGCTCCCACCACGCCGGGACCGTTTATTTCCTGCACCCGCCCGGCGCCGTCCATGATGGTCCAGCTGCGTGACATCAGCTGCACCGGCTCCGCGCCCTTATTCTCGATGGTCACGGTGTAGGACCAGACATAGCGGTCATCGTCCGGGTCGGACTGGTCGTCCAGATAGGCGGGCTTCACCGCGACGCGGATGGCGCGGGTTTCGTGCTCATACTGGAAGCCGGCCGGGGAACCGCGAGAGCCGCAGTCTTCGCTTTCAAACATGGGGCGATTATCCGCCGCGCGTAAGTTCGGCGCAAGCGACAATTCGGCGCAATATTTACCGAGATTCCACTTTGACGTCCGATTTCACGGAACTTGCGATGAAGCAGGCCTCGTGCGCCAGATGGTGAATCTGCGCCAGCGCCGCCGCATCGGCGTCGCAATCCACCTTGGGCCGCAGGATGACGCGGGTCATCCACAGCTTGCCGCCTTCATTTTCCAGAAAGCCCACGGCATCGTCTTCATACGCCTGCACCGTGATCTTCTTCTTTGTGCAGATGGCCAGGAAACTGAGCATGTGGCAGGACGACAGCGCCGCCACCAGCAGGTCTTCGGGATCGCCATGCACGCCATCGCCGCGATAGGCGGGTGCGGCGCTGACCGTCATGGCCTGGCCGCTCTTGAACACGATCTCGTGCTCGCGCGGATAGCTGTCATAGGTGAAGGGTTTGCCGCCGCCGGTCCAGCGAAGCGCGATCCTGTGTTCGGCCACGCTCTCTCCTCAGGCGACTTTCAGCGCCTGCTCCAGGTCTTCGCAAAGATCGTCGGCATCCTCCAGCCCCACCGACATGCGCAGCGTGCCGGGCCGGATGCCCAGGCTGGCGCGCGCTTGGGGTGTCAGCTTCTGATGGGTGGTGGTCTCCGGATGGGTCAAAAGGCTCTTGGCGTCGCCCAGATTGTTGGAGATGTCGATCAGCTTCAGCGCATTGGCCAGGCGGAACGCCGCCGGTTTGCCGCCTGACACATCGAACGTCACCACGCCGCCGCCGCCGTCCATCTGGGTCTTGGCCAGATTGTGCTGGGGATGGTCGGGCCGGAAGGGATAAAGCACCCGCGCCACCTTCTTCTGGCCGGCCAGGAAATCGGCGACGCGCAGCGCATTCTCGCAATGCTGTTTCATGCGCATATCCAGCGTCTCCAGGCTTTTGAGATGCAGCCAGGCATTGAAGGGGCTGATCGCAGGGCCTGTGTTGCGCAGGAAGACCTGCAGATGCTCGTCCAGGAAATCGGGCTTGCACAGAATCACCCCGCCCAATGCGCGGCCCTGGCCGTCGATGAACTTGGTCGAGGAATGGATGACGATGTCGGCGCCCAATTCCATCGGCCGCTGCAGGGCAGGGGTGGCAAAGGCATTGTCCACCGCCAGCCGCGCCCCGCCGTCCTGCGCGATCCTGGCCACCGCCGCGATGTCGACCAGCGACAGAGTCGGGTTGGAGGGGGTTTCCAGGAACAGCAATTTTGTCTGCGGCGTCATCGCCGCCGCCCAGGCGGCCGCGTCCTCGCCGTCGACCAGGGTGTGGGTGATGCCAAAGCGCGGCAGGATCTGTTCCACCACATGCAGGCAGGAGCCGAACATCGCCTTGGCCGCCACGACATGGTCGCCGGTATTCAGCGCCGCCAGCAGCACGGCGCTGACCGCGGCCATGCCGGTGGCGGTGGCGCGGCCGACGGGCGCGCCCTCCAGCAGCGCCATGCGCTCCTCGAACATTGTGACGGTGGGATTGCCGAAGCGGGAATATTGATAGCCGCCGATCTCGCCCTTGAAGCGGGCCTCGGCCTCCTCGGCCGCCTCATAGGCAAAGCCCGAGGTCAGGAACAGGGCTTCGGAGGTTTCCTGAAAGGCCGAACGCGCCGTGCCGCCCCGGACCGCCAGGGTGCGCTTGCGCCAGTTTCCGGGCTTCTTGTTGGTGGGCATTAAGTGTTTGTCCTTTGCGCGACGTTTTTGTGGCGCGGTTGCCCCCCGGGGGTCAAGAACATAAGCTTTATGCGCGATTTGCAGGGCCTCAAAGCCGCGATGAAACGCCTGTTTTTGCTGCGCCACGCCAAGGCCGTACCGGCCGATGGCAGTGTGGAGGACTTCGACCGCACCCTGATGCTGCCCGGCATGCAGGACGCCGCCGCCATGGCCCGATACCTGCGCAAGGGCGGCTACTCGATCGGTCTGATCCTGTGTTCGGCCTCGGCCCGCACCACCCAGACCGCCGAACTGGTGCTGCACGAGATCGAGGCCCCGATCGAGTATCGCGACAATCTCTATCTGGCGGATGCCCACAAGATCATGGCGGCGGTGCGCGGCGCCCCGGCTGCGGCGGGCTCCCTGTTGCTTGTGGGCCACAATCCGGGGATGGAAGATTGCGCCACCCTCCTGGCGCGCGAGCCGGTGCGGCGCAAGGAGCGCGTCCGGCATGAGGCGCTGGAGGAGAAATTTCCCACCTGCGCGCTGGCCATCCTGGATTTCGATGTCGGGCGCTGGCGCGACGTGGCCCAGGGGACGGGCAAGCTGGCGGATTTCGTGCGGCCCAGGGATCTCTAGGACGCTGCGGCCTTCACGACGAAAAAGTCCGCTTCTGCTTTTTCGCCGCCAGCTGCTTCCAGCCAAAGCCGATCTCCGGCGTCAGTTCGCCCATCAGCCTGGTGGTGCGGGTGGCGACGCGCCTGCCGCCCATCGCTTCATAGAAGAAGCAGGCATTGTTCCGGGCATGGGCCCAGATCAGGCAGGAGCGCAGCTTGCGCTCCTTCAGACTGTCGAAGGCGCATGCCAGCAAAGCGCGGCCCGCGCCGCGTCCCAGGAAGGCGGGATCGACATACAAAGTGTAGATTTCGCCTTCGAATTCCAGCGCCCGGTCGCGCGCCGCGCCCAGGCTGCACAGGCCCACCGGGCCGAAATGGGCATCCTCCGCCACCAGCACCGCGCCATGCTTGGACCCCTTGATGGCGGCCTGCCAGCGCGCGGTATGGCCCTTGTGCGACATGGCGGCCAACAGGCCATGGGGAACTATGCCCGCGTAAGTGTCCTGCCAGGATTCGATATAGATGCGCGAAAGGTCCGCGGCATCTTCAGGCCGCGCCAGCCGAACCGACAGCGCGAGGTCGTCCATGACTTGAAGCGTGAGGCAGTTCGCGCCGTCACACAAGAGTCATTTTGTCACCTGGAAAAATATTTGTGACTTGGTGTTACGGACGCGACTACGGCAGATCGCAGGGCCGCCTCCCCTTCGCGCGCGAAGCGCGTTGGAAGGGGAGGTGCCCGTAGCAACGCTTGCGTTGCGAAGGGCGGAGGGGATCATCCAAGAAGGGGTTTTTCCTGCACGCGTGCGAAGAATTTCAGCGCCGTCGCGGCTTGCCGCGGAGGCGCCTTGAAAATCAGCCCAGTAACGGTTTTTCCTGCACGCGCGCGAAAAACTTCATATTCTGTTCCCCGCCCTGGCTGTAATGCTTGGCGGTGGACCAGTCGGTGATCTGGCTGAAATGCGCCGCGATGTCATCGCACGTGGCGCCGTGGCCCAGATTGACGCCGTCGGTTTCCATCATCTGGGCGGCGGCGAAGGCGCCGGCTGCCGCCGTCAGGATCATGCCGGTGGGCGCGTCCTGGCTGGCCAGATAGGCGACGGCCGGCGAGACGAATTCCGGCTTCAGCATCTCCAGCACATTGGGCGGCATCAGGGCCTCGGTCATGCGGGTGGCGGCCACCGGGCAGATCGCGTTCACCTTGATATTGTCCTTGGCGCCTTCCAGTTTCAGCGAATTCATGAAGCCCACCAGCGACGCCTTGGCGGCGCCGTAATTGGTCTGGCCGAAATTGCCGTAGAGCCCGGTGGAGGAGGTGGTGACCACGATGCGGCCATAGGATTGGCCTTTCATGATGTCCCACACCGCCTTGCAGGGCTTGACCGTGCCCAGCAGGTGGACATCCATCACGGCGGTGAAGTCTTTCAGCTCCATCTTGCCGAAGCTCTTGTCGCGCAGGATGCCGGCATTGGCGATCAGCACATCGACGCGGCCAAAAGCGTCCATGGTTTGCTTGACCAGATGGGCGACCCCGGCGTCATCGCTGACCGAGGCGCCATTGGCGATGGCTTGGCCGCCCGCCGCCTGGATCTCGGCCACCACTTTTTCGGCCGCCTGCGAATTGCCGCCGCTGCCGTCCAGCGAACCGCCCAGGTCGTTGACCACCACCTTGGCGCCCAGCCTGGCCAGGTGCAGGGCATGGGCGCGGCCCAGCCCGCCGCCGGCCCCTGTCACGATTGCAACCTTGTCGGCGAAGGAAATGGCCATGGCGGAACTCCCGGAAAATTATTTCGGTCAGGATGGCGTCGGGATCGACCTGGGGTCAAGGCGGCGGCCGAAATGGGCGCGCAGCTTTGCGGCCACCGGCAACTCGATGAATTGCGCCAGCAGCGCCCCCCATGTGACGCAGGCGATTACCAGCTCCAGTGGTTCCAGCCACCAGATCAGGCTGGAAAAGCGCATGCCCAGGACGATGGTGTCGGGGGCGGGATAGACGCGGCTCTCCAGGAAGCGGATGAACAGCAGCCAGGCGGTCTGGCCCAGATAGATGGCATAGGACCATTCCCCCAGCAGCTGCGGCAGCCGCATGCCCAGCAGCCGCGCGATCACGCCCCGGTCAAAGGCCAGGGCGAAGACCAGCGCCATCAGCGGCAGCACGGTGAAGATGTCCATCCGGGTGTGCGACCAGCCGGTGTGCATGATGACATAGCCCAGCAGCACCAAAAGCATCACCTGCAGCGCCGAATGGACCCAGGCGGGCAAGCGGTCGCGCGGCTGGACCCTGCCGAACAGCACCGCCAGCCCGACGCCGACGGTGAAATCGCTCAGGCCTCTCAGCACGCCATTGTGAAACGTTATGTCCAAGCCGTGCGCGGACGTGAACAGCAGCGCCAAAAGCCCCGCCAGCCCGCAGCCGATCAGGGCGAAGCCGCGCCACGCTTTGGGCTCGGCAGAGGGGCGTCCTTGCGCCAGCCACAGCAGCGCCGGGAACAGCAGGCACAGCGCGAACTCCACGCTGACGAACCAGGAGACGCCGTTCCAGGTCAGGGTCGGCATGGTGTTCCAGGCCTGGACCAGCAGCAGGCTGGTGATGAAACCGCGCACACTGATGTCCTGGTGATAGCGCGCGTCGAAGATGGACAGATAGCCGCCCTGCGCCGCAAGACCGCGCAGCACCACGACCAGCATCACGATCCACAGCAGCATGAACAGATGCAGGGGATAGAGCCGGATCAGCCGCGCCCGCAGGAAGGCGCCATAGCCGGGCCGCTTGAGCAATTCGCCCAGCCGCGGCCAATAGGCATAAGTGAGAATGAATCCCGACAGGACGAAGAAGAACTCCACCCACAGATAGCCGCGGGTGGCGAGAAAATCCAAAGGCCGCCAGCCCGAATAATGGTGGCCTTCACTGAAGTGAAACATCACCACCATCAATGGTGGAAAGCCGCGCGCCCCCGCCAAGGCCCTGATGGTTCCGGCTTTTGCCGCGTTGCTGGTCACGATTCCACCCCGCCGCCAGCCTAGCGCCGCCATAGCGGCTTGGCAAAGCGCGGCCTCAGCCGCGCTGAACAAAAGCGCGGCCTCAGCCGCGCTGGACAAAAGCGCGCGCGGGACAAAAGCCCGCAATGGCAAAAACAGCCAAATCGTGTAGCGTTGCCGTCATGGGGCCGCATCTGCAATCGCTGCTGGGGATTTTTGTCCTGATCGCCATAGCCTGGGGCCTGTCGGAGAATCGGCGGGCCTTTTCCTGGCGCATGGCAGGGGGCACCGTGCTGCCGCAGGCGGGGGTGGCGCTGCTGCTGCTCAAGGTGCCCCTGGCGCGCGATGCGCTTTACGGCCTCAATGCCGTGGTGACGGCGCTGACCGCCGCCACCAATGCCGGCACCGGCTTTGTGTTCGGCTATCTGGGCGGCGGACCGGCGCCTTTCGCGGTCACTGCGCCGCTGAACATGGTCAACCTGGCCTTCTCGATCCTGCCGCTGGTGATGGTGATCGCGGCCTTGTCGGCCATCCTGTGGTACTGGCGGATTACCCCGGCCATCGTCAATGCCATGGCGGCGGTGCTGAAGCGGACCTTCGGGTTGGGGGGCGCGGTCGGCCTGTCCGCCGCCGCCACCGTCTTCCTGGGCAATATCGAAGGCCCGCTGGTGATCCGGCCCCATCTGGCGCGGCTGGCGCGCACCGAGCTTTTCATCCTGATGACGGTGGGCCTGTCGGTGATCGCGGGCACGGTGTTTGTATTGTATGCCACCATCCTGGCTCCAAAGCTGCCCGGCGCGCTGGGGCATCTGCTGGTCGCGTCGCTGATGTCGCTGCCGGGGGGTATCCTGATGGCGCGGATCATGGTGCCGGGCCCGGCCGAGACCGACCTGACGCCGGGCGAGGAAGGCCAAAGTTACCGCTCCACCATGGATGCGATGGCGCGCGGCACCGAGGACGGGTTGAAGCTTTACCTGCAGATCATCGCCATGCTGGTGGTGACCACCGCTTTGGTGGCGCTGGTCAATATCATGCTGGCGCAGCTTCCGGCCGTGTTCGGCGCGCCGCTGACGCTGGAAAGGATGCTGGGCTGGCTGTTCTCGCCTTTGGTCTGGCTCTTGGGCGTGCCCTGGAGCCAGGCGCCGCTGGCGGGCGGGCTGATGGGGATAAAAGTCATTCTCAACGAGCTGATCGCCTATCTGCATCTGGCGGCGCTGCCCGGCGGCGCGCTGGACCCGCGCAGCACCCAGATCATGGTCTATGCCATGTGCGGCTTCGCCAATGTCGCCAGCGTCGGCATCCTGATCGCCGGCCTCACCGCCCTTATCCCACAGCGCCGCGACGAGGTCGTCAGCCTGGCGCCGCGCGCGCTGGTCGCAGGCGTCCTGGCCTCCTGCCTGACGGGCGCCATGATCGGATTGCTGCCGGCATGACCGGGGCGGATTTCTGGATACCCGAGGAATCCTCGGGCGAGATCGTGGCGGTGGATCAACTGGAGAGCGCGGTCGTCCGCACCGGGCTGGCGCGCTGGCGGGCCCTGTGCGGCGCGGCGCGCTTTGCGCCTACAACCGGCGGCGTGACGGCGGCGGTGGCCGACAATGCCTTTCTCGTCGACGTGCTGGAGAATGACTATCGCTATCGCGGCGTCGGCGCCGCGCTGGTGCGGGGGTTCGACGAGGATTTCTCCGGCCTGTTGCTCAGCGAGCTGGCGGCGCGGCGTCCGCGCTTCGGACTGGGCCTGCGCATGCTCTATGACATGGTGCGGACCAGCGGCGAGCCGATGGGCTATCGCGGCTGGGTGGGCAAGGACATGCCGGGTGCGCGCTTCACCTATCACGAGAATGTCATCCTGCCGTTCGGAAGCGGCGGCGCGGTGGCACAGCTGATGGTGGTCAGCGCGCTGGTGGCGCGCCAGGCCATGCCGGCGCGGCCGTGATGCGATGGCCGGGCCTTGTAATTCTGCTCGGGCTGGCGGCCTGCGCCCCAAGCCTGGCGCCACGCGGCACAGATGCCGTGACGCCTGTCATGGCGGATGACACCATCACCATGCGTGACGGTACCTCCCTGCCGTTGCGCCGCTGGGAGGCGGACGCCCCCAGGGCCGTGATCGTGGCGCTGCACGGCATGGGCGATTATTCCAACGCCTTCGACTCGCCGGGCAAGGTATGGGCGAAAATGGGCATCACCACCCTGGCCTATGACCAGCGCGGCTTCGGCGCCGGCCCCAATCCCGGCCTGTGGGCGGGTGCCGCCGTGATGCGCGACGATCTGCACGATGCGGTGGCGGCGGCGCATGCGCGCTACCCCGGCATACCCCTGTTCGCGCTGGGCGAAAGCATGGGCGGGGCGGTCCTGCTGACGGCGCTGGCCTCCGCCACGCCGCGAAAATTGGATGTGGCGGGCGTGATCCTGGTCGCGCCTGCGGTGTGGTCGCGGGGCGACATGCCGCTCAGCTATCGCGCCGCCTTGTTCCTGGCGGCTCATCTGATGCCCGGACTCGTCCTGTCCAACAGCGCCGCCAGCAGCGTGGTGACCATCATGCCCTCCGACAATATCCCCATGCTGCGGGCGATGCGCCGCGACCCGCTGGTGCAGAAAAACACACGCACCGGCACGCTGTACGGCCTGGTCGACCTGATGGACGAGGCGCGCCATGCCGTGCCCGCCGCGCCGCCGCCCATCCTGCTCTTGACCGGCGATCGCGACCAGGTGATCCCCAAGCCGCCCACGGAGGCGGTCATCGCGGCACTGGGGGATAAAGCCACTGTGAAGCGCTATCCCAATGGCTATCACATGCTGCTGCGCGACCTGGACGGCGCGGCGGTGGCGGGCGATGTGGCGGACTGGATTCTGGCGCACAGGAACTAGGGCCTCCGCCAGCCGTTACCATCCTGGAACCCTTCAGGAGGCCCCAATGACCACGACCCCAAAACACGACCTGCGCGACGGCAAGCCCGGCGCCGACGCCAACACCAACGCCACCATGGCGGGCCACGAGCCCCAGACCATGCCGACCTCGCCCAAGGACGAACATCTGGTCAATCCGGGCATCGGCAGCAAGGGCGGCGTCGCCGAAGGCCAGGTCACCAAGTCCAACTAGTTTCCCGGTCGTCTCGCCCCTCCTTGATGGCAGGCTGGCTGCCTGATGGAAAGGCGCAGGCGGGCCGCTCTGCTTTTTGAAAAATCCGCCTTTTCGGGGGCCTTTCAACCGCGCCCTTTTGCGGGCATAAACGCCGCGCAATTCCAGGTGCCCGCCATGTCTCTTGCGTCCCCCAAGGTCGTCAATATCCGCGATATGCGCCGCCTGGCCCGCGCCCGGCTGCCCGACTCGGTGTTCGATTATCTGGACGGCGCCGCCGACGACGAGGTGACGCTGAAGGACAGCGAGCGGGCCTTCAAGGAAGTCTTTTTCAAGCCGCGCTTTGCGGTGGCGACACCGGCCTGCGACCTGTCGGTGACGGTGCTGGGCCAGAAACTCGACCTGCCTTTCATTCTCGCTCCCATCGGCTATTCGCGCCTGATGCATCCGCGCGGCGAACTGGCGGCGTCGGCCGCGGCCGGGCGGCATGGCACCGGCTATATCCTCTCCACCATGTCGGGCCATGCCATCGAAGATGTGAAGGCCCAGTCGCCCGGTCCCACTTTCTACCAGCTCTATCTGGCGGGCGGACGCGGCGCGGCCGAAGGCGCCATCCAGCGCGCCAAGGCCGCCGGCTACAAGGCCCTGTTCGTCACCATCGACACGCCGGTGGCGGGCAACCGCGAGCGCGACTTTCGCAACGGCATGAAGGAACTGATGGGCCGCAACTGGCTGAAGAAGGCCCGCTATGTCCCGGGCATCCTGATGCATCCGCGCTGGCTGGCCGGTTTCGTCAGCGACGGCATGACCCGGCCTTTCCCCAATATCGTGGTGCCGGGCAAAGGCCCCCTGCAGGCGGTGGATGTCGCCGCCGCGCTGGAATCGGCCCAGGTCTCCTGGACCGACCTCAAATGGATCCGCCAATTGTGGGACGGCCCCATCGTCATGAAAGGTGTCATGACTGCGGACGATGCCAGGCGCTCGGTCGATCACGGGGCGCAGGGCATCGTGGTCTCCAACCATGCCGGCCGCCAGCTGGACGGCGTGGCGGGATCGTTGCGCGTGCTGCCGGGGATCGTCGAGGCGGTGGGCCAGCAGACCGAAGTGCTGTTCGACGGCGGCATCCGCCGGGGCGCCGACATGGTGCGGGCGATGGCGCTGGGCGCCAAGGCCTGTCTGCTGGGTCGCGGCTATGCCTATGGCATGGCGGCGGCGGGCGATGCCGGTATCGAGCGCGCCATCGAGATTTTCCGCGCCGATATCGTGCGCACCTTGAAGCTTCTGGGCTGTCCGGCGATCACGCAGCTCGATTCCAGCTATGTCGCCACGCGCGGCGATTTCCGGGTGGACTGACTACCAGCCTCTATCCCCGAAGTGCGCCTGATACAGCGGCCCCGCTTCGGCCCGGATCTCCGCCCCCAGCTTCAGGCCCAGCGCCCGCGCCGTCACGGCGCCGTTCGCGCCCAGCGCTGCGCTTTCGCGCCGCCGCCAGCAATGCGCCCCGTCCGGCGTCAGCACTTCGCCCAGGAAATTGAGCCTGCCGCCCTCGACGGTCGCCAGCGCCGCGATGGGCGTGCGGCAGGATCCGTCCAGGGCTTCCAGGAAGGAGCGTTCGGCGGTGGTGGCAAGGCTATAGCCGGCGATGTTCAGCGCTTCCAGCAGGGCCAGCGTCTGCGCGTCGCCTTGGCGCGCCGTGATCGCCAGCGCGCCCTGGCCGGGGGCGGGCGGCATCGCCTCGCTGTCCACCACCGAGGCGGCATGGCGTTCCAGCCCCAGCCGCTTCAGGCCCGCCAGCGCCAGATAGGTGGCGTCAAAGGCGCCGCTCTCGATTTTCGCCAGACGCGTCTCCACCCGCCCACGCAACAGCGCGACTTTCAAATCGGGCCGCAGGTGCAGGGTCTGGGCTTGCCGCCGCAAGCTGGCGGTGCCGACCGTCGCGCCTGGCGGCAGATCCATCAGCGTCCGGCCTTTCAGCGCGATGAAGCCGTCGCGCGGGTCTTCGCGGCAAGGCACCGCCGCCAGCACGATGCCGGGCGGCATGCGCGTCGGCAAATCCTTCATGGAATGAATGGCGGCATCGATGCGCCCGTCCAGCAGGGCTTCATCCAGCTCCTTGGTGAACAAGCCCTTGCCGCCCTGGTCCTGCAGGCTGCCGGTCAGCCGGTCGCCGCTGGTCATGAAGCTCTGGATGCTGTCCGCATCCTGACCCAGCATCGCCGCCACCAGGCGCGACTGTACCAGCGCCAGTGGAGAACCCCGCGAGCCGAGCTTGATCATTTCCACTCCGCCCCTCACTTCCATTCCGCAACCGGCGGCATGGACGACAATATGCTCTCGACATTGCCGCCGGTCTTCAGCCCGAACATGGTGCCGCGGTCATACAGAAGATTGAACTCGACATAGCGGCCGCGCCACTTGGCCTGTTCATGGCGTTCGGCCTCGGTCCAGCTTTCGCCCATGCGGCGGGCGATGATCGCAGGCTGAATCTCCAGGAACGCCTTGCCGACAGCCTGGGTGAAGGCGAAGTCGCGGTCCCAATCGCCTGAATCGTGATGGTCATAGAAGATGCCGCCCACGCCGCGCGGCTCGCCGCGATGGGGCAGCCAGAAGTATGTGTCGGCCCATTGCTTGTACCTGGGAAACCAGTCGCGGTCGAAGCCGTCACAGGCCTGCTTCAGCCGGGCATGGAAATCCACCGTGTCGGGATGGCGCGGCGTGCGCGCGCTGTCCAGCGTCGGGTTGAGGTCGGCGCCGCCGCCGAACCAGCTTTGGGTGGTGACGATCATGCGGGTGTTCATGTGCACGGCGGGCACGCGCGGATTCTTCATGTGCGCGATCAGGCTGATGCCGCTGGCCCAGAAGCGCGGATCGTCCGCGGCGCCCTTCACCTGGCGGGCAAACTCCGGCGAGAAGCTGCCGAACACGGTGGAGGTATGGACGCCGACTTTCTCGAACAGCCGGCCGCGCATCATCCCCATGACGCCGCCGCCTTCGTCGAATTTTTCATTGCCGCCGTCGGCGAGTCCGCGCTGCCAGGGCGTCTTTTCGAAGCGACCGGGCGCGCCCGCATAGAGCGCCGCAGGCGCGTCATCTTCCAGCGCCTCGAACGCCGCCATGATGCAATCGCGCAATGTTTCGAACCAGGCGCGGGCCTGCGCTTTGCGGTTATCCATGCCGGCGGGGCTTTTCATGGTGGGGCTTTTACCCGTTCCGGCGCGCGCCCGCCATCGTCTTTGAGGCCGCGCCCCGTCATGATTTTGCAAAAAAGGGGAGGCAATGATGGACAGCGACTGGCCGCATCCCGACGCCACCAGGGCACTGAACCCGGTGGCGATGCCCGACGATGTGGTGTTGCCGACCGAGCTGCCGGACTGGCGGGGCAGGCCGATTGACCGCTGCCGGGGAAACAGCGCAAATATGGGCGAAGCCGCCATCCCCGCCCCAGCCATGGTCCGCCGCGCCTTTTTCGCCGTGCTGCTGCTGGCCGCGTCCGCGGCCCTGGCCGATGAGGCGCCCGCCGCCGCCGCCAACAGCGCGTTTCTCGCCGCCAATGCCGCAAAACCCGGCACCGTGACGCGCCCCAGCGGGTTGCAGTACCGCATTGTCAGGAGCGGCTTCGGGCCGCGGCCCGGGCAGGGCAATGTGGTGCGGATCAGTTATGTCATGCGGCTGATCGATGGGCGGACGGTGGATTCCACCCCGCCCAGCCTGCCCGCCGCGCTGGCGCTGAGCAGCGTGAACATGCGCGGCCTGGCCGAGGCGCTGGCCCTGATGCATGTCGGTGACCGCTGGCAATTGACGATCCCGGCGGCGCTGGGCTACGGCCTGCGCGGCGCGGGCGACGGCGCCATCCCGCCCGGCCAGACGCTGTTGTTCGACGTGACGCTGGTCTCCACTGCCGCGCCGCAGCCCGGCGAGGTTCTGGGGGAAAATCCGCTGATGTACTGGAGCAATGGCCGCGAGGTCGGCGCCGCGATCACCATCCATCCTTGAACAAAGTGATGCCCCAAAAAATCGGCATGGGAAAAATCGCGCTTCCCTATTGACCCGCGCACGGCTGCAGGCCCGACCCGGTCAGATACGGTCCACCGGAAGTTTCAGATAGACCTGGCCATTGGCGTCCTGGGGCGGCATGCGGCCCGCCCGGATGTTCACCTGGATGGACGGCAGGATCAGAACCGGCGCCGCCAGGGTCTTGTCGCGCGCCTGGCGGCTGGCCACAAACTGCTCTTCGCCGATGCCGTCATGGACATGGACATTGTGGCTGCGCTCCTCGCCTACGCTGGACTGCCAGGCGAAGTGGTCCCGCCCGGCGGGTTTGTAGTCATGGCACATCCACAGCCTTGTGTTTGGCGGCAGTGACAGGATGCGCTTGATCGAGCGGTACAGCGCATGGGCGTCGCCGCCGGGGAAATCCGCCCGGGCCGTTCCATAGTCGGGCATGAACAGCGTGTCGCCGACAAAGACATTGTCGCCGATCCTGTAGCTGACACAGGCGGGCGTATGGCCGGGCGTGTTCATCACCTCGATGGTCAGGCCGCCCACCGCCAGGGTCTCGCCATCCCGCAGCAACCGGTCGAACGGTGCGCCGTCGCCTTTGATGTCCGGCGCGTTGAAGATGGGGGCAAAGACCTTCTGCACATCCTTGATGTGTTCGCCGATGGCGATCTTCGCGCCGGTCGCGGCCTTCAGATACACCGCCGCCGACAGGTGATCGGCATGGGCGTGGGTTTCCAGGATCCATTCCACCGTCAGGCCCTGCTGCTTCATGGCGGCAAGCAGGCGGTCGGCGGAGCGGGTGGCCGTCCGCGCCGCCTTGGGATCGAAATCCAGGACGGAATCGATGATGACGGCCTTTTTCGTCACCGGGTCGCTGACCAGATAGCTGACCGTAAAGGTCTGTTCGTCGAAAAACGCCTGAATTGCGGGTTCCATGATGTTCTCCTTTGCTCTTGAATATATATTAGAAATAACTAATATATCAAGAGGCAAGGACGCAAAAGAATGGACGCCATGACCGCCAGGGATCTGAAAGCCATGCACCGCCATGCGAGCGAGGCCGCCGCCATGATGGCGGTTCTGTCGCACGAGGCGCGGCTGAAGGTGCTTTGCGACCTGGTGGGGGCCGAGCGCAGCGCCGGCGAACTTGTGGAGCGGTCCGGCCTGGGCCAATCCGCGCTGTCGCAGCACCTGGCCAAGCTCAGGGCCCAGGGCCTGGTGGCGACCCGCCGCGACGGCGTCTCGATCTTTTATCGCATCGCAAATCCCGACGCAGCCCGGATCCTGGGTGTGCTGCACGACATCTATTGCAAGAGGTAACAGACATGAGCATTCCCCTGATCACCCCCGCCGACGCCAGGCGGCGCCTGGCCAGCGGCGCGGCCATCCTGGTCGACATCCGCGAACCGATGGAGCATGCGCGCGAGGCCATTCCCGGTGCGCGGCTGCAGCCGCTGTCCAGCCTGGACTCCGCAAAGCTGGGCGGCGCCAACGCGCCCGCTGTCATCTTTCACTGCCAGAGCGGCAAGCGCACCTGCGACAATGCCGAGCGCTTGCTGGGCAGCGGCGTCGGCGAGGCCTATATCCTGGAAGGCGGCCTGTCGGGCTGGAAGGCCGCGGGCCTCACCACAAGCATCGACCGCAGCAAGCCCATCGAGATGCAGCGGCAGGTTCAGATCACGGCGGGAACGCTGGTGGTGTCGGGCCTGCTGCTGGCCTGGCTGGTGTCGCCTCTGTTCCTGGGCCTCAGCGCCTTCGTCGGCGCCGGGCTCATCTTTGCGGGCGTATCGGGCTGGTGCGGCATGGCGCGGCTGCTGGGCGTCATGCCCTGGAACCGGGTGCCCCGCTGATGGGACTGGGCGATCTGCTCTCGTTCGGATCGGGCACCCTGGTCGGATTCGCCTTGGGCCTGCTGGGCGGTGGCGGCTCGATCCTGGCGGTGCCGCTGCTGGTCTATGTGGCGGGGGTGAAGGACGCCCATGTCGCCATCGGCACCAGCGCCCTGGCCGTGTCGATCAACGCCTTCGCCAACCTGATCTCCCATGCACGCGCCGGCACCGTGAAATGGCCCTGCGCCATCATGTTCGCGGTGGCGGGCATCGCGGGCGCGGCGCTGGGCGCGATGCTGGGCCGGCTGGTGGACGGCCAGCATCTGCTGTTTCTGTTCGGGCTGGTCATGCTGGCGGTGGCCGCCGCCATGTTCAGCGGGCGCGCCGCCGGCGGCGACCCATTGGTATATATCAACCGGACCATTGGTTTTCGCCTGGCCGGCACCGGGCTGGTCGTGGGCTTCCTGTCGGGCTTTTTCGGCATCGGCGGCGGTTTTCTGATCGTGCCCGCGATCATGCTGGGCAGCGGGATGACGGCCATCAATGCCGTGGGGTCATCGCTGGTCTCGGTCGGCACTTTTGGCATGACCACGGCGGCGACCTATGCCCTGGCCGGACTGATCGACTGGCATGTCGCGGCCATCTTCGTGGCCGGCGGCATTGCGGGCGGCCTGCTGGGGGTGAAGCTTTCGCTGCGCCTGTCGGCCAGGCGCGGCGCGCTGTCCCGAAGCTTCGCGGTGGCCGTCGTCTTTGTGGCGCTGTTCGTGCTGTGGAAATCCTCCGCCGGCCTGCTGCGCTGACACGGCGCGATTTTCCTCTCCCGCGTCGGGTGGCGTCGCGAGCGCCGCTTTGGCGAATTAATTTCGGATTTTGAGACGAATGGTCGATCCGCGCGTTATGGGGGCAGAGGGCCGATAGGGTTTCGGCCAAATTCTTCGCCTCGTTTTCGCGGGGCCGTCGCCAGGTGCATCGGCTCTGCCGCGGCCCGGCACTTGTTCTGGATCAATTTCCCATCCGGTATTCGAGTTTACAGTTTTTATTTCGCCAACGTGTTGGGATTTTCATGATCGCGCCATTCACCACACGCCTGATCATTATCGCATCGCATCGCCTGGCGATTGGCATGGCGCTGATCGCCTTGACCATCGCACGGGCGCAAGCTGTTCCAGCCTTTGCCGATCAAACCGGCCAACCTTGTTCCTCCTGTCACGTCGGCGGATTTGGACCCCAGCTGACGCCATTCGGCCGCGAATTCAAGATGCTGGGATACACGGTGCGGTCGCAGGATGGCACCGTTCCGGTCTCCGCCATGGCCATCGCGTCCTATCTGCACACCGCAGCGGATCAATCGCCGGCGCCGCATTACGCCGCAAATGACAATCTCGCGCTGGATCAGATCAGCCTGTTTCTTGCCGGCGGCCTCAACAAGAATATCGGGGGTTTCAGCCAGTTCACCTATGACGGCGTGGCGCGCGGCTTTGCCTGGGACAATCTGGATCTGCGGGCGGTCGATCAGCTGACAATCAGCGGGACGGACGTTGTGGCAGGCCTGAGCTTGAATAACAGCCCGACGGTCCAGGACCCCTGGAACACACTTTCGGCCTGGGGCTTTCCCTACACCGATTCCGCGCTTGCTCCGTCGCCGGGGGCGTCCACCCTGTTGAATGGCGGCCTGGCGCAAAGCGCGCTCGGCATCACGGCCTATGCCTGGTGGAATTCGGAGATTTACGCGGAAGCGGGTCTCTATGCGACGCCCGGCCGTGGATTCATGCGTGCGGTCGGGGCCGACGGCGGCGCCGTCATACGCGGGAGCGCACCCTATGTCCGGCTCGGCTACCAGAAGGACTATGACGACCAGAACTTCCAGTTCGGCGTCATAGGGTTTTCCTCCAGCCTGTATCCGGGCGGCGATCGGACCGCGACCGCATCGGACAATTATCAGGACGTCGGCGTCGATGGCTCGTACCAGTATATGGGCGATGGCAGCAATGTCTATCAGTTGAACGCGCGCTACACCCATGAACGCCAATCCCTTGGCGCAAGCCATGGGCTCGGGGCGGCGAGCAATCTGAGAAATACGCTGGATGAATTCACCACGGATGCATCCTATTACTGGAAGAACCAGATCGGCGTGACAGTCGGCTACTTCAATACCGCAGGCTCCGCCGACAGCCTTCTGTATGCCGGGAACCGGACCTCGAAGCCCAACAGCGCCGGGTTCACCTTTCAGCTGGACGGGACTCCATTTGGTGAGACGCCGTCGTCCCTGGGCAACCACATGAATCTGCGCCTGGGCATTCAATATCGTCTCTTTACCCACTTTGATGGCGCTGCCGGGAATTATGACGGAGCAGGCAGCAACAGCTCCGGCAACGATACCGTCAGGGTGTTTACCTGGGTGGCGCTTTGAGGCGCGGCCCATTCCTCGCCGGCCGGGCAGCGATCATGCTGGCTCCGGCGCTTCATTATTCCAGGGAAAGGTCACGCCAATGAATTGCAATTCACGAGTCATCGCGGGCGCCATCATGCTGATGACCGCTTCAGCCGGCCTGATCGGCGCGGCCCAAGCGGCTGAGACAGTCATGGATCAGAAGGGTCTGAAATTCGTTCCGGACGCGGTCACCATCAATGCCGGCGATTCCATCCGCTTCACAAACAGCGACCCGTTTACCCATGACGTGACGGTGGTGAGCCCGGACGGTTCCTCAAGCGACAAGGGCTTGCAGCATCATGGCGCGGAAAATGCGGTCCCTTTCCCCAAGGCCGGAACATACGCGATCATCTGCAAGATGCATCCCAACATGAAGGCGACGGTCATCGTGAAATAGGTCAGGCAGCGGATATCCGCTGTTGGCGCGAAGCCTTGCCATGGGCAGGCGCGCCGGGCCGTCTTTTTTCTGTCCTGCTGACCGGCGGCCAGGCACATGATTGTCCGCTGCGGTCCAGACAATCATCACAATGCTCGACCATTGGTGCATGAGCCCAACGGCTATTGTTCCGCTCTCGCCTGATATGTTTTGCTGAAATTGTTGCGGCTATTGATGACGGTGATGCCGCCACCTGGCGCGATGTCAAGGTTCAGCGAATAGGCCTGGTCCGGCACCCAGTCGAGATTGGCGATATAATTGGGATCGCCGTTCAGCGCCGGATAGCGGATGGAATAATGCGTGCGCCAGAAGCCTTTAATGCTGGGATAGGAGTCGACCATGTTGATCGGCGCTTCATCGCCGCCCTTGAGCGGGCCGTTCTGCATGATCGCGACCAGCGGATCGAGCGAGCGGGTTGGCGGGCTGCTCGACAGACTCATGCCATGGCCGGTGACGAAATAGACATCCACCTTGCCGACCTTGTTGACCGGACACAGAAGCTCAATCTCCTTGTTCCAGGTCAGATCGCCCAGATAGAGAATGCGTGTCTTGCCGAAAGTGATGAGCATGCCGACGGAACGGGCATTCTCCTCGCCGCCGCTGTTGCTGTTTGTCTTCACCCCGGCGCAGTCCGGATTGGCCTGGCCCGCGCCGGGCAAGGGCGCATCGGGCACCTTGCCGTCGGCGGTGACGAACTGGATATGCATCGAACCCACATCGAGCGTGTTGCCGGTCTGGGCGAGAATATGATTGTGCCCCTGATAGGCCGCCACCAGGGCGGGATAGCGCGCTTCCGTCGAATTGGCGCGCTGTTGGGGTGTCGCGTTCGCCGGCGGAAATTCGCGGTTGGGACCATGGTCGATGAAGGTATCGACCGGCAGCTTTGCCAGCACCGCTTCCAGGCCGCCCAGATGATCGCCGTGATAATGGGTGATGACCAGGTAATCGAGCTTCGTGATGCCCAGCGTCGCGGCAGCGGCGGCGATGCGGTCGGCATCCATTGGCGGGGCAAAGGGCGGCTCGCCGGGAAGGTAGCGCTGGCCGCCCGCGCCTGGCGGAAAGCCGGTGTCGATCAGCATCGATTTGCCTTCGGGCGTGCGAAACAGTACGGCGGCGCCCCCTTCGGTATCGACCGAGATGATCCGCAGATCCTGCGACGGTTTGGGCGCTTTGGGTTTGGCGTCGGCCGATAGCAATGCGAACGCGGACAGCGCCGCGAGGGCGCAAGTGAAATGCATGATCCTGCGAGACATGTTTCCTCCCGACGGTCTGTCTAATTCTGTTTTGGCAGCGCGAAACTATAGACCATGTTGCCCGCGCTGACGGCGACAAACTGTTGACCATCGACCGCATAGCTGATCGGTGAGGCTGTGATCGGGCCGCCGACGCGGAAATTCCACAGCGGTCTGCCCGTCTTGGCATCCAGGGCGATGAACTGGCCTTCCGCAGTTGCGGCGAACACCAGTCCGCCCCGCGTCCCCATCACCCCTGCCGAAGCCGAACCACGCGTCGTGGAGAATTTCCAGACCGTTTTTCCGGTCTTGGAATCGATCGCCTTGACGCCTTGGTCGGAGACTCCACCCTGAGGCGGCCTGCCGACGCCGCCGCCCCTAAACTGCTTGCCGCGCTCATAGACCGCCGGGCCGCTGATCGCGAAGCCTTGTGCGTCGTTATACTCGACGAAGAACAGGCCGCTGTCCTTATCATAGGACGGCGCCTGGAAGTTGGTTCCGGCCGACGGGAAAACC
The DNA here is from genome assembly GCA_035549455.1 of Rhizomicrobium sp. GTDB lineage: Bacteria > Pseudomonadota > Alphaproteobacteria > Micropepsales > Micropepsaceae > Rhizomicrobium. The sequence goes on along the minus strand of DASZQW010000019.1, from coordinate 13,679 downwards.
ACCTGGCCGGTGGCCGTGGCGACGGATTTGGGATCGACGATCGGCCGCCCATTCTTGTCGAAGCCGAGATTCCAGGTCTGGCGCACAAAGGGCTTGCCATAGATCAGCTTGCCGTTGGTCCGGTCCAGGACATAGAAAAAACCGTTGCGGTCGGCATGCAGCACCAGCTTGCGCGGCTTGCCGTCGATCACCTGATCCGCCAGCACCATGTCCTCGGTCGAATCCCAGTCATGGGGATCGTTGGGGGTGAACTGATAATACCATTTGAGTTTGCCGGTATCGGCGTCCAGCGCGATCACACTGTCGCTGTAGAGATTGTCGCCCCTGCGGAATTCGGTGTTGTAGTCCGGCCCGGGATTGCCGGTGCCCCAGATCAGGCTGTTGGTTTCCGCATCATAACTACCCGTCAGCCAGGTCAGCGCGCCGCCATACTTCCAGCTATCGCCGGACCAGGTTTTGTTGCCGGGTTCACCGGGCCCGGGAACGGTATAGAAACGCCACAACATCTTGCCGGTTGCCGGATCATAAGCTTCCAGATAGCCGCGCACACCCATCTCGCCGCCCGACAGGCCGACGATGATTTTGTCCTTAAGCGCCAGTGGCGCGCCGGTGATGGTGAAGCCGTCCATCGTGTCGTTGATGCGCTTCTCCCACAACTCACGGCCATTATGGGCGTCGAGCGCGATCAGGTTATTGTCGAGCGTGCCGAAGAAGACACGCCCGTCCAGTACCGCAAGGCCTTTGTTAAACGGATTTATCTGATAGGGGTTCTTTATGTCCTGCTTGCGATGGAAGCGCCAGATCGGCAGTCCGCTGCGGGCGTCGAAGGCCGCGACATCGCCGGGCGAGCCGGCGACATACATGACCCCGTCCACCACGAGCGGTGTCGATTCCAGGACATTTTCGCCCAGCATCGGACCCACCCAGCGGGCCTGGAGCTGGGCGACATTGCTCGGGGTGATCTGGTTCAATTCGCTGAAATGATGGCTCCGGAAATCGCCCCAATAGGTCAGCCAGTTCTGCGGCTCGGCCCCGGCATTGGCGATGCGCGCATAGGGCAGGACCGGGGCCGGAGTCACCTTGATGGTCTCGTTCAGGTCGCGTTCCTTGTGGCCGGCGAGAAAGGCGACAAGGTTTTCCATGTCGCCGGGCGACAATTTGGCGGCAATGTCGGGTGACGCGGCGCGGCCCAGTTCAGTCACCGAGGCAATGGTGGCGCGGTCCAGCATCAGGTATTTGCCGTCGCGCTGTTCGACATGCAGGCTGAAACCGTCCTCGTTTTCCACCAGCCCGCTGACCTTGCGGCCGTCCTTCAAGATCACATCGACGAAGCGCGGCGCGATCTGGCCGCGCGCCACAGGCTGGTTGTGCAGAATGCCGTCGCGGATCGCGCCTGCCGGCTTGGCGCCCTCGGCCGAGAGGTCGGAAGCCAGATCCATGCCCCGGCCGTTGATTTCATGACAGGCAGCGCAGCCGCCGCCGCCAAAGAAAATCGCTTCGCCCGCATGCGCGTCGCCGGTCAACCGGGCATCGTCGCCGGCGTGGCGCGACAAGCTCTTGATGTAGGTTACGAGTCTCCAGACATCGTCCGCCGGTAAGCTGGAGAAGGAGGGCATCTGGGTGCCCGGTACGCCGGCGCGGATGGTCTGGAACAGGTCGTAATCGTCGCTGCCATGCGTGAAATTGCCGGTGTTGAGGGCAGGGCCGCGGCCGCCCGTGGCGCCTTCGCCATGGCAGGCGCTGCATGTCCCGTCAAAGGTCGCCCTGCCGGTGGCGACGGCGGCCGCATCACCCGCGAATGGATTGTTCGGCGTATCGGATTTGGTCTGGGCCGCCGCAAAGGCCGCCGGAATGGCAAGAATGACCAGGCCGACCAAGAAGCGCCGGAACAGGGTTTTCGAGGCCTTCATGTGACGCTCCCAGCGATTTTCAGATGACCGGGTCTGGATCGCTTGGCAAAGCCGATCAGGCCATCTGGTTCTTATTGGCGATTGCGCAAAACGAAATCACAGTTTGGAACACTATCTCAAAGTTTTGGGAGGTCAATTGCGCTGCGCCCATGGCGCTTGAAATAATGTATGCGCGCCCGCGCACGCCAAGAGCAACGGGGCGCAAAACCTCGCAAAGGCGCGTATCTCTCCGGTTGGGAGTAGATGGCGGTTTCGGGGGCTTGCGCCGGGACCGCGCCGCACAGGCAACCAACCGAAAAGCCCTTGATCTCCCAGCCAGGGTGTAGTGGCATGACCGGCTCGCGCCGCCGGAGTAATGGTGGGCGCGACAGGGCCCCGCGCGGCGAATGCGCCGCAATTAAACGAAGTTCAATTCCTGTTCTTGGATGGAAATGGGCCTCGCCCGCCTCACATCGCTGGCGCGCGGCGGGCTCGGCACCATTGAAAGCGGCCCCTCTGGGCGGCTTTCAATGGTGGGCGCGACAGGGCCCCGCGCGGCGAATGCCGCGCAAACAAATAAAGTTCAATTCCTGTCGAAGCTGGCTTCTGCCGACTGGAAGATGGTGGGCGCGACAGGGATTGAACCTGTGACCCCTCCCGTGTGAAGGGAGTGCTCTCCCGCTGAGCTACGCGCCCGCCTGCCGGTGTTCCGGTGCGGAGGGCGGCTATACGGGGGGCGCCTGCGCCCCGTCAAGCCGCAAGCGGCGACAAAGCCCGGGAAAAGCGGCCAAAAGCCCCGACAACAGCCTCCGAAATCCGCCTGTGCCGGCCCGCCGCTCCGATGGGAATTTCCATCACCGTCCGCCTGTCCCGCGGCGATCTCCTCGCTACGCCCGCCGACAAGCAGCGGCTGGTCTCGTCGCTGGTGACGCGCGCCGCCAGGAAGGGGCTGGCGATTACAGCACCCGCGCCACCAAGCTGGTGGCCGGCAAGGTGATCCCGGCGGTGGCGCGCCAGCAGGCGGCGCTGAAGGCCGCCGCCGCATCGCCCGCTTCACTTTTGCGGCATCAGGCGGATCACCATGCCCTGCGAGTTGGCCAGGTTCTGCGAGTTCTGCAGCAGAACATAGAGATAGCCGTCCGGCCCCGTGATCACATCGCGGGTGCGGCCAAAGCCCTTATAGACCGCTTCCTCATGCAGGATCTTGCGGCCCTTGATCTCATAGCGGATCAGCTTTTCGCCGCGCAGCGCCGACAGGAACAGGCTGTTCTTCCAGCCGGGATAGCGCCCGGCCTTGTAGAAGCTCATGCCGCTGGGACCGATCGAGGGGACATAAAAGGCGATGGGATCTTCCATGCCTGCCTGGTGCTGCTTGGTGATGCCCGGCTCCAGGCCCATCGAAATCACGCCCCAGCCGTAATTATGACCCTTCTGGATGATGTTGACCTCGTCGCCGCCGGTCGGGCCATGTTCGCTCTCCCACAACAGGCCGGTGACCGGGTCGAGGGCCAGCCCTTCGGGATTGCGATGGCCATAGCTCCAGATGGTCGGCAGCGCGCCCGGCGTGTTGACGAAGGGATTGTCCTTGGGCACCGAGCCATCGTCATTGATGCGGTGAATCTTGCCCAGCGGCACGGCCAGATTCTGGGCATTGGCCTTGTTGCCGCGTTCGCCCATGGACCAGAACAAATGGCCCTTGCCGTCGAACAGGAAGCGCGAGCCGTAATGGATGACGCTGGTGGTATAGAGGTCTGCCGGGGCGTGGAAAATATCCTGCTGATCGACCCATTCATTGTTGGCGTTGATGCGCCCGCGCACCAGGCGCGTCATGCTGGGAACCGCCGGCGGCATCGTGTTGGGGGTGGGGCCGGACGGCGCCCCGATGGGGGTCAGCGGCGGCGGTGGCGGCGTGACATAGCCGGGCGCGACCTCGGTATAGGACAGATAGATCCAGCCGTTGCGCTTATAGTCGGGATGGATCGCGATATCGAGATAGCCGCCATCCTGGCGCACCCAGGCAGTGGGCGTTCCCTTGACGGGTTTGGCCAGCAGCTTGCCGTGATCGATGACGCGGATATGGCCGGTGCGTTCGGTCACCAGCATGCGCCCGTCGGGCAGGAAGACTTCGCCCCAGGGCGTTTCCAGCCCGGACGCCACCACCTCGATCCTGAAGGTCTGCTTCTCGCTCTTGACGATCTGCCCGTTCGGATCGGCGATGAAGCTGGCCTGTCCGCGCAGTTGGCCGCCGCGAATCCGCAGATAAGCGATCAACTGGCCGATCAACGCGTCGTCCAGACGGCCCTTGAAGGTGGGCATGCCGCCATCCGGTATGCCCTCCTGGATGGTGTGCAGCAGGGCAGCATCGGTGCGCGCGCCCAGCAGGCTGTCGGCGAACAGGCTCGGGCCGCGGGCGCCCGCCAGGCCGGTCCCGTGGCAGCCCGCGCAATTGGCGTTGAAGGCTTCCTCGGCGGCAGAGGGCGGACGGGGCGGCGGCAGGCCTGATGACAGGACAGGGGCGGCCGGTACAGGCGTCTGCTGCGCCTGCGTCACCGGCATGGCGATGGCGGCGATGGCGAGCACAGTCAGTGTCGCGACGAGAATCTTCTTCATGATGGCCCCTGTTGCCTGCTGCGGCGGTCTTGGCGCGCCTGACCGGGCGATATTCGCCCGCCTGCCGGGGACATGCAAGATTTGCTGTTTCCAGCGCCGTCAGGCCGCCAAGGGCAGGTCGATCCAGAAGCGGGTCTGGCGACCGGGAATGCTTTCAAAGTCGATGCGCCCGCCCTGGGCCTCGACCAGCAGCTTGGCAATGGAAAGCCCCAGGCCCGAGCCCGGCACATTGCGCCCGACCTGGACGCTGCGCCGGAAGGGAAGGAACACCGCCGCGCGCTCGCCCGCCGGGATGCCCGGCCCGGCATTGGCGATCTCGATGCGGCCGAACCCGTCATCCAGCCGCGTGGCGCGCAGGTGGATCGGCGAGTGGTTGTCGCCATACTTGAAGGCATTGGCGATCAGATTGTTGAGGATCTGCGCCAGCCGCAGCGGATCGGCGTGCAGGGCCAGCGTCTCCTCGACACCCTCCAGCACCACATCCTTGCCGCCCAGGGTCGCGTCCAGCCGGATGGCGTTGACGCAGTTCTGCAAGGTCGATCCCACCACCACGCGCTGGGGCCTCAGTGCCAGCGCGCCGGCCTCGGCTCGGCTCATGTCCAGAAGATCGTCATGCAGCCGCTGCAGCAATTCGCCGTTATGGCCGATGATGGCGGCGAATTCCGGGGCGCGCTGCGCCGACAGGGTGCCGGATTCCAGCATCGAGGAAAAGCCGATGATCGCCGATAGCGGGCTTCTGACTTCATGGCTGACATGGGCCAGCAGCTGCGACTTGAAGCGGCTGGCGCGCACGGCGCGGCGGTGGCGGCGCTCGATGATGGCGATATGCAGGTCACGCTCGTTCAGCAGCATGGCGGCGCGCACACTGACCACGCTGATGCTGGCGAGGTAGAATTGCAGGAGCTCCACCCAGGCGAGATTATGCGCCTCCGGCTGCGCCCTGACCGCGGCAAAGGCCAGCACGCTGACCACGATCAGCGCCGCCCCGGCGCCCATCAGGCGGAAGCGCACGGCGATGGCCATGCACAGGATCATCACCAGGAACATGGACGGCAGCTCGTAGCGGAAGGTGATGATGCAAAGCGCCCCCAGGGCGCTGAACAGGCCCATCGCCTCCAGGAAGCGGTGCTCCAGCTTCAGCTTGGCGAACTGGCGCAGCGACACCGTCAGGCCGAAGGGGGAGATCATCATCGCCCCCAGCATGTTGGCGAAGAACCACTGCAGGCCGGTCAGGTCCGGGTTGCCGGCGCCGTGCCAGCGCATCAGGCCCATCGCCAGCAAGGCGCTGAAGATCGATGGCACAATGGCGGCGGCGGCGGTGAATTTGACGACCGCGCCCAGGCTGGTCAGGCGCGGCATGCCCAGGGCGCGCACCGCGATGATCCCCGCCATCACATCGACCAGGTTGATCAGGCTGTAGCCAATGGCCAGCCCCATGTCGGCGCCGCCCAGCCGGTTGGCGGCCAGGCCCGCCGCCGCGATGGCCGCCAGCATGACGGCGTCGTCGCTGCGGCTGCGCGACAGGCGCAGCAGCAGGATGAAGCCCAGGGCGTTGGCCGGCCAGATGGGCGAGGCGGCGTGGCTGTTGCCGCCCCAGATGAAGATGCCGCCATAGCCCAGCGCGAAGAATCCGCCAAAGGCCGCAGCGGCAAGCCAGGCCCTGCGATAGACGCTCGCGAGTGGGGAAGGCGTTTGCATGCCGATCCTGATGGGGAGCCGTTTCCTCAAACATTTTAGGGATGATTATGGCTGGTTGCGCAAGTGGTTGTGGTCATTCTGCCGCACCCGGTTGTGAATATATCGCAGTTGCAACCCGCCGTCTGCGGCCTTGGTGAAATGTTAAGCCGCCTCGGGCCAGGGTCCACCCGCCTTGGGAGGGGCGGCCCCGCATGAAACGCTGTGTTGTCATCGCCGATGACGATCCCACCATCATCGAACTGGTGAAACTGCGCCTGGGCCTGGCGCGCTACACGGTGCTTTGCACCAATGACGCGGTCGCGGCGGTGGCGATGGTGCGCAGCAAGGAACCGCTGGCGGTGATCCTGGACGTGCAGATGCCCGGCGGCGGCAGCCAGCCGGGCGGCCTGTCGGCGCTGCGCAAGATCAGGTCCGACCCCCGGCTTAAGCACCTGCCGGTGATGATGCTGACGGGCGAACGCAATGCCGAAACGGTGACGCAGGCGATGGATGGCGGGGCCGACGACTATCTGGTCAAGCCCTTCAATCCCGACACGCTGCTGGAGCGGGTGTCACGGCTGGTAAAATCCTCGGCCATGGTATGGACCGCGCCCGATGCGGCGATAGCCCCGGCGGCGGCTCCCGCCGTGTGGGAGTTGTGAAGCGGTCCCGCACCGCCGGCAGCATTGTGCCGCTAAAGAAGGCCTAGCCTCCGCAACGCCCGGGGCAGCTCGGCGAAATCGTCGATCACGGCATCGGCCCCCAGCTCGCGGGCTGGCACCGGGGTGAAGCCATAGGACACCAGGATGCAGGGCGCCCCCGCCGCGCGGGCAGTGTTCAGGTCGGTGACGGAATCCCCGATCATCACCGCCTGGCCGCCGCCGCCTTTTTGCGAAGTCAGGTCGGCCACCACATCGTGGAAGATGCGCGGGTCGGGCTTGGTATAGGGCCTTTTGCCTGCGCCATAGACGGCGCCGAACAGCCCGCCCAGCCCTAGCAGCGGCAGCAGGGGATCGGTCAGTTCCTGCGGTTTGTTGGTCAGCACCCCCAGCCGCGCGCCATCGCGTTTCAGGGCCGCCAGAGTATCGGCGACGCCGGGGAACAGCAGCGAGCCGTCGGCGATATGGTCGCGGTAATGGGCCAGGAATATCTCCACCAAAGCGGGCATCTGGCTTTGCGTCACCGCCGCGCCGCTGGCCTCCATCGCCTGGGCGATCAGGGCGTGCGCCCCGAACCCCACCATGTGGCGCAGATGGGCCAGATCCAGCATCGGCCGGTCGCGGGCCGCCAGCACGGCGTTGGTCGCGCCCAGCAGGTCGGGAGAGGTATCGGCCAGGGTGCCGTCCAGGTCGAAAATCAGGGCCGGAGCTGGGTACATTAAGGAATCGCCGTTGGAATCAGGGCAATATACAGTCGCAAATCGTCACTTCCTCTTTTTCCTGAGCAGGCTTACCCGAAACCATGTCCAAGGCCGCGATCATTCTCGCTGCGGGTCCCCGGAGCGTTTTCCGCATGGAAAATGCGACCAGTGAGTCGAAGGCGCCCGCATGGCAATAGCCGCAATCATACTCGCCGCGGGCGCCGGAACGCGCATGAAATCCGCGCTGCCCAAGGTACTGCACAAGGTGGCGGGACTGCCGCTTCTGGGCCATGTCGTCGGCGCCCTCAGGGCTGCGGGGGTGGAGCGGATCGTCGTGGTCACCTCCGCGGCGGGCGAGGCGGTGCGCGAATACGCAAAAGCGATGGGCTGCGACAGCGCGGTGCAGCACCAGCAGCTCGGCACCGGCCATGCCGCCGCCAGCGCGGTGGAGGCGCTGAAGGATTTTTCCGGCACCCTGCTGATCGTCAATGGCGACATGCCGCTGGTGACGGCGGATACGATCACCGAATGCCTGAAGGCGCAGGTGCGCACCGGCCTGTCGCTGCTGGCGTTCCAGCCCGCGGATGCCGCCCATTACGGCCGGGTGCTGATGACGCCGGACGGATTCCTCAACCGCATCGTCGAATATAAGGACGCATCGGAGTCCGAGCGCGGCATCACTTTGTGCAATGCCGGCTGCTATGCCGCCGACGCGCGCAAGTTCTTCCACTGGGCGTCGCAACTGAAGAGCGGCAATGCCCAGGGCGAATATTACCTGACCGACGTTCCCGCCATCGCGCGGCTGGACGGGGTGAAGTGCGCCATCGCCATGGCCGACGAGGTATCGGTCACCGGCGTCAACAGCCGCGCCGAACTGGCCGAAGCCGAGGCCAGGTTCCAGGACCGGGTGCGCGCCCGGCTTTTGACGGACGGCGTCACCATGACCGCGCCTGAGACCGTGTTCTTCGCCCATGACACGGCAGTGGAGAATGACGTGGAGATCGAACCCTTTGTCGTGTTTGGCCCCGGCGTGACCGTGAAAAAGGGCGCGCGCATCCGCGGCCATTCCCATCTCGAAGGCGCGCCCAATCAACCTGTTCAAGTGGAAAAGGGCGCCATCATCGGTCCCTTCGCCCGCCTGCGCCCCGGCGCCCATATCGGCGAAGGCGCCCATATCGGCAATTTCGTCGAGGTCAAGAATGCCGAGATCGGCGCGGGCGCCAAGGCTAATCATCTGACCTATCTGGGCGACGCGCATGTGGGCGCCGGCGCCAATATCGGCGCCGGGACCATCACCTGCAACTATGACGGCTTCACCAAGGCGCTGACCGAAATCGGGGCGGGTGCCTTCATCGGTTCCGACACCGCTTTGGTGGCGCCGGTGAAAATCGGCGAGGGCGCGATCACCGCCGCCGGATCGGTCATCACCCAGGATGTCGCGGCGGACGCGCTGGCCATCGCGCGCGGCTCGCAGGTGGAAAAGCCGGGCTGGGCCAAAGCCTTCCGCGACAAAAAGCAGAAAGAGACAAAGTAATGTGCGGCATTGTCGGCATCGCGGGTAAGCATGACGTCGCGCCGGTGATCCTGGAGGCTCTGCGCCGCCTGGAATATCGCGGCTATGACAGCGCCGGCATCGCTACCCTGGACCACGGCGCCATCGCGCGCCGCCGCAGCCCCGGCAAGCTCAACATGCTGGCGGCGGTGCTGCAGGGCAGGCCGCTCTCCGGCCATACCGGCATCGGCCATACCCGCTGGGCCACCCATGGCGCGCCGACCGAGGCCAACGCCCATCCCCATGCCTCCGCCACCGTCGCCATCGTCCATAACGGCATCATCGAGAATTTCCGCGAGCTGAAGGCCGAGCTGGAAGCCGGGGGCCACACCTTCGAATCCCAGACCGACAGCGAAGTCGCCGCCCATCTGGTGACGCAATATATCAGCGAGGGCGCAGGTCCCGAAGAAGCCGCCAAGCGCGCGGTGGCGCGGCTGACCGGCGCCTATTCCATCGCCATGATCTTCAAGGATCACGAGGGCCTGCTGGTGGGCGCGCGCAAAGGCTCGCCGCTGGCGGTGGGCTATGGCGAGGGCGAGGCCTATCTCGGCTCCGACGCCTTTGCGCTGGCGCCTTTCACCAACCGCGTCACCTATCTGGAAGACGGCGATGTGGTGGTCATCCGCAAGGGCGAGGTGGCGATCTTCGATGCGCAGGGGCGCCCCGCCAACCGCGAGATCCAGATCACTTCGGCGTCCGCTGCGCTGGTGGACAAGGCGGGCCATTCCCACTTCATGGCCAAGGAAATCCATGAACAGCCCGAAGTGGTGGGCCACACATTGGCGCATTACCTGGACCCCGCCGGGCCGGTGGTGCGCCGCCAGGGCGTCGGCCTGCGCGAGGCGCTGAAAAAGGCTTCGCGCATCACCATCAGCGCCTGCGGCACCGCCTTCTATGCCGGCATGGTGGGCAAATACTGGTTCGAAAAGCTGGCGCGGGTGGCGGTGGAGGCCGATGTGGCGTCGGAGCTGCGCTATCGCGACCCCGTCTATCCCGAACATGGCGTGGCGCTGTTCGTCTCCCAGTCGGGCGAGACCGCCGACACATTGGCGGCGCTGCGCGACGCCAAAGCCAAAGGCCAGACCACCATCGCGGTGGTCAATGTCGCGGAATCCTCCATCGCGCGGGAGGCCGACATCGTGCTGCCGACCTATGCCGGGCCGGAGATCGGGGTGGCCTCGACCAAGGCCTTCACCTGCCAGTTGGCGGCGCTGGCCTCCTTCGCCATCGCGGCGGGGGTGGCGCGCGGCAATCTCAGCGAAGTGGACGAAAAAAGGCTGTGCGCCTCGCTGCTGGAAACGCCGCGCCACATGGCCGAATTTCTCAAGCAGGAACCGGCGATCAAGCTCTTGGGCGAGGAAATCGCCAAGGCCCGCGACGTTCTTTATATGGGCCGCGGCGCCAGCTTCCCGCTGGCGATGGAAGGCGCGCTGAAACTGAAAGAGATCAGCTATATCCATGCCGAAGGCTATGCCGCGGGCGAGATGAAGCACGGCCCTATCGCGCTGATTGACGAGGATGTGCCGATCATCGTCATCGCCCCCCATGACGTGCATTTTGAAAAGACCATCTCCAACATGCAGGAAGTGATGGCGCGCGGCGGCAAGGTGCTGCTGATCTCCGATGCGCAAGGCATCGCCAAGGCGGGCAAGGTCTGGGCCAGCATCACCGTGCCGACCACCAACGCCTTCATCACCCCGCTGCTGTATGCCGTGCCGATCCAGCTCCTGGCTTATTATGCCGCCATCGCCAAGGGCACCGATGTGGACCAGCCGCGCAACCTGGCCAAGAGTGTGACGGTGGAATGATCCCTCTTCACCATGGGCGGCCTTGAGCCGCCCATCTAACTTCGGCAAAACAAGTTGGATGGCCGGGTCAAGCCCGGCCATGGTGAAAATTTAAAATTCGAGTATCGTCCCCATCCATGACCGACCAGAACGCCCTAAAACGCGCCGTGGCCGCCAAGGCACTCGAATATGTCCAGGACGGCATGAAGCTGGGGCTGGGCTCCGGTTCCACCGCGGAAATCTTTGTCGAGATGCTGGCGCCCATGGTGCGCGGCGGCGCCAAGCTGCTGTGCGTGCCGACCAGCGAAAAGACCGCCGCCCTGGCCCGCAAGCTGGGGCTGACCCTGGCGGCGCTGGATGATCTCGCCCCGCTGGACCTCACCATTGACGGCGCCGACGAGGCCGACCGCAATCTCGACCTTATAAAGGGCGGCGGCGGCATGCTGCTGCGCGAAAAGATCGTCGCCGCGGCCTCGCGCCGCATGATCGTCATCGCCGACGAGACCAAGCTGGTGCCGCGCCTGGGCAAATACCCGCTGCCGGTGGAGATCGTCGAGTTCGGCCACAAATCCACTGCTGCCGGACTTGCGCGCGCGCTGAAGGCATGCGGCTATGAGAATGCGCCCATGACCCTGCGCCAGCGGGACGGCGCCGTGTTCAACACCGACGGCGGCAATCTGATCTATGACATCGCCCTGGGCGCGATCCAGAATGCGCCCAAACTCGCCACCGCGATTTCCGCGGTGCCCGGTGTGGTCGAACACGGGTTGTTCATCGGCATCGCCACCACGCTTCTGATTGCGGCCGACGGCGAGATCGAAGTGATCAACAAGTGACCTACGACTACGACCTCTTCGTTATAGGCGGCGGCTCGGGCGGAGTGCGCGCCGCCCGCATGGCGGCGCTGGCGGGCAAGCAGGTGGCGCTGGCCGAGGAATCGCGCATGGGCGGCACCTGCGTCATTCGCGGCTGCATTCCCAAGAAGCTTTTGGTCTATGCCAGCCAGTTTCACGAAAACATCATGGATGCCCAGGGCTATGGCTGGGATTTCAGCACCTGCACCTTCGACTGGCCCACCCTGATCGCCAACAAGGACCGGGAGATCGCGCGGCTGGAGGGCCTCTACACCGCCAATGTCGAAAAGACCGGCACCACCATCCTGCATGACCGCGCGGTGTTCGAGGATGCCCACACCCTGCTGCTGGTCAATTCCGGCAAGCGCGTCACCGCCGAAAAAATCCTGATCGCCACCGGCAACCGCCCGACCCGCGAGCTGGGCGACGCCGAACGCGCGGTGCCGGGCGGCGAGCTGTGCATCACCTCCGACGACGCCTTTCACCTGGACACGCTGCCCGGGCGCATCCTGGTCGCGGGCGGCGGCTATATCGCCGCCGAATTCGCCCACATCTTCCACGGGCTGGGATCGAAAGTGACCTGGGCCTTCCGCCGCGACAAGCCGCTATTCGGCTTCGACGAGGATATGCGGGGCGCGCTGATGGATTCCATGAAGCAGCGCGGACTGGAGGTGCTGCCCGACAGCCGCTTCGCCAAGGTCGAGAAACGCGGCGATGGCCTTTATGTCGAGAATGATCGCGGTGTGGGCATCGCATGCGACCAGGTGCTGCTGGCGATCGGCCGGCACCCCAACACCGACGCCCTGCATGTCGAAAAGGCCGGGGTGGAACTGGGCCGCAAGGGCGAGGTCAAGGTGGACGGCTATTCGCGCACCAGCGCGGAAAACATCTACGCCATCGGCGACGTCACCGACCGGCTGCAGCTGACGCCGGTGGCGATCCATGAGGCGATGTGCTTCGTGCAGACCGCCTTCAAGAACAATCCCACCCGGCCGGACCATGTTCACGTGCCCAGCGCGGTGTTCACAACCCCCGAGCTGGCGGCGGTGGGCATGAGCGAGACCGTGGCGCTGGGCCTGGGCCACCATATTGACGTCTACAAATCCACCTTCAAGCCGCTCTTGCACACCCTGGGCGGGCGGCCCGTGCGCACCCACATCAAGCTGATCGTGGATTCAAACACCGACAAGGTTCTGGGCTGCCACATTTTCGGCGACCACGCGTCCGAGATCATCCAGGTGGTGGCGGTTTGCCTGAAGATGGGCGCGACCAAGAAGGATTTCGACGGCACCATCGCGCTGCATCCCACCGCGGCGGAAGAACTGGTGACGATGCGGACCAAGAGCTACAGCAAGACGCCCTGAAGATCAGACGCCTTCTTCGGGGACGTGGCGGTGCAACAAGGCGAGCGCCGCCGCCAGCACGCTACCGGCGATGATGCCGGTGGTCAGGTCGCGCACAATGGTCAGGCCGAAGGTCGTCAGCAGCACCACTGCGCTGGGCCAGCGGCGCAGCAGGCCGGCGAATTCTCCCCTGTCGGCCATGTTCCAGCACACCACCACCAGCACGCCCGCCAGCGCCGCCAGCGGCACGAAGCTGGCCAGCGGCGCGGCCACCAGCAGGAACAGCAGCACGAACAGCGCATGCATCATGCCCGATAGCGGGCTTTTGGCCCCGGCGCGCACATTGGTGGCGGTGCGCGCGATGGTGCCGGTGACGGGCAAGCCGCCGAACAGGGCCGAGCCGATATTGGCGATGCCCTGCGCCACCAGCTCCATGTTGGAGCGGTGCCGCCGCCCGGTCATGCTGTCGGCGACCTTGGCTGATAACAGGCTCTCCACCCCGCCGAGCAGCGTGAAGGAGAGGGCGACCGGCAGCAACGAGAGAATCTGGAGACTGTCCAGCGGCGGCAGTGCCGGCGTGGGCAGTCCGCGCGGCAATTCGCCGAAG
>DASZQW010000018.1:0-11629 GCA_035549455.1 Rhizomicrobium sp. | reverse complement strand
CAAATGCGGCTCAATCTGACGCCATTGTTCATCGTTCAGCCAAAACAGGTTATTCCGCATCCCAATGCCTCCGAATCACGAAGCAACGGAATCACCAACCGATTCATCCGACAATGACTTTATTGAGTTTTGGCCCTAGTTTCCTGGATTGATAACCTTCGGGATATTCTTCGGGATCAGGAAACGGCTAGGTCGAGCAAGGATGTCGAGGGCAAGGTCAGGACGCGCATTCGTAGCATTTGCGCCCGTAACCTGTTCGGGTTGGATATAAACCCGTTTCTTGTGCGAACGGCCCAGATGAACCTCGTCATGCATGGCGATGGATCGACAAATGTCTATCGCGTGGATTCAACGCGCTCCCCGGGTGAATGGTCGGAAGAGGCGCGGAAAAAAGCACCGTTCGGAAAAGCCGACATTGTTTTGACCAACCCGCCATTCGGATCGGAGGTCATTATTGATGATAGCCATGTGCTTGACCGCTACGAATTGACAAAATGGGAAGCGCGCAACCCGCGCGCCACGATCCCGGCGGAACAATTGTTCATAGAGACTGCGATGATGTTTTTGCGAGAGGGGGGATTACTCGGCGTGGTCCTCCCCGATGGCATCCTCAACAATCCGAGTTTGCAATTCTTGCGTTCGTGGATTTTGCGCAGGGGGCGCGTCATTGCGTCTATTGATCTGCCAAAGGAGACGTTCGCTGTGAGCGGCGGGGTGAATAACCCCAGCGTTCTCGTAATCCAGAAATTCACCGCCGAAGAAAGAAAACAAGCGGACGCCGGGATCATTGACAAGAACCATTCCGTGTTCATGTCCGCTCCCCGTACGTCTGGAATCGACAAAAGAGGGAATCAGGTATTCCTGCGCCACCCGGACGGCAGGCAAATTGTCGATGAGGATGGCAACAGGTTCCTCGATGACGAGATTGCCTCAATACCTGAGCATTTTGTATGTTGGTGGGACGAGAATCGGACGGTTTGAATAATCAGTATCTTTTAAGGCTTCTATTCGCCGAGCGTTGAATTTCGCCCCGCCGCCTCGGGAAGAAGACGAATAAAGCAGATGACGGACCAGACTGATCTTTTCGGGCATGCGCAGGCCAGCCTGTTCGGGCAGGGCGAGGGCCGCATGCCGGCACCGCAACAGAAAACCCTGCCCGATCCGCAAGAGGTGCGGGCACGTCTGCGGGCGTTGCTGGAAAAGGCACGCTCGGCCGACAAGATACCCTGGCCGGAGCGCGAGGCCCGCATGTGGCAGACGGTCTTCCCGCAGATGACCAACTGGCTGCCGGAGGAAGAAGCCGCGCAACTGAAGCTGGAATTCGCGGCGGAGATGAAGCGGCTGGCGGCGTAGGCCCAGCCGCTCGCCCAAGCGTCCATACGCTGGCGCTATGGACCGTTCGTTGCCTGAAATGGTCGTCGCGCTACGCTGTCGCTAGCGACGGACCATTTCATTCGCCTTCGGCGAACCGCGCCTCACTATTTCAGCGTCGCGTCGAACAGTTCGACCTGCTTTTCAAAGGCGCGTTCGGCCTGCAATTCGTTATAGACATCGCGGCCCGGCACGGTCCAGCCGTGCCGCGCCCCGGCATAGACCTCGCTCTGAAAGGCGCCGCGCCAGTCGCGCAGCGCGTCTTCCAAGGTCTCGACCTGGGCGGGGGTCATGCTGGTGTCCTCCACCGCATGGCCGAAATAGAGCCGCGCCGTGATGCGCGGCAGTTGCAGATGCGGGCTGTCGGGCTGGTCCGTCACCAGCCTGCCGCCATGGAAAGACGCCGCGGCCGCCACCTTGCCGGCGGCCCCGGCGGCGGTGCGCACCGCCATGGCGCCGGTGAAACAGTGACCGACCACGCCGACCTTGTCCCCTTTTGCATGCCGCAACAGGAAATCGACATAGGCCGCGCCGTCGCTTTCCTGCTGCGCCGGGGTCAAGGCGGCGACCAACTGGTGCCGCCGCTTCATCTTCTCGTCCTGGTCATCGACGTCAAAGCCGCCCGGCTGTATTTGCGACCAGCGCCAGAAGACATTGGGCATCAGCACCGCAAAGCCTTTTTCGGCCAGCGCCGCGGCCATGCCGATATTGGCGGGGCGGATACCCCAGATATCGGTCAGGAAGATCACGCCGGGATAGGCAATGTCGTCGGGGCGCAACAGAAGGGCCTGGACCGGCGCGCCCTCCAGGGAAATCTCAAGCCTGTCTTCGATCATGCCTTGCTCTCATAGATGACGGTGTTCCAGTAATGGGCCCGATGGCTTCCGCTGCGCACGAAACCGCGCCGCCTGAGGGCGCGGCCGATCATCCAGTTGAAATAGCCATGCGCCACCAGGGCGGCGCTGCCCGTGGTCCTGGCGCGCGCCGTCAGGATGTCGGCGGCCTGGTCGGCGCGGCGGCGCGCGGCGCGGGGATTTTCGATGCCCGGGTGAAAGCCCGCATGCCACAGGATGCGCGACACCACCGCCCATTTGGGAACCCGCATCCGCAGCAGCGGAAAAAGCGGGGCGGCCAGCGGCGCTTCCACGAACAGGGCATCGCTGGCCAGCCGGGCATGGGGGGCCAGGCGGGCGGCGCTTTCATGGCTGCGCGGGCGGGTGCTGGTGAAGACGGTGTCCAGCTCCCTCAGCAGGTCGGCAAGCTCGGCGGGCGGCAGGCTGGCAGGGTCCAGCCCCGCCGCCTCATAGTCGTCGATATAGCGGGCGAAGCCGCGATGGCCGGTCTTGGGCGCCAAGGCGATGGCGGGGCGGCCATGGCGGATCAGGATGATACGCAAGGGCGAAACCGGCAAAGGCGAATCCATGGGCAAATCGAGTCGTTTCCGGCAAGCCTGCGAAATTTAACGGTTCCGCGCCCCATTCAGAAACCCATAACTTTCAAGCACTCTGCTCAGGGATTGCTCCCCACGCCTAATATTTGGGCAACTGTGTGTTGCATTGCAACAACGCCACGCCAAATCACGCTTTCCCAGGCCCGAAAGCGGCCAAAAAGGCAAGGCGTCATATTGAGAAAGGCGACACGAAACAGAATTCTCTTGCCTATCCGGGCTGCCCCGAGAGACCGCGCCAAAAGCGCGTGCCAAGCGAGAGGACTTGAAATGAAAAATCTGTCGAAACTGTTATTGGGGGCGGTGAGCCTGGCCGGCGTGATGACGTCGGTCCCGGCCTTCGCCGATGACGCCCCTGCCTGGGGCCTGAGCGGCTATGTTGCGGTCACCAATGATTATAAATTCCGCGGCATCAGCCAGAACAAGCGCGACCCCTCGCCTCAGGGTTCGCTGAACCTGACCGGACCGGACGGCTTCTATGTCGGCACCTGGGCCTCGACGGTTGACTGGCAGGCGTTCGGCCTGAACAAGAACCCGTCGGTGGAAGTCGACATCTATGGCGGCAAGCACACCGACCTGTGGGGCGTGGACTGGAATATCGAGCCCTATTACTACGCCTATCCGGGCGCCAACACGTTCGGCACGGCCACTGCCGACTATTTCGAGCTGATCAACCAGTTCAGCAAGTCGTTCGGCGGCCTGAGCCTGACGGCCACCTGGGCCTATTCACCCACCTTCAGCCTGGGCGGCGGCACCGGCAACTATCTCGCCGGCATGGCGTCCTTTCCCATCAACGACTGGCTGAGCATCAGCGGCAATGTCGGCCATCAGTGGGTCCAGAACGCCAAGTATAGCGGCTCGGGCGACTACACCTATGCCGATATCGGCCTGACGGGCACCTATAAGGGCTTCGCGTTGGACCTGCGTTACAGCGGCACCGACCTGAACACCACCTCCTGCGGCTTCTACATGGGCACCACCCATGCCTGTGCCGGCGACATCATCGCCACGCTGACCTACAACATCACCCTGATGCCGTAGGCCGGACGACGGTTCCAAAGTACAAAACCCCGCAAGGCTCGCGCCTTGCGGGGTTTTTCTTTGTTCTGGATGGCGCCCAAAAGGCCCTTGCCGGGTCAGTCGGCTGCCGCCGCCCGACCTGTCGAACCTCCAACGCGGTATCGGCAGGGGAAAATTGGTCGGAGAGAGAGGATTCGAACCTCCGGCCCCTACGTCCCGAACGTAGTGCTCTACCAGGCTGAGCTACTCTCCGAACCAGTGCGAAAGGGTGCCCCTCGCCTCGGGAGGCGCCCTTATAGCCATGCCCCCCTCCCCCCGCAACCACGGCGCAACCCCAGCCCCGGCAACAGGTTTTGGGCGGTTTGCGGGGCGGGGCGGAGGCCTTTATACGGGTCCGCGCCGGGCCTTCCGGCACCTTGTTGGGGCGTCGCCAAGTGGTAAGGCACTGGATTTTGATTCCAGCATTCGAAGGTTCGATCCCTTCCGCCCCAGCCAGTCCTTATCTTCTCCTTCGAGCAGCGGGATCCCCGGCGGCTCGCCCAAGCTCGCCGCGTTCGCCGCGCGAAACGGTCCGCCGGACCGTTTCAAAATGCGCGCCTCACCCCTTCCGCCCCAGCCAGTCCTTATCTTCTCCTTCGAGCAGCAGGATCCCCGGCGGCTCGCCCAAGCTCGCCGCGTTCGCCGCGCGAAACGGTCCGCCGGACCGTTTCAAAATGCGCGCCTCACCCCATCCGCCCCAGCCAGTCAATCCAGCGTCCGGCGGAAGCGCAGCAGGGCGATGGTCCCCACCGCCAGGGTGAAGACCAGCAGCGGCCACAGGTCCTGCCAGCTTTCGGCCAGGCCGTTATTCTTCAGCAGCACGCCGCGGATGATGCGCAGGAAATGCGTCGCCGGCAGCGCCTCGCCCAGCCAGCGCGCCCAGACCGGCATGCCCATGAAGGGAAAGGCGAAGCCCGACAGCATGATCGAGGGCAGCAGGAAGAAGGTGGTCATCTGCATCGCCTGGAGCTGGTTCTGCGCCACGGTCGAGAAGGTGTAGCCCACCGCCAGGTTGGCGATGACAAAGACGGTGAGGGCGGCGGCCAGCAGCCCCAGCGAGCCGATCATCGGCACATGGAAGACGAAGCGGGCCATGACCAGGATGATGGCGCTCTGCACCGCGCCGACCGCGATGTTGGGCGTGATCTTGCCGATCATGATCTCCAGCGGCGTCGCCGGCATGGCGATCAGATTCTCATAGGTGCCGCGCTCGCGCTCGCGCGTCAGCGCCAGGCAGGTCATCAGCACCATGGTCATGGTCAGGATGATCGCCAGCAGACCCGGCACGATATTGAACTGGGTGTTGGATTCCGGATTGTAGAGAAGGTGCGAGACGGTATTGAAGGGCGGCGGCCCCTGCGCCCGCGCCGCCAGCGGCCCCACCAGGTCGTCATGCAGCGCCTGGGTCGCCAGTGTGTTGAAGGCCGCCAGCGCATAGGAGCCGGCGGCCGGGTCGGTGGCGTCGGCTTCGATCAACAGGTCGGGCCGGGCGCCGCGCACGATGTCGCGCGAGAAGTTGGGCGGGATCTCGACCACGAACAGCGCCTTGCCTTCCTGCAGCAGGCGGCGGGCATGGACCGGGTCATTGGTCTGTTCGATGATGCGGAAATAGCTGGAATTGGCGAGGCCGGCGACGATGGAGCGGGCGAAGGTGCCCGGATCGTTGATCGCGATGACCGCCGGCAGCTGGCGCGGATTGAGGTTGATGGCAAAGCCGAACAGGCACAGCTGCATCAGCGGGATGCCGATCACCATGCCCAAAGTGAGCCGGTCGCGGCGCATCTGCAGGAATTCCTTGACCAGGATGGCCCAGACCCGGGCGGGCGAGAAGTTCATCGCGCCCGCTCCTGCAGCTGGATGAAGACGTCCTCCAGGCTGGGCTTGGTTTCCGTCACCACAAGGCCGGGCTGGCCGCGATAGGGCGCCATCGTCCGCATCAGCGCGTCAGGGTCGCGGCCGCTGACATGCAGCGCCGCGCCGAAGAAGCCGGCATAGTCCACGCCCGGCTTGCCCTGAAGTTCCTGCGCCAGGTGACGCACCGCCTCGCCTTCGATGGTGAAGGTGACGAGGCCCGACTGGGCCACCACCTGCTGCACCGAACCGCGCGCCACCAGCCTGCCGTTCAGGATATAGACGATGCGGTCGCAGCGTTCGGCTTCGTCCATGTAATGGGTGGAGACCAGGACGGTGATCCCCGCATCGCTAAGGCCGTGAATCTCTTCCCAGAAATCGCGCCGGGCGCGCGGGTCGACGCCGGCGGTGGGCTCGTCCAGCAGCAGCAGCCTGGGGTCATGCAGCATGCAGGCGGCCAGCGCCATGCGCTGCTTCCAGCCGCCCGACAGCTGGCCCGCAAGCTGGCCTTGGCGCGGGGTCAGGCCCAGCCGCGCCAGCGTGTCATCCACCTTGCGGCGGCCATCGGCGACGCCATAAAGGCGCGCGACGAACTCCAGATTCTCGCGGATCGACAGATCCTCCCAGAAGCTGAAGCGCTGGGTCATGTAGCCGACCTGGCGCTTGATCGCCTCGGCCTGGGTGCGCAGATCCAGCCCCAGGCAGGTGCCCCGCCCGTCATCGGCATGCAGCAAGCCGCACAGCATACGGATGGTGGTGGTCTTGCCCGAGCCATTGGGACCCAGAAAGCCCCACACCTCACCCTGCGGCACGGCGATGTCGACATGATCCACCGCGGTCTTGGCGCCGAACCGCTTGGTCAGGCCCTTTACATCGATGGCGAGCAGTGTGCTCAAAGCGGCTGGACCGTCACCGGCTGGCCGGGATGCAGGTCAAGGCCGCCCGGCGCCCGGGCTTCGACCTTGAACACCAGCTTCTCGCGGTTGCCGATGGAGAAGATCACCGGGGGCGTGAACTCCACCTGGCTGGCGATGAAGGTGACACGCGCCAGCATCGGCTTGCAGCCGTCGCAGGCGACGCGCACCTTGCCGCCCAGCTTGAGCTGCGCCAGCTGGGACTGCGGCACGAAGAAGCGCACATAGATGTTGGCGGGCGGCAGGATCGAGACCACCGGGGTGGCGGCGGGGACATATTCGCCGGGGCGGAAATAGATGTCCTGCACCGGGCCCTGGGTCTGCGAAATCACCTGGCGCTGCGACAGGCCATAGGCGGCGCCCGCCAGGCTCGCCTGCATCTGGCCGATCTGCGCTTGTAACTGCTGCGTCCGCGCCTGGGATTGCTGCGCGGTGGTGATCGCCAGGTCGCGCTGGGCTGGGGTGCCGGCGCGGGACCGCGCCAGGCTGTTCTGCCGCGCCAGTTCGGTGCGGGCATAAACCAGATTGGATTGTTCCTGGCGCAGCGATGCCTTCGCCTGCGCCAGCGCGGCCTGGGCCTGGTCCTGGCCGGCCTGCTGCTGGGTGCTGTCCAGCACGAAGAGAAGCTGGCCGCGTTTGACGACCTGGCCGCGCTCGATCTTCAGGGCCGTGAGCCAGCCGGCCTGCGGCGCGGCAATCATCGCGCTGTCGCCTTCGCCATAGCCAAGCCAGCCGTCATCGTGTTTCTGGCTGCAGGCGGCAAGGAGGGCCAGGACGGCAAGCAGCGCCAATCTCTTCATGTCGAACTATCCGCCAGTCCGTGCAGCAGGGTCTGCACATGGGTTTCGATCAGGCCCTGATAGTCGTAAGGCTCGGCATCGAACTTGCCGAAGACGGTGCGCCAGAACACCATCACCAGGAACGGCGCGGCGCACAGCCGGGCGGCATGCGCCGGGTCCACGGCGCGAAGCTCGCCGCGCGCCACGCCGCGGCGGATGATGGTCTCGAACAGGCCAAGGCCGCGGTCGATGATTTCGCGCCGCCAGAACTCCGCCAGCTCCGGGAAGTTGCCGGCCTCGGCCAGCAGCACGCGCGGCAGCACCACCCGGTCGCTGGTGCGGGCAAACTCGCCCATGCCGGTCACCACCAGGCGCAGCAGGGCGGCGGACGGCGCGTCGCTGGCGGCAATCTCGTCGCTGATGCGCGCGAGCTGGGCGCCGATGGACTGGCGGGCCAGCGCCTTGAACAGCGCTTCCTTGCCGTCGAAGTACAGATAGATGGTGCCCTTGGTGATGCCGGCGCGGGCGGCGATGTCGTCCATCCGGGTCGCCACAAAGCCCTTTTGCGCAAAGCAGGCCAGGGCCGCCTCCAGGATTTCCGGGGCGCGCGCCTCCTTGCGGCGGGTCCAGCGCTGGGTCTTCATCGGGTAATTAATAACTGACTGGTCATTTATTTCAACTGGAAAATTGGCCCGTGAATACCCTGGCCGGTTGGGGCATCGCCTTCTTCGAATATTGCCTGGCGGTGCCGGCCATGTCGGCGGGCGCCACCGATGGCGCCTTCCTGACGCCGGTGGGCATTCCCACCTATGGCGTGTCGGGCATCTTCTTCGACACCGACGGCAATGGCGCCCATGGGCTGAACGAGCGAGTGGGGGTTGATGCGACCTATATAGGCCGCGACTTCCTCTATGACGCGATCAAGATCTACGCCAACCAGCCCTGAGCAAGAACCTGCCGCCGCCAACCACCACGATCCGGGTCTTGCGCGCTTTTGTCATGCGGCGACAAATACCATGGCCGCCCTGTTCAGGGCACGGTTTTTGGGTCAGGCTGGCCGTCCATCAAAAGCCTGTGAGAAACCGTCATGTCCGACCATCGCATCAGCCTGGAAAAGGCCAACACCATCATCGCGGCCGCCCTTGCCAAGGGCAAGGCAGCGGGGATGAAGCCCTTGAGCGTGGTGGTGGTGGATGCCGGCGGCCATGTCATCGCCTTCCAGCGCCAGGACACCGCCTCGTCGCTGCGCTTCGACATCGCCCGCGCCAAGGCAGCGGGGGCGCTGGCGCTGGGCGTGAACTCGCGCAAGATCGGCGAGATGGCAGCCGAGCGCCCGGCCTTTGTCGGCGCGCTGGCGCATCTGGCGCCGGGCGGCCTGCTGCCGGTGGCGGGCGGGGTGATCGTCACGGGCGGCGGCGGCTTTGCCATCGGCGCCGTCGGCATCACCGGCGACACATCGGACAATGACGAGCTGGCGGCGCTGGCCGGAATCGCCGCCGCCGGGCTGGCGCCGCTCTAGGCCGTCACGACTTCCATGTCTTCGGTGTGCAGCCGCCGGTTCGGGTTGACGAAGAACCAGGCGAAGACGCACACGAAGGTGATGGCCGCCGCGACATAGAAGGCCACCGGCCAGCCATATTCCGCCGCGAACCAGGGCGTCGCCGAGGCCGTGACGGCGCCCGCGATCTGGCCCCCCATGTTGATCAGCCCCGACACCACGCCGGTAAAGGGTCCGCCGACATCGGCGGCCACCGCCCAGTAGCAGGCCTGGCCCAGATAGACCATGCCCGCGCCGCCGGCCAGCACCAGCACCGCCAAGGTCGTGTTCTGCACCTGGCTGCCGACCACCAGAAAGACCGCGGTCGCCATCAGGGTAGCGGCGCCATACAGGCTGCGCCCGACATACTGGCCCTTGTGCTTGACCAGCCAGTCGCTGATCACCCCGCCCAGCAGCGAGCAGGCTGTCATGGCGATGAAGGGGATCATGGCGAGCAGGGCGCTGGACTTGAGGTCCAAGCCGCGCCCTTCCTTCAGATAGATGAAGAACCAGGTGTGAAAGATGAAGGCGACATAGCAGAAACCGATATAGGCAAAAGCGCAGGACAGCACGTCACGGCTGGTGAAGATACGCAGCCATGGCACCGGCCCGGCATGGCCTTTCATCTTCACGGATGGATCGGCCTGGATATGGGCCAGTTCCTGCGGCGTCACGCTGGGATGCTGGGCGGGGGTGTCGCGCGCCAGCTTGTACCAGGCGAACGCCATCACCAGGCCAAGGCCGGCGGAGAAATAGAACACTTCGTGCCAGCCGTAATTGTAGACGATCGCCGCCACCAGCGGCGGGGCCAGGCCGGAGCCCAACCCGACGCCGCCGAATACCCAGCCATTGGCCTTGCCGCGCTCATGGCTGGGAAACCAGGCCGCGATGAACTGGTTGGCCGAGGGATAGGCCACCGCCTCGCCCAGGCCCAGCACGAAGCGGGTGGCGATCAACGCCCATAGCGCATGATCCATATTGGAAGGAACCAAAGCGGTGCAGACGCTGAGCGTGCTCCACCAGATCAGGCCCCAGGTCAGGGTCTTGCGCGGCCCCAGCTTGCCCACCACCCAGCCGGCGGGAATCTGGAATGCCGCATAGCCCAGCAGGAAGGCCGAGAACACCCAGCCCAGCTCGATATTGGAGATGTGATAGTCGGCGGCGAGATAGGCGCCCGCAATGGAAATGTTACTGCGGTCTATATAGACCACGGCGCTGACCACGAAGATCAGCATGATCAGCAGATAGCGGACCCTATATTTCATCTTGCGTTCCCGGTTGTTCTTGTGGACGCCCCTTGCGTCCGTTGCCGGGCATCTGACCTCAAGTCGCGCCGCAGGTCAAAGCCGCTTATGCCGCGTCTGCTAACGCGGTTCCCGCTTGTCGCACCGGCGCGCCGGCGCCTATAACCCCGCCGGCATTTCCCGGATACCGCCATGGGCAAGCTGGACGGAAAAACCGCGCTAATTACCGGCGCCGGTGCGGGCATCGGCCGCGCCACCACCGAATTGTTCCTGAAGGAGGGTGCGCGCGTCATCGCCACCGACCGCGACCTGAAGGGGCTGGACGGGTTTGCCTCCGACAACCACAGGCTCGATGTCACCGATGCGGGCGCGGTGGCGGCGCTGGCCCGGCAAGTCGGTCCCATCGATGTGCTGTTCAACTGCGCCGGCTTTGTCGAGAACGGCACCATCCTCGACAACAGCGAGGAGCAGTGGGAGCAATCCTTCCAGCTCAACGTCTATGCCATGGCGCGGATGATCAAGGCGTTCCTGCCGGGCATGCTGGACAAAAACAAAGGCTCGATCATCAACGTCGCCTCGGTGGCCGGCTCGATCAAGGGCGTTCCCAACCGCTGCATCTATGGCGCCAGCAAGGCGGCGGTGATCGGCCTGACCAAGTCGGTGGCCGCCGATTTCGTCACCAGGGGTATCCGCTGCAATGCGGTTTGCCCCGGCACGGTGGATTCGCCTTCGTTGCAGCAGCGGCTGAAGGCTTCGGGCGACTATGATGGGGCGCGCAAGGCCTTCACCGCCCGCCAGCCCATGGGGCGGCTGGGTAGGGCGGAGGAAATCGCCGGCATCGTGCTGTATCTGGCCAGCGACGACAGCCTCTTCGCCACCGGCCAGAACTTCATTGTGGACGGCGGCCTGACCATCTAGGCCGGGCGCCTGCGGCAAACCGTGCCTGCTGCGACAAGGCCGACCTTGACCACCGTCCCGGGCGGCGCGAAAACCTCCTCATGCGGGGACTTTCCCAGACCCTTCGTCATGTCGCGCTGGCCGCGCTGATCCTGCGCGCCATGCTGCCCGCCGGCTGGATGCCGGACGCCCATGGCCTGACCATCTGCAGCGCCACGCTGGGCGCGGTGCACCACGACTCCGCGCCGGGCCACGACAAGGCCAGCCACGAGGAATGCCCCTTCGCGGCCACCCAGATGGCGGCCGCGCCGGAGACGCCGCGGATCACCCTGCCGGTTTTCCATGCCTTCATCGCTTCGATGGACCGCGCCCGCGCCGCCGCCATCGCAGCGCGCTTCACGCCCCAATCGCCCCGCGCCCCGCCCCTGAACGCCTGAGCCTGTCTTTGAAATCGCGCGGCATGAACCGGCGCGAACGCTCAATCGTCTTTCAGGGAAATTCCCATGTCCAATCTCGCGCGCCTGTGCGCA
>DASZQW010000017.1:0-1833 GCA_035549455.1 Rhizomicrobium sp. | reverse complement strand
TGCGCAGCGGCGGCCATGAGCGCGAATTGTCCGGCGGCGAAAAGCAGACCACCAACAACCGGATGGAATTGACGGCCGTCATCGAAGGGCTGAAGGCGCTGAAGGGCCGCGCCGAGATCATGATCCACACGGATTCCCGCTATGTGATGGATGGGGCGGAGAAATGGATCAAAGGCTGGAAAGTCAAAGGCTGGAAGACCGCCGACAAGAAGCCGGTCAAGAACGAAGATTTGTGGCGGGCGCTGGACGCCGAACTGGCCAAGCACGCGACCAGCTGGCGCTGGGTGCCGGGCCATTCCGGGCATCCGGAGAATGAAAGAGCGGACCAACTGGCCCGCTCTGCCATCCCGTCATCCAAATCCACCTAGAGCCATTTGTTATCATGATGACGCATAGCCTGCGTGGCGAAGATAGTTTTGGCATTCGCCCGGAGTGAAGGCTGGAAGTATTTCGGCGATGGCCTGGATGACTTGGTCTTGGGTTCGTGCATTGGCCTTGCGCAGGAATGTTTTGAGCTTGGAGAACGCCATCTCTATGGGGTTTAGGTCGGGCGAGTAAGGCGGCAGGAAGAAGAGATGCGCACCGGCCTGGTGGATTGCGGTTCGGATGGCGCGGCCTTTGTGGCTTCCTAAATTGTCCATGATGACGATGTCGCCAGGCGAAAGCGTGGGAATGAGGGCCTGTTCGACGTAGGCGCGGAAGCGGATGCCGTTAATCGGTCCGTCGAACAGAATCGGTGCATCGATCCGGTCCTGCCGTAGGGCTGCCAGGAAGGTGAGGGTCCGCCACCGGCCAAAGGGCGTCTTGGCCAAGAGCCGCTCGCCTTTGCGGCAGCGGCCATGGCTGCGCGTCATGTTGGTTTTGGCCCAGGTCTCGTCGATAAAGACCAGGCGGTGTGGATCAAACCGGCCTTGATAGCGCCGCCACCGCGCGCGCCGACGCGCCACATCAGGCCGGTCTTGTTCGGCGGCGTGCAGCGTTTTTTTTGAAGCTGAGGCCTTGGGCCCGGATAAAGCGAGACAGCATGGAGGCATCTGCCCTCACCCCGCGCTCGGCCAAGAGCCGCGCCGCGATCGCCACCAGGGTCAGGTCGTTCTCCCGAGCAATCAGCCGCGCCAGCCAATCGGCTTGCGGCTTCAATACCGAGCGCCGGTCGCCGCCCATCGGGCGAGGCTGCTTACGACCGGATCGGCGGTAGGCCTGAAGCCACTTCACCGCACTCGATGGGCTCACCCGATACCGTCGTGCCGCCTCCCGACATGACAGTTCATCTTCCTCAACGGCCGCAATCACCCGCAGCCGCAAATCCCGCGAATAGGGCTTGACCATCCATGCCGGCCTCCATCCCAGCATGCATCTTGAATCAGACTCGCGAACTCTTGGGAATCCCTTCCGATTCAATCAGGTCGCAAATGGCTCTAGGAGCGTCGGCCAGGAAAAGTGTGAAGCGTTCGAGCGCAACGAGAACGCGTAACGGTTTTCCGCAGGCCGCGCGACCAAATAAAACTAGCGCGGCACCAGGAAAGCGCCATTGTCGTCGATGTGATCGACGCGATAGGCCGCGTTCAGCGCGGCATGGACATGCGGCCCCAGCGCGAAATCATCCAGCGAGTCCAGTTGAATGACATGGAAATAATGCCCCCGGATCTGGGCTACCAGGCCCGCATCGCTGCGCGCGCCGGTCTTGAACTGCTCGGCGGTGTTGAACACGTCCACCGTCGGCTCCTTGCCGGCCCAGTAGCAGAGCGCCAGATTCTCGCACAGCGCCGGACCGGCCTTGACCGCGACAAAGGCGATGTCCAGCGGCGCCTGGCGCTGGAACACTTCGGAGTA
>DASZQW010000016.1:0-136423 GCA_035549455.1 Rhizomicrobium sp. | reverse complement strand
CGCGTCGGTGTCGATGCGGACCCCGGCGCGCGCCGCCTCGATGCGGCCCAGCTGGGTGACGCCCAGATTGGCGCCTTCGCCCACCACCAGCGCCTGAAGTTCGCCGCCATTGACGCGCACCGCGTCATTGGCGCGGTCGCCGGCATCGAGATTGGATTGCGAGGAGGCCTTGATGTAGGTGCCGATGCCGCCGAACCACAGAAGATCGATCTGCGCCTTGAGCAGCGCGTTGATCAGCGCGGCGGGCGCCAGCGCGGCCTTGTCGCTGCCGATCAGCGCCTGAACCTCGGGCGAGAGCGCAATCTCCTTCAGGCTGCGCGCAAACACGCCGCCGCCCTTGCCGATCAGGTCCTTGTTGTAGTCGTCCCAGCTCGAGCGGGGCAGGGCGAACAGCCGCTCGCGCTCCGCAAAGCCGGTTTGCGCATCGGCGGAAGGATCGAGGAAAATGTGGCGGTGATCGAACGCCGCCAGCAGCCGGATGTGGCGCGACAGCAGCATGCCATTGCCGAATACGTCGCCCGACATGTCGCCCACACCGACCACGGTGAAGTCGGTGGACTGGATGTCGGTGCCCAGTTCGCGGAAATGCCGCTTGATGGCTTCCCAGGCGCCGCGGGCGGTGATGCCCATCTTCTTGTGGTCGTAGCCGACGCTGCCGCCCGAGGCAAAAGCGTCGCCCAGCCAGAAGCCGCGCTCCAGCGCGATGGCGTTGGCGATGTCGCTGAAGGTGGCAGTGCCCTTGTCGGCGGCCACCACCAGATAGGGATCGTCGCCGTCCGGGCGCAGCACATCCGGCGGCGGCACGATGGCGCCGTCCGCATCCAGATTGTCGGTGACGTCCAGCATGGCGTTGATCAGCATGCGATAGGCGGCGATGCCGATCTCCATCGACTGTTCGCGGGTGGGACCCTCGGGCATCAGCTTGGGAAAGAAGCCGCCCTTGGCGCCCACCGGCACGATCACGGCATTCTTGACCTGCTGCGCCTTGACCAGGCCCAGTATCTCGGTGCGGAAATCCTCGCGCCGGTCGGACCAGCGGATGCCGCCGCGCGCGATGCGGCCAAAGCGCAGATGCACGCCTTCCATGCCGGGGGCATAGACGAAAATCTCGCGCCAGGGGCGCGGCGTGGGCAGTTCGTCCAGACGGGCGGAGTCGAATTTCATGGCCAAAGCAGGGCGCGTGCCGCCCGCCTGCCAGAAATTGGTGCGCAGGATGGCATCCATCACATTCTTGAAGCGGCGGATGATGCGGTCGTCATCCAGGCTGGCGACATCCTTCAGCGCCGTCTCGATGTTCTTTTCGATGGCCTCGACGGCGCGGGCGCGGTCGCCGGACAAAGCCGGGTCGTTGCGGGCATGGAACAGGGTCACCAGCAGCGATGCGACATCGGGATTGCGCACCAGCGCCTGCTGCATATAGGCCAGACTGAAGGTGATCGCCGTCTGGCGCAGATAGCGGGCGGCGGCGCGCAGGATCACCACGTCGCGCCAGGCGAGATTTGCCCCCATCACCAGACGGTTGAAGTCATCGCTCTCGGCATCGCCGCGCAGCACGGCATGGAAGGCGTCTTCCAACGGCTCGCGTATAGTATCGAGCTTCACCTGAAGTCCGTCGGCGCGCTCCATGGTGAAGTCCAGGATCACCGCCTCCTGCCGCCAGCCGCCATCACTGTTGAAGGAGACGGGAAAGGAATCTTCGGCGATCACTTTCAGGCCCAGATTTTCAAACACCGGCAGCGAGGCCGACAGAGGCAACACCTCGCCCAGCACGAACAGCTTGAGCCGCAGCGCCGGGGCGGCATCGCCCTCCTTGCGCCACACCCGGGCGCGGATCTTCAGTCCGTCCTGCGCCGCCAGTTCCGCCAGCACTTCCAGGTCGCGGGCGCCTTCATGCGCCGGAAAGCTGTCGCGATAGCCGGGCGAGAAACGGGGGCTGCGCGCCGCCAGCAGGGCCTGGCCCGGCCCGGCGCCGCGCGCCGCGCACAGGGCCGTGGCGAAGGCATCGTCCCAGGTCTCGACCAGCGCCGCGATCTGGCGCTCCAGGGCGCGCACATCCGGGGGCGGCAAGGGGCCGTCATTGCGGCCGATGATGAAATGCAGCCGCACCAGCGGACTGTCATCCACCGCCGCGTCAAAGGCCGAGGGGCGGCCGTTCAGCGCATGCGCCAGCAAAGCGTGAATCTGCTCGCGGACCTGGGCGTTGATATGGTCGCGCGGCGCCAGCAGGATCGCCGAGACGAAACGGTCGAAACGGTCCAGGCGCAGGAACAGCTTGAGGCGCGGCAGCCCGCCAAGCCGAAGGATGCCGGTGGCGATCTCATAAAGTTCGTCGTCGGAAATCTGGAACATCTCGTCGCGCGGGAAGGTGTCCAGGATGTGGGTCAGGGCCTTGCCGTCATGGCTGGCCGGCGCCAGCCCGGCGCGCTTCATCACCCGCGCGATCTTGCGCCTGAGGACGGGGATGGCGCGCGGCCGGGCGCTGTAGGCGCTGGAGGTGAACAGGCCGACAAAGCGGCGCTCGCCATTGAAGCGACCGTCGGCGTCATAGGTCTTGATGCCGATATAGTCCATGTGGGCGCGGCGATGGACATGGCTGCGGCTGGCGCTCTTGGTGACGATCAAGGGTTCGGGAAATTCCATGAAGGCGCGCACATTCGCGCTCATGCCGCTGCGCTCGCCGCTGGCGCGGATGACGCGGGCCTCCTCGCCGGTGAGAACGCCCAGCCCGCTGCCCGCCACGATTTCCAGCCTGCCATTGGCGCCGTCGCGTGACAGGACATAGTCGCGCGCCCCCAGGAAGGTGAAATGATTGTCGGCCAGCCAGTCCAGGAAGGCGATGTCCTCTTCCACATCGGCGTCCCGGGGCGGATGCGCCGCCAGGCCGTCGCGCGCCGCCTTCAGGCGGGCGGTCATCGCCTGCCAGTCGCGCACCGCCAGGGCGCCCTGTTCGAAGGCATCGCGCAGGTTGCGCGCCAGCGCCTCGCGCGCCGCGCCCGTCACGCCATTGCAGATGAGGGCGATGACGCTGGTGGGGATGCCTTCGACCATGATGACGGGATGAAACACGGCGCGCAGCCGGGCGCCGCCGGCGATGGCGGCCGCCACGGCGGAATCCAACAGGAAGGGGCGGTCGTCATTGATCCCGACCAGCACCGTCTCGTGCGTCTCCTCATCGTCCAGCAGCGCCACATCGATGGCGCCCTGCTTGTGGCGGGCGACTTGGGCGGCCAGGGCGCGGGCCAGCGCCACCAGCCGCTTGGCGTCGGTGTGCAGCACATCGTCCGGTACCGCCCCGGCATAGAGGGCGTCGAAGAAGCCCAGCATCGCCGACTCTTTTTTGATCAGGGCGCGGGCATCCTGGATGCGCGCCTGGGCGGCGCGCGCCTCTTCGGTGTCGGCGGAGCGGACGGCATTGGTCATGGTGAAAGCCTTTGCGGGGGCAAATCAGACAGCGCGATTATAACGCCCGTGCGTCGAAGCTGTGTCTCAATGCCCTGGCGGATGCGAGTGCTGCAATGCGGGAAGGGATGCGATGGCCAGCCCGCAGGCGCAGATCGTCCCCGCCACCCACATATCCAGCGGCCAGGCGCCCAGCAGCGCCGCCCCCGCGACCCCCAGCGACACCGGCACCACGAAAGCCATGCTGCCGGGACGGTCTTTCAGAACCAGCGCCAGGGCCAGGCACGGCAGGACGGCGAAACCGATGGCCAGCGCCGGGGCGGGACTTCCGGGCATCAGCAGGTAGGCGCCCGAGCCCCAGGCCGCCCCCGTATATAAGAGAAGGACGCGCAGGTCGGCGGCGGCTTCCTGCAGCGGCACGCGGCGCAAGGACCGCGCAAAGCCGCGGATATAGTTGCGGGTCATGGCGATGATCCCCAGCAGCACCAGCACTGCCCAGGTGAAATCGGCCTTCAGGGTGCTGCCGCCCGACAGGCCGGTGGCTGCCAGCGCCAAGGCACCGGTCACCAGAAGGGTGATGCAGGCGGACGCGGAGCGGGAGAGAAACCCCGCCAGTGTGAAATTGGCCAGGGCTTCGGCCTGCAGGCGGGGCAGGGCGCCAAGGGCGGTCTGATAGCCGGGGCGAGAAGGGGCCGGTGCGGGATCGAAAACCGGGCCAGCGCAGTTCCAGTCTGTAAGGGCCATTGTTCCCCCGTCTGACGCAAAGCGGTCTTGATCCAGCGGTAAGACTTTCACCCTTAACAATGTGTTAATTGGAACCAGTAGATGATTCGCTCCGGTCCGGACAGTTGGGGTTTCGGCTTGGTATCGCCCACCATCACCATCTTCGACCTGGAATACACCGCCTGGGAATGTTCCATGGCGCGCAGCTGGCTGACCCCGGGCGAGTTCAAGGAAGTGGTGCAGATGGGCGCCGTCCGCCTGGACGCCGACAGCTTCCAGGTGCTGGATGAGTTCGACCTGCTGGTCGCGCCCCGCTTCAATCCGCCTTCGGCCTATCTGGAAAAGCTCACCGGAATCACGGCGGCGCGCGCCGCGCGGGACGGGCTGGACTTTGCCGTGGCGCTGGAGCGCTTTTTGGACTTTGCCGACGGCGGCCCCATCGCCGCCTTCGGCCGTGACGAATTGGTGCTGGAGGAGAATATCCGCCTCTATGGCCTGAGGCCTTCGCGGCCGCTGCCGCTGTTTTATGACCTGCGCGGCTGGTTCGCGGTGCAGGGCATCGATCCGCGCGGGCGGCTGTCCTGCGAGATCGGTCCCATGCTGGGGGTGCCGTTCCAGGGCCGTGTCCACAATGCGCTGGATGATGCGCGCTCCCTCGCCCAGGGCATGGAAGTGATGGCGTCGCGCGGCGCGCGGCTGCGCCCGGCGGCGTGAGCCTGTGATGTGCGCCGAGGCCGACAGGCTGATCCGGCTGCTGGATCTGAGGCCCCATCCCGAAGGCGGCTGGTTTCGCGAGACATTCAGGGATGCGCCGCACGACGAAAGCCGCGCCGCCTCCACAGCGATCTATTTCCTGCTGATGGCGGGCCAGGCCTCGCGCTGGCACCGGGTCGATGCCGCCGAGGTCTGGCATTTCTATCGCGGCGCGCCGCTGGAACTGAAGATCGGCAAGCAGACCCATATCCTCGGCCCCGATATCGACGAAGCCCAGGCGCCGCAGCTGGTGGTGCCCCCGTTTGCGTGGCAGGCGGCAAAGAGCATGGGCGATTACACGCTGGTCGGCTGCACGGTCGCGCCGGGATTTGAGTTCGCCAAATTCGAGATGGCGCCGGACGGATTCAGTCCATGAGCCGCAAAGGCCCGGTGGAACTTTTCGCCCGATCCATTCGGTCTTGCCGCATTTTCCCCGTGATGTGAACATAGGGCCGTCTGCTGCGGCGCAAGATTGACGCACCCGCCACCACCGCGCATCGTTCCGGCATCAAAAACCGCCAGGGGCATTGGACATGAAAAACCACACGCTCGCCGCGTTGGGCCTGATGACGACCGTCGCGCTTGCATCCGTCGCACTGGCCCCCGCTGCGATGGCCCAGGCCGATCGCCTCGCCATCCAGTCCGAACCGGCCAGGAACGGCAACATTGCCTGGCATCTGGGGCCGAGCTTTCCCGACCCCACCGGCTTCACCCTGGTGGATGCCGACGGCACCGTGCATGTGATCCCGCGCGACGAGCGGCCCCAGCGGCGCGCCGGGTCGGGCAACGATGCCGGTCCGCCCTGCAGCCATTCGCCGATCTGCGGACGCAAGGGCGGCTTTGCGCGCTCCAAGCTGGCGCGCCTCGAGTGGGAGCAGGATATGGGCTACAAATTCTCCTATCCCTATATGGTGCCCCGGGGCATCGGCGGCATCCCCTCGGTGGCGCTGGATTCCAAGGGCAATCTGTGGGTTTTCAAGCGCGCCCCCGCCGGCGTGACGCAGCTGACGAAATTCAGCCCTGATCACAAATTGATCCTGGAAGTGCCTCAAAGCGTCATCGGCCACCAGGACAAGGCCCATGGCATGGCGGTGGATGCCCAGGACAATGTCTGGATCACCGACAATGGCCAGGCCACGGTGATGAAGCTGTCGCCTGACGGCAAGCTGCTGATGACCATCGGCAGCAAGGGCAAGCGCGGCGACTGGATCGAGGAAAAAGGCCAGCGCCTGCTGTGGCAGCCGGTGATGGTGGCGTTTGCCCCGGATGGCGACCTCTACATCGCCGAGGGCCATGCCAATGAGAGCCCCAACGATGTCGACAGCCCCGATCCCGCCAACCAGGAAGGCGTTGCGCGCATCGTCCACCTGACCAAGGACGGCAAGTATGTCGGCGAATGGTTCGGCAATGAGGTGGGGCAGGGCAAGTTCGACTCCGCCCATGGCCTGGCGATCGATCCCACCAACGGCAATGTCTGGATCGGTGATCGCGAACAGTATCGCATCGTGATCTATACTGCCGACGGCCGCTTCGTGAAGACGCTGCAGATGAGGAACCTGGTCTGCGCCCTGAACTTCGACCATCAGGGCAATCCCTGGATGGCGTCGGGCCAGGACGGCCAGTTCCTCAAGCTGGACCGTGACGGCCATGTGCTGGGCGCGGTGGGCAATGGCATGGGCATCGGCCCCGGCCAGTTCACCGAGGCGAGCTATTGGGCGTTCGACAAGAAGGACAATCTGGTCGCCGGCGACACCTCGGTGGGCCGGGTCACGGTGATGAGCAAGTAGGTACCGCCCCCTTCGCGGTTTCGTTCGCGGGGCTATTTGATGACGATGTTTGTCGCCGCGAACAGCCGTCCCAGCTGCTGCTGGATGGCCAGCGACGAGGCATGGCCTTCATGGCCTTCGCCCGGCACAAAGCTGACCAGCAGGGTCGAGCCGGCAATGGTGACGGTGGGCTTGCCGCCTTCGGCCACCTTCACCGTGCTGATGCGCCTGGCGAATGACTGGCGCGCCGCCGGCAGGGCCGCCAGGAAACGCTCGATCCCCGCTGCGGCATTGGTCAGGGCGTCGAAGGCGCGGCCCCGCGTCTGGGCATCGGCGGCCATCACCGCCGGATCGGCGGAGAATTTGAGCACGACCTTCTGCATGTAGACGATGTGGCTGGCTTCGTCGCCAAAGGCGGTCTGCAATTCGCCGGGCGACACTGCCAAAGCGGGCGGCGGCGGCGCATCGCCCTGGCGGGTGGCAGGAATGCCGCCGGGATTGTCCAGGGTATAGAGCGTCAGCCCGCCCCAGACCGAGACGCGCAGCGCCGTCGCGCCGGTGTCATATTTCAGGATGCGCGCGCCCAGCGAGCCGCGCTCCGCCGTCAGCACGAAATTCTCGTTGCCGCCGTCAAAGCGCAGCAGGTATTTGCCGTTGCCGTAAGGCTCCAGGCTGAAGCCGTCCTCGCCGGCGCTGTAAAGGCCCGGCTCCACCGCGCTGACGCGCTCGGCCGCCAGCCGCGAGGCCATGGCAGGCGCCACGCCCGGCCCGGCATCGGGCTGGGCGGAGGCCGCTACGGACCCGGCCAGCAACACGATGATGGCGAACGAAATTCTCACGCGACCTCAAGACGGTTCTGCCGCCGGACTGATGGACCAGTCCCCTTCGTTATCCGACACGGTGGCAGGGCTTTTGGGCGACATTATGCCCAACCCCGTCCGGTCCGGCCTTCGCGCCCAAGCGCTCGGCGTTCGGTTGGCCTGGCCGCCAACCTCACCCTTCGCACCCGGCGGTGCTTCGGGCACCTCCCCCTTATGCGCTTCGCGCAAGGGGGGTGGGTCCGGATTCTCTGAAAAAGTCCGCCGCTGCGGCCTCGTCACGCCTTTATTTCGGGCCGGAATGTGACTAAACCCGACTCCATTCCCTCCAGCCGAAGGACGCGCCCGTGACGCAGAGCCTCGATAGCTTCAAATGCCGCAAGACCCTGAGCGTCGGTACCAAGAAGTATGTCTATTTCAGCCTCGCCGCCGCGGAGAAGAACGGCCTGAAGGGGGCGTCGAAACTGCCCTATTCCTTGCGGGTGCTGCTGGAGAATCTGCTGCGCCACGAGGACGGACAGACCGTTACCGCCGATGATATCCGCGCCGTGGTCGCCTGGCAGAAGACCCGCACCTCCGACCGCGAGATCGCCTTCCGCCCGGCCCGCGTCCTGATGCAGGACCTGACCGGCGTGCCGGCGGTGGTCGACCTGGCCGCCATGCGCGACGCCATGAAGGCGCTGGGCGGAGACCCGGAAAAGATCAACCCGCTGGCGGAAGTGGATCTGGTCATCGACCACAGCGTGATGGTTGACGATTTCGGCCACAAGGACAGCTTCAAGAAGAATGTCGCCATCGAATATGCGCGCAATGGCGAGCGCTACCGCTTCCTGCGCTGGGGCCAGCAGGCCTTCGCGAATTTCCGCGTCGTGCCGCCCGGCACCGGCATCTGCCACCAGGTCAATCTGGAATATCTGGCCGAGACGGTGTGGGTGCGCAAGCAGAAGGACGGCATCAACAACAAGAGCATCGACGTCGCCTTTCCCGACAGCGTGGTCGGGACCGACAGCCACACCACCATGATCAACGGCCTGTCGGTGCTGGGCTGGGGCGTGGGCGGCATCGAGGCGGAAGCCGCCATGCTGGGCCAGCCCATCTCGATGCTGATCCCGGAAATCGTGGGCTTCAAGCTGACCGGCCGCTTGCGCGAAGGCGTCACTGCCACCGACCTGGTGCTGACCGTGACCCAGATGCTGCGCAAGAAGGGCGTGGTGGGCAAGTTCGTGGAATATTACGGCCCTGGCCTGGACGAACTCAGCCTGGAAGACCGCGCCACCATCGCGAATATGGCGCCCGAATATGGCGCCACCTGCGGCTTCTTCCCGATCGATGCGGAGACCGTGCGCTACCTCAAGGCCACCGCCCGCAAGGCGCCGCGCGTCGCGCTGGTGGAGAAATACGCCAAGGCGCAGGGCCTGTGGCGCACCGCCAAGTCGCCCGACCCCGTCTTCACCGACACGCTGTCGCTGGACATGACGACGGTGGAGCCGTCCATGGCCGGGCCGATGCGCCCCCAGGACCGCGTGCCGCTGTCGGGCATCGCCGCCAATTTCGCCGAGAATCTGATCAATACCTTCAAGAAGGAAGACGCCGCCAACCGGCGGGCCAGGCTGGAAGGCAGCGAAGCCTCCATCGGGCATGGCGATGTGGTGATCGCCGCCATCACCTCCTGCACCAACACCTCCAATCCCAGCGTCATGATCGGCGCCGGGCTGGTGGCGCAGAAGGCAGTGGCGCGCGGCCTGAAAGTGCGGCCCTGGGTCAAGACCAGCCTCGCCCCCGGTTCGCAGGTCGTCACTGACTATCTCGCCAAGGCGGGGCTGGACACGCCGCTGAACAAATTGGGCTTTGCGCTGGCCGGTTATGGCTGCACCACCTGTATCGGCAATTCCGGGCCGCTGCCCGATGCCGTGGCGAATGCCGTGACCGAGGCCGACCTGGTGGCGGCTGCCGTCATCTCCGGCAACCGCAACTTCGAGGGCCGCGTCCATCCCCAGGTGCGCGCCAACTATCTGGCCTCGCCCATGCTGGTGGTGGCCTATGCCCTGGCCGGCTCGGTCAACATGGACCTGACGCGCGAGCCGGTGGGCTATGACACCGAGAATGAGCCGGTCTACCTGAAGGACATCTGGCCCAGCACCAAGGAAATCGCCGCCGCCATGCGCAAGGCGGTCACCGCTTCCAGCTTCAAGAAGCGCTATGGCGACGTCTTCAAGGGCGACGCCAACTGGCGCAAGGTCGAACTGGTCAAGGGCCAGACCTACAAATGGGACCCGACCTCGACCTATGTGAAGAACCCGTCCTTCTTCGACAATATGACCCTGGTGCCCAAGCCGGTCGAGCAGATCACGGGCGCGCGAATCCTGGCGCTGTTCGGCGATTCCATCACCACCGACCACATCTCGCCTGCCGGCAACATCAAGCCGAGCTCGCCGGCCGGCCTGTATCTGCAGGAACGCCAGGTGGCGCAAAAGTATTTCAACAGCTATGGCTCGCGCCGCGGCAATTTCGAGCTGATGGAGCGCGGCACCTTCGCCAATATCCGCATCCGCAACGAGATGATGGGCGGCGCCGAAGGCGGCAACACCGTCTATTACAAGACCCCGGACGCGCAGGGCGAAGCCATGTCGATCTTCGACGCGGCCCAGGCCTACAAGAAGGATGGCCATGGCACCATCGTGATCGGCGGCAAGGAATACGGCACCGGCTCGTCGCGCGACTGGGCCGCCAAGGGCCCCAAGCTGCAGGGGGTCCGCGCCGTGATCACCGAAAGCTTCGAGCGCATCCACCGTTCCAACCTGATCGGCATGGGCGTTGCGCCCTTCTGCTTCGAGGCGGGCAAGACGCGCAAGGATTACGGCTTTACCGGCCGCGAGGTGATCGACATTCCCGGCCTGTCGGGCGATCTGAAACCCCGCCAGCGCATGAGCGCCAAGGTGACGCGCCCGGACGGCACCAGCTTCGACCTGCCGCTCCACTTGATGATCCTGACGGCGGACGAAGTGGCCTATTTCAGGAATGGCGGGATTCTGCCTTACGTGTTGCGCAATCTGCTGGCGGCTTGAGTCATTCGTCATGGCGCGCATCAAGCGGGCCATGACGATTGGAGTAAGCTGGGGACATGCCGCCTGATTCCCTTTTGATCGTTTCGGCCCTCGCTTTGTTCGCCGCCTGCATCGCCGCCTGGCGCCGGGCGGCGGCCTTGCCCGCGCCGGCGCGCCTGCCGCTGCGCTTTGCCGTCATGCTGCTGGCGGCGCTGGCCGCCGCCGCCGCCGCGCATCTGGGCGATGTGGCGGCGCTGCTGCTGTTGCCGCTGGCAGGCACGGCCCTGGCGCTGGCGTCGCTGGCGCGTTTCGCCCGGCCGCTCTACAGCGCCGCCGCCAGCACGGCGCTGGTCGCGGCCCTGGCGGGCGGACTGTTCGCGACGCTGTCGGGACACTGGCTGTGGGCGCTGCTGCCGCTGGCGGCGGCCTCGCTCACCATCATTGCCGCCGCCTTCAACGGCACCGCGCTGATGCCGGGCCTGGCGGGCGCGGTGTTGCTGACGGCGGGGCTGGGCCTGCCGGTGGACGGGGTGGGGGCAGGGACCTTGCTGCTCTGCGCCGCCGCCGCGCTTGGCGCCGTGGCCGGTGTTCCGGCGCGTTCAGCTCTTGGCGTCGAGCAGCAGCGCCTTGCGGGGGGCGGTGGCGGCATAGGCGGCGTGCGCCAGGGGTTCGCAATGGCGGTGATGGGCAAAGGCCTGACCCAGGACCTGCGCCACGAATGACGGCAGCAGCCGCGGCCCGTCCCAGATCGGGTCGAAGCCCTTAGTGTCATCCTGGCACACCAGTTCGACCTGAAGGCGCGGCGGACAATTGTCGCGCGGCGCGGTGAAGTCGCGCTGGCCCGCGCCCAAATGGCTGGAGGCGCTGGATTTTTCCACGCCGCGCGCCGGCGCGGCGACAGGCCTGACGCCGCCGCTGCTCCGTGCCTGGATGGGTCCGATCACGTTCATACCCCACAACAAGGCAAGGGCGGGGCCAGTCCCGCGCGGGCCTGAAAATGCTGGGAATTTCCGCTTTCTTAAGTCCCCTTCGTCATAGTCCCGGCAGGGCTGGAGAAACCGGCCGGGGATGGTGGATGTGCTGAACGCCGCATTGCAGAGCCAGGACGACCTCGCCCAGCTCGGCCAACTGGAAGCCGAACTGCGCCTGCGCCTTGCGGCCCAGTGCGCCGGCACCGCCGCGTTCGACTGGCAGGTCGCCAGCGGCGTGATTGCCTGGGACGGCGCCGCCGACCTTCTGCCCGCCCATATCAATTGCAGCAGCGCCCGCGCCTTTCTCGACATCGTTCCCCCCGAGCGCCGCACCGGCCTGCAGGGGGTACTGGACCTGCGCGATGCCCAGGACACCGACTTCCTCACCGACATCGAGATCGCCAGCGCCATGGGCGCGGTGAACTTCACGCTGGTCGGCACCCGCATGGCGGGCCCGGACGGGCGCACCGTCCGCCTGATCGGGCTGATGCGCGACACCTCGGAGCGGTCCCGCGAAGTGCGCCGCCTGACCTATCTGGCCACCCGCGACGAATTGACCGGCCACCTCAACCGCAATGCGCTGCGCGAGGAGCTGACCCTGGCCATCGAAAGCGCCAAGGCGGAATCGCGCAACTGCGCCTTTCTGGTCGCCTCGATCGACCGGCTGGCGATGATCAATGACAGTTTCGGCTTCGACGCCGGCGAGGAAGTCATCATGGGCGTGGGCGAGCGCCTGGCCCAAACCTTGCGCGGAAGCGACGCAATCGGCCGCACCGCCGGCAACAAGTTCGGCGTCATCCTGCGCAACTGCAACGCGCGCGAGATCGCGGTGGTGGCGTCGCGGCTGCGCGCCAGCGTGCGCGCCAGCACCATCGACACCAAGAGCGGGCTTGTGGCGGCCACCTGCAGCGTCGGCGCCGTGTGGCTGCCCCAGGCCGCCAACACCAGCCAGGAAGCCATGCTGCGCGCCGAACAGGCGCTGAACAAGGCCCGCGCCAACGGCCGCGACGGCTTTGCCGTCTATCATCCCTCGCCCGCCAGCGACACCGCGCGGCTGCGCCAGATGCAGATCGCCGACGAGGTGGTGCAGGCGCTGAAGGAAAACCGCCTGAAGCTGGCCTATCAGCCCATCGTCTCGGCCAAGAGCCGCAAGCCCTCGCATTACGAATGCCTGCTGCGCCTGCAAAAGCCCGACGGCGCCATCCTCACCGCGGGCCACTTCGTGCCGGCCTGCGAGACCATGGGCATCGTGCATCTGGTCGACCGCTGGGCGCTGGAAGCCACCATCGCCCAGTTGAAAGCCCGGCCCAACGTCACCCTGGCGGTCAATGTCTCGGGCACCGCGGCGTCCGACCCGGCCTGGCTGCAGGATTTCGTGGACTATGTGATGGGCGCGCGCGATGTCGCGCCCCGGCTGATCGTGGAACTGACCGAGACCGCCGCCCTGCATCATTTCGAGGAGAATGCCCGCTTCGTCTCACAGCTGCGCGAGGCGGGGGTGCGCGTGGCGATCGACGATTTCGGCGCCGGCTATACCAGCTTCCGCAACCTGCAGATGCTGCATGTCGATACCGTCAAGATCGACGGCTCCTATGTGGAAAATCTCAGCCAGTCGCCGGAAAACCAGGTCTTCGTGCGCACCCTGGTCGGCCTGGCCAAGAGCTTCGACATCAAGACGGTGGCCGAATGGGTGGGATCGGATGACGACGCCGCTTTGCTGCAGAGCTTCGGCGTGGATTACTTCCAGGGCTTCCACTTCGGCGAGCCGCTGATCAACCCGACTTTCAGGTAGCCGCGCGCCTGCGGCCGCCTACTTGCTCCAGGTCGTGACCTTGGCCGAGCCATTATCCTCGACGGTGACGGTGAATTTGTGGAGCGGGTCTTCGAAATCCACCAGCCAGCGATCCTTGATCTTCTGGGTGCGGACCGGCGCAAGCCGGGAACAGCCGCTGCCGCAATATTTGACCAGGCGCTGACGGGCGATGCCCTGGGCTTCCCCCTGGGACAGCGGCGCCATGCAGGCCGACAGAAGTGCAACGATGAGAAGCGTCCCCGGTAAGGGACCCCGGAGCGTGACCGGAAGTTCGTAGCGACAGCGTGCGAACGCAGAGCGATTTTTCAACAGGTCACGCGACAATCAAATAACGTCACTTGCGCTGGCTCAGCTCGGCAAGCTGGCGGCGCATCGCCTCCACCTCGTCCTTGAGGTCGGCGACTTCGTCGGATGCCGGTTTGGCGGTGGACTTGGTTTCGCTTTTGCCAGGCGCCGCAGCGCCGCCAAAGGGCGTGAACATCGCCATGGCATTCTCGAACAGCGCCATGTTCTGGCGCGTCATGGTCTCGATCATCTGGTTGCCGCCGCCCAGCGCCTCGGCGATGCGGTTACGCATGGCGCCCTGGTTCTTGGTGAAGCCGTCCATGCTCATGTCCAGATAGCCCGGCACGAAAGTTTGCAGGCTGTCGCCATAGAAGCGGATCAGCTGGCGCAGAAACTTGATCGGCAGCAGCGACTGGCCCTTGGCCTCTTCCTCGAAGATGATCTGGGTCAGGACCGAGCGGGTGATGTCGTCGCCGGTGCGCGCATCCTGGACCTCGAACTCCGTGCCTTCCTTCACCATGGCAGCGAGATGGTCCAGCGTCACATAGGAGGAGGTCTGGGTGTTGTAGAGACGGCGATTGGCGTATTTCTTGATCACCACCGGACCGTCGGCCTTGGTTTTGTCTTCTGACACGATTACCCCGATGCACAATCAGGCACCCATCCCCGCGCGGACGCCCATGGTGCAAAGACACCACCCCGCCGCGCGGGAGTCCAGCCTCAATT
This sequence comes from Rhizomicrobium sp., assembly GCA_035549455.1. Taxonomy (GTDB): domain Bacteria; phylum Pseudomonadota; class Alphaproteobacteria; order Micropepsales; family Micropepsaceae; genus Rhizomicrobium. Next base: position 122,125 of record DASZQW010000016.1, on the reverse strand, counting down.
AGCAGCCGCAGCACGGAACATTTCCAAACTTCCCGCATAAACCATTGTTCCAAATGAGTGTTTTGGCCACGGTTTACCATTGCCCGCGTTCGCGGCATTTTGCGCGCGGCAGAAAATCCACAAAGTCCGTCAGCGGAGATTTCCCATGCAAGACGTCGTCATTGTCTCGGCCGCGCGCACGCCGGTCGGGGCCTTCACCGGGGCCTTCGCCACCGTTCCCGCCCACAAGCTTGGCGAGGCCGCCATCCGCGCCGCGCTGGAGCGCGCCAAGGTGGCGGGCGAGGAGGTCAGTGAGGTCATACTGGGCCAGGTGCTGACGGCGGCCCAGGGCCAGAACCCCGCCCGCCAGGCCTCCATCGCCGCAGGACTGCCTTTTCCCACCCCGGCCTGGGGCATCAACATGGTCTGCGGCTCGGGGCTTCGTACCGTGGCCCTGGGCGCCCAGGCCATCCAGGGCGGCGACAGCGCCATCGTGGTGGCGGGCGGCCAGGAATCCATGAGCCTGTCGACCCATGCCGCCTATCTGCGCGCCGGGCAGAAGATGGGCGACTTCCAGTTCATCGACACCATGATCCGCGACGGGCTGTGGGACGCCTTTAACGGCTATCACATGGGCATGACGGCGGAGAATGTCGCCAAGGAATGGCAGATCACCCGCGAGGAACAGGACCGTTTCGCGGTGGCGTCCCAGAACAAGGCCGAAGCCGCCAGGAAGGCGGGCCGCTTCAAGGACGAGATCGTGGCGGTGACGGTCAAGGGGCGCAAAGGCGACACGGTGGTGGACAGTGACGAATATATCCGCGATGGCGCGACCTATGAGGCGGTGTCGGGTCTCAAGCCTGCCTTCGCCAAGGACGGCACCGTCACCGCCGCCAATGCCTCGGGCCTCAATGACGGCGCCGCTGCCCTGGTGCTGATGAGCGCCAAGCAGGCCGCCGCCCGGGGCCTGACCCCCATGGCCCGCATCGCCAGCTGGGCCCAGGCGGGCGTCGATCCCAAGGTGATGGGCTCCGGCCCCATCCCGGCCAGCAAAAAGGCGCTGGAAAAGGCGGGCTGGAAGGCCGCCGACCTCGACCTGGTGGAGGCCAATGAGGCCTTCGCCGCCCAGGCCTGCGCCGTCAACAAGGAGATGGGCTGGGACGCGGCAAAAGTGAACGTCAATGGCGGCGCCATCGCCATCGGCCATCCGATCGGGGCGTCGGGCGCCCGCATCCTCACCACTTTGCTGTTCGAGATGGCGAGGCGCGACGCCAAGAAGGGGCTGGCCACGTTGTGTATTGGTGGTGGGATGGGGATTGCCCTGACGGTGGAGCGGTAAGCACAGAAGTGCATTGCAATATCGTTCTTTGTTGAATCGCCTGGGAATCCGCGCCTAACTGGCAGCAAGCAGGAAAAAGGAAGAATACATGGCACGGGTAGCGGTGGTCACGGGCGGCACGCGCGGCATCGGCGAGGCGATCTCGGTGGCGCTGAAGGATGCGGGCTATGCCGTGGCGGCGAACTATGCCGGCAATGACGAGCGGGCCAAGGCCTTCACGGCGCGCAGCGGCATCAAGGCCTATAAGTGGGACGTGTCGTCCTTCGAGGATTGCGTCAACGGCATCAAGCAGGTCGAAGCCGATCTCGGGCCGGTTGAAGTGATCGTCAACAATGCCGGCATCACGCGTGATGCCACGATGAAGAAGATGAACCGCAGCGCCTGGGACGAGGTCTTGGATACCAATCTGGGCGGCTGCTACAACATGTGCAAGGCGGGTTGGGACGGCATGCTGGAGCGCAAGTTCGGCCGCATCGTCAATATCGGCTCGATCAACGGCCAGGCCGGTCAGTATGGCCAGGTCAATTACGCCGCCGCCAAGTCCGGCATCCACGGCTTCACCAAGGCGCTGGGCCAGGAAGGCGCCAAGGCCGGCATCACCGTCAACGCCATCGCGCCCGGTTATATCGACACCGACATGGTGGCGGCGGTGCCGCCGGACGTGCTGGCCAAGATTGTGGCGCGCATTCCGGTGGGCCGGTTGGGCCGGGCGTCTGAGATCGCCCGCGGCGTGCTGTTCCTGGTCGCCGACGAGGGCGGCTTCATCACCGGCTCGACCATGTCGATCAATGGCGGCCAGCATATGTATTAGCGCGGGTCTTTTGCGTCGTGAGTGCGTCGCGCCTTCGCTCATTTACTGTTCGTACACATCGCTCGGCGCTCCTGCTCAGTCCGCAAAACTCCTCGCGCCGTGATAGACTCATCCCGATGATCACGTCCCTCACCGCCGAAAAACTCACCTGCGCGCGCGGGGAGCGGCGGCTGTTCGACGGCCTGTCCTTCACCGTCAAGGCGGGCCAGGCGCTGGCGGTGGAGGGCGCCAACGGCGCGGGCAAGACTTCGCTGCTGCGGCTGCTGGCGGGGTTCCTCGCGCCTGTGGCGGGGCGAGTGGTGACCCGGCAGGGCGGGCGCGACAGCGATGATGCGGAGATGCGCGGACGGCTGGTGGGCTGGCTGGGCCATCAGGACGGTCTCAAGCCGCAACTGACGGTGCGCGAGCAACTCGTCTTCTACGCCGCGCTGTATGGCCAACGCGCCGATACCGCCATGCTGGAACAGGTCGGCCTCGCCCGCCAGGCGGACCTTCCTTGCCGCTATCTCAGCGCCGGGCAGCGCCGCCGCCTGGCGCTGGCGCGGCTCCTCGTCTCCCAGCGTCCGCTCTGGCTGCTGGACGAGCCCTTTGCGGCGCTGGACACATCTGGCCAGGCACTGGTGGCGCAGATGATGGTCCGCCATTGCGGCGCAGGCGGCATCATCATCGCCGCCGCCCATGAACCGCTCGGCCTCTCCAATGAAAGCCTCGTATTGTCCGGAGGTGGGCTGTGAGCCCCTTCTTCACCCTGCTGCGGCGCGACGCCAGACTGGCCGCCCGCTCCGGCGGCGGCGCGGCGCTGGCGCTGAGCTTCTTCGCCCTGGTGGCGACCCTGGTGCCGCTGGGCATCGGCGCCGACCTGCGCCTCCTGGCCCGGGTGGCGGGCGGCATCCTGTGGGTGGCGGCGGTGCTGGCGGCGCTGTTGTCGCTGGACCGACTTTTTCAGGGCGATTACGAGGATGGCAGCCTGGAACTCATCGCGCTGGCCCCCCTGCCGCTGGAACTGACGGCGCTGGCCAAGCTCCTGGCGCATTGGCTGACCACCGGCCTGCCTCTGACCCTGCTGTCGCCGGTTCTGGCGCTGATGTTCAACCTGCCGCCCCCCGCCACGGCCATGCTGTTCGTCTCGCTGCTGCTGGGCACGCCCGCCGTCAGCGCCGTGGGCGCCATCGGCGCCGCCCTGACCCTTTCCCTGAAGCGGGGCGGGCTGATCCTGCCGCTCATCATCCTGCCCCTGCTGGCCCCGGTGGTGATCTTTGGCGCGGGCAGTGTCGCCCGGGTACTGGACGGCTTTGGCGGAACCGGCGCGCTGGAACTGCTGGCGGCTTTTGCATCCGCCGCGCTGCTGCTAAGTCCTTTCGCGGCCGCCGCCGGGGTGCGCCTCAATCTGGGTTCGTGATGCAGTCGTTGTTCGCCTATGCCAATCCGCACAATTTCATGCGCCTCTCGCGCGTGGTGTTGCCCATCGCCGCCCTCGCGGCGGCCGTCACCCTGGGCCTGGGCCTCTATCTCGCTTTTGCTGTGCCGCCGGACTATCAGCAGGGCAGCACGGTGATGATGCTGTTCATCCATGTTCCCGCCGATGTGGCGGCGGAAGCCGCCTATGGCGCCATCGCGGTCTGCTCGCTGTTCTCGCTGGTGTGGCGTCATCCCTTGTCGGACACTGCCGCCCGCGCCGCCGCCCCGCTGGGCGCGGTATTCACCGCCCTGGGGCTGATCACCGGCGCCCTGTGGGGCAAGCCGATGTGGGGCACCTATTGGGTGTGGGATGCGCGGTTGACCAGCTTCCTGCTGCTGCTGTTCCTCTATCTGGGCTATATGGCGCTGTGGTCGTCGATCGAGGACGAGACCCGCGCCGCGCGCGCCGCCGCCATCCTGGCTTTGATCGGGGTGGTGAATATTCCCATCATCAAATTCTCGGTCGACTGGTGGAGCACCCTGCACCAGGGCGAAAGCATCCTGTCGGGCAAGATCGCGCCGGTCTATCTGACGCCGCTGCTGTTGATGATGGCGGGTTACATGCTGCTGTTCGTCACCCTGTGGCTGCTGCGTATCCGCACCGCCATCATCGAACGCCGCGCCCGCAATCTGATGGTGGGTGCATGAATTTCGAGATGGGTGCCTATGGGGTTTATGTCTGGCCGGCCTATGCCATATCGGCGCTGGCGCTGGGGGGCCTGACGCTGTGGGCGGTGATCGCCTGGCGGCGCGCCAAGGCCCGGCTGGCGGCGCTCGAGAAAAAGACGTGAAGCGCTGGATCTTCATCCTGCCCGTCGCCGCCTTCGCGGTGCTGGCCTTTTTCCTGTTCAAGAGCCTGTGGGCGCCGCCGCCCAGCATCATTCCCTCCGCTTTGCTGGACAAACCCGCGCCCCGGCTGACCCTGCCGGCGCTGGATGCCCGCAGCACCGCTTTCACCCCCGCCGACCTGACAGCGGGGCATGTCAGCGTGATCAATGTCTTTGCCTCCTGGTGCGCCCCCTGCCGCACCGAGACCAGCCCGCTGGCGGCGCTGTCGCAGCTTTCCGGCGTGGCGCTGTACGGGCTGGTGCAGAAAGACAAGCCCGAGGCGGCGCGCGCCTTCCTGGACGAACTGGGCAATCCCTTTGCCAAGATCGCCCGCGACGATGACGGCCGCGCCAGCATCGAATGGGGCGTTTATGGCGTGCCCGAGACCTATGTCGTGGACGGCAAGGGTATCGTGCGTTTCAAGTATGTCGGGCCGCTGAACGACCAGGTGCTGCAGGACCAGGTCCTGCCGGCCGTCAAGGCGGCGCGGGGGTCTTAGGCGCGCCGGCGTCTTAAGCCTTTTCTAACCCTGTTTTGACAGGTTGGGCGCATGCAAGTCAGCGCCACCCTCATTGCCGCCCAGCAGGCCGCCCGCGAAGCCCGCGCCCGGCTGCAGACGCCCCAGGCCGCGCCCCAGGCGAGCTTCGCCGCCGCGCTGGAAAAAACCTCCGATGTGAAGACCGGCTTTACCGCCTTGCCGTTGAAGCAGGCCGCGGCGCCGGCCGCCGCCGCGCAGCCGCAAACGCCATCCGCATCCGCGCGGTTGGGGCAGCACATCAATATTATTGTCTAGCGGAGCGTCTCGGGGGCTTGTGGTGAGCAGCTCTCCGGCCGCTCGCTAAGGCTCGCGGCGATGAATGGGTCTGTGCACGGGTCGGGCAGCTCTCCGGCCGCTCGCTGAGGCTCGCGGCGTTCGACACTCAAAACGGTCGTCGCGCTACGCTGTCGCTAGCGACGGACCGTTTTGCCCGGCTATGCCGGTCGTGTCTCACCCACCCAATTTACGCCGGCGCAGATTGCGCCGGACGGGCTTGCTGGCGTCGCCGTCCAGCTGGTCGGCGGCCTGGGCGATCTGGGACAGCGCCTTGACGAATGTCTGGCGGTCGGGAATGGGCAGGGCCTCCAGCAAGGCGCGCTCGGCCCGGTCGGCGGCGTTGCGGGCGCTGCGCAGCGCCTTGCGGCCCGCCGCACTGATGGCGACCGCGTTGGCGCGCTGGTCTTCCTCGGTGCGCTCACGCGACAACAGGCCCCTGTCCAGCATGCGGCGCACCATCTCGGCCAGGGTCGAACGGTCGATTCCGGTGATCTCGACCAAAGCGGTCTGGCTGGTGCCGTCATTGGCCTCCAGCGCGCAGAGCAGGGTGAATTGCTGCTTGGTGAGTTCCTTGCCGCCCGCCTCGCGCGCGTAAAGGTCGCCATAGAATTGCTGGCAGCGGCGGATCAGGTGAGACGGCGCTTCGGAAAGGTCAAAGCCATTTCCCCCGCCGCGCCGCACTTTCATCATCCCACTGCCCCTGATGTTCGCTCTGACTTTCGCGCCGGTCCGCGCTCCGTTCATGTCCCGCATTCGGGTTACTGAAAGTGTGCTTGCGATCCGGATGGGCAGTTAAAACGGTTTTGCGCGCCGATGTCCATGCGCAAATTTTCCGCCCGTCATATTGCAAAGCCGAGGCGCTTGCTGTTGGCGGGTGCGCGAGGGAGAGGCCGCGCGATCTTGCGAGGATTGTACCGGCCGGGAACACAATGCGTTGTGTGGCGTTGCGGACAAGCCACATCACATGTCACCGCCGGGACATGATGTTCAGCTGCGACCAATCCTCAGGACGGGGCGCATCATTGTTGCGCGTCTTTGCCGCTCGCGGACTGATGTTTCATCACCAGGGGCGTCTGTGCGAGCGCGAACAGGAAAATCAATGGGATGATGCCCCAAACCTTGAACGAAACCCAGGTTGCGGTGTCGGTCATGCGCCACACCGCCTCGTTGATCACGGCCAGACCCACGAAGAACACGCCCCAGCGGATGGTCAGCTTGCGCCAGCCGGCCTCGGTCAGCTCGAAGGCCTGGGCGAAAACATATTTTATGAACAGGCGGTTGAAGAAAAGCCCCGCCAGCAGCAGGACGCCGAAGAAACCATACAGCACGGTGGGCTTCATCTTGATGAAGATGTCGTTCTTCAAATAAAGCGTCAGTCCGCCAAAGACCAGCACCAGCACGGCGGTGAAAAGCGGCATGGGGGAAAGCCTTTTTTCCACCAGCCAGCCCACCAAAAGGGCCGCCAGCACCGCCGCCATGAAGGCGGCGGTGGCGCCGAAGATGCCCAGATACTTGAAGCCTGCGAAAAAAATGAGCAGCGGGCCCAGATCGAGGGCGAGGCGGCGGATCTGCGGGTTCATGTCTGTTCTCTTTCTTCCGCGCCCACCAAAGCTCGGGCGAAATCGGCAGCGACAAAGGGTTGCAGGTCGTCCTCGCCTTCGCCGACCCCGATATAATGCACCGGCAGGCCAAAGCGGCCTGCCAGCGCCACCAGGATGCCGCCCTTGGCGGTGCCGTCCAGCTTGGTCATCACCAGCCCGGTCAGCGGCACCACCCGGCCGAAGGCTTCCACCTGCGAGATGGCGTTCTGGCCGGTGGTGGCGTCCAGCACCAGCACGGTGGCATGCGGCGCGGTGGCGTCCAGCTTCTTGATGACGCGGGCGATCTTCTCCAGTTCGGCCATCAGCCCGGTCTTGTTCTGCAACCGGCCCGCCGTGTCGATGATCAGCACGTCGCTGCCATTGGCGCGCGCCGTCTCCAGCGCCTCGAAGGCCAGGCCCGCGGCATCGCCGCCCGGCTTGCCCGCCACGAACCGGGCATGGGCGCGTTCGGCCCAGACCTTGAGCTGCTCGATGGCGGCGGCGCGGAAGGTGTCGCCCGCCGCCAGCGTCACTTTCGCGCCTTCCTCGGCCAGGCGCTTGGCCATCTTGCCGATGGTGGTGGTCTTGCCGGTGCCGTTGACCCCGGCCACCAGGATCACAAAGGGCTTTTTGCCGTCATCGGCGGTGAGGGGCTTTTGCAGTGGCGCCAGCAAGGCGGCGATTTCTCCGGCCAGCACCGATTTCAGTTCCGCGCCGCTGATTTCGACGTCATAGCGGTTCCTTGCCACGGCGGCGGCGAGCGTCCTGGCCTGGACGGCGCCCATGTCGGCGCGGATCAAGGCTTCTTCCAGCTCGGCGACCGCCGCCGTGTCCAGCTTGCGCTTGGTCAGGACCGCGCCCAGCCCGGTCTTGGCCAGGCCCGAGGTCAGCCGTTCCAGAAAGCCGGGCGGCGGCGGCGCTTCGCCGAAGCTTCTCATGCGGCCACCAGGCGGTCGCCGTCGCGCCCGGCAATGGTGACGCTGTGGAAGGTGCCGTGCGGCACATCGCCGATCAGGACCGGCGTGAAACAGGGGGTGCGGCCGATCCTGCGGCCATCCGGGCCGGCGCGTTCGGCCAGCACGGTGTGGCGGCTGCCGACCATGGCGTCCAGCCGCGCCGCCAGGGCGGCCTCGCCGCGCGCCCGCAGCCGGGCGGCGCGCGCCTTGATGATGGCGCCGGGCAAAGGCGGCATCCGGGCGGCGGGGGTACCGGGGCGGGCGCTATACGAAAAGACATGCAGCTGGGTGAGGCCGGCATCCGCGATAAGACGCAGGCTGTTTTCGAACATGGCGTCGGTCTCGGTGGGAAAGCCCGCGATCAGGTCGGCGCCGAACGCCGCCTCGGGCCTGAGCCGCCGCACCGCATCGCAGAACGCAATCGTGTCGGCGCGGCCATGGCGGCGCTTCATGCGTTTGAGGATCAAGTCGTCGCCTGACTGGGCGGAGAGATGGAAATGGGGCATCAGCCGCTCTTCCTCGGCAATGGCGCGCATCAGGGCCGCATCGGCCTCGATGGAGTCGATGGACGACAGCCTGAGGCGCTTTACCTCCGGCACCAGCCCCAGGATCTTGCCGACCAGCGTTCCCAGGGTGGGGGCGCCCGGCAGGTCCGCGCCATAGGAGGTCAGGTCCACCCCCGTCAGCACCAGCTCGGCAAAGCCGCCCACGGCCAGGCGGCGGGCCTCTTCAATCACCGCGCCCAGCGGCACGCTGCGCGAATTGCCCCGGCCATAGGGAATGATGCAGAAGCTGCAGCGATGGTCGCAGCCATTCTGCACCTGCAGGAAAGCGCGGGTATGGCCGTCGAAATGGTCGACCATCTGGGGCGCGGTTTCGCGCAGGCTCATAATGTCATTGACCCGGATTTTTTCGCTCAGGCCGATACCGAAATCGGCATAGGCCTGCGCGGTCAGTTTTTCTTGATTGCCCAGCACCGCATCGACCTCGGCCATGGCGGCATAGGCCCGGGGTTCGATCTGGGCGGCGCAGCCGGTGACGATGACGCGGCGGCTGGGATTGGCGCGCTTCAGGCGGCGGATCGCCTGGCGCGACTGGCGCACCGCTTCGGCGGTGACGGCGCAGGTGTTGACCACCACGGTGTCCTGCAGCTGGGCCTCGGCGGCGCGCAGCTTGATGACCTCGCTCTCATAGGCGTTGAGGCGGCAACCAAACGTGACCACCTCCACGCTCATAACTGGTCCAGCTCGACCCGGCCCCGGAACGGCATCGCGGTGGGGCCGGTCATCAGCACATGGCCGTCTTCCTCGCGCCATTCGATGATCAGCGCGCCGCCATCCAGCAGCAGCTCGACCTTGCGGCCGGTCAGGCCGCGGCGGATGGCGGCCACGGCGGTGGCACAGGCGCCCGAGCCGCAGGCCAGGGTGATGCCCACGCCGCGCTCCCACACCCGCATGCGGATGCGCCCCCGGTCCAGCACCTGGGCGAATTCGACATTGGTGTGCCGGGGAAACAGCGGCAGGGTCTCGATCTTCGGCCCCAGCAGGGCGACCGGCGCGCTCGCCGCATCGGGCACGAACAGGATGCAATGGGGATTGCCCATCGACACGGCGCTGGCCGGTAGCGAACTGGCGCCCACTTCCAGCGTGAAGCTGGTGGTGTCGCGCGCTTGCGCCAAGGGCACCTGCTGCCATTGCAGATGCGGCGCGCCCATGTCCACCGTCACCAGGCCCTTGCCGGCATCGCTCGCCACCAGCAGGCCGCCCTTGGTCAACAGCTTGACGCGCGCCAGGCCGCGTTCGTCCATCAGCAGGCGGGCGACGCAGCGGCTGGCATTGAAGCAGGATTCCGATTCCGAGCCGTCGGCATTGTAGAACAGCAGGCTGGCATCGGCCTCGGCCCCGCCGGGGCGGATCGCCACCACCGTGTCACAGCCGATGCCGAAATGGCGGTCGGCGATCTTGCGAACCTGTGCGGCGCTGAGCGTAAAGGCGCTGTCGCGGGCATCGAACACCACGAAATCATTGCCCAGGCCGTGCATTTTGAGGAAAGCGGTCATGGCAGGCCTTATAGGGGTCCGGGCCGGGCTTTTCCATCGACTCCGGCGGGCAAAAGCAGCCAAAATCGCGCGCCTGTTGAAGGACCGCCATGCGTACTTATCTGGGCTTCGCCGTCATCTTGTTGTTTCTCACCGCTGGAGCCCGCGCCATGACCCTGGACGACCCTTATGTCTGGCTGGAGGATGTCCATGGCCAAAAGCCGCTGGCCTGGGTCGCCGAGCACAACAAGGTCTCGCTGGGCCTGTTGCAGGCCGATCCCCGCTACCAGCCCATTCATGACTCCGTGCTGGCGATTTTGGACGCCGCCGACCGCATCCCCTTCGGCACCCTGCGCGGGGCCTGGGTCTATAATTTCTGGCAGGACGCCGCCAATCCCAAGGGCCTGTGGCGGCGCACCGCCATCGCCGATTACCAGACCGCGACGCCGCACTGGGAGGTGCTGCTGGATGTGGATGCACTGGCGAAAAGCGAAGGCGAGAACTGGGTGTTCAAGGGGGCGGAATGCGCGCCCGGCCTGACGCGCTGCCTGATCCGGCTGTCGAAGGGCGGCGGCGACGCGGTGGTGATCCGCGAATATGACACCGAGGTCAAGGCGTTGGTGAAGGATGGCTTTCATCTGGCACAAGCCAAGAGCGATGCCTCCTATCTGGACGATGACACCATCCTCTATGCCACGGCGGCGGACGGCGAGACCGCCAGCGGCTATGCCCGCACCGCCCGGCTGTGGAAGCGCGGCACCGGGGCGACGCCGCTTTATGAAGGCCGCAAGGAAGACGTGCTGGTCGCGCCCGCCACCTTCCACACCAAGCAAGGCAATTTCGCCCTGGTGATACGGGCGGTGAGCTTCTTTGAAAGCGAATATTACGCCGTGGAAGACGGCAAGACCCGCAAGCTGGCTCTGCCGCTGTCGGCCGATGTGAAAGGCATGATCGCCGGCCGTCTGATCGCCACCCTGCGCGAGGATTATACCGATCCCGCCGGGGGGCGCAGATTTGTCCGCGGGTCGCTGGTGGCGTTCCGGGACGGTGCGCCGCTGGAGGCGGTCTTCGTGCCGGATGCCCGCCAGAGCGTGGAAAGCGTCGCCACGGGGCGCGACAGGCTTTACGCCGTGATCAACGACAATGTGATCGGGGCGGTGCATGTCTTCACGCATGGCGCAGAGGGATGGCGCGACACCGTGCTGGCGCTGCCGGGCAATGGCGCGCCGGGCATCGCCTCCACCAATGATTACGGCCCCGAAGCGATGTTCAGCTTCGAGAATTACCTGACGCCGACAACGCTGTATTTTGATGGCGGCGACGATCATCCCAAACCGATCAAGTCGCTGCCGGCGCGGTTCGATGCGTCCGGCCTGGTCACCGAGCAGTTCGAGGCCGTGTCGAAGGACGGCACCAAAATCCCCTATTTCGTGACGCGGCCGAAAGCTCTCAACGCCCCCGCGCCCACCCTGCTGTATGGCTATGGCGGCTTTGAAGTGTCGCTGACCCCCGGCTACAGCGCCAATCTGGGCCGCCAATGGCTGAGCAAAGGCGGCATCTATGTGGTGGCCAATATCCGGGGCGGCGGCGAGTTCGGGCCGGGCTGGCATGACGCGGCGCTGAAGGCCAACCGCCAGCGCGCCTATGACGATTTCGCGGCGGTGGGTGAAGACCTGGAACGGCGCGGCCTGACCACGCCCAGCCAGCTTGGCATCATGGGCGGCTCCACTGGCGGGCTGCTGGTGTCGACGGTGATGGTGCAGCATCCTGAACTGTTCGGCGCGGTGGTGTGCCAGGTGCCGCTGATCGACATGCTGGCCTATACCCATCTGGGGGCAGGGGCGAGCTGGGTCGGGGAATATGGCGACCCTGCCACCCCGGCGGAGCGCGACGCCATTCTCGCCTATTCGCCGTACCAGAATGTGAAACAGGGCGTGAAATACCCCCCGGTCTTCTTCATCACCGCCACCAGCGACGACCGCGTCACCCCGGTGCATGCCCGCAAGATGGCGGCGCGGATGCTGGCACAGGGCCACCAGGTGCTGTTCTACGAGAATACCGATGGCGGCCATGCCGCCGCCGCCGATCACCGCCAGGCCGCCGAGATGTGGGCGCTGTCCTTCCTCTACCTTGCCAGGACGCTGGGACTGGGGTCCGGCGGTTAAGCAATTAACCGGGAAAAACTGGGCCGGGCTTTTGGCCCTGCGCTAAACCGCGCTGTCAGGTTACGAGGCATCGGGGCATGCTGAAAAATCTTTGGAATGACAGGCGCGGCGCCACCGCCATCGAGTATGGCCTGATCGCCGCCCTGATCGCCGTCGCCATCATTGGCGGCGTCGCGGCGGTCGGTACCAAATTGTCGGACGCCTTCACCAGCGTCTCGGCTGGCTTGCAATAGGCCCTGGAAAAGAAAATGGCCCGCCGGTTGCCTGGCGGGCCGTTTTTCTTTGTCCGGGCCTTGTGGCCCTTCTGCAGTGGGCTGGCGCCCTACTCCAAGGAGCTGGCGCCCTTCTCCCAATGGGCCTATCGGCCCTTTTTCAAGGGGCTAGCGCCCTTCTACAATGGGCCTATCGGCCCTTGGCAATGCGCGGCTTGGGTGCGGCGGCGGGAGCTTCCTTGGGCTTGGAGGCCTTGTAGATCTTGGTCAGGGCTTCGCGGCTCTTGATCGCGCTGGCGGACATGTCGGGCAGTTTGGGCATGGGGAACTTTCGGGCGGGATTTCCTGCCCACCTTTAGACCCCGCCGGCCCATCCGTAAACTGACGATTGCGCATACCAGCCTCAGCTGGGTGCCTTCGGCCATCGCTGGCGTTCGGCGTTCGAGGCTTTCGCATGGGCGTGCTCACGCGTGCTGCGCGCCGCGTCTCGCCCTATCGGCGCGGACCCGGCATTAGCTCGGTGCCGCGCCTTGGGTATTGGTGCGGATCATATAGACCGACTGCGAGGCGGTCATGAACAGCCAGTCGCGCTTGGGCCCGGCAAAGCAGAGATTGGCGCAGGTCTCCGGCAGGCGGATGCGGCCGATGCATTTGCCGGCGGGGTTCCACACCGTCACGCCCATATAGCCCAGGACCGAGTTCGAGCCGGACCAGACATTGCCCTGCACATCGACGCGGTGGCCGTCGCCGCCGCAGCGCACCCCGTCCACCATGAAGCTGGTGAAGACGCGCACATTGCCCAGCTTGGTGCCCTGGACATCGCCCACCATCATGTCGCCGCCCCACAGGAAATAGAGCTTGGAACAGTCGGGCGAGAAGGCCAGGCCATTGGGCATCTTGCCCGCGATCACCTGGTCGATGCGCCCCGACGGATCGATGCGGTAGATGGCGGGCGGCAGGATCTGGTGCAGCGAGCCGATGATGCCGCTGGCGGGATTGCCGATATGGGGATTGAGATAGCCGCCGCGGTTGAACGGGCCTTCGCCCTGGTCGGGATGGCCTTCCGACAGCTGGCCGCCAAAAAGCGGATCGGAGAACCACACGCTGCCGTCCTTGTGCACGGCGAAGTCGTTGGGCGAGTTGAACGGCTTGCCCTGGAAATTGTCGGCCAGGATGGTCATGGAGCCGTCATGCTCCCAGCGCACCACGCGGCGCGAGAAATCCTGGGCGCAGATCTGGCGGCCCTGATAGTCGAAGCTGTTGCCGTTGGAATTGAGCGACGGCTTGCGGAACGGCGTGATCTCGCCCGTCTCCCAGATGTAGCGATACTGGGTGTCGCCCATCACATCGCTGAACACGACATACTGGCCCTGGTTCGACCAGGCGGGGCCTTCCGCCCATTGATAGCCCGTGCCCAGCCGCTTGATGGTGCCATGGCCCTGTCTGATGGTGCCGAAGGCGGGATCGTAGGAGATGACATCGGGATCGGGAAAGACATTGGGCGGGGCATCCGGACCGAACACGCGCGGCGGATTGCTGATCACCGTGGCGGGCGCGCCCAGCAGCGCCTTGTCGGCGGCATGGGCCAGGACCGGCACGGCGGCCGCGGCGCCGGCGATCATGGCGCGGCGTGACAGATGGTCAGTCATGAAACTCACCCCCGGCGATTTTGTTGTGGGACGCAAGGGAGCCTGACGGGCCATTGCTGTCAATTCGGCCCCGGCGCCCAGCAGCAGGACCGCGCCGGGGCGGGAATTGACTTTCGGGCCCCCTGGAGCCTAAAACCCGGCCATCCCGGAAAGCCCTTATGACTTTCCGGTCCCCCGCCCGGCGCGGGGGATCGCCCCCAGGCAGCGCGTTGCGCCCCCTGGGGCGAAACCACTTGGTTTTGTCCCAGACAAGGGGCGCAACCATTTGAGACGTGCGCCCCCTGGGGCGAAATTGCTTGCAATTTCGCCCAAACGATAAAGGGCGAAGCCACTTGGAGTTTCTGATTGTTTGAGTCCCTTCAATCCCGCCTGACGGGCGTTTTCGACAAGCTGCGGGGCCGCGGCGCCCTGTCGGAGGCTGATGTCGATGCCGCTCTGGCCGAGGTGCGCACCGCCCTGATCGAGGCGGATGTCGCTTTGTCGGTGGTGGACGACTTCATCGCCAAGGTGCGGCCGCGCGCCATCGGCGAGAATGTCATCCGCTCGGTGACGCCCGGCCAGCAGGTGATCAAGATCGTCCATGACGTGCTTGTTGAAGTGCTCGGCACGGAAAATGCCTCGCTGAACATCGGCTCGCCGCCCGCGCCCATCCTGATGGTGGGCCTGCAGGGTTCGGGCAAGACCACGACCTCGGCCAAGCTGGGCCTCTTGCTGCAGACCAAAGACAAGAAACGCGTGCTGATGGCCTCGCTCGACACCACCCGCCCCGCCGCCATGGAGCAGTTGCGCGTGCTGGGCGTGCAGGCGGGCATCGCCACGCTTCCCGTCATTGCCGGACAGGACCCGCTGGCCATCGCCAAGCGCGCCATCGCTTCCGCGAAAGTCGGCGGCTATGACGCCCTGATCCTGGACACGGCCGGCCGCCAGCATGTCGATGAGGCGCTGATGGCCGAAGTCGCGGCGATCAAGGCGCTGGTCAAGCCGCACGAGACCTTGCTGGTGGCCGACGCGCTGACCGGCCAGGACGCGGTCAATATCGCCAAGTCCTTCCATGATCGTGTCGGCGTCAGCGGCATCATCCTCACCCGCGTCGATGGCGATGGCCGCGGCGGCGCGGCGCTGTCGATGCGCGCCGTCACCGGCGCGCCGATCAAGTTCCTGGGTGCGGGCGAAAAGCTGGACGCGCTGGAAGCTTTCCATCCGGCGCGTGTGGCGGGGCACATCCTGGACATGGGCGATGTGGTGTCGCTGGTCGAGCGCGCCTCCGAGACCCTGGACAAGGACGAGGCGGAAAAGATCGCCGCCAAAATGAAAAAAGGTACGTTCGACATGAACGACCTCAAGTCCCAGCTGAACCAGATGAAGAAGCTGGGCGGCATGAAGGGCCTGCTCGGCATGCTGCCCGGTGTGGGCAAGATCAAGGGCCAGCTCGATGCGGCCGGGATGGATGACCGGGTGCTGACCCGCCAGGAAGCCATCATCCAGTCCATGACCAAGGCCGAACGCAGCGACCCCGATGTGATCAACGGCTCGCGCCGCAAACGCATCGCCGCCGGCGCGGGCGTGGAGGTCAGCGACGTCAACAAGCTTCTCAAAATGCACCGCCAGATGGCGGACATGATGAAGAAAATGGGCAAGGGCGGCCGCATGCCGCAAATGCCCGGTGGAATGGGCGGGATGTTCGGTGGCGGCATGCCGCCGGGCTTCCCGCGCCGGTAATCAACGATTTCAACCTAAGGAAAACACCATGGCTCTTCGCATTCGTCTTGCCCGCGGCGGCACCAAGAAACGCCCGCACTACAACATCGTCATCGCCGACAGCCGCAATCCGCGCGACGGCCGCTTCATCGAGAAGATCGGCTTCTACAATCCGCTGCTGCCGTCGGACCATGCCGACCGCATCAAGCTGAACCTGGAATCGGCCCAGGCCTGGATCGCCAAGGGTGCCGTGGCCTCCGACCGCGTTCACAAGATGCTGGCCAATGCCGGCCTGGTGAAGGCCCGCATCCACAACAATCCGCAGAAAGCCCAGCCCAAGAAGAAGGCGCAGGAGCGCGCCGCCGCCGCCGCCAGCGCCACAGCGGCTGCTGTTCCCGCGGAAGAAGCCTCTGCCTAAAGTGGCGAAGGACGTTCTTCTTGCGGCCGTCATGGGCGCGCAGGGCCTGAAGGGCGAGGTGAAGGTCAAAACCTTCACCCGCCAGCCCGACGGTCTGGCCCGCTATGGCGCGCTGCACGCGCGCGACGGACGCACGTTCACCATCACCGCCTTTCGCACGGCAAAACCGGGCGAGGCGGTGATCGGGTTTGCCGAAGTCACCGGTCGCACGGCGGCGGAAGGCTTGCGCGGCACCGAGCTGTTCGTGGCCCGCGACGCGCTGCCCCCGGCGGAAGAGGACGAATTCTACCATGCCGATCTGGTCGGGCTGGAGGCGCGCGACAGTGAAGGCCGCTCGCTGGGCAGGGTCGCCGCCATCCACAATTTCGGCGCCAGCGACGTGATCGAACTGACGCGGGCGGACGGCGACAGCGTCCACCTGGCCTTCACCCGCGAGACCGTGCCGACGATCGATATCGCTGACGGCTATATCGTCGTGGCGGTGCCTGAGGACGATGAGGACAACAATCATGTTGAGTGAGAAGCGGTTCGCCGAAGGCGAACGGAATGGTCCGGTGGACCATTCCGAGCGACGAACGCCGCGAGCACAAGCGAGCGGCTGGGCCGTTACCGTCCTCACTCTCTTCCCCGACATGTTCCCCGGCCCTTTGGGCCATTCGCTGCTGGGCAAGGCGCTGTCGAACGATCTGTGGCGGCTTGAGGTGCGCGACATCCGCGACCACGGGTTGGGCAGGCACCGCAGCGTTGACGACACCCCCGCCGGCGGCGGCCCCGGCATGGTGATGCGCGCCGATGTGGCGGCTGCCGCGATCGATGCCGTGGAACGGGGCGACCGCCCGCTGATCTATTTGTCGCCGCGCGGTGTGCCGCTGACCCAGGCGCGGGTGCGCGCGCTGGCATCGGGGCCGGGCGCGATCCTGCTGTGCGGCCGCTTTGAAGGGTTGGACCAGCGGGTGATCGAGGCCCGCGCCATTGAGGAAGTCAGTATCGGCGACTTCGTGCTGGCAGGGGGCGAGATCGCCGCCATGGCGCTGGTCGAAGCCTGTGTCCGGCTGATCCCCGGCGTGCTGGGCGCGCCGGCCTCCACCGCCGAGGAAAGCTTCAGTTCCGGGCTACTGGAATATCCCCATTATACCCGCCCCCAGGACTTTGACGGCCGCGTCATTCCTGACGTTCTAAGCGGCGGAAATCACTTGGAAATCGCCAAATTCCGCCGCGCCCAGGCGGAAGCCTTGACCCAGGCGCGGCGCCCCGACCTTTGGAGCCTTTATGAAAAGGGCCCAAAGCGCTCCTGAAATGGGGCAAAGCCCTAGAAATGCGCCTGCGCCTAGGCTATACGCCCCGGCTCAATTCCCGCGCTGCGGGCCACGAAAGACGAAGAAAATGAACCTGTTGCAGACCCTCGAAGCCGAACATATGAAGGCGGTGCGCGCCAAGGCGCTGCCCGACTTCCGTCCCGGCGACACGCTGAAGGTCAACGTCAAGGTGGTGGACGTCACCTATGACGAGAAGGCCAAGCAGAACAAGACCCGCGAACGCATCCAGGCGTTCGAAGGCGTCTGCATCGCCCGCCAGGGCGCCGGCCTGAACGAGGCCTTCACTGTGCGCAAGCTCAGCTATGGCGAAGGCGTCGAGCGCGTTTTCCCGATCTATTCCCCGCTGGTGGAGTCGGTGGTGGTGGTGCGCAAGGGTAAGGTGCGCCGCGCCAAGCTCTATTACCTGCGCGGCCGCACCGGCAAGTCGGCACGCATCTCCGAGCGCACCGACAGCGTCGCCACCGAGACCGACGCCGCCTGAGTCGCGTGAAATCCTTGTAAAATGGGCCGCGCGGGCATCTCAGGCGCGGCCCTTTTGCTTTGTGTGGCCCTGAAAAGCCCGGTTTTGCGGGCTTTTCTGACTATATGTCGAAAAAGCCCATATTTATTGCGTTTTTTCGCATGTGGTCCACTACCTGTTGCAGGAAATACCGTAAAATCAGGCCATCTGCTGATTCGTTAGAGGGAGAATCCCATGGCCACGAAAGCCACCACTGCCGCCGTTAAAGTTGAAACCGTCTCGACCCGCAATCTCGCAAGCCAGTTGGCCGAGAAGCACGAACTGTCCCAGAAGAGCGCCAATGCGATGCTGGAAGACATCATCGGCCTGATCACCAAGCATCTGAAGAAGGGCGCCCGCATCCGCCTGAATGGGTTGGGCATCCTGGTCGTGCGCAAGCGCGGCCCGCGCATGGGCCGCAATCCCGCCACCGGCGAGGCCATCAAGATCAAGGCCTCCAAGAAGGTGGCGTTCCGCGCCTCCAAGGAACTGAAGGAAGCCATCTAGGCTTTTTGCGTCTGCAAGAAAGAAAGGCTGGTCGCCATGGCGCCCGGCCTTTCTTTTTGCCCATCTAAGATCACCGCCGCGCGGAACTTTTCTGCTGTGCGGTGCGTTTCCATGTGATGGACACATGGAACTTTATCACCGGCTGGGCGCCGCCCTGGCTGCAGGCCGTGGCGCTGTTCGCCGCCATCGCCGCTCTGGGGCTTGTCCTGCACGCGGCGCTGCTGCGCTGGAGCGCCGCTCGGCCCGCGCCCTGGCATCCCTTCCTGCGCCATGTCCTGACGCGTACGCGCCGGTTGGTGCGCTACATGATCCTGCTGTTCGCGGCGGCCAATGCGTCGGCGCTGCTGCCGATTTCGCTCCAGTTCGAATATACCGTGCGCCACATCTTCTTCGCGCTGTTCATCGTCCAGCTGGGCTGGATCGCGGCGGTGTCCGCCAATCTGGCGATGGACCGTTATGTCGGCCGCCTCGACCTCAAGGCCGCCGACAATCTGATGGCCAGGAAGGCCGCCACCCAGATGCGCATCTTCCGCCAGGCGGTGAATGTGCTGGTGGCGGTGCTGACCATCGCCTTCGCCATGATGACCTTCGACGGGGTGCGCCAGTTCGGCATCTCGCTGTTCGCCAGCGCCGGCGTCGCCGGCATCGTGGCCGGACTTGCCGCGCGCCCCATGCTGGAGAACCTGATCGCCGGCGTGCAGCTGGCGCTGACCCAGCCGCTGCGGCTGGAGGATGCCGTTGTCATCAACAATGAATGGGGCTGGGTCGAGGAGATCAACTCCACCTATATCGTGGTCCGGCTGTGGGACTGGCGCCGCCAGGTGGTGCCTTTGTCCTATCTGTTTCAGAATCCCTTCACCAACTGGACCCGCAATTCTTCCTCGATCATCGGCACGGTCTTTCTCTATGCCGATTACACCCTGCCGATGGACGCATTGCGGACCCAGGCCACCGCCATCGTCAAGGCCTCGTCCTTGTGGGACGGGCAGGTGGTCAACATCCAGGTCTCGGACGCCAAGGAACTGGTGATGGAGGTGCGGGTGCTGGCGAGCGCAGCCGATTCCCCCCGCGCCTGGGATCTGCGCTGCGAGGTGCGCGAAAAGCTGATCGCCTGGATCCGCGACAACTATCCCGAGAGCCTGCCCAGGATGCGCCGCGAGAATTTTCCCCTGGCCGAGCTGGGCGCGCAAGGCCCCGTCCAGCCTCACTAAAACAGTGCCTTTTTGCCGCCTTGCCGCATGGGGCGCGGCGGGCTAGGACGGGCGCGGATTTCGTGAGGAGTGCGTCATGGCGCGCAGGAAAATTGCCCTTATCGGCGGCGGACAGATCGGCGACACCCTGGCCCATCTGGCGGCGCTCAAGGAACTGGGCGATGTGGTGATCTTCGACATCGCCGAGGGCCTGCCCCAGGGCAAGGCGCTCGACCTGGCGCAGTCCGCCCCGGTCGAGGGCTTCAATGCCAGGCTGTCGGGCACCAATTCCTATGCCGACATTGCCGGCGCCGATGTGGTGATCGTCACCGCCGGCGTGCCGCGCAAGCCCGGCATGAGCCGCGACGATCTGCTGGGCATCAACCTCAAGGTCATGGCGGCAGTGGGGGAGGGCATCAAGGCCAACTGCCCGAACGCGTTTGTAATCTGCATCACCAATCCGCTGGATGCCATGGTGTGGGCGCTGCAGAAATTCTCGGGCGTAAAGCCGGAAAAGATCATCGGCATGGCCGGCGTACTGGACTCGGCGCGCTTCCGCCACTTCCTGGCCGCCGAGATGAACGTGTCGGTCGAAGATGTCTCGGCCTTCGTGCTGGGCGGCCATGGCGACACCATGGTGCCGATGCCGCGCTTTTCCACCGTGGCGGGCATCGCCCTGCCGGAGCTGGTGAAGATGGGCTGGATCAGCCAGGACAAGCTCGACAGCATCATCGCCCGCACCGCCAATGGCGGCGCCGAGATCGTGGGCCTGCTCAAGACCGGCTCGGCCTATTACGCGCCCGCCACCAGCGCCATCCTGATGGCGGAAAGCTATCTCAAGGACCAGAAGCGGGTGCTGCCCTGCGCCGTCCATGTCAACGGCCCCTATGGCATCAAGGATCTCTATGTCGGCCTGCCCGCCGTGATCGGCGAAAAGGGCATCGAGCGGATCGTGGAGCTGGAGCTGACGGAAGGCGAAAAGGCCGCCCTGGCCAAGTCGGCCGATGCGGTGCGCGGTCTGATCGACGCCTGCAAGAAGCTGGAACCCAGGCTGGCCTGATCGCCTATTCGACGCCATAAGAAAGCATAAAGCCGATCCCCATGTCGGGGCTGCCCTTGCTGAGGCCGGCCGTGCCATAGGCTGTCAGGGTGACGGCATCGCCGCGGACCCAGCTCAAGGATGCGAACAGGCTTTGCGCGTCGGGGACCAGCGGTCCGTCGGCGCTGTCGCGGTCATAGGAGATGATCGCCACCAGATCGTCGCTCAGTTCCAGGCTGCTGCCCGCCGACATCGAGGTGGTGTCGTAGAGCGTATAGCCCGCCGCCTGGCCGACGCTGAGATAGCCCATCGTCACGAAGGGCGACCATTTCCCCAACTGGCGCGACACATCCACGCTCACGCCATAGTCGGACTTGCCCGTGCTGAGCCGCCGCCGCCCCGAGGCGGTCGGAACCTTGGTGATGGCTGAGATCCGCAGCTGGAAATTGTCCAGAATGGCCGGCGGAATGGTGTAGGAGGCGCTGAAATTCAGGTCGCCCCAGCCGGTGCGGGTATCGGGCGGCAGCGCCGTGCGCCGGTTGATGACAATGGGACTGCCCGAAGCGTCGAACACCACCAGGCCGCGGCCCTCGATGCGCATATAGGGAATGCTGGCGGTGAAGCGGAAATTCCCTGTCGAAAGGCTCAGCGTGGAAATGCCCAAATCGACGCTGGTCTCGCGTGGCGTTCCGTAATTGCCGTTGGAATGGCCATAGCCGAACGTGCCGGTGAGCTTCCAGTCTTCCAGCAGGGATCTGCCGGCCCCGCCGGGCGCGGGCGCCGCCTGGGCGCTGCCCGGCAGCAGCGCCCAGGCCAGGACCAGCGCCGCGCCGCCCATCTTGAAATTCCGCTGTTTGCGAACTGCGTCATGCATCGGTCGCCTCACTGGCGTTGGCGCGTGCGGATCGCGTCGCGCGCTTTGTTGGTGGGTGAATTCCTGGACAGATTCTGCAGATGGATGACCTGGATATTGTCGCCCGCCGCGAGGATGAATTTCACCTCGTCGAAGGACGGCTTGCTGAGAAAGGGCCTGGCGTCGCGCGAAAAGCCGAACGGCTCCAACGGCAGGCCAAGCCAGCTTGTGTCCATCTTGTTGTTGGAGTTCACGTCCTGGAAGGCCTGGACGGCATAGGTGCCGGGCGGGATGCCGTGCAGGGTGATGACGGTGCCGCCCGGCAGGGCGGGGACATCGGCGGAGGCGACGGGGCTGGAATCATCGTCGGGATAGCGTGCGGCGTCATAGAGGCCCAGCCGCAGGATGCCGCCCGCGGGCAGGACGTCCAGGACATGGATCGTCAGGCTCGCGGTCTGCGCCCAGGCCAGGCCCGGGGCGCCTGCCAGCGAAAAAAGGGCGCCTGCCAGCGCGAACAGGATCCATGACCTGGACCATTGGCTTTTGATCATTGCGGTTTTCGGCGCTCTCCACGGGGACTATGACATGCGCGCGGGGGCCGGGGCCACCATCCCCACCACCCTCTCGGCCGCACCATCCTGGCCGGCGGGGCCGCTTGTTGAGTTCCGGCTTCGCATGATAAGGCCTGCCGTTCCATGAGCGATTTGCCCACCGGCTCCTACCGCGACCGCGATCTGTATTTCTTCGTCTCGTCGCGCTTCATCGCCACCCTGGCGATCCAGGTTCAGTCGGTCGCCATCGGCTGGCAGATCTATGACATGGAGCGTACGCCGCTGGCCCTGGGGCTGGTGGGGCTGTGCCAGTTCCTGCCCATGTTCGCGCTGACCCTGCCGGCGGGCGACATCACCGACCGCTTCAACCAGCGCCGCGTCTACAGCCTGGCGGCGGCGCTGCAGGCCTGCTGCAGCGCCCTGTTCCTGGCGCTGTCGCTGCTGACACCCCACACCGCCTGGCCCTATTACCTGGTGCTGGTGCTGTTCGGCGCGGCGCGCGGCTTTGCCGGGCCGTCGGGTTCCTCGCTGCTGCCCTTCCTGGTGCCGCCGGCGCGCCTGCCCCAGTCCATGGCGTTCAGCTCGTCCTTCTTCACCGCCGCGGTGATCGGCGGTCCGGCCCTGGGCGGCTTTCTCTATGTGCTGGGCCCGGTGCATGTCTATTCGATCTGCATTGCCGGTTTTGTCGGCGCCGCGCTGATCGTGTCCAACCTGGGCGGCCGGCGCTTCGCGCCGCAGGACTCCAGCCAGACCCGCTATGAGCGGGTCGCCGAAGGCGTGGGCTTTGTGCGCTCGCGCCCGGTGGTGCTGGGGGCGATCAGCCTGGATCTGTTCGCGGTGCTGCTGGGCGGAGCGACGGCGCTGTTGCCGGTCTATGCCCGCGACATCCTGCATGTCGGGCCCAAGGGGCTGGGCTTTCTGCGCAGCGCCCCGGCGGTGGGGGCCTTCACCATGGCCTTTGTCCTGACCCACTGGCCGATCCGGCGCCATGTCGGGGCCAAGATGTTCGCTGCCGTGGCGATCTTCGGCGCCGCCACCATCGTCTTCGGCCTGTCGACCTGGTTTTGGCTGTCGCTGCTGGCGCTGTTCGTGCTGGGCGCGTCGGACATGGTGAGCGTCAATGTGCGCTCCTCGCTGATCCAGCTCTCCACCCCCGACACCATGCGCGGGCGCGTCTCCAGTGTTTCGATGCTGTTCATCGGCGCCTCCAACGAACTGGGCGAATTCGAATCCGGCACCACGGCGGCGCTGATGGGCACGGTGCCCGCCGTGGTGGCGGGCGGCATCGGCACGCTGCTGGTGGTGGTGCTGTGGACGAAGCTGTTTCCGCCACTGCGCAAGGTGGACAAGTTCGCCGACGTCGTCGTCAAGCCTTAGAAATTGTAGCGCAGGCTGGCATAGCCGCCGCCGTCACCCACGCCCGCATCCCAGTCCCATTTTCCCTGGTAGCGGGTGGTGATCAGCTTGGAAAAGCCGAAGGCCAGCGCCGCGCTGGCGGTGACGTCATACCAATGATGCTTCCTGGCATCGACGCGGCTATAGGCGACGAAACCGGCGGCGGCATAGGCGGGCAGGCCGTATTCCCAGCCATAGCGGTCCCACAGGAATTGCGCCGGGGCAAAGCCCAGTGCCGCTGTGTCGGACGGCATGGACTTGTAGTCGCTGCCGTCGGGGCGCTTTTCCTTGATGATGTGCTTGAGGCCATAGGCGACGCCCAGCGTGGCGGCGGTGTCCAGCACCAGTTCGGCGCTGCCGGTCCAGTCCGACTTGCTCAGGGTGATGCCGCCCGCGATGAGCGGCAGGGCAACGGCGACATCGGTGCCCAGGCCTTCGATGGTGCCGGCGGCGGCGCTTTGAAGGCCCGCCAGCAGCAGGATCAAAGCAAGGCCGAGGCGCGGAATTTTCATGCTCTTTGTCTATCGGCGCGCAGGATTAAAGAAAAGCCCAAATGACTCTCAGGTCCGGACAAAGACATCCACCCGGTCAGCGGGTCCGGCATCATCCGCCCCGCCCATCGCCCGCACATCGATGCGGTCGGCCGAGACGCCGTCAGTGATCAGCACCTGGCGGATCGCCAGCGCCCGCTTCAGCGCCAGTCGCCGAGCGTCCGAACTCTTGTCGCCCTTGGCGCCGCCATAGGCCTGGAGTTCCACGCGCGACGCGGCGCGCGTCATGGCGGCGTTGAGGTCGCCGGCCAGGAACTTGATGGCGCCCAGCGCGCCTTCCGCCGGATCGGCGGCATCCTTGGCGAACAGGATCACACTGCGCTTGATCAGGCCCGCTTCGCCGCCGGACGGCGCGGCGGGCGGCGGCGCGGCGCTGGCCAGCTTGGGCTGGGCGCCGAACACATTGGAAAGATTGGGCGCGCCCAGATAGGGATTGGCGGCGGGCGCCTGGACCGGGGCTGCCTGGACCGGCGCGGGCGGCGGGGCCGCGCGGGCGACCCTGGGGCGGGGTTTGGCGGGACTGTGTGCCACGGCGCGGCGCTTGGCCGGCATGTGAAGAAGGATGGGGCCGTAATGTTCGCCGGGATAGAGCAATGGCGGCACGGTGCGCGAATATTCCCCGCCCGGATACAGCAGCCTCTCGGTGCCGGCGCGGGCCGCGGCCGGGTTCACCCGCACTTCCAGCCCGGAATCCACCCCCTGCGCCAGGGCGGGCGCTGAAAACGCCAGGCAGACTGGCGCCAGGCAGATTGGCGCCAGCCAGATTGGAGCAGAAAGCCCCAAAAGGGACGAGAAACGCATGAAATCCGGTGCCCGAAATATGCCCGAACCGCAGCCTAGCGGTAATCTAACGCTTTGCAACCATTACCCAAATGCCCCGCATTCCCGCCGCATTTTCCATCCAGTCCGCCCCAGCAAGACCCGCGCCGTTGTCGCCTATGAAGCGGCAAGCCGCTGGTGATGTGATCAACGCCGCTCCGCTCGAGCCGGGCGCCCATGTCCTGGTCGTCGGGCAGGGCGGCATCGGGCTGAGCGTGATCCAGGGCGCGCGGATGGCGGGCGCGAACAGGATCGTGGGCGTCGACATCCATCCGGCCCGCGAAACACGCGTGCGCCTGTTCGGCGTGACGCATTTTGTGAATCCGAAGGAAATTTCCGGCGATGTGGCGCCGCATCTGGTCGAACCGACCAAGGCGGCGCGGATTACAGATTTGAACGCGGCGGCAATGTCGATCTGATGCGATGGGCATCCGCACGGTGATCGCGTTCTGGCCTGACGGCTTGCGCGGGCGCGCGATTGGCGTAACCTTGAAGGTTCCCGGCCCTCGCGCTTCACTGTAGCGCCCGTCGCCGCACCGGAAAAAAAACAAGATGAGAAACAAGGTGGGAAACACGATGGAAAACAAAATGGGAAAGCCCATGAGGCATTTTCTCGCGCTGCTGTGTGTCGCCACCGCCCTGCCGCTGGGGGCCGCATCGGCGGCGGATTACAAATTGGCAAAGTCCGTGGCCCTGGGCGCCCCCGACCGCTGGGACTATGTGGTGCTCGATCCCACCGGCGCCCGCGCCTATGTCGCCCATGGCGACCGGGTGACGGTGGTGGACACCGCTTCGGGTACGGTGGCGGGGACCTTGGCGGTCGGCGGCGCGACCCACGGCATCCTGGTGCTGCCGGGCCTGGACAAGGGCTATGCCGATGACGGCAAGGCCGGCACCGTGGCGGTGTTCGATCCCAAGACGCTGAAGATCCTCAAGACCATCAAGGCCGAGCCGGATGCCGATGGCATCACCATCGATCACAAAACGGGCCATGTGCTGGTGATCACCGGCGATTCCGGCAAGGTGGTGGTGATTGACCCCAAGACCGATACCGTGTCGGCCGAGATTGACGGCGGCGGGGCGCTGGAATTCGGCGTCAGCGACGAAAAAGGCAGCTTTTTCGTCGATGGCGAGGACAAAAACGAGATCGTGCGCATGGACCTGACCACCAACAAGGCTACCGCCCACTGGCCGCTCAAGGCCTGCAAGACGCCGCACGGGCTGGCGATCGACCGCGAACATCGCCGCCTGTTCGCCAGTTGCGGCAATGGCATCATGGAAGTGGTCAATGCCGACAGCGGCGCGGTGGTGGCCTCGCTGGCCATCGGCCAGGGCAGCGATTCCGACGCCTTCGATGTGACGCGGCAGCTGGCGCTGAGTTCCAACCGCGATGGCACCCTGTCGCTGGTGGCCGAGCGCGGTCCCGACAAATATGAAGTCCTGCCGCCGGTCCAGACAAAAATCGGCGCCCGCACCATGGCGCTGGATGCCAAAACCGGCCGCGTCTATGTGGTGGCGTCGGATGTCACCGAAGACCCTGCCATTCCCGTGGGCGGGCGCGGCCATTACAAGACGGTGCCAGGCAGCGCCCAGCTGCTGTTTTTCGATCCGCTAAAGCGGTGACCAGCGCCGAACATATTGCCGGCAAGTTCGGCCAGCTGCCCATGAGCGCCAAGCATCTCGTCCTTGCGGCTCTGCTGGTGGTCCTTTGCGCCTGCGGCAAGACGGACAACAAACCCGCTGCCCCGCCGGACAAAAGCGACAGCCAGGTGCTCACCCTGACAGCGGCGGAAATATCCAGCCTGGGCCTGACCACCCAGACGGCGCAGGCGGCGTCCTATCGCGGCGAAATCAAGGGCTATGGCACCATCGTGGCGCTGGACACGATTGCCCAGGCCGATGCCGACTTCATGTCTGCCCAGGCCGCCGCGGCCCAGAGCCGGGCGGCGGCGGCACGCGCCCGCTTTTTGTTCGTCGGGCAAAATGGCGCGGTGTCGCGCGAGGCCATGGAAGTTGCGCAAAGCAAGGCCGATGTCGACCAGGCGGCGCTGGCGCTGGCCCGCCGCAAGACCGAAGCTTTGTTCGGCCGTGATGCGCCCTGGGAAAAGGCCGCATCGCGCGCCGCCATCATGGCCCGGCTATCGTCCGGCCGCACGGTGCTGGTGCGGGTGAGCTTTCCCTTGGGCGGCGTCAGCCAGCGACCCGCGCAACTGGTGATCTCGCGGCTGGGCGTGGGCGCCCATCGCTGGACCGCCACCACCGTCTGGGACGCGCCTTCCGATCCGGAATTTCCGGGGCCCGGCTATCTGGCGCTGCTGGACGGCAGCGATCTGGCGCAGAACGAGCATGTCACCGCCAGCGTCCCGGCCGGTGCGGCGCTGTCCGGTGTCACGGTGCCGGCGAACGCCGTGGTTTACAGCGAGGACCAGGCCTGGGTCTTTGTCGAGCAGGCGCCCGGCCGCTATCTGCGCCTGCCCATCGATACCCAGAAGGCGACAGAGGGCGGCTATTTCGCCGGCGTGGACGCCGGCATAAGGCCCGGCCAGCGCGTGGTGGTGAACGGCGCCGGGCTTTTGCTGGCGCGGCAGCGCAATCCCGGCACCGAGCCGGAGGAGTGACGGGATGCGCCGCCTGGTTGACCTGTGCGTGCGCTATGCGGGCACCGTCGCGATCCTGACGCTGCTGGCGCTGGCGCTGGGCGCCTGGGCGCTGCGCAGTGCGCCGCTGGACGTGTTTCCGGAATTCGTGCCGTCCTCGGTCGACATCCAGACCGAGGCGCCGGGCTTCACCGCCCAGCAGGTCGAGCAGCTGGTCACCAAGCCGATCGAGAGCGCCGTCAATGGCGCCACCGGGCTGGCCACAATGCGCTCGGAATCCATTCCCGGCCTGTCGGTCATCACCATCCAGTTCACCGACAATATCAATCTCTACAATGCGCGCCAGGGCATATCGGAGCGGCTGAGCGAGCTGGGCAACACTTTGCCGGCGGGCGTGGGTACGCCGCGTTTGTCGCCCTTGACCTCCAGCACCATGGATCTGCTCAAGATCGGACTGGTGTCCGACAAGCTGGATGCTTTCCAGCTGCGCGACACGGCGGACTGGGTCCTGAAACCGGCGCTGCTGGCGGTGCCCGGCGTGGCGCATGTCATCGTGTTCGGCGGATCGGTGCGCGAGATTCACATCCAGCCCGACCTGCGGCGCATGACCTCCTATGGCTTCACCCTGACCCAGCTGGCCGATGCCGCGCGCGCGGCGCTGGCGCTGCGCGGCGCGGGCTTTGTGGACATGGCGCATCAGCGGGTGCTGATCCAGACCCCGGTCCCGGCGCCGGATCCCTCCGCCATCGCCCATGCTTTGCTCGGCATCCGGGGCAAAAGTCCCGTCACCATCGGCGACATCGCCACCGTGACCCAGGCCCCGGCGCTGCGCTCGGGGGATGCGCTGGTGATGGGGCGGCCCGGCGTGCTGCTGTCGCTGGCCAGCCAGTATGGCGCCAACACGCTGGAAACGACACATGCCGTGGAAGCCGCGCTTGCCCAGCTGGTTCCGGCGCTGAAGGCCCAGGGCATCACCGTCTATCCGGCGCTGCACCGGCCGGCGAATTTCGTGGAGAGGGCGCTGGGCAGCCTGGAACGCTCGCTGATGATCGCCGGTGTCCTGATCCTGCTGGTGCTTTATCTGTTCCTGCGCGACTGGCGCTCGGCGGTGATCACCTTCCTGGCCATCCCGCTTTCGCTTTTGGCGGCCATCGCGGTGCTGAACCATATGGGCCAGACCCTCAACACCATGACCCTGGGCGGCTTTGCCGTGGCGCTGGGGGTGCTGGTGGACGATGCCATTATCGGGATCGAGAATATCCTGCGGCGGTTGCGCGAGAATGCGCAAAATCCCCATCCCGCGCCGCGGCTGGCGGTCATCCGTGACGCCACCCTCGAAGTGCGCGGCCCGGTGGTCTATGCCACGGCGGTCGTCATCGCGGTATTCCTGCCGGTGCTGTTCTCCACCAGTGTGCAGGGCCATTTTGTCGGCCCCCTGGCCCAGGCCTTTGTGCTGGCGGTGCTGGCATCGCTTGTGGTGGCCCTGACCGCGACCCCGGCGCTGATGGCGCTTTTGATCGGGGTTGGCGACAGTCATGCCGATCAGGGCTGGATCCGGCGGGTGAAGACCTGGCAGGGCGGCGCCGCCGCCTGGACCCATCGTCATATCGCACTGGCCATCGGCGTCCTGCTGCTGCTGAGCGCGGCAGCCGCGGCGCTGATGCCGTTCCTGGGCGGCAGTTTCATGCCGGACTTTCGCGAAGGCCATTTCGTGATGCAGGTCTCCAGTTCCACCCCCGGCACATCGCTGGACGAGATGCTGGCGGTGGGGCGGCGCATCAGCCGCGATGTGCTGGCCTTGCCCTATGTCGCGACGATAGAGCAACAGGTGGGCCGCGCCTCGCTGGGCGAGGACACCTGGGGCCCGCACCGCAGCGAATTTCATGTCGAACTGAAGCCGGACGCCACCATCGACCAGGCCCAGGCCGAGGACGAACTGCGCACTATCCTGGCGCGCTATCCCGGCCTGCAGACCGAAGTGGTGACCTTCCTGGGCGACCGGATCAGCGAAAGCCTGACCGGAGAAACCGCCGATGTCGCGGTCAAGCTGTTCGGCGACAGGCTGGACTCGCTGGACACCGCCGCCCGCACGGCGATGGGCGCGTTGTCGGGGGTGGCCGGAATCGCCGACCTGCAATTCAAGGCGCAGAGCGGCACGCCGACCCTGCTGCTGCAATTGCGCCCCGACGCCATGGTCGCCAGCGGTCTGAAGACCCAGGATGTGCTGGATGCGGTGCAGGCCAACTATTCCGGGGCGATGGTGGGCCAGACCTATGCCGGTGTCCGGGCGGTCAATGTGGAAATTCTTCTATCCGATGATGAACGCAATCGCCCCGAGACGCTGTCATCCCTGATGATCGACGGTCCCTTCGGGCCGCTGCCGCTCTCCCAGGTGGCGCAGGTCGTCCCTGCCGAAAGCCGCTATGCGGTGGACCATGACGGCGGCCAGCGCTTTGTTTCGGTGACCTTCAATGTCGTGGGGCGCGGCCTGCAGGCGACGGTCGCGGATGCCCGCCAACGCCTCGCAGCCGCCGGGCTGCCGCCGGGCGTCTATGCGGAGTTCAGCGGCGCCGCCGCCGAGCAGACCGCCAGCCGCAACCAGCTTCTGCTCTATACCGGCTTCGCGCTGGTGCTGATCGTGATGATCCTCTTTCTCTGCTTTCACTGGCGCAGCAACAGCTGGTTCGTGCTGGTCAATCTGCCCTTCAGCCTGATCGGCAGCGTGGCGGCCATCGCCCTGATGGGCAGCGGCCTTTCGGTGGGGGCGATGGTCGGGCTGGTGACGGTGTTCGGCATCAGCGCCCGCAACGCCATTCTGCTGCTGGCTCATTACGAGCATCTGGTGGAGGCCGAAGGCCTGGCCTGGAACGCCGCCACCGTGAGGCGGGGGGCGCAGGAAAGGCTGGTGCCCATCCTGATGACGGCGGCTGTCACCGCGCTGGGGCTTTTGCCGCTGGCGATCGGCCTGAACCAGCCGGGCCAGGAGATCGAAGGCCCGATGGCGGTGACCGTGCTGGGGGGACTGCTCAGTTCCACCCTTTTGAACCTGGTCGTACTGCCGGCCCTGGCGGAGCGTTTCGGCGGGCCGCGCCACCGCGCCCAGCCCGCGGATTAGGGTTTCGCGTTCTTCAGCAACTTGAGAAGCTGGGGATGGATATTCTCGTTGGCGCAGACAATCTCGGTGCCGGTCAACGCGTCCGTGCGCCCGGCAAAGTCGCTGACCACGCCGCCCGCCTCGCGCATCAACACGACGCCCGCCGCCACGTCCCAGACATTGATGCTGCGTTCCCAATAGCCGTCGATGCGGCCCGCCGCCGTCCAGGCGAGATCCAGCGAGGCGGCGCCAAAGCGGCGTACCCCCGCCGACACTTCCAGCACGGCGTCCATTTCCGCCAAGGCGCGGGCGCGGCCGTCGCGTCCCATGAAAGGCAGGCCGGTGGCGAAGACGCAGGGCGCCAGTTCCTTGCGGGCCGCCACACGCAGCCGCTTGTTGTTGAGATAGGCGCCATGGCCCTTCTCGGCGGTGAAGAGGTCGTCGCTGACGGGATTGTAGACCAGGCCGGACACGATCTGGCCTTCGCGCTCCAGCCCGATGGAGATGGCGAAGTGCGGGATGCCGTGCATGAAGTTGGTGGTGCCGTCGATGGGATCGATGATGAAGCGGTGGGTCTTGTCGGCGCCTTCCACCGCGCCGCCTTCCTCGCCCAGAAAGCCATAGCCGGGACGGGCCTTGGACAATTCCTCGATCAGGATCTTCTCGGTGCGCTTGTCGGCGCTGGTGACGAAGTCGGCCGGGCCCTTCATGGAGATCTGCAGGTTTTCCAGCTCATTGAAATCGCGGATCAGCGGGCGACCGGCTTTTCGCGCGGCGGCGACCATGACGTTCAAGGCGGGAGAGATGTAAGCCATTATTCGGCGCGCCTCACATAGCTGCCGTCTTCGGTGGAGACGATGATGCGTTCGCCCGCGCCCACAAAGGGCGGCACCTGCACTTTCAGGCCATTCTCCAGCACAGCGGTCTTGAAGGAAGGCGCGGCGGTGCCGCCTTTGAGCACCGGATCGGCTTCGGCCACCGCCAGGGTCACCTGGGGCGGCAGCTTGATGCCGATGGGGCGGCCTTCATAAAGCTGCACCAGGGTCTTCATGCCGTCCTGCAGGAACTGGGCCTGGTCGCCCACAAAATCGGTCGCCAGTTCGATCTGCTCGTAATTCTCCATGTCCATGAAGGTCAGCATGTCGCCACTGGCGAACAGGAACTGGAAGTCCTTTTTGTCGAGATAGGCTTCGTCCACGGCTTCGTCGCTGCGGAAGCGCTGGTTCAGCTTGGTGCCGGATTCGACATTCTTGAGCTCGACCTGGTTGTAGGCGCCGCCCTTGCCGGGCTTGACCTTCACGGTCTTCACCGCGATCCACAATCCACCGTCATGGTTGATCAGGGTGCCGGGACTGATTTCGTTGCCGGTGATCTTGGCCATGACGGACGTGCCTCCGGGCACGGGGGTGGAACGGTTCGCGGGTTCAAAGAGCCCTCATGCAGGAAAGCGACAGGGCAATCGACATGAGCGGGCGGGTGATAGCAGCCTAGAAGCAGTAATGCCAGCAGGAATAGCCCGCGCCCAGGGTGGAATAGATCAGCACCGCTATGATCGCCAGCACCAGACCATCGGCCCAGCGCGGGCTGCGGCGGCGCAAGAAGCCCAGGCCATAGCCCAGCGCCAGCAGCAGCAAAGCAGGGACGGCAACAAAGAACACCTGCCAGTCGCGTTCGAAGGCCGGCGAGGCAGCGAAGAAATGGGCGTGGATGGCGTCGATGGCGGCGTTGTAGCCCACCGCGACCACGATGCCGAAGAACAGGAAATAGAGCAGATGCTCTTTCATGCCATCAGCGCGTTGAAGGCGCGCACCGCGCTTTGGGGTCCGCCTGCATGCTCCCACACCGCCGCCGAGACGGCGAGGAAATCCGCCCCCGCCTCCACCAGCGGCCGCGCATTGCCCAGCGTGATGCCGCCGATGGCGACACACGGCACCACCATCATCTCGCTCCACCAGCGCAGCAATTCGATATCGGCGCTGGTTTTCGGCTCCTTGGTCTTTGTGGGAAAGAAAGCGCCGAAGGCGACATAGTCGGCGCCGGCCTCGGCCGCTTCCATGGCCAGGTGGCGGCTGTCATGGCAGGTGACGCCGACAATGCCATTGGGCAGTGCGGCGCGCGCCTGGGCATAGGAGGCGTCTTCCTGGCCGACATGGACGCCATCGCAGCCCAGCTCGGCGGCCAGGTCGGGCCGGTCATTCAGGATAAAGGCCGTGCCATGGGCCTGCACCGCCGGGCGCAGCGCCTCCACGGCGCGGCGAATCTCGTCATCGCTGACATCCTTCAGGCGCAGCTGGAACGAGGCGACATCGCCGCCCTTCAGGGCTTGCGTCAGCGGCGCCAAAAAATTCGCCGCCGAGAGCTTCGGCGGCGAAATCAGATAGAGGCGGCAACCGCTCAAGCGGTTTTCTCGCTCTGCGGCGTCCACTTGCCCAGCGCGGCTTTGGAGTTCATCGCCGCGCGATGGGCAAAGGCCGCCTGCGCGGCGGCGACATTCTCTGACTTGCCGCCCCACGCCTTTTGCGGCGCCGCCTGCAAAGCGCGGCCATAGCTGAAGGTCAGCGTCCAGGGCAGCGGCCCCATGGCATTCATGGCCGACAGATGCGCGGTGGCATCCTGGTCGGACTGGCCGCCCGACAGGAACGCAATGCCCGGCACCGAAGGCGGCACGCAGCGTTTCAGTATCTTCAAGGTGCGTTCGGCGACGTCTTCCACGGAATTCTGGGTGGGGCATTTCTTGCCCGCGATCACCATGTTGGGCTTGAGGATCATGCCTTCCAGTGCCACCCCGGCATAATAGAGTTCCTGGAAGACCTCCTTCAGGATCCATTCGGTGACGCCTTCGCAAGCCTCGATACTGTGGTCGCCGTCCATCAGCAGTTCGGGCTCGACGATCGGCACGATGCCGTTTTCCTGCGCCAGCGCGGCATAGCGGGCCAGGGCATGGGCATTGGCATGGATGGCGTCGTGGCTGGGATTGCCCCCGCTTCCACTATTATGGCCGATCTCGTAGACGCCGCGCCACTTGGCGAAGCGCGCGCCCAGGCCGTAATATTCGACAAAGCGCTCGCGCAACCCGTCCAGACCCTCGGTGATGGTCTCGTTCGGCGCACCCGCCAGCGGCTTGGCGCCCTTGTCGACCTTGATGCCCGGCACCGCGCCTGACGCTTCGATCAGCGACACCAGACTGGCGCCATCCTTGGCCTTCTGGCGGATGGTCTCGTCAAACAGGATGACGCCGCCGATATGCTCGCGCATCGCGGTCGTGGTGCGAAACAGCAGTTCGCGATAGGCGCGGCGATTGTCCTCGGTATTGGCGACCTTGATGGCGTCGAAGCGTTTCTGGATGGTGCCGGTGGATTCGTCCGCGGCCAGGATGCCCTTGCCGGGGGCGACCATCTTGCGGGCGATTGTGTTCAGCGCGTCGAGATTCATCATTGCCTCACTTTGGACCGCAGGGCGTCCACGCCCGGCAGGGTCTTGCCTTCCAGCCATTCCAGAAACGCCCCACCGGCGGTGGAGACATAGGTGAAATCCCGTTCCACGCCCGCATGGGCCAGCGCCGCCACGGTATCGCCGCCGCCCGCCACGCTCAACAGCCGGCCTGTTCGGGTCGCCTCGGCCACTGCTTTGGCGGCGGCGACCGTGCCGGCATCGAAGGGCGCGGTTTCGAAGGCCCCGAACGGGCCGTTCCACACCAGGGTGCGGGTATCGGCCAGGCGCTGGACAAAGGCCGCGATGGTCTTTGGCCCGACATCCAGCACCATCTCGTCGGCGCCGATATCGGCGATAGCGACGGTGCGGTGGGCGGCGCCCGCCTTGAATTCTTTCGCCACCACCACATCGCTGGGCAGCAGGATCGCCGCGCCGGATTTGTCG
This sequence comes from Rhizomicrobium sp., assembly GCA_035549455.1. Lineage (GTDB taxonomy): Bacteria > Pseudomonadota > Alphaproteobacteria > Micropepsales > Micropepsaceae > Rhizomicrobium. Next base: position 87,893 of record DASZQW010000016.1, on the reverse strand, counting down.
GCCGCCGCCAGGATCTTGCGCGCTGTTTCCAAGTGATCGGCTTCATACAACGACTTTCCGACCTTGACGCCCTCAGCCGCCAAAAAGGTGTTGGCCATGGCGCCGCCGATCACCAGGGTCTGGACCCGGCCCACCAGATTTTCCAGCAGCTCGATCTTGGTGGAGACCTTGGCCCCGCCGACCACCGCCATGACGGGGCGTTCCGGCTTGCCCAGCGCCTTTTCCAGATGGGTCAGCTCGGCCTGCATCGCGCGGCCCGCCGCATTGGGCAGCCGCCGCGCCACGCCCTCGGTGCTGGCATGGGCGCGGTGGGCAGCACTGAAAGCGTCATTGACGAAGATATCGCCCAGCGCGGCAAGCTGCCTGGCCATTGCGGGGTCGTTCTTTTCTTCACCCGCATGAAAGCGGGTGTTTTCCAGCAGCAGCACTTCGCCGTCCTTCAGCGCCGCCACGGCCTTTTGCGCCACCGGGCCGATGCAGTCCTCGGCGAAGGCGACTTTGCGGCCGACCGCGTCGGACAAGGGCTGCACCAAAACCTTCAGCGACATCGAAGGCACGACCTTGCCCTTGGGGCGGTCGAAGTGGCTGAGCACGATCACGCGCGCGCCCTTGTCCGCCAACTCTTTGATGGTGGGGGCCTGGCGAGTGATGCGGGTGGCGTCGGTCACCACGCCGTCCGCGACCGGCACGTTGAGGTCGGCGCGCACCAGCACGCGCTTGCCTTTGACGTCCAGGTCATCGAGCGTGCGAAACGTCATGCTAGATCAGTTTTCCCATCGCCATAGCGGTGTCGGCCATGCGGTTGGAGAAACCCCATTCATTATCGTACCAGGCCATGACTGACACGAAGCTGCCGTCCATTACCTTGGTCTGGTCCAGCGCGAAGCTGGACGAGGCGGGATTGTGGTTGAAGTCCACCGACACCAGCTTGTCATGCACCACGTCCAGGATGCCCTTCAGCGAGCCCAGCGCCGCGCCCTTGATGGCGTTGTTGATCTCTTCCACGCTGGTGGCGCGTTTGGCGACGAATTTCAGGTCGATCAGCGACACGTTGGGGGTCGGCACGCGCACCGAGATGCCGTCCAGTCTGCCTTTCAGTTCCGGCAGCACCAGGCCAACCGCCTTGGCGGCGCCGGTCGAGGTCGGGATCATCGACAGCGCCGCGGCGCGGGCGCGATACAGATCCTTGTGCATGGTGTCCAGGGTCGGCTGGTCGCCGGTATAGGAATGGATGGTGGTCATCATGCCGCGCTCGATGCCCACCGCATCGTTTAGCACCTTGGCCACCGGCACCAGGCAGTTGGTGGTGCAACTGGCGTTGGACACGACCAGATGCTCCTTGGTCAGCTTGTCGTGGTTGACGCCATAGACCACCGTCAGGTCGGCATTCTCGCCCGGGGCGCTGATCAGCACCCGCTTGGCGCCCGCTTCCAGATGCAGTGCCGCCTTGTCGCGGGCGGTAAAAAGCCCGGTGCATTCCAGCGCGATGTCGACGCCCAGTTCCTTGTGCGGCAGCTCGGCGGGGTTCCTGATCGCCGTCACCCGGATCTTGTGACCGGCGGCGATCATGGTATCGCCATCGATGCTGACCTGGGCCGGGAAGCGGCCATGCACGCTGTCATAGCGCAGCAGATGGGCGTTGGTCTCGATCGGCCCCAGATCGTTCACCGCCACCACCTCGATGTCGCGGCGGCCCGATTCCACGATGGCGCGCAGCACCAGACGGCCGATGCGGCCGAAACCGTTGATTGCAACCCTGAGCGCCATGTCGATCTCCCGAATTAAGCCTTGAGCAGTTTCTTGGCGGCGGCGGCCGCGGCCTCGGCGGTGATGCCGAATTTCTTGTAAACGTCCTTGTAGGGCCCGCTGGCGCCGAAGCTGGACATGCCGATAAAGGCGCCACCTTCACCCAGCAATTCACTGCCGATATAGCGGTCCCAGCCTTCGCGGGCCGCGGCCTCGATGGCAACCTTGACGGTGGCGGGCCCCAGCGTCTTGCGGCGATACGCTTCGGGCTGTTCCTCGAACAGCTTCCAGCAGGGCATCGAGACGATGCGCGCCGCGATGCCGTCCGCGGCCAGCAGGCTGCGGGCCTCCAGCGCCAGCGACACTTCCGTGCCGGTGGCCAGGAAGGTCACCTTGGCATCGGTGTCGCTGACCAGTTCATAGGCGCCACGGGCCGACAGATTCTCGCAGGTGTGGGCCTGGCGCACCGTCGGCACGTCCTGGCGCGAAAAGGCGATCAGGCTGGGGCGGCGGTCATTCTCCAGCGCGATCTGCCAGCACTCCGCCGTCTCCACCCCGTCGGCGGGGCGCATGGTGAGCAGGTTCGGCATGGCGCGCATCGCGGCCAGCTGTTCGACCGGCTCATGCGTCGGGCCGTCCTCGCCCACGCCGATGGAGTCATGCGTCATCACGAAGATCACCCGGATGCCCATCAGGGCGGCCAAGCGAATGGAAGGGCGGCAATAGTCGGAAAACACGAAGAAGGTGCCGCCATAGGGAATGATGCCGCCATGCAGGGCCATGCCGTTCATCGCCGCGCACATGCCATGTTCGCGGATGCCGTAATGGATGTAGCGGCCGTTGAAATTTCCGGGGCTGATTTCGACCATGCCCTTGGAGCGGGTGTTGTTGGACGGCGTCAGGTCGGCCGAGCCGCCGACGGTGTTCTGAAGTTCGCCATTGATCACCTCCAGCGCCTTCTCGCTCATCTTGCGGGTGCCGGCCAGCGGCTTCTCGGCCGACAGTTTTTCCTTCAGCTTGACCAAGGCAGGGCCAAGGCTGGCGGGAATCACGTCGTTGAGGGTGTCGTCGAATTCGCGTGCCCGCTTGCTGGCATTCTTGCGCGCCGTCCATTCGGCTGAGGCCTTGGCGCCGGTGGCGCCGATGGCGCGCCACGCGTTCAGCAGATCGTCCGGCACCATGAAGGGTTCATAGGGCCAGTCCAGTTCCTTGCGCGCGCCTGCGATCACTTCGGCGCCCGGCGCGTCGCTATGCGCCTTCTGGGTGCCTTCGCGGCCCGGCAGGCCGAAGCCGATGACGGTGCGGCAGGCGATCATCACCGGGGCGTCGGCGGCTTGCGCCTTTTCCAGCGCGCGGAACACGTCGGCGGCGTCATGGCCGTCGCAACTGTCCGTCACCCACCCCGACGCCTTGAAACGCTCCTGCTGGTCGGTGGAATCCGAAAGATGGATCGAGCCGTCAATCGTGATGTTGTTGTGGTCCCACAGCACGATCAGGTTCTTGAGCTTGAGATGGCCGGCCAGCGCCAGGGCTTCCTGGCTGATGCCTTCCATCAGGTCGCCGTCGCTGGCGATCACATAGGTCTTGTGGCTGACCAGTTCGTCGCCGAAGCGGGCATTGAGGATGCGTTCGGCCAGCGCCATGCCCAGCGCATTGGCGATGCCCTGGCCCAGGGGGCCGGTGGTGGTCTCGATGCCGGGCAGGTCGCCATGCTCGGGATGGCCGGCGGTGGGGCTGCCGACCTTGCGGAAATGCCTGAGGTCGTCGAGCGTGATCTTGGGATAGCCGGTCAGCCAGAGCAGGGAATAGAGCAGCATCGAGCCATGGCCCGCCGACAGCACGAAACGGTCGCGGTCGGGCCAGCCGGGATTCTTGGCGTCGAATTTGAGGAAGCGGGAGAACAGGACGGTGGCGACATCGGCCATCCCCATCGGCAACCCCGGGTGGCCGGACTTGGCGGTCTCCACGGCATCCATCGACAAGGCCCGGATGGCATTGGCCAGGCGGCGGACTTTATGTTGCTCAGAAGGGACCTGGTCAGGGGCGGTCATGGGGGGTGTTCCCGAGGGGTGGAGGTGGCCTTAGCGAGGGGGTGGCGTCCCCGTCAAGTGTGGGCGCCATGCCGTCAACGCCTATCGGTTGCCCGTTTTCCCTTGGGGGCCTAAGCTGCCCGGGAAATTCCGCAGAAGGGTGTGCATGAGCCGGCTGGATTTGGCGCAAAATCGCTTTCTGACGGCCCTGGAAGCCGTGGAAAACGCCGCCGCGTCGGTGGGGGAATCCCTCGACGCCGCCGCCAAGCTGCCCGAACGCATGGCCGAACTGGAAGCCGAGCGCGCGCGGCTGACGGGGCGCATCGCCGAGCTGGAAGACGAGATTGCCGCCTTGTCGGGCCTGACCGAGGAAGTCGAGGGCCGGCTGGACGGCGCCATCGGCGAAATCCGCGCCGCGTTGGCAAGGTAGACCCAGATGCCTCTCGTAAATGTGATGGTGAATAACCGGGCTTATACCCGGGAGCATCGGGCAGCCCGGAGCGAAGCGAGGAGCGTCGCCCGTGCGACCCAGAAAAACAGGGCCAACGCATGCCTCTCGTAAATGTGATGGTGAATAACCGGGCCTATACAATAGCCTGCGACAGCGGCGAGGAGGAGCATCTCAAGTCGCTGGCCGCCCATGTTGACGCCAAGGCGCGCGAGGTCTTGGCCTCGGTGGGCCAGGTGGGCGATGCGCGCATGATGCTGATGGCCGCGCTGCTGATGGCCGACGAGCATCACGAGATGGCGGCCAAGCTGGCGCAGGGCGAACAGGCCGCGGACGGAAGTTCCAGCGAGAAGCAGGCCCTGCATTTGCGCGCCGAACAGGCCGAAGGCGCCGCCGCCGACGCCCTGGAAAGCGCCGCAAAACGGCTGGAAGACATTGCCGCAAGGCTTGCCCACGCCTAGGCGGGGATCTTTTGCGCCCCCGGCACTTCCTTCCCGGGGTTGCAAGGCTTACATTACACACGGACGGTCACTGTCTTTCGCGTCAGGTTGCGATGCCCAGGGGCCTTAATTGTACTCATCGGGAGTTGTCCCTGACTGGGATCGTGGTCCCGGTCACACGACGCCCACCTGCACTTGCAGGCCCATGAGATCCAATACCAACGGTCAGTATGGTGCCGTCCACTTTCATGCCCTGTTGGCTCGAAGGGCCAAGCAGGGCATTGTTTTTTGATGACCCCCTCCGGCTTCAACTTTCGCTTGGCTGCTCCGGCTCTCGCCGTCGCACACGCCTCGCGCGTTGAAGCCACCTCCCCCTTCCTGGCGCTGCGCGCCAGAAGGGGAGGCAGGCCGGTGCTTTCGTAATGGACTTGTCTTCAAAACACGCCCTCCGTCACGCCGCGCGCGAAAAGCGCAAGAGCCTGATGCTGGCCAGCCGCGACATCGCCCTGGCGCTGGCGCGCCATGCCGGGGCGCTGGATATAAAGCCCGGCATGATCGTGGGCGGCTATCACGCCATGCCCGAGGAAGCCGATCCCGCCTTGCTGCTGGAACGGCTGGTGACGCTGGGTGCGCATGCCGCCTTCCCGCGCGTGGCGGGCAAGGATCAGCCGCTGGCGTATCACGGTGTGCCCGATGGTGAAGTCTTGTCGCCCGGCGCTTTCGGCATTCCCGAGCCGCTGGCCGCCTGGCCGCGCGCCATGCCGACCCTGCTACTGGTGCCGCTGCTGGCCTTCGATGCGCGCGGCCACCGGCTGGGCAGTGGTGGCGGCTTTTATGACCGCACGCTGGAAGCCCTCAAGGTGCCCGCCATCGGCATCGCCTATGCCGGGCAGGAAGTCTCCTCGATTCCGCATGAGGCCCATGATAGGAGGCTGGACGGCATCCTCACCGAACGCGGCTTCAGGCGCTTTTCATGAATATCCTTTTCATCGGCGACATTATCGGCAGGCCGGGCCGCGACGTGGCGGCGGCGCACCTGCCGCGCCTGCGCGATGCGCTCAAGCTCGACCTGGTGATCGCCAATGGCGAGAATGCGGCGGGCGGCTTCGGCCTGACCCGCGCCATCGCGCACGAGTTCTACGACATCGGCATTGACGTGATCTCCACCGGCAACCACTGGGCCGACCAGAAGGAGATATTCACCCTGATCGAGGAAGACGACCGCATCCTGCGCCCCGTGAACTATCCCAGGGGCACGCCGGGCAAGGGCGCCAACCTCTACCAGACCCCGGCGGGCAGCGTGCTGGTGGTCAATGTGATGGGCCGGGTCTTCATGGACGCGCTGGACGATCCCTTCGCTGCGGTGGACGCGGAGCTGAATGCCTGCCCGCTGGGCGAGGCCGCCGACGCGGTGATCGTGGATATCCATGCCGAGGCCTCGAGCGAGAAGATGGCGATGGGCCATTTCTGCGACGGCCGCGCCAGCCTGGTGGTCGGCACCCACACCCATGTGCCGACCGCGGACGCGCAGATACTGCCCGGCGGCACCGCCTATCAGGGCGACGCGGGCGGCTGCTGCGATTACGATTCGGTGATCGGCATGGACAAGGCCGAGCCGCTGCAGCGCTTCACCCGCAAGATGGCGACCACCCGTTTCGCCCCCGCCACCGGCCCCGCCACGCTCTGCGCCGTGTTCGTGCAGACCGGCGCCAACGGGCTGGCCACGCGCATCGAGCCGGTGCGGCTGGGCGGGCGGCTGAAGCCGACCCTGCCGCAGCTGTGAGCCCGTGACACCGGGCGGCATTCCCGGAACGCAACCCATTTGCAGTCTAGCCGGGAACTTTATCCGCCTGTGGGTTTTCCCCTGCGGCGGCGCGCCCTAGGATGGGCGCCAGACGCGCTTTTCCAGGGACCGGATGCAAAGACCCTTCCACGAGATTCTGTTCACCCCCCTTGTCGTGATAGGCGGCGCGCCGGTTACGTTGGCCGGGCTGATCATCGCCCTGGCCATCGCCGTGCTGTCCTTCCTGGCGGCGCGCATCGCGGTCGGGCTGATCGGGCGGGTGCGCAGCCGCATGAATGATGGCGGCGTCGCGCTCTATATCCTGGAGAAGTTCACCGGCTATGGCATCGTCATCATCGGCCTGCTGTTCGCGCTGTCGTCCATCGGGCTGAACCTCAGTTCGCTGGCGGTGTTTGCGGGTGCGGTCGGCGTCGGCGTCGGCCTGGGCCTGCAGGGGGTGGTGAAGGAATTTGTCTCGGGCCTGGTGCTGCTGTTCGACAGCATCCTCAATGTCGGCGACTATGTGGAACTGCCGGGTGCCGGCGGGTTGCGCGGCGTGGTGCACGAGATCGGCGCCCGCGCCACCCATATCCGCACCAACGACAATCTCGACATCTTCGTGCCCAACTCGCGCCTGATCGAGGAGCGCTTCATTAACTGGACCCTTCAGGGCCAGACCCGGCGCATTCATATTCCTTTTTCGGTGGCCTATGGCTCGGACAAGGCGCATGTGCGCGACGTGGTGCTGGCGGCTGCCCGCGGCATCGAGGCGACCCTGTCCGGCGAGGCGACGCGCCAGACCCAGGTCCGGCTGATCGGTTTCGGCGATTCGTCGCTGAACTTCGAACTGGTGGTGTGGCCGACCCTGGCGGCGGTGAAACGTCCCGCCGCGATGCATGCCGCCTATACCTGGGCGATCGACGATGCGCTGCGGGCGGCGGGGATCGAGATTCCCTTTCCCCAGCGCGACGTGCGGCTGCGCAGCGTGCTGGGCCGCGAAGGCGATGCCGGGTTCGAGGCGCTGGGGCTTACGCCGGGTATTGCGTCAGGCCTTGCGCCGGCGCGCAGGCGCCCAGAGGCGGCCGAGAGCCGCAACGATGCCGCCCAGGACCTGGCCCATGCCGATGAGGATGGGCTGGAGCCGCCCGTCAAGCCCCCGGCCAAGCCGCCCGGGTGATCAGGCCGCCACGGCGTTGATCGACAGGTCGGCGGAATGGGCTTCGCCGTCCAGGGTGGCGGCCACGGCATGCACCGTTCCGGCGATGCGCACGGCGGCCTGGACCTGCTCGGCGGAAAGCCCGGCCTCGCGCAGGATCTTCTCATGGCTGTCGACGCAGACGCCGCAGCCATTGATGGCCGACACCGCCAGGCACCATAGCTCGAAATCCACTTTGTCCACGCCGGGTTTGGCGATCACGTTCATCCGCAGTCGCGCCGGCAGGGTCTTGTAGTCAGGCGCCGAGGAAAGGTGCGTGAAGCGGTAATAGATGTTGTTCATCGCCATGATGGAGGCTGCGGCCCGGGCCGCGGTCAGCGCCTCGGGCGACAGCTTGGGCGCGAACTCGCTGAAGATGGCGCTGGTGGTGGTGCGCTCGCGCGACGCCAGGGCGACGGCGATGAAGGTTCCGGCGCGCTGCTGCTCGGTCAGCAGCGTCTCGGCCGCCAGCGATGACAGGTTCAGCTTCAGGTCCTTGGCATATTCGGGCAGGGCGTTTTTCAAGGCTTCGATGGACATGGGAAATCCGATCCGCAAGTGTGAAAGATGTCTCCCCATGCTTTGACAGGCATGAGGAGACTGTTGAATCAGGCCGCTGTCTTGATGACCTCGTCGCCCTTGCTCCAGTTGCAGGGGCACAGCTCGTCGGTCTGCAACGCGTCCAGTACCCGCAAGACCTCGGCCGGATTGCGGCCCACGCTCATGTCGGTGACATAGACGAAGCGGATGATGCCTTCGGGGTCCACCAGGAAGGTGGCGCGCTTGGCGACGCCCGCCTGCGCATCAAGGATGCCCAGCGCCGAGGAAAGACGGCGGTTGGTGTCCGCCAGCATGGCGAAGGGCAGGTCCTTGAGGTCGGCATGGTTCTGGCGCCAGGCCAGGTGGACGAATTCGCTGTCGGTCGAGACGCCATAGATCACGGTGTCGCGGTCGGCGAAGTCACCCTTGAGCTTGCCGAAGCCGGCAATCTCGGTGGGGCAGACGAAGGTGAAGTCCTTGGGCCAGAAGAAGACCAGCTTCCACTTGCCCTTGTCGCTGTCTTGCGTGAAGTCCTGAAAGGCATTGGCCGGGTTGGCCGAAACCACGCCCTGAACGGAAAAGTCGGGGAACTTGTCGCCGATGGTCAGCATGTCGATATTCCTTTGAATGACTCTAATTGAGAAATATTCTTAGAAGTATTCCAGACTGCTGTCAAGCGGCAAACCCACGCCTTAAGGCGCAGGTTGCGGCCCAAGGCCGCAACGGCGCAGGGGCGCGCGCGACAGCGACTTGAGCGCCCCGAGCCAGGACGATTTCCTAGTGTTCCGGCGGCTTTTTGGTCCCCTGGGCGGCCATTTGCTTGGCCAGTTCGGCGTCGAAATCCGTCCGGGCCTGTACCATGAAGCGCGGCAGCTCGCCGGGGTCAATGAAGGGATTGGGCGCGCCGGGCTTCATCCGGGCCAGCTTGCCCTCCAGGCCGAACTGGTCGCCGTGCGGGGCCAGGAAGACATCGGCCCGCATCTTGTCCAGCCGGGCGAAGCTGTCCTTGTAGGCCCGGGCGATGCCCGGCCAGGCGGTGTTGCCGACCAGCGGATTGCCCCCCACCGAAATCGAACAGAAGAACATCACTGTCAGAGGGCGCCCCTCCCCCGCCATGCGGGGGAGGTGGCTGTAGCTGGCCCTCGGGCCAGCGAAAGCCGGAGGGGGAATCTCATACGTCCAGGTGGTGCAGCCCTTGGTGTGGCCGGGCGTGACATGGGCGGTCAGGGCGACGCCGCCGAAACGCACGGTCTCGCCGTCCTGCACCACATGATCCACATGGATCGGTATGGTGTCGATTTGCGACGACGGGCCAAAAGTGATGTGGCCCGATTCCAGGAACGGCTTGTCCGCCGCGCTGGCATAGAATCTGGCGCCGGTATCCTTTTTCAACTGGGCCAGCCCGCCGGAATGATCGAAATGGGCGTGGCTGTTGAGCAGGATCTTCACGTCCGACAGCTTGAAGCCAAGTTCCTTGATGTGTTGCTCAATGAAGGGCGCGCTTTCCGGCAAGGCGCCGTCGGTGACGATCAGGCCGGCGGGCGTCTTGATCAGGAAGACGGCGATGCCCTCCATGCCGACATAATAGATGTTGCCGATGATGTGGAACGGCTTTTGCGGCTTGTTCCAGGCGATGCGCGCCTTGGCGAAGGGCAGGTCGGCGGCATGCGCCGAACCGGCCATCAGCAGCGCGGCAAGGACGATCTTTTTCATGCCGTCACCGTCATGGGGGAAAGGGGATGAAAGCGCTTCACCGCGCGCCAGCCCGCCAGGACGAACAGGATCAGCACAAGGGCCTGCACCGCGCCGAATACCGGGCCGCCGGGCGGGGCGCCCTCCATCGGCTGGAAGGGCGACGGCACTTTCTGGAAAAGCTGGATCACCAGCACGAAGATGTTGAGATAGAGCGAGATCACCGCCCCCACGACATAGACCACCCGCCACGAGCCCCGCAGATGCGCCAGATAAAGGCCATAGAGCGTCGGCGCCAGCACCAGCAGGGCGATCACGCCGGTGATCTGCGCCGGGGTGGGGGAATTGGGCGGATGGAAAAAGACGAAGCCGGTGACGCTGGTCAAAAGGGTGGTGGCCAGGAACACTCCGGTCCAGTTGCCGCGATAGACACTGCCCAGCATCTGGGCGACCACCGCCAGGCCGGACAGGATGGCGATCAGGGTGATGGCGACATGGGTCAGGGTCAGCGCGTCCACGCTCAGATGCGTCATGCGAATCTCTCCAAACCGGGCGTGAAAATCGCGGCTATCCTGCCCCGGCGGCGGCGGGCTTGAAAAGGGGGCGCCGGGGCGGCTATCTCACCGGCCAACAGGGAAGAAACCGATGGCAGGCCATAGTCAGTTCAAGAACATCATGTTCCGCAAGGGCAAGCAGGACAAGGAGCGCTCCAAGCTCTTTGCCAAACTGTCACGCGAAATCACGGTGGCGGCCAAGTCGGGCCTGCCCGACCCGGCGCACAATCCGCGCCTGCGCACCGCCATCATCGCCGCCAAGCAGGAATCGGTGCCCAAGGACAATATCGCCCGCGCCATCGCCAAGGCGACCGGCGGCGATGCCGAGCATTACGACGAGATCCGCTATGAGGGCCGCGGCCCCGGCGGCACCGCCATCATCGTCGAAACCATGACCGACAACCGCAACCGCACCTCCGCCGATGTGCGCGCCGCTTTCTCCAAGCATGGCGGCGCCATGGGCGAGACCGGCTCGGTCAGCTTCATGTTCGACCATGTTGGGGTCATCACCTATCCCGCGGGCGCGGGCAGCGAGGACGCCATGCTGGAAGCGGCGCTGGAAGCGGGCGCCGACGAATGCGCCCCCTCGCCCGAGGCACATGAATTCCTGACCTCGATCGAAAGCTTCGCCGCTGTGCGCGACGCGCTGGAGGCCCGGCTGGGCGCCCCGGCCTCGGCCGCCATCGTCTGGCGGCCCCAGACCAGCGTCGCTGTCCCCGACGAGGCGGCCGAGACGCTGATGAAGCTGATCGAGGTGCTGGACGATCATGACGATGTCCAGAACGTCTATGGCAATTACGAATTCAGCGATGCCCTGATGGCGAGGTTAGCTGGGTAATGACTGACAGCGCGCGCATCTTTAAGCATCCGGGGATGTGCCAGATCGAAGGTGTGAGCCTTCAAAAGGGGATGAACTTTTTACCCCTTAAGGATCACTCGGTTCTCCTGATGTCGCGTCGGAAAAATGCGCCCTATCGTGATCACGTCGAAGCGGACGGCACCCTTATCTATGAAGGGCACGATATGTCGCGCAGTTCTGAAAATCTCGAGCCTAAAGCCGTGGATCAGCCGCAGTATTTGCCGTCTGGAAAGCTGACGGAGAACGGAAAATTTCTATCGGCCGTCAATAGGCATAAAATTGGTGGCGGTACCAGGGCGGTCCGGGTTTATGAGAAACTTCGTGAGGGTATCTGGGCGGATAACGGAATATTCGAACTTATCGATGCGTGGTCAGAGCATGATGGGCGGCGCCAAGTTTTCAAATTCAAACTCGTTCTTTCAGAAAACGGCGAGGCCGCCTCTCAGAGGGGCTTTGCGGAGTCAGGTCCGCGCTCTCGAACAATTCCGTCCGCAATAAAGCAGGAGGTTTGGGTACGGGACGGGGGCAAGTGTCGCACGTGCCAAGCATCTGATGAGCTGCACTTTGACCATATCTTGCCTTATTCAAAGGGCGGGTCGTCCGTGCTTGCAGAGAATGTCCAACTTTTATGTGCGCGCCACAATCTAGAGAAGCGCGATAGAATCGAATAGCAGGTCGAACAATCCCGCCCTTATAGTACGGGCATGGAGCACTCTCCCCTTATCGCCATCCTGGTCATCGGCCTGGGCCTGGCCTTTGTGCTGGGCACCGCCGCCCAGCGCCTGCGCCTGCCGCCGCTGGTGGGCTATCTGCTGGCCGGCGTGGTGGTGGGGCCGTTCAGCCCCGGCATGGTGCTGGACCAGCATCTGACCCTGCAGATGGCCGATATCGGCGTGGTGCTGCTGATGTTCGGCGTCGGGCTGCACTTTCATGCCAGCGACCTTTTGGAGGTCAAGGGTACGGTGGTGCCGGGCGCCATGCTGCAGATGGCGTTGATCACCGGGCTGGGCATCGCCGCCGGCCTGGCCTTTGGCTGGCCGCTGGGCCAGGGACTGGTGTTCGGCCTGTGCCTGTCGGTGGCCTCCACCGTGGTGGTGATGCGCGCTTTGCAGGACCGCCGCCTGACCGAGACGGCGCGCGGCAAGATGGCCGTCGGCTGGCTGGTGGTGCAGGATTTGCTCACGGTGCTGGTGCTGGTCATCCTGCCGCCCATCGCCGGCGCCCTGAAGGGCGGCGAGGTGCATGTCGCGGTGCTGGCCCGCGCCCTGGGCCTGACCTTTGGCAAGCTGGCGCTGTTCGCGGTGCTGATGCTGGTGATCGGGCGGCGGGTCATTCCCGCCATCCTGCACTACATCGCCCATACCGGCAGCCGCGAGCTGTTTCGCCTGGCGGTGCTGTCGGTGGCGCTGGGGGTGGCGTTTGCCGCCTCCACTCTGTTCGGCGTCTCCATCGCGCTGGGGGCCTTCTTTGCGGGCATGATCCTGTCGGGCTCGCCTCTGTCGCAGCGCGCCGCCGAGGAATCCCTGCCCCTGCGCGACGCCTTTGCGGTGCTGTTCTTTGTCTCGGTCGGCATGCTGTTCAACCCGCATGTCATCGTCGATCGTCCGGCGGCGCTGGCCGAGACCTTCGGCATCGTGCTGGCGGGCGGGGCGGCGGCCTATGGGTTGCTGCGGCTGTTCGGGGTGAAAAGCACCAGCGCCGTCACCATCGCGGTGGCGCTGACCCAGATCGGCGAATTCTCATTTATCATGGCGGACCTGGGCATCGGGCTGGGCCTGTTGTCGCCGGGCGCGCGCGACCTGATCCTGGGCGCCTCCATCCTGTCGATCTTCCTCAACCCGCTGCTGTTCGCCCTGGCGGGGCTGCGCGAGGCCTCGCCCAAGGTCGCCCCCGCCCCCGACATGCCCCGGCCAAGGCCGGTGCCGACCCTTTTGAACGGTCATGCCGTGGTGGTGGGCTATGGCCGGGTGGGCCGGATGATCGCCGCCGGACTCAAGGGGGCGCTGCCGCTGCTGGTGGTGGAGGAGGGCGCGGTGGCCGATCCCGATGTCGAGCATATCAGGGGCAATGCCGCCCGCGATGATGTGCTGGCCGCCGCCAATCTGGGCGCGGCCAGGATCCTGTTCGTCGCCATCCCCGAAGCCTTTGAGGCCGGCCAGATCGTGCAGCAGGCGCGCAAGGCCAGTCCGGGCCTGCCCATCATCGCCCGCGCCCATTTCGAAGCCGAGGTCGATCATCTGCTGGCGCATGGGGCCAGCCAGGTCATCATGGGCGAGCGCGAAATCGCCATGGCGATGCTGGATTTCGCCCGCACGGCCTAGGAAACACCCGAACATAAAGGGTACAAACGGCCTATGAGCGGGACGATTCGCATCCTGGGTCTGGACCCCGGCCTCAGCCTGATGGGCTGGGGGGTGATCGACGTCACCGGCTCGCGCCTGGCCCATGTCGCCCATGGCGTGATCGCCACCAAACCGGCCGCCGGGCTGGGGATGCGGCTGATGGCGCTGCACCGCGAACTGACCGTCATTATCGAAACCCATGCCCCGCGCGCCATTTCGGTGGAGCAGGCCTTTGTCGCCCGCGACCCCCAGGCCGCCCTGAAGATCGGCCATGCCCGTGCCGTGGCGCTGCTGGCGGCGGCCCAGGCGGGGCTGGAGATTGCCGAATATGCTCCCAACCACATCAAGAAATGCGTCGTCGGCGCGGGCCATGCGGGAAAAGAGCAGGTGCAGTTCATGGTCCGCCGCCTGCTGCCCGCCTGCGGTGTCACGCAGGCGGACGCGGCGGATGCCTTGGCGGCGGCCATCGCCCATGCCCATAGCGCGCCGCAGCGGCGCATGGTGGTTGTCGGGTGATGATCGGAAAACTGACGGGCATTGTGGATTCCATCGCCGACGACTCCGTCATCCTGGATGTCGGCGGCGTCGGCTATCTGGCGCAATGCCCGGCCTCGACGCTTTCGCGTTTGACCATCGGCGCCCATGCGTCGCTGCTGATCGAGATGAAGGTGAGCGACGATGCCATCCGGCTCTATGGTTTTTCGGGTGCGGAGGAACGTGAATGGTTCCGCCTGCTTCAGACGGTGCAGAGCGTGGGATCAAAAGTGGCGCTGGCGGTGCTGTCCACTTTGTCGCCGCGCGATCTGCAACGCGCCCTGGCCTTGGGCGACAAGGCGATGATCGGCCGCGCCCCCGGCGTGGGGCCGAAGCTCGCTTTGCGCATTGCCACCGAACTGAAGGACAAGGCGCCCTCCATGTTGCTGGGTGCCGACGATCATGCGGCCATCGCTGTGGCCCAGGCCCCGCGCGGGCCGGAAGCCGATGCCGTCTCGGCCCTGATCCATCTGGGCTATTCCGATGCCCGCGCCGCCGAGGCCGTGGCCCGCGCCGCCGCCGCGCTGGGCGAACATACCGAAACACCGGCGCTGATCCGCGAAGCGCTGAAGGGGATGGCACGTTGAGCAAAAGCCCCATCACCTCGCCCGAACGTCAGGATGACGACACGCTGGAAGCCTCCTTGCGTCCCAAGCGGCTGGCCGATTTCGTCGGCCAGCAACAGGCGCGCGAGAATCTGTCCGTCTTCATCGACGCCGCCAAGGCGCGGGCCGAAGCACTGGACCATGTGCTGTTCTATGGCCCGCCCGGCCTGGGCAAGACCACCCTGGCCCAGATCGTGGCCCGTGAGCTGGGGGTGAATTTCCGTTCTACCAGCGGACCTGTCTTGGCCAAGGCGGGCGATCTCGCCGCCATCCTCACCAATCTCGAACCGCGCGACGTGCTGTTCATCGACGAGATCCATCGCCTCAATCCGGCGGTGGAGGAAATTCTCTATCCCGCGATGGAGGATTACGAACTCGATCTGGTGATCGGCGAAGGCCCGGCGGCGCGCTCGGTGAAAATCCAGCTTGCCCCCTTCACGCTGGTGGGCGCCACCACGCGCTCCGGCCTGATCACCACGCCGCTGCGCGACCGTTTCGGCATTCCGGTGCGGCTGAATTTCTACACGCCGGAGGAACTGCTTTTGATCGTGGAGCGCGGCGCGCGTGTTTTGGGTTTCGACCTGACGGTGGAAGGAGCACGCGAGATCGCGGCGCGTTCGCGCGGCACCCCGCGCATCGCCGGCCGCCTGCTCAAGCGGGTGCGCGACTTCGCCGCCGTGGCCAAACAGAAGACGGTGGATGCGAAAATCGCCGACGCGGCGCTGACAAGGCTGGAAGTGGATGGGCGCGGTCTGGATGCCTTTGACCGCCGCTATCTGAGCCTGATTGCCGAACATTATAATGGCGGCCCGGTCGGCATCGAGACCCTGGCGGCGGCGCTGGGCGAGGCGCGCGATGCAATTGAAGAGATTGTCGAACCCTATCTGATGCAGCAGGGCTTCGTGCAGCGCACCCCGCGCGGGCGCATGCTGGCCGGCGCGGCCTATGGCCATCTGGGGTTGCCGGCGCCCGCCGCCGCACCCCCGCAAGCCGGGCTGTTCAACGGCGAGGACGAATGACCAAAGCGCTCACGGGCCTGGGCCATTTCGACGGCAAGACCCATATCCTGCCCATCAGCGTCTATTACGAGGATACCGACCTGTCCGGCCTGGTCTATCACGCCAATTACCTGCGCTACATGGAGCGTGGCCGCACCGAATTCTTCCGCCTGGCGGGCGTTTCCCGCGCCGATCTGGAAGGCGAGGAACCCAGCGCCTGGGCCATCCGGCGCATCCAGTTGGACTATCACCGCCCCGCCCGGCTGGACGACCGGATCGCGGTACATTCGGTGCTGACGGCGGTGAGGGGCGCCCGGCTGAACGCCCTTCAGCGTGTGACATGCGGCGATGTGCTGTTGGTCGAAGGGCGGATCGAAGCCTGCATGATCACGTTAAGGGGCAAGGCCCGGCGTCTGCCCAAAAACGTGCAGGAGACTCTTGCGCGCTATGTGATCGCAGGGGACACTTGCGGGTGACTGTCATATTACGGCCAAGTTCGGGTCGCATTAGCCGACATCAAGGCCCGCTGTCCGGCGCCACAAGGATTTGAGATGACCATCCGACACGCGCTCGCCCTCCTGTCCGCCATCCTGGTTCTGGGCCTTGCCGTCCCCGCCTTTGCCCAGGCGCCGCTGGCCGCGCCCAGCGGCCCCGTCGCCCAGTCCCAGGAGCTGGCGCCGCCGCCGGGCGCCAGCGCCAGCGCCGCGCCCATGGGCGGCGACGCGGCGTCCAGCTTCTCCATCGTCTCGATGTTCCTGCGCGCCGACATCATCGTGAAGGCGGTGATGATCCTTTTGCTCGCCGCCTCGCTATGGAGCTGGGCGATCATCTTCAACAAGCTGGCGGTGATGGCCTCGCTGAAACGCAAGGCCCGGCGCTTTGAAAGGCTGTTCTGGTCGGGCCAGTCGCTGGACGAGCTCTACCAGCAATATGCCGCCAAGAACGACCATCCCTTGTCGGCCATGTTCATCGCGGGCCTGCGCGAATGGCGCCGCGCCTTCGAGAATGGCGGCTTGCGCGAATCCATGCTGGCCGGGGTGAAGGAGCGCATCGAAAAGGCGATGAGCGTCACCATCCTGCGCGAGACCGATGGCATCGAGAAGAATCTGGGCATCCTGGCCACCATCGGCTCGGTATCGCCCTTTGTCGGCCTGTTCGGCACGGTGTGGGGCATCATGAACTCGTTCAGCGCCATCGCCGCGCGCCACGACACCACCCTGGCCGTGGTGGCGCCGGGCATCGCCGAAGCCCTGTTCGCCACCGCCATGGGGCTTCTGGCCGCCATTCCGGCGGTCGTCTTCTACAACCGCTTCGTGGCCGATATCGGCCGCTATGTGAATCAGCTTGACGCCTTCGCCGACGAATTCTCCGCCATCCTGTCGCGCCAGCTCGACGAGAAACTGCGCTGATGGCCGCCGGCATCCAGCATAGTTCGGCGCGCGGGCGCGGACGGATGCGCCGCCGCGTCATGGCCGAGATCAACGTCACGCCCTTTGTCGATGTGATGCTGGTGCTGCTGATTGTCTTCATGGTCACCGCGCCGCTGCTGACGGTGGGCGTGCCGGTGGACCTGCCCAAGACCCGCGCGCCCGCGTTGGGCCAGGACCGCGAGCCGCTTTCCATCACCGTGCGGCGCGACGGCGCCATTTTCCTGCAGAAGGAACAGGTGCCGCAGGCCGCCCTGATCGACAGGCTGACCGCCATCGCCCGGAACGGCTATGACCAGCGCATCTTTGTGCGCGGCGACACCCAGGCCAATTACGGCAAGGTGATGGAAGTGATGGGCATCCTGGCCGCCAGCGGCTTCACCCATATCGGCCTTGTTACAGATGTCGCAAAACCCAAGCCCGACGCGCGCTAAGGCGCAAGGTGCGACGCTGCCGCGGCGGGCCAGGCCTACCATCGCGGGCGGCCCGCGCCTGGGCGTGGTGGGGTCGCTCGTCTTTCACGGCTTGATCGTCGCCGCCGCCCTGTTCAGCTTCAACCGCAACCTCACCACGCCCCAGGACAGCCATGTCGTGCCGGTGGATCTGGTCACCATCGCCGACCACACCAATGTGATGGCGCAGTCGCCCACGCCGCAGCCCGACAAGATGGACATTCCCGTGCCCGCCCGCGAAGCGCCGCCGGAGCCCGACATGGTGCAGGCCGAGCCTGCGCCCGACATGCCGGCACCCAAGTTCGACATCGCCAAGCCCAAGCCCGAAGACAAACCCCAGAATCTACCCAAGACCAAGAAAGAGCAGAACCAGGACTTCGCCGCTTTGCTCAACAAGCTGACCGTACCGGACAAGCCGGTGAAGAACGCCAAGCAGGGGCCGCGTGTGATTCAGGCGCAGGGCCTTGGCAATGCCATGACCGCCGATCTGGTCAGCGCCCTGCAAAGCCAGATCTATCGCTGCTGGAACGTGGCGGGGCTGGTGGGCAGCCCCAATGCCGCCGACCTGATCGTGGATTATGACATTATGCTCAATCCCGACGGCACGGTGGGCAAGGCGCAGCTTCTCACCCTGGACGGCAACGCCTATACCCGCGCCGCCGCCGAGGCCGCCAGCCGCGCCATCTATTCCTGCCAGCCCTATCGGCTGCCCGCCAGCCGCTACCAGGACTGGCGCGAGATCAATCCCTTGCACTTCGACCCCCGCCAGATGATGCAGTGATGGAACAATCCGGGGCCCTCGGTGTTGCCGCCCCATACCGGAGATTTTGCATGAAGAATTTTCTCGCTTTTTGCGCTGTCTTTTTCCTGGCCGCGCTGGCCGCGCCCGCCCAGGCCGCGCTGTCGGTGGATGTGACCCAGGGCAATGCTCAGCCCTTGCCCATCGCCATTCCTGACTTCATCGCCGCCGACCAGGCGGGCGCCAATATCGCGGGCGTGGTCCGGGCCGACCTGGAACGCTCCGGCCTGTTCCGCCCGCTGGACCAGAAGGGCTTTGCCGAGCACATTGCCAACATCAACACCGTGCCCAATTTCGGCAGCTGGCGCGCCATCGCCGCCCAGGGCCTGGTCACCGGCCAGGTGACGCCGCAGCCCGACGGAAGGTTGCGTGTCGATTTCCGTCTGTGGGACGTCTATGGCGAAAGCCAGATGCTGGGCCTGCAATATTTCACGCAAGGCGAGAACTGGCGGCGCGTCGCCCATCTGGTGTCGGACGCCATCTATGAGCGCATCACCGGCGAGAAGGGCTATTTCGACACCCGCATCGTCTTCATTTCGGAATCCGGCCCCGCCACCAAGCGCGTCAAGCGGCTGGCGATCATGGACGAGGACGGCGCCAACCCCATTTTTCTCACCAATGGCAGCTATATGGTGCTGACGCCGCGCTTCAATCCCACGGCGCAGATGATCGCCTATATGTCGTATATTTCCGCCAAGCCGCGGGTCTATCTGTTTGACCTGGAGACCGGGCGCCAGGAGCTGCTGGGCAATTTCCCCAACATGACCTTCTCGCCGCGCTTCTCGCCCGACGGCAACAAGGTGGCGTTGACGCTCGAATCCGGCGGCAATTCCGACATCTATGTGATGGACCTGCGCACCCGCGCCATCCAGCGGCTGACCACCGATCCGGCCATCGAAACCGCGCCCAGTTTCTCGCCGGACGGCCGCCAGATCGTGTTCGAATCCGACCGCGGCGGCAGCCAGCAGATCTACATGATGAACGCCGACGGCTCGAACCAGCATCGCATCAGTTTCGGCCCGGGCAAGAACGGCACCCCGGTCTGGTCGCCGCGCGGTGACCTGATCGCCTTCACCAAGGTGGACTCGGGCCGCATCGATGTGGGGGTGATGCACACCGACGGCTCGGGCGAGCGGATGATTTCCAACGGCTGGGAAGACGAGGGGCCCACCTGGGCGCCCAATGGCCGGGTCCTGATGTTCACCCGCACCCTGCAGGGCGGGCGCGGCTCCCAGATCTGGTCGGTCGATATTACCGGACGCAATGAGCGGCGGGTTCTGACCCCCGGTTCGGCCTCCGATCCGGCCTGGTCGCCCTTGATTCAATAAACTTTTCACGGCCCGGAGGAAAAAAAGCCTCCCGGCCAGATGCTTGCCCCCCCGGGGGGCCGAAATCGCCGTCCCCCCTTGCGGAAGCCGCCATTTTTTGGCTCTTTTTTCGCATTACTGCGTTTTACCATTCAGGTGCGTTTCTATTTCACAAGCGTTCGGCGCCGCCCGCACCGGGAGCCATCGCTGCCAGGAGATTCGTGATGATCCGTTTTCCGTCTGCCGTGAAATTTGCCTGCCTGTCGGCCGTTCTTGCCCTGGGCGCCTGCACCCACAAGCAGGAAGCCGTGAACACCGCCCCGCCGCCGGCCCCGCCGCCGCCGATGGTTGCTGCCGCACCCACCTCCTCGATCATCCCCGGCTCGGCCGAGGATCTGCGCGTCAATGTCGGCGACACAGTTCACTTCGCCTATAACGAGTATAATATTGAAGATGCCGACACGGCCATCCTGGGCCGCCAGGCCGCCTGGTTGGCCAGGTATCCGGCCGTGAAAGTCACCATCGAGGGCCATGCCGACGAGCGCGGCACCCGCGAATACAATCTGGCGCTGGGGGCGCGCCGCGCCAATGCCGTGAAGGAATATCTGGTCAGCCAGGGCGTCTCCACCGCCCGGATCGAGACCGTGTCCTACGGCAAGGAGCGTCCGATCTGCACCGAGTCCACCGAGTCCTGCTGGGCGCAGAACCGCCGCGGCGTCACCATCATCAGCGGCGGCGCGAACTCATAACCTTTGACTTTGTAATGGTAAAAGGGGCGTGGGATATTCCCGCGCCCCTTTTACCTTCGAGGACATGCGCATGATCCGCCACCGCCTGCTTGCTTCCGGGCTTGTCCTTGCGCTTGGCCTGGGGGCTGCCCCCGCCAGCGCCCAGCTGTTCGGCCCCAGCGACGAGGAGAAGGCGCGCGAGGCGGCGCAGGACAATGGCATCCACGACCTGATGGGCACCACCCAGCAGCAGGATGCCCGCCTGCGCGATCTGGAAGACAAGGTGCGGAGCCTGACCTCCGGCCTCAGCCAGGCCACCGGCGCCAACGAGGAACTGCAGCACCAGATCCAGCTGCAGAACGGCAAGATCGACCAGATGCAGCGCGACTTCGCCTACCGGCTGTGCCAGTTGTCGGCGCAGCAGCTGGGCGCGGGCGACGCCATGAACTGCGCCGCCGCCGGCACGCCCTCCGCGCCCGGGGCGATCGCCGCGCAGGTGGCGCCCCAGCCTTACTCCGGCTCGGGCCTTCGCCCCGGCGATCCCCTGCCGCCCATCGACGCCACCGGCCAGAGCGGCTTCATTCCCTCGCCGCCCTCTGACAATGGCGCTCCCGCCAATCTGTCCGGGCGCGGCCGTCCGCCGGGCAGCCTGGGCAGCTTGCCCCTGGACTCCGGCCCCCTGGAGGGCGGACGTCCCCAGCCGCTGCAGGATTCGCCGGCCGGCAACAGCACCCAGTATGACCAGGCCATGAACCTGATGAGCCGCGCCCAGTATGGCCAAGCCAGCGCCGCCTTCAGCGCCTATGCCGCCGCCAATCCCGGCGACACCGACCTTGCGCCCCAGGCGCTCTACTGGGTGGGCAACATCGCCTTCGTCCAGCAGGATTATGCCACCGCCGCCAAGTCCTTCGCCAATGTGATCAAGAAATATCCCAAGTCACAGCGCGCGCCGGACGCTATGCTGAAGCTGGCCCAGTCCTTCATGGGCATGGGACAGAAAACCGAAGGCTGCACCACGCTTGGCCTCCTCAAGAGCAAATACCCCAAGGCCAGCCCGCAAACGCTCGGCCAGGGCGCCAGCCTGCGCAAGACCGCCTGCAGCAAATAGGCTGCCCCGGCCCGCAGGCGAAGCCGAAGGGCTTAAACTTGAATCGGCCTTCGCCAAGGCGATGGCGGACCATGACGGCGCCGTTGCCGTGGCGGTGTCGGGCGGCGGCGACTCCCTGGCCCTTATGCGGCTTCTGGCGGCCTATGCCGGGGCGCGCAAGCTGAGGGCCGTGGTGCTGACGGTCGATCATGGCTTGCGAAAATCCTCCGCGGCCGATGCCGCAAAGGTCGTGGCCTGGGCCAGGGCCGCCGGCCTGAAGGCGCAATGTCTGTCCTGGCGCGGGGCCAAGCCCAAAAGCGGCATGGAAGCGGCGGCGCGCGAGGCGCGCTACCGCCTGATGGGCGGCTGGCTGGTGAAGAACAACATCACCACCCTGCTGGTGGGCCATACCCAGGATGACCAGGCGGAGACGTTTCTGCTGCGCCTGGCGCGGGGCAGCGGCCTGGACGGGCTGGCCGCCATGAGCCCGCTCGCGCCCTGGCCGGTGGGAAAATTTCCGGGCCTGTCGGTTCGCCGCCCGCTGCTGGGCGTGACCCGCGCCGAACTGCGCGCCTGGCTGACGGCGCTCAGCCAGCCCTGGCTGGAAGACCCGATGAATGACGATGATGGCTTTGACCGGGTCAAGCTGCGCAAGGCGCGCGCCGCACTGGAAGATGCCGGCCTGTCGGCGGCGCGCATTGCTGCGGCCGCCGCGCATCTGGCGCGCGCCCGCGCCGCGCTGGAGGTGATGACCCAGGCGGTGCTGGAACGCGCCTGTCGGCCCCTGGAATCCGGCTTTGCCCTCGATCCGGGCGCGCTGGCGGCGGCGCCGCGCGAGGTCGGGCTGAGGGCCCTTGCCGGTCTTTTGAGGACGGTGGGCGGGCAGGCCTATCGCCCGCGATTCGACGCGCTGGAGCGGCTTTTCGATAGCATCGCCACCGGAAGGCTGGGCAAAGGCGTCACCCTGCATGGCTGTTACATTCGCCCCGCCGCCCGGCGCGATGGCGCGCGCCCCCCCTTCACCCTGCTGGTGGAACGGGAAAATCCAAGAAAAACGAGCAATTCCGCCAAAAAGACTGCGGGACGCAGCTGAGCCTGGCGCGACCCGTTGTTGCGGCGCAGCGCCAAACCTCTTAACCTTTTGCCGACTGGCAATGCGCTAGAAACGCCCTATCTAATAGGCGGGCGGGATCGACGCCCTGCCTCGCGGCGTCATTCGAAAAGGACGGCCTTTGACCAATTTACGCAATCTCGCGCTGTGGATCGTGATCGCGGTGCTTCTGGTGTTCCTGTTCAACCTGTTCCAGGGGACCGGCACCCACACCACGGCTTCGGCCGTCAGCTATTCCAAGTTCACCGAGCAGGTGATCGCGGACCAGGTCAAATCTGTCACCTTCCAGGGCGACCAGGTGAAGGGCGAGCTGACCAGCGGCCAGCCTTTCGTCACCACCGTGCCCAGCAACGACGCCACTTTGTGGCCGACCTTGAAGGCCCACAAGGTCGACGCCAAGGTTTCACCCGCCGATGACGGCATGCCGAGCCTGCTGGCGATCTTCATCAACTGGTTCCCCATGCTGCTGATCTTCGGCGTCTGGGTGTTCTTCCTGCGCCAGATGCAGTCGGGCGGCGGCAAGGCGATGGGCTTCGGCAAGTCGCGCGCCAAGCTTCTGACCGAGCGCCAGGGCCGCGTCACGTTTGAAGACGTGGCGGGGGTGGACGAGGCCAAGGACGACCTGAAGGAAATCGTCGACTTCCTGCGCGACCCGCAGAAATTCCAGCGCCTGGGCGGCCGCATTCCCAAGGGCGTGCTGCTGGTCGGCCCGCCGGGCACCGGCAAGACGCTTCTGGCGCGCGCCATCGCGGGCGAGGCCAATGTGCCCTTCTTCACCATCTCGGGCTCGGACTTTGTGGAGATGTTCGTGGGCGTCGGCGCCAGCCGCGTGCGCGACATGTTCGAGCAGGCCAAGAAGAACAGCCCCTGCATCGTCTTCATCGACGAGATTGACGCGGTCGGCCGCCATCGCGGCGCCGGACTTGGTGGGGGCAATGACGAGCGCGAGCAGACCCTCAACCAGTTGCTGGTCGAGATGGACGGTTTCGAAGCCAATGAGTCCGTCATCCTGATCGCCGCCACCAACCGCCCCGACGTGCTGGACCCGGCGCTGCTGCGCCCCGGCCGTTTCGACCGGCACGTTGTCGTGCCGAATCCGGATCTGGCGGGCCGCGAAAAGATCCTGCGCGTCCATCTGCGCAAGGTGCCGCTGGCCCCCGACGTCGATCCGCGCATCATTGCGCGCGGCACGCCCGGCTTTTCGGGCGCCGACCTCGCCAATCTGGTGAATGAGGGCGCGCTGATGGCCGCCCGCCGCGGCAAACGCGTCGTCACCATGAGCGAGCTGGAAGACGCCAAGGACAAGGTGATGATGGGGGCGGAACGCCGCTCCATGGCGATGAGCGACGAGGAAAAGAAACTCACCGCCTTCCACGAGGCCGGCCACGCCATCGTCGCCATTACCGTCGAAGGCTCGGACCCCATCCACAAGGCCACCATCATCCCGCGCGGCCGCGCCCTGGGCATGGTGATGCGCCTGCCGGAACGCGACGCTTTGTCCCTGACCCGCCAGAAGATGCTGGCCGACCTGGCCGTGGCCTTTGGCGGCCGCCTGGCGGAAGAGATCGTCTTCGGCCACGACAAGGTTACCACCGGCGCCCAGTCGGATATCGAGCAGGCCACCCGCATGGCCCGCGCCATGGTCACCCGCTTCGGCATGTCCGACAGCCTGGGTCCGATCGCCTATGCCGAGAACCAGGAGGAAGTCTTTCTGGGCCACAGCGTGTCGCGCACCCAGAACATCTCGGAAGATACGGCACGGAAGATCGACAGCGAGATCCACCGCATCATTGACGAGAGCTATCAGCGCGCCAAGGAAATCCTCACCAGCCGCCAGAGCGACCTCAATGTGCTGGCCCGCGGCCTGCTGGAATACGAGACCCTGACCGGCGACGAGATCATCGCCTTGCTCAAGGGCATTCCCCCGGTGCGCACGCCCTATGAAGACCCGGTGCTGCCGCCGCGCGATGCCGGGACTTCGGTGCCGGTGGCGGGCAAAAGCCGCCCTGCAGGGCCTGGACCGATCATCTCGCCCGAGCCTCAACCGCGATAGGCGCTGGGCTTTTGGCCCCCGAGTGCGTCGGCCGTGCTCACGTACGCTGGGTACGCTCCGCGCGGCCTCCTGCTCGGATGACCAAAATCCTGCGCGCCAGTTTGCAGCGCGCTTTGTTATCCACTAAGTCATCCATAATCGCATTCTGCGTGATACAGTAACTGCCAGAGGCGGAGTGCTTGCCATGCACAAGACCCCTGAAATCACGCGCCTAATCCACGAAAATTTTTGGACTATTCTCGCCTTTGCGTTTGGGCGGCCCATAGTTGCAAAAGTTATCGCAGATCGGTTCAAAGGCGAGTGGAAATATCTCAACAAGACCGTTTACGAGAGGGCCGAAGTCTTGGCGGACCGGGCGCTACTAGAAATGGCGACTCAAATGAGAATTCTGGACGATGCCGAAAAGCTAAGTGATCGGTACAAGGTTTTGGGTAGTCCGGCTCTAGGCGAAGTCCTCCAAGCGGATGGAAATAAAACCCCGCTTTATTTCAGGGACATGACCAACAAGGTGATACACGCCGCGGTTTTTCAGTGGGAGTTATCTAACTCGCACGATCCGAAGGTCATCTGCCTACCCCACGATGGTGAACGATGGAAGAGTGCGCGCCTGGATATCGTTCCTTTGATGAGTGTAATCGGAAGCCTGATACATTGACGCTTGCGGTAATCACGTGCCTCTAAAAATCCTGGGCATCCTCAACATCACCACCGACAGTTTTTCCGACGGCGGCAAATATCTCAGCCCCGATGCGGCGGTGGCCCATGCCCGCGCCCTGGCGGCGGACGGCGCCGACATCGTCGACATCGGGGCTGCCTCGTCGAACCCCGACAGCAAACCCGTTGCGCCAGACATCGAGATCGCGCGGCTGGCCGCGGTGCTGCCGAAGTTGAAAGACCTGTCGCTCTCCATCGACAGCTTCTGCACGCCCGTGCAGCGCTGGGCGCTGGCGCAGGGCGTGGCCTGCCTCAACGACATTCACGGCTTCCCGGATGAAAGCCTGTATCCCGAACTGGCGAAGTCCGACTGCAAGCTGATCGTGATGCACATGGTTCAGGCGCGCGGTGTCGCCGTGCGGACCGATGTGCCGCCGTCCGAAATCTTTGGCCGCGTCACGGCGTTTTTCGATGCACGGCTGGCGGCGCTGACAGCGGCGGGCATTTCCCGCGACCGCCTGATCCTGGACCCCGGCATGGGCCAGTTCGTCGGCAGCGATCCTGAGAACTCGCTGATCCTGCTGCGCCGCTTGCCCGACCTCAAAGCCCGCTACGGTCTGAAGCTGCTGGTCTCGGTCTCCCGCAAGGGCTTCCTGCGCAAACTCACGGGCCGCCCCGCCGCCCAGGCCGGGGCCGCAACCCTGGCCGCCGAACTCTATGCGGTGCAGCAGGGCGCCGATTATGTCCGCAGCCATGCCCCCGCCGCCCTCGCGGATGGCGTCAAGATTTTGAAATACCTGGGAAAAGCCTGTTAACCTTCCTCAACCCGATTGTGTTAAATTCCCTCGCAGATCCAAGGCTTTTCCCATGACCCGCAAATATTTCGGCACCGACGGCATCCGTGGCCGCACCAACACCGCCAAGCTGACGCCGGAGATTGCCATGAAGGCGGGCATGGCGGCCGGCAAGGTCTTCACCCGGGGCGAGCATCGCCACCGTGTGGTGATCGGCAAGGACACCCGCCTGTCGGGCTATATGATCGAATCCGCTCTTGTGTCGGGGTTCACCGCCGTGGGCATGGATGTCTTCCAGTTTGGCCCCTTGCCCACCCCCGCCGTCGCCATGCTGACGCGCTCGCTACGCGCCGACCTTGGGGTCATGATCACCGCCAGCCACAATCCCTTCGAGGATAACGGCATCAAGTTCTTCGGCCCCGACGGACAGAAGCTTTCCGACACGGTGGAATCCGAGATCGAGGCCTTGATGGATGCCGGCCTGACCCAGGGCCTGGCGCCATCGGCCCGCATCGGCCGCGCCAAGCGCATTGACGACAGCCAGGCGCGCTACATCGAATTCGCCAAGCGCACCTTCCCGCGCAACCTGCGCCTGGAAGGCCTGCGCATCGTCATCGACTGCGCCAACGGCGCCGCCTACAAGGTCGCGCCCGAAGTGTTGTGGGAACTGGGCGCCGACATTGTCCCCATGGGCGTGTCGCCCGACGGCACCAACATCAATCTGGACTGCGGCTCCACCGCGCCCCAGGCCATGTGCAACAAGGTGCGCGAGATGCGCGCCGATTTCGGCATCGCGCTGGACGGCGACGCCGACCGCGTGGTGATGGCCGACGAAAAGGGAAATGTCATTGATGGTGACCAAATCCTGGCGCTGATCGCCAAAAGCTGGTCGAAGAGCGGCAAGCTGAAGGGCGGCGGCGTGGTCGGCACGGTCATGTCCAATGCCGGGCTCGACCGCTATCTGAGGACTCTCGACCTGTCGCTGGCGCGCAGCGCGGTGGGCGACCGTTATGTGCTGGAGGAGATGGCGAAGGGCGGCTTCAATGTCGGCGGCGAACAGTCCGGTCACATCATCCTGTCGGATTTCTCCACCACCGGCGATGGGTTGATCGCGGCGCTGCAGGTCCTGGCCGTTCTGGCCCAGGACGGCAAGCCCGCCAGCGAGGTGGCGCATCTCTACAACCCACTGCCGCAGATCCTGGAGAATGTGCGCTTCAAGAAGGGCTCGCCGCTGGACGATGCAAAAGTGAAGTCCAGCATCGCAGACGCCAATGCCCGGCTGGGCGCGTCGGGCCGCATCCTGGTGCGCAAGTCCGGCACCGAACCCCTGATCCGCGTCATGGCGGAAGGCGATGACGAAAAGCTGGTGCGCGCCGTGGTGCGCCAGATCGCCTCCGCCATCGAAGAGGTCGCCGCCTAGGGGTTTTCACATGCAGATGGCGCGGGTGCTGGTGATCGGCGGATCGGATTCGTCCGGCGGCGCGGGTATCCAGGCCGACCTCAAGACCGCCCAGGCCTTTGGCGTCTATGCCCAGACCGCCCTCACCGCTGTCACCGTGCAGGACACAAACAGGGTCTATTCCGTCAATCCGGTGCCGCCCGACATCGTGCGCGCGCAGATCGAGGCCGCGCTGAACGACATCGGCGCCGACGCGATCAAGATCGGCATGCTGGGCAATGCGCAAATCGCGGCCGCCGTGGCCGATGCGCTGGCCCAGGAAAAATATTCCGACATTCCCCTGGTGCTGGACACCGTGATCCTGTCCGGCAGCGGCACGCCCCTGCTGGATGACGAAGGCCTCGCCATCCTCAGGCAGCGCCTGATCCCCCGCAGCCGCCTGGTGACGCCCAACATCCCGGAATGCGAGGCGCTGACGGGGGTCACGCCCAGGACCGAACACCGTATCCGCAACGCCGTCCTGGTGTTCAAGATGCTGGGCTGCGAGAATGTGCTGTTCAAAGGCGGGCACGGCGATGACGCGGTGGTTCGCGACACGCTGTGGACGGATGGCGAGCTCCTTGCCTTCGAGGCGCCGCGCCAGGATACGCCCCACACCCACGGCACCGGCTGTACTTTGGCCACCGCCATCGCCTGCGGCTTGGCACAGGGACGGCCGCTGCGCGACGCCACCGCCCGCGCCCATGTTTTTGTGCAGGAAGCGATCCGCACCGCGCCAGGGCTTGGGTCAGGCGCCGGGCCGCTCAATCATCTGACAAAATAAGGCCAAAAGGTAAGGGCGCCGAGGGCTATCGCGCCCAGCGCGCAGATCAGAACGGCTCCGGCCGCGATATCTTTTGATTTCCGCACTGAAGGATGAAAGTCCGGCGACACGACATCACAAAGATGCTCAAAGGCGGTATTGAGCGTCTCCGCCACCCAGACCAGTAGAATTGCCACCGCGATCCAGCGCCAGTCCGCCGCCGTGATGTGCAGAAATAGGCCCGTTGTTACGACCGTGACCGTAGCGGCCAGATGCACCCAGGCATTGTGCTGGGTCCTGAGCATCAGCCAAATACCGGAAATTGCGTAGCGCAAGCTCTTGATGCGGCTCAGAAGGGAGATGTGAGCCACGATCATTTCCCGCGCATGGCGGCAGCTTCGCGCCCAAAATCAATCGCGGCGGATTCGCTGTTCAGGATATGCGCCCCCCGCGGCCCCGCCACGATGAAGGCCGGGGTCTGGAACACCTGAATGCCGCGCGCCTGGTTGAAGACCGAGATGATCTGGTCCGACACTTTGGCCGCGTCCATGTCGCGCCGCATGCGGGCCACATCCACGCCGGACGCCTTGGCCATCTCCATCACATCCATCTGGGTCAGCAGGCCTTCATAGCGCATCATAACATTGTGAAAGGCGCGGTACTTGCCCTGTCTGGCGGCGGCCAGCGCGGCGCGGCTGGCGACCAGCGATACCGGCGCCAGGATGGGAAATTCCTTCAGCACCAGCCGGACGCGATGGTCGCGGTTCACCAGGGCTTCCAGCCGCGGCTCCACCGCCTTGCAATAGGAACAGGTGTAATCGAAGAATTCCACAATGGTGATCTGGGCCTTGGGATTGCCGATCACCGGCGCCCCCGGATCGCCGGTCAATATATCCAGCCGGGCGGCGATGCGCTGGTTGATGTCGGCCTGGCGCTGGGCCTCGATCTGGCGCGCCATGTCCGGCGCGGCGGCGGCGGGAACGGCCACGAGCAACAGCAGGGCCAGCAGCAGCCTTCGCATTACCGGTCCACGAAGGGATCGCTGACCATGATGGTATCGTCGCGGTCGGGGCTGGTGGAGAGCAGCACGACCGGCGCCCCGATCAACTCTTCCACCCGCTTGACGTATTTGATGGCGTTGGCGGGCAGCTGGGCCCAGCTGCGCGCGCCCTGGGTAGTTTCCTTCCAGCCTTCCAGTGTCTCATAGACCGGCGTCAGCCGCGCCTGCAGGTTGGCGTCGGCGGGCAGGTAGTCCAGCAATTGGCCGTCCAGTTGATAGCCGGTGCAGACCCTGATTTCGTCAAAGCCGTCCAGCACATCCAGCTTGGTGAGGGTGATGCCGTCGACCCCGCCGGTGACACAGGTCTGGCGCACCAGCACGGCGTCGAACCAGCCGCAGCGGCGCTTCCTGCCCGTCACGGTGCCGAATTCATGGCCGCGCTCGCCCAGCTTTTCGCCGGTGGCGTCCTTCAGCTCGGTGGGGAAGGGGCCTTCGCCGACCCGGGTGGTATAGCTCTTGACGATGCCCAGCACCGTGCCGATGGCGCGGGGGCTGACACCCGCACCCGCCGCCGCCTGGCCCGCCACGGTGTTGGACGATGTGACAAAAGGATAGGTGCCATGGTCGATGTCCAGCAGCACCGCCTGGGCGCCTTCGAACAATATGCGCTTGCCGCTCCTGCGGGCGGCGTCCAGCTCGCGCCAGGACGAACCCAGATAAGGCACGATCCGGGGGGCAATCTCTTTCAGCGACGCCAGCAGGGCGGCGGCGTCCACCTCGGCGGCGCCGAAGCCTTTGCGCAGCACATTGTGATGCGCCAGCAGCCGCTCGATCTTGCCGGGCAGCGAGGCGGGGTCTTTCAGGTCGATGGCGCGGATGGCGCGGCGGCCGACCTTGTCCTCATAGGCGGGGCCGATGCCGCGCTTGGTGGTGCCGATCTTCTGGCTGGAGGCGTCTTCGCGCAGCGCATCCAGTTCGCGGTGCAGCGGCAGCACCAGGCAGGCATTCTCGGCCAAGACCAGCAAATCGGGCGTCACGGCGATGCCGGCGGCGCCGAGCTTGGCGATTTCCTCCAGCAGCGACCAGGGGTCCACCACCACGCCGTTGCCGATGATGGAGCGCTTGCCCTGCACCACGCCGGACGGCAGAAGCGATAATTTGTAGGTCTTGTTGCCCACCACGATGGTGTGGCCGGCATTGTTGCCGCCCTGGAAGCGCACCACCATGTCGGCGCGGTTCGACAGCCAGTCGATGATCTTGCCTTTGCCTTCGTCGCCCCATTGGGCGCCGATCACCGTGACATTGGACATTGAAATTTCCGTACCCAGTTAAGCCGCAGACCGTGGGCGCGCGCGCCCTCGCGCATGGACCTTGCGCGGACCGGTGGCGGCTTATAGCAGCTAAGGGCGGGGCTGTAAGGGCAAAGGTGCCGCATCCTGTGGGACGCGGCACCTTAATCAGGGAAAAATCAGTAAAACACGCCGTATTCGACGGTAATGATCTCGCCGGAATCCCGGTCGATCAGCAGCGCGTCATTGCCGTTGCGCACCCACACCGTGCCATAGGGCGGCGGCGGCAGGTCATAGGCATAATAGTTGCTTAACCAGTATTGCTGGGACCAGAACAGCGACGGCAGGAAGTCGCCGAAGCTCCAGCGCCGGTCATACCAGCCATGGGGGCGGCGATAGCTTGGCGCATGGAAGCGCCGCTGGGCATTGAAGCTCTGGTGATAGTTGCGGAAGCTGGAATAGTTGTTGCGCTGGCCGCCAGAGCCGAAGCGGTCGGAATTGCCCTGGCGGTTTCGGTCGCCAGCGCGGTTATCATTGCCGCGATTGGATCCGCGATTGGCCGACCGGTCCTGAGGTGAAAGCGTGGGCGTCGCCTGGGCGGCGGGCGCCGTGGCGCTGCCCCGATTGCCGCCCCGATTGCCGCCATGGTCGCGGCCCTGTTGCGGGGTGGCCGTCGGGGCGGCGGGCGCAGCAGCCGGTGCGGCCGCAGGCGCTGTCTGGGGCTGACCGCGCATGGCGGGGGATGCGTTCTGCGACCGGCTCCAGGTGCCGGGGGCGCGTTCGGTGCGGTCCTGGGCCAGGGCGGGAGCCGCGATAAGCGCGGCGATCGCGACGGAGAGCATGAGTTTTTGCATAATTGTTTTCCTGAAATGACAGTGGTTAAACCCTCTGCTACCCCTAAGGTTCCCAGCCCAGAGACACCATGACCGATATCTCCATACGCAGCGCGACCCAGGCCGATGTGGCGCTGATTTTCGCCTTGCTGGGCGAACTGGCTGATTATGAGAAGCTGCAGGACAAATTCCATCTCAGCGAAGCCTTGATCGCGCGCGACATGCTGGGCGCGGTGTGCAACTGCGAACTGGCCTTTGCCGGCGAGGCGCCCTGCGGCATCGCCACCTGGTTCTGGACCTATAAGAGCTTTCGCGGCGCGCGGGGCATCTTCCTCGAAGATCTGTATGTGCGGCCCGAATTTCGCGGCAAGGGCCTGGGCCGGACGCTGATCGCGCATCTGGCGGCCCGGGCGCAGGCGGTGGACGGTTTTCTGGAATGGCAGGTGCTGGACTGGAACACGCCATCCATCGAATTCTACAAGAGTCTTGGCGCCACCCTGGTGCCGCAATGGGTCACCTGCCGCCTGGACCGCGCCGCGCTGGCTGCCATGGCGGCGTCATGAGCGAGATCGTGCTGGTGGTGGCGGCCAGCGACAATGGCGTGATCGGCAGGCGCGGGAAAATCCCCTGGCACATCTCCGACGATCTCAAACGCTTCAAGGCGCTGACCCTGGGCCACACCGTGGTGATGGGCAGGAAGACCTGGGACTCGCTGCCCCGAAAGCCGCTGCCGGGGCGCGCCAATGTGGTGGTGACGCGCCAGCCGGGCTGGCGGTGCGAAGGCGCGGTGACCGTCGGCTCGGTGGGGCAGGCGGTGGAAGGCACCAGCGGCCCGGTCTTCGTCATCGGCGGCGGCGAGATCTATGCCGTGGCGCTGCCGCACGCCACCCGCATCGAACTGACCGAAGTGCATGGCCAATTCGAAGGCGATGCGCGTTTCGAATTCGACCGCGACGGCTGGACCGAGACGGCGCGCGAAGACCATGTCACGCCCGAGGGCCTGGCCTATAGCTATGTCACGCTGACACGCTGAGGGCGTTACTCGATCACAATTTTCGGCGCGGGCCGCGACGCGGTTTCCAGCGCCGCCTTCACTTTTTGCGCCAGCGCCAGGAAGGCCAGCGCTTCGGGCCCGTCCGGGGCGCTGACGCTGACCGGATTGCCGCTGTCGGAGGTCTCGCGAATCTTCGCCACCAGCGGAATCTCGCCCAGGAACGGCGCCCCCAGCGCCGCGGCGGTGTCGCGCGCGCCGCCATGGCCGAAGATGTGATGTTCATGGCCGCAATTGTCGCAGACGAACACACTCATATTTTCCACCAGCCCCAGGATCGGCACATGGGTCTTCTGGAACATGGTGATGCCCTTCCTGGCATCGATCAGGGCGATGTCCTGCGGCGTCGAGACGATCACCGCCCCCTTCAGCGGCACGCGCTGGGCAATCGTCAGCTGCGCATCGCCGGTGCCGGGCGGCATGTCCAGCACCAGGACATCCAATTCCTCGCCGGCGGGCGCCCAGGCGACATCGTTCAGCATCTGGGTCAGCGCCGACTGCACCATGGGGCCGCGCCAGATCATCGCCTGATCCTCGTCGACCAGGAATCCGATCGACATGGTCTTGATCCCGTGCCGGATGATGGGTTTCAGCGTCTTGCCGTCGCTGTCGGGCTTTTCGGTGATGCCGAGCAACCTCGGAAGAGAAGGTCCGTAAATATCGGCATCCAGCAGACCCACTTTCAGGCCCAGTCTTGACAGGGACAGCGCCAGATTGACCGCCACGGTGGACTTGCCCACCCCGCCCTTGCCGCTGGCCACCGCGATGATGGCGGCGACGCCGGGAATGCCGGCGGCCGGGGCGGGTGCCCGTTGTTTGACGGCGGGCTTGGGGGCGTGGGCGTGACCCTGCTGGGGATGGACGTCATGGGCGGTCAAGACGGCGGTGACCGACTTGACGCCTTTGACCCCCAGCGCCATCGCCTCGCAGATCCGGCGCAGGGGTTCGGAGGCGGGCGCGCGCTCGGGCGCCACTTCCAGGACAAAGCCGATATGGCCGTCCTTCTCCACCAGGCCTGAAATCATGTCCTGCTGCACCACGGTGCGCCCGCTTGCGGGATCGATCACCTGGTCCAGCGCTTTGAAGACATCGTCGCGCAGCGTCATGGCGGGGATATAGACCCGACCCCTGCGGAATCCTAGGCGGCAAACGCCCTTGATGAGCGCCATGCCGGGGAACCCACCCGTGAAAAACCCCGGCGCAGCCCCGGCTTTGCCCTGTTTGTTCCCTTTTTTGCCGTGCGGGTGTCGGGGTTTCGAAGTTCGCCTGTGCCGATATCAAACCCGCGAGCGAAGTTCGAAACCAAAAACGACACCAGATTCAAGATTTTGCCAGTGTCCCTCGATTCCGAAATTCACCAGGAGCCTGATATCGGGGACGGTGTGAATTTCGGAATCCGGACACTAGACTGTTCCGCGATTCCCTCCCAAGGTCATTTCGATGCGCGCCCTGAAATACGTCTGTGCCATTGTGGCTCTGCTGGCCGCCGCGAATGCCCAGGCGCGCCCGGCGCCTGACAGTTTCGCGGACCTTGCCGACAGGCTGCTGCCCACCGTGGTCAATATCGCCACCAGCCAGACCCTGAAGGCGCCGCCCCAGACCGCGATGCCGCAGCTGCCGCCCGGTTCGCCGCTGGAAGACCTGTTCAAGAATTTCCTCGGTCCCAAATCCAACTCGCCGCGCCACGTCACCTCGCTGGGCTCGGGCTTCATCATCGATCCCGCCGGCTACATCGTCACCAACAACCATGTGATCGAGGACAGCGACGAAGTGACGGTGACGCTGAATGACGGCACGTCGCTGCCCGCGCGCATCGTCGGCCGCGACACCAAGACGGACCTGGCGCTGCTGAAGGTGACGCCCAAGAAGCCGCTGCCCGCCACCCATTTCGGCGACAGTGACAAGGCTCGCATCGGCGACTGGGTGATCGCCATCGGCGATCCCTTCGGCCTGGGCTCGACCGTCACGGCGGGCATTGTCTCGGCCCGCAACCGCAACATCAATGCCGGACCCTATGACGATTTCATCCAGACGGACGCGCCTATCAACCGGGGCAATTCCGGTGGGCCGCTGTTCGACATGGACGGCAATGTGATTGGCATCAATTCGGCGATCTTCTCGCCCTCGGGCGGCAGCGTCGGCATCGGCTTTGCCATTCCTGCCAATCTGGCGCGCGAAGTCATCGGCCAGCTGCGCCAGTTCGGCCTGGCCAGGCGCGGCTGGATCGGGGTGCGCATCCAGCAAGTGACGCCGGAAATCGCCGAAGGCATGGGCCTGGCCAGCGCCTCGGGCGCGCTGGTGGCCGATGTGACCAAGGGCGGTCCTGCCGACAAAGCCGGACTGATGAATGGCGACCTGGTGACCGGCTTTGACGGCAAGCCGGTCGCCGACGACCGCGCCTTGCCGCGCATCGTGGCCGACACGCCCATCGGCAAGACCGTCCCCATCGATGTGCTGCGCAAGGGCAGGAAGCAGACCCTGCGCATCACCGTGTTGAAGCTGGCCGAGGACAAGGCTCCGGACAAGGCGGGCAAGTCGCAGAACGCCCCCAAGCTGAAGCCGGGCCAGAGCCGCCTGCAGCAGCTTGGCATTAGCGTCGGGGTGCTGGACGGCGCGGCACGGGCCAAGTTCAAGATCGCCCCCGCCATTCAGGGCGTTCTGGTAACCGATGTCGCGGCCGGCAGCACGGCAGCGGAAAAAAATCTCAAACCGGGCGATGTGATCGTCGAGGTGCAATCCAACCCGGTTCACAAGCCGGCGGACGTCGCGGCCCATCTCGATTATGCCGTCAAGGTGGGAAAGAAAGTGGCGCTGTTCCTGGTGAGCCGGGGCGGCGACCTGACCTATGTGGGTTTGCGGCTGAAATAGCCGCAAACCCCCTTCGCGCGATCACCGCATCAGCGGGTTGGGGACGGGCTCGGTCACCTTCACCAAGGTATTGACGTCGCGGTGGGCGAACAGTCCGTCCTGGCCCTTCACCAGCAGCATGGTGTCCAGCACATAGCTCCAGCTGCCATCGGCATTGAAGTTGACCTCGATGCGATAGGAATCGGTGCGGAAGGCGTATTCCAGGAAGCTGGTGGAGCAGATGCCGTAATCGGTCTGTCCGCGCTCGGCCGTCAGGATGAGCTGGCCGGCGTCGGGCTTGGCAAAGCCTGACGCCATCGCCACCTGTCCGCGCGGAATCGCCAGGGTCTGGAGCACCAGTCCGGTCGCCGGCTCCCACAGCCAATAGCCCACCTGGTCGTGAAAGGTCGCGGCCTCGTCACTGGCGAGAATGCGCGTGTGATAGCGCAGGCCGTAAAAGAGCTGCGGCCCATTGGCCTGGGGATCGATGGGCTCCAGCACCATGCGCTCGGTGAATTCGCGCCGCTCCGGTCCGTCTGCCTTGGGATTGAGGTCGACGCCCTTGACCCCTTCCCAGGTGCCGGCCAGCCGGCGCAGCGGGCCCAGATTGGCCAGCGTATCGGGCGCCACATCGCTGGGCTCGGTGAAGATATCGTCCGGAAAGGAAGTCACGCCAGGCCCCCGCCCAATTGCATCGCCAGCGTAACGCAGCCCCAGAAAACCGGGAAGTGCCGCTCAACCGGGTGTGACGATTTCGCTGTCGGCATAGCCCTGCAGGTACAGAAGCGCTGTCAGGTCATTGTGGTCGATGGCGGCGCCCGCCGCTGCCGCCACCACCGGCTTGGCGTGATAGGCGACGCCCAGACCGGCTTTTTGAATCATGGCCAGATCGTTGGCGCCGTCGCCCACCGCCAGGGCATCGGCAAAGCTCAGTCCGTTGGCGGCGACGCCGTCCTCCAGCGCCTTCAGCTTGGCCTCGCGGCCCAGGATGGGCAGGGCGATCTCGCCGGTCAGCGCCGCGCCATCGTCCAGCAGCGTGTTGCCGCGCTCGACATGAAAGCCCGCGGCCTCGGCCACCCGCCGGGTGAAGAAGCCGAAGCCGCCGCTGACCAGCATCGTGTGGGCGCCATGGGCGCGCATGGTGGCCAAAAGCTGGGTGGCGCCGGGGTTCAGCCGCACCCGCTCGGCATAGGTGCGCTCCAGCGCATGCAGCTTCAGGCCCTTCAGCATGCCGACGCGCGCCTTCAGCGCCGCCTCGAATTCCAGTTCGCCCCGCATGGCGCGCTCGGTGATGGCGGCGATCTGGGGCTTCAGCCCGGCCATGTCGGCCAGCTCGTCCAGGCATTCGACATTGATGATGGTGGAATCCATGTCGGCGACCAGCAGCTTCTTGCGGCGATGGAGGGCGGCGACAAGATTGATGTCCAGCGCCAGGCCGCTGCAGCGGGTACGGGCCTCGGCCAGGACGTCGGTGCCCAGGACCGGCAGGTCGAAGGCCATGCCGGGCGACAGGATGCTGGCCGGGCCATTGGCCAGGCCCCGGAACATGCCCGGCTCCGCGCCCTTGCCGATGACGTTGAGAACAAACATTGTCCGCCCATGCGTTATGATGCGGTGCTTATTGCAGGGCCGACCGCCAGCGGCAAGTCGGCCGCCGCGCTGGCGCTGGCGATGCGGATCGGCGGTGTGGTGATCAACGCCGATTCCATGCAGGTTTACGCCCAGGCGCCCATTCTGACGGCCCAGCCTTCGCCTGCGGACAAGGCGCGCGCCCCGCATCTGCTGTATGGCCATGTTGATGCGCGCGAGCTCTATTCGGTGGGACGCTGGCGCGACGATGCGGCGGCGGCACTGGCGGGGCTGGACGGGCGCATGCCCATCTTCGTGGGCGGCACCGGCCTGTACTTTATGGCCCTGACCGAGGGGCTCGCGGTCATTCCCGCCATACCCAATGACATCCGTGCAGGCGCGCGCGCCCTGTTGGAACAGATCGGCGTGGCGGCGCTGCATGCCCGGCTGATGACGCGCGATCCCTTGACGGCGTCGAAGCTGCGGCCCAGCGATCCCCAGCGCGTGCTTCGGGCTTATGAAGTGTTCGAAGCCACCGGACGGCCGCTGGCGCAATGGCAAAGCCAGCCCGCAGCGCCGCTGCTGGCGGGCCGCGCCGTCACGGGCTTTGTGCTGGACCCGCCGCGCGCCGAGCTGCGTCTGCGCATCGCCGCGCGCTTCGCCGCGATGGTGGAGGCGGGGGGACTGCAGGAAGCCCGCGCCCTTGAGGGCCTTGATCCCGCCCTGCCCGCCGCCAAGCTGCTCGGGCTGGCGCCGCTGCAGGCGCTGGCCCGGGGCGAAGTGACAAAATCTCAGGCGCTGGAGGCAGCGGTCACCGCCACGCGGCAATTCGCCAAACGCCAGATGACGTGGTTTCGCCACCGAATGCCACATTATGTCTGGTTAGACCCAAATAAGAGCAATATAATTGCTGAAATGGAACGTATTTCTGCATGATATTTCTTGACGCGCCGCAGCACCGCCCTTAAGTTCCGCCGCCATGAAGCAGCTGCTTGTAGCTATTCCCGCCCCTGATCCGCGAAGCTAGGGCTTCGACCGGAACAGAGCGGGTATGCGAGGCAAAGGGGGCGGAAACGCCCCCTAATCACATTAAACCGGCGGCGGCAGCTGTTTGTCTTTCCACCGGTTGCGCGCATTGGGACAGGCCATGGACAAGGACGAGACACTGACAGCCGCGCGCAAGGCGCCAGAGGGTGCCGCCGAAACCATGCCTGAAAGCATGACGGGGGCGCAGATGGTGATCCGCGCCCTCAAGGATCAGGGCGTCAGCCACATTTTCGGCTATCCCGGCGGCGCGGTTCTGCCGATCTATGACGCGCTGTTCCAGGTCGAAGGCATCACCCATGTGCTGGTGCGCCACGAGCAGGGCGCCGTCCATGCCGCCGAAGGTTATGCCCGTTCCACCGGCAAGCCCGGTGTGGTGCTGGTCACCTCCGGCCCCGGCGCGACCAATGCCGTGACAGGACTGACGGACGCGCTGATGGATTCCATTCCGCTGGTGGTCTTGACCGGCCAGGTGCCGACGCATCTGATCGGCACCGACGCCTTCCAGGAATGCGACACGGTCGGTATCACAAGGCCCTGCACCAAGAACAACTGGCTGGTGCGCAATGTGAACGACCTGAGCCGCGTGCTGCATGAGGCGTTCGAGATCGCCACCACCGGCCGTCCCGGCCCGGTCGTGGTGGACATTCCCAAGGACGTGCAGTTCCAGTCCGGGTCCTATCTGGGACCCGAGGCGGTGCATCACCGCACCTATCGCCCCAAGACCGATCCCGACCCGGGCGCCATTCTGCGTGCCGTCGAGATGATGGCGGCGGCGAAAAAGCCCGTCTTCTATACCGGCGGCGGCATCATCAATTCCGGCCCCGAAGCCTCCAGGCTGTTGCGCGAACTGGTGGACCTGACCGGCTTTCCCGTCACCTCCACGCTGATGGGCCTTGGCGCCTTCCCGGCGGCGCGGCCCGAATGGCTGGGCATGCTGGGCATGCACGGCACCTGGGAAGCCAACCATGCCATGCATGATTGCGACCTGATGATCTGCCTGGGGGCGCGCTTCGACGACCGCTGCACCGGGCTGATCAAGGCCTTCTCGCCGGGATCGAAGAAGATTCACCTCGATATCGACGCCTCACAGATCAACAAGATCGTGCGGGTCGACCTGCCCATTATCGCCGACGCTGCCAAGGCGCTGCGCGAGATGGTGAAACTGTGGAAGACCCACAAGCACACGCCGCAGAACCTCAAGCCCTGGTGGAAACAGATCGACCAGTGGCGCACGCGCAAGTCGCTGGACTATCGCAACTCCGATTCGCTCATCAAGCCGCAATACGCGATTGACCGGCTGTATGACCTGACCAGGCACCGCGACGATGTCTATGTCACCACCGAAGTCGGCCAGCACCAGATGTGGGCGGCGCAGCGCTTCAAGTTCAACCAGCCCAACCACTGGATGACCAGCGGCGGCTTGGGCACGATGGGCTATGGATTGCCGGCCGCAGTCGGCGTGCAGATCGCCCATCCCGGCGCGTTGGTGATTGACATCGCCGGCGAGGCATCGGTCCAGATGACCATGCAGGAGATGAGCACGGCGATGCAGTATGATTTGCCGATCAAGATCTTCATCCTCAACAACGAATATATGGGCATGGTGCGCCAGTGGCAGGAACTGCTGCACGGCAAGCGCTATTCGCATTCCTATTCCGAGGCGCTGCCCGATTTCGTCAAGATGGCCGACGCCTTTGGCTGCGTCGGGCTGCGGGCCGACAAGCCGTCGGAACTGGACGGCAAGATCCAGGAAATGCTGTCGGTCAACCGCCCGGTGCTGTTCGACTGCCGCGTCGACCCGGCGGAAAACTGCTTCCCGATGATTCCCTCGGGCAAGGCGCATAACGAGATGATCCTGGCCGACATGGATGACGGCGGCGCGATCAGCGACGCCGGAAAGATGCTGGTCTGATCCGATGCATGACGACGAAGTGAAATCGAGCGGCGAAGTCGAGCGCCACACCTTGACGGTGCTGGTGGACAATGAGGCCGGCGTGCTGGCCCGCGTCGTCGGGCTGTTTTCGGGGCGCGGCTACAATATCGAAAGCCTGACGGTGGCCGAGGTGGACCCGATGGCCCGCACCAGCCGCATCACCATCGTCACCAGTGGAACACCACAGGTGATCGAGCAGATCGAGGCGCAACTGCGCCGCCTGGTGCCGACCCACAGCGTCACCAACTGGACCGGCGAAAAGGCCGGGATCGAGCGCGAGATGGCGCTGATCAAGGTCGCGGGCACCGGCGAGAGGCGGGTCGAGGCGCTGCGCATGGCCGAAGCCTTCCGCGCCCGCCCGGTGGATACCACCCATTCCAGCTTTGTGTTCGAGATTACCGGGGCGCCGGACAAGATTGACAGCTTCGTGGACCTGATGCGGCCGCTGGGGCTGGTGGATGTGTCGCGCACCGGCGTCGCCGCGATTTCCCGCGGCCCGGAAGCAATGTAACGGGGCGATGTAGTTTTTTCATATCTCAGAAGAAGAAGGATGAGTCTTATGCGCGTGTATTACGATCGGGATGCCGATCTCAATCTGATCAAGAACAAGAAGGTTGCCGTCATCGGCTTCGGCAGCCAGGGCCATGCCCATGCCCAGAACATGCGCGATTCCGGCGTCAAGGATCTGGTGATCGCCGTGCGTCCCGGCGCCTCGGCGAAAAAGGCGGAAGCCGCCGGCTTCAAGGTCATGCCGGTGGCCGAGGCCGCCAAATGGGCCGATGTGATGATGATGGCCACCCCCGACGAACTCCAGGCCGACATCTACAAGGACGACCTGGCCAAGAACATGAAGCAGGGCGCCGCCCTGCTGTTCGCCCACGGCTTCAATGTCCATTTCAAGCTGATCGAGCCGCGCCCCGACCTGGATGTGCTGATGGTCGCCCCCAAGGGCCCCGGCCACACCGTGCGCGGCGAGTATCTCAAGGGCGGCGGCGTGCCGTCGCTGATCGCCGTCCACCAGGACGCATCCGGCAACGCCCATGACCTGGGCCTGAGCTATGCGTCGGCCATCGGCGGTGGCCGCGCCGGCATCATCGAGACCAACTTCAAGGAAGAATGCGAAACCGACCTGTTCGGCGAGCAGGTGGTCTTGTGCGGCGGGTTGGTCGAACTGATCCGCGGCGGTTTTGAAACCCTGGTGGAAGCCGGTTACGCCCCCGAAATGGCCTATTTCGAATGCCTGCATGAAGTGAAGCTGATCGTGGACCTGATCTATGAAGGCGGCATCGCCAACATGAATTATTCCATCAGCAACACCGCCGAATATGGCGAATATGTCACCGGCCCGCGCATCATCACGCCCGAAACCAAGGCCGAGATGAAGCGCGTCCTGGCCGACATCCAGCAGGGCAAGTTCGCCCGCGACTGGGTGTTGGAGAACAAGGCCGGTCAGGCCAGCTTCAAGGCCACGCGCGCCCTGGGCGACGCCCACCAGATCGAGGAAGTCGGCGCCAAGCTGCGCGCCATGATGCCCTGGATTGCGAAGAATAAACTCGTCGACACGGCAAAGAACTAAGCGACATGGAGATAACACAAGTCACTGCTACGGTCGGTGTTGTTACTGGCTCGGCGGCGCTTGCGATATCCTTGCTCGCATATACGCGAGATAGAGCCAAGGTTTGGGTGACGCTTGAACCGGACAGGCGTGTTCAAAACTCATCTATTTATAGCGCTGATAAAATTTATTGGACCACTACCGTTACCAATATTGGGCGTCGGCCAGTCTTCATAGATACGGTTGCGGTGTTGTTCCCAGATGGAACAAACGGGATTCTTGCGGATCACCTCCTAAATGCCGTCGCTTTAAAAGAAGGCGACGCACCCAAGCATTACTTGGTTGAGCAGGATGAACTGAACGGATTTTCACTCCAGTGGCCCGCAATGATCGTCTTGGTTCGGACATCGGACGGAAGGCAGTATCGTTCCCGATTTATCAGACACAAGCCTAAAGCGGGCGAGACGATTACGACTGTTCGTAAAGCATTCTTACGCCTTCAATTGTTATGGAACCATCGCTGGGCTTTTCGCCGCCGAAAATTGTATTAGCTATCCACACTGGCGGCATCCCGCGCATCCGCTAGAATGTGCGGATGCAGACGCCCGCGCCCCATGCCCTTGTCCATCCCTTGTCCCGCCCCGAAAAAGTGGCCGCCCGCGCGCGTTTGGGGGATAGGCAAAGCCCATTATTTCTCAACCGCCTGATGCAAAGGCGTTTCCCTGAAAGCGCGGGGGGAGGGGGGCTGTTTTTTGCCCGCACAATTATCTTGCGCGGGCCGTCACAATCCCCGCGCTGTTCCTGAGGTGACGCCATGACCACACGCCCGCCCATTCCCGATCCGCCCTATACCGGCGGCTGCCTGTGCGGCGCGGTGCGCTATCGCGTCAATGCCCGGCCGCTGACCATGACCGCCTGCCATTGCGACGTCTGCAAGAAGCTGTCCGGCGCCACCAACCTCCTGGTCATCACGGTGCCGAAGGACAGTTTTCAGCACCTTGAGGGCGACGTGCAGCGCTATCGCCGCACCGCCGAGTCCGGCCGCCAGAGCGACGTGGTGCGCTGCGCTGGGTGCGGCACGCGGCTGTGGCACGAGCCGCTGGCCTTCCCCGTCATGACGGTCGCGGCGGGAACGCTGGACGATACCGGCTGGGTCGTTCCGTCCAGCGAAATCTGGACCGAACGCGCCTCACCGGCCGCCATCTTCCATGACGATGCGCAAAAATTCGCAGGCCAGCCGGAGCGCCAGGCGCAGCTGGACGCCTTCAAGACCCTGTATGGCGAGCTGCCGTAAAGCCGGGGACACCGCTGTCGCCGGCAGGCGTGAAAGTGATGCTGCCGGGCGCTGACGATACCCGGCAGTGATTTGCGCCTGCGCGGCGGCGGCCTGCGTCAGGCCCCAGGAAATCGCGTCACAATAACTTCACGAAACTTTGCCACCCGGCCCTGCGGGCATTAACCGCGCGCATACCGCCACGCTCTAGCGTGCCGCGCGGGTACAAGCACTGGCATGCGGCATGACACAGGAACGGGGCGATCAGACGGCGGGCCAGTTGGCAGCGCGCACCCCGACGCTGACCGAGCGCGCCACCTGCGGCGAAGTGTTCGACTGGTTCTGCGCCAATCCCCAGATCCCCGCCATCGCCATCCTGGACAGCCGGACCGGCGCGCTGCTGGGCCTGGTCAACCGCTTCATCTTCTTCGCCCGCTATGCCTGCCAGTATGTGCCCGAGCTGTTCAGCCGCAAGACTATCCTCAAGCTCGCCAACCATTCGCCGCTGGTGGTGGATGCCGAGGTGCGGCTGGCTGATCTGGGCGCAACCCTGCTGGTGGAAAATCCAGATGCCCTGACCGAATGTTTCGTGGTGACGCGGCGCGGGCGCTATCTGGGCATCGGCACCGGCGAAGCGCTGCTGACCGGCAAGGTGAACCTGCTGCAGGCGCGCGAACAGGAACTGGAGCGGGCGCTGAAGGCGGAGACCCAGGCCAACACCGCTAAAAGCGACTTCCTGGCGCTGATGAGCCACGAACTGCGCACGCCGCTGAACGCCATTATTGGCTTTTCCGAAATTCTTGGCACCGAGATGATGGGGCCTTTGGGCCATCCCCGCTACCGGGAATACGCCAATGACGTACACGGCGCCGGCAAGCATCTGCTGGCGCTGATCAACGACATTCTCGACCTCTCCAAGGCGGCGGCAGGCAAGTTCGAACTGTCCTGCGACGAGATCGTGCCTGCCGATGTGATCACCGAATGCCTGAAGCTGACGCGCGGCAAGGCCCATGAAGGCGGCCTCAGGCTCACCTGCGACTTGGCGCCCGGGCTTCCCAACTTGCTGGTGGACCGGTTGCGCTTCAAGCAGGTGTTTCTCAACCTCTGCTCCAACGCCATCAAGTTCACGCCGCCGGGGGGCACTGTTCATGTCGCTGCCGCCCAGCGAGAGGATGGATGCTTCGTGCTGCAGGTGGCGGACACCGGCATCGGCATGGCGGCGGAGCAGATTCCGGTGGCGCTGGAGCCGTTCCGCCAGATCGCCTCGCCCTTCGCGCGCAACAAGGAAGGCACCGGGCTTGGCCTGGCGCTGGTCAAGTCGCTGATCGAATGTCATGACGGGAGGCTGGAAATCGACAGCGTGCTGAACCGCGGCACCACGGTGTGCGTCGTGCTGCCGCCCGCGCGCACCATCCGCCGTGTGACGGCGCTGTCGGCCTGAAACGCTAGGTCGGATTTTCCAGGCTGAATGATGCCGCGTCGTCGTCGTAGGAGAATAATTCTCCAAACCGCGCCCATGACACCACTGTCTTCAGCGTCTCTTCCGCCGCATCCTCGGCCATATGGTCTTCCAGTTCGTCCAGGAAGCGGGTCTTGGGGGCGCAATGGCTGGCGCGCTCGTCCAGCACCTTGCGGATATGCGCCGCCAGCGGCACATGGCCGGTCAAGGCGCGCGAGAAGATTTCCTTGCGCTCGTTGAGGTCGCCATCGGCGAAGCGTTTGCCCATATGGGTCAGCTTGATGTCGCCGCCTTCGACTTCGGCCAGCCTGAGAAGCTGCATCGCCTCGGCCACCGGGAACAGTTCGTCCACTTCCAGTTCCTGTTCATAGGCGATGTCGGGCAGGTCGGCCTTGCCGTTATAGGGCGCCGCCGCCAGCGCCTCGATCAGGCCGGAGATCTGGTTGGGCGAGACATGGGTCAGCGGCATCTCGGTGCCGGTGCTGCCGGTGTCCAGCTGCTGGCGCATGCGCTCCACCCG
Organism: Rhizomicrobium sp.; assembly: GCA_035549455.1. Classification (GTDB taxonomy): domain Bacteria; phylum Pseudomonadota; class Alphaproteobacteria; order Micropepsales; family Micropepsaceae; genus Rhizomicrobium. The sequence goes on along the minus strand of DASZQW010000016.1, from coordinate 43,138 downwards.
CCGCGCCGTCATTTCCACATAGATCTGGTCGACATACTGCTCGAATTCGCGGGTGGTGCGGTCGCGCGGCTGGGGCAGGTCGATCCTGATCTCCGACGCCACCCGCCCCGGATTGGAGGCGAACAGCAGGACGCGGTCGCACATCAGCACCGCTTCCTCGATATTGTGCGTCACCAGGATGATGCCCTTGATGGGCAGCTTGCCGTTGCCCCACAGCTCCACCAGGTCGGTGCGCAGGTTCTCCGCCGTCAAGACGTCCAGCGCCGAGAAAGGCTCGTCCATCAACAGGATATTGGGATGCACCACTACGGCGCGGGCAAAGCCGACACGCTGGCGCATGCCGCCGCTGAGTTCGCGCGGATAGGCGCTTTCATAGCCGTCCAGGCCGATCAGGTCGATCGCCGCCAGGACGCGCTCGCGCATCGCCCGCGCCGGCAGGTTCAGGGCTTCCAGACCCAGCTGCACATTTTCCAGCACTGTCAGCCAGGGGAACAGGGCAAAACCCTGGAACACCATGGAAACGCCCTGGGTGGGGCCCTGGATGGGCGTGCCCATATAGGATAGCGACCCGCCCTGGGGCCGCGACAGGCCCGCGATCAGGCGCAAAAGCGTGGATTTGCCGGAGCCGGAGCGGCCGAGCAGGCCGACAATCTCGCCTTCCTTCAGGGTCAGGTTGACGTCGTCCAGCACCAGCAATTCCTCGCCGCCGCCGCGGGGGAAAGTGCGCCTGACCTGAGTGACTTCCAGAAGGTTCGCCATCGTGCCGCTCATGTTAGCCGGAATTTGCGTTCGGCGTACCAGTATAAGGGACGCCACAACAAGCGGTTCACCACCACCACGAAAAAGCTCATCACCGCGATGCCCAGCACCACGCGGCGAAAATCGCCCGCCGCGGTGGCGTCGAAGATATAGGCGCCCAGGCCATGGGCATGGAGCGTGGTCTTGCCCCAGCTCGCGACCTCGGCCAGCACGCTGGCATTCCAGGCGCCGCCCGACGCGGTGATGGCGCCGGTGACATAATAGGGAAACACGGAAGGCAGCGCGACGCGCTTCCACCACAGCCAGCCCTTCACGCCGAAATTGTCGGCGGCATCCTGCAGCTCGCCGGGCATGGCCGAGGCGCCGGCAATGACATTGAACAGGATGTACCATTGGGTGCCCAGGATCATCAGCGGCGACAGCCAGATGTCGGGATTGAGGTCCCAGATCACGATCAGCGACACCACCAGGGGGAACAGGATGTTGGCGGGGAAGGCCGCCAGGAACTGGGCCACCGGCTGCACGATGCGGCTGAGCCGGGGGCGCAAGCCCACATAGACGCCCACCGGGGTCCAGACCAGGCTGGCCAGCGCGATCAGCACCATCACCCGCACCAGGGTGATCAGGCCCAGCCCCACCGCCTGGGCCAGGTCGCTCCAGGCCAGGCTTGCATGGGCGAAATCATAAATGCGCCAGGCGCCATAAACGCCGATCAGCCCCAGGATCGCGTACCACAAAAGGTCGGCCAGGCGGCTGTCATGGGTGCGCGTGGCGGCGCGGCTGCCGAAATGTGGCGGATGCCAGTAATAGCTCCAGCGCATCATCTGCTCGAAGGGCTTGGTCATCAGATCCAGCAGGCGCGAGCGGCGATAGACGGTCAGCGCCCAGGACTGGGGCTGGTCGCCCGATTGCTCGTTGCCGATGCGAAAGCGGTCCGCCCAGGCCACCAGGGGCCGGAACATCAGCTGGTCATAAACCAGGATCACCGCCAGCATGGCGAAGATCGCCAGGAAGATGGCGGGCAGGTTCTTCTGGACGATGGCGACCGCAATCCAGCTGCCGATGCCGGGCAGCGCGATATTGGTGTCGCCCACGCTGATGGCTTCGGCCACGGTGACGAAGAACCAGCCGCCGGACATGCTCATCATCATGTTCCAGATCAGGGGCGGGGTGGCATAGGGCGCCTCGATGCGCCAGAAGCGCGCCCAGGCATTGAGGCCGAACATGCGGCCGGCCTCTTCCAGCTCGGGCGGCACGGTGCGCAGGCTCTGGTAGAAGCTGAAGGCCATGTTCCAGGCCTGGCCGGTGAAGATGGCGAAGACGCAGGCCAGCTCGGCGCCGAAGATGCGTCCCGGCGACAGCGACAGGAACCACACCACCGTCACCGACAGAAAGCCCAGGATGGGCACCGACTGGAGAATATCCAACAGCGGCACAAGAAGACTGCCGGCGCGCGGGCTTTTCGCCGCCCAGGTGGCATAGGTGAAGGTGAAGGTCAGCGACACGCCCAGCGCGATCAGCATGCGAAGTCCGGTGCGCAGGGCATAGCCCGGCAGGTCCCAGGGATTGAGCCTTAGGCCGTGGCCGGTGATGGAACTTAAGGGATGCACCAGATACCGGCTGGCATCGGCAAAGGCGATGATGAAGCCCAGCACCAGCACCGCCGCCAGCAGGTCCCAGCGGCTGGGCAGCAGGCGGCGAGCCTCGACGGAAACGGGCGGCAGGATCTTCATGTCCGGCGCTCGCGCACGGGGTGGATATTGTCCGCCCGGATAGGCGCGTTCGCCGGTGGAGGCAACCACTTTGAAGCACTTCAACAAAAGCGCGGCGCGGCCCCACAGCCGCCCCGGGTGCGCAGCCCAGCCGCAGATCACAGACGTGACGGCCCGGCATGGCCGGGAGGCCACCCAAGCCATTGTTTGTGCTATAAATATTTTGTCACGGGCCAGACAGGGGTTTGCCCGCCGCCCCTCTTGTCGCTATTGCGCCATGGTGCGAATTCGGCGTAAAACCGCGCAAACGCTGGGAAAAATGGTGGTTTATCCGCCGTTTAGCCCCAGCGTCAGCACCGTATAATTTCACGGGCGGAACGGCGACAGGTACCATGACGGACGGCGCGCATATCGCAATCGTGAGGGAAGAGATTTCTTCCCGCGATTTCGCGCGCCCTCGCACGCAGCCCCGTCCTTCCCTCGGTTCTTCGCACGCGCTCCTTCTTCTTAGCCGCCCCTAGGCGCATCATGCGCGAGATGGTCTCGCGGATGTACGGTTAGGGGACCCGCGAAAGGAGAAATCGAAGTCGCAAATGCGACGGACAGAAGGACAAATGTCATGACCAGCAACAGCAATACCGACACGACGCCGATTCAGATCTTCGACACCACCCTGCGCGACGGCGAGCAGTCGCCGGGCGCCGCGATGACGCATGAGGAAAAACTGGAGATCGCAACCCTGCTCGACGAGATGGGCGTTGATGTGATCGAGGCGGGCTTTCCCATTTCGTCGCCGGGCGACTTCAAGGCGGTGCAGGAGATCAGCCGGATCGTCAAGCGCGCCAGCGTCTGCGCCCTCTCCCGCGCCGGCTTCAAGGATATCGACCGCGCCGGCGAGGCGCTGAAGGGTGCATTCCGGCCCCGCGTCCACACCTTTATCTCCACCAGTCCCGTTCACATGAAGCACAAGCTGAACATGGGCGAGAATGCCGTGCTGGAAGCGGTGGGCGCCAGCGTCACCCGCGCCCGCAATTTCACATCCGAAGTGGAATGGTCAGCGGAAGATGCCACCCGCACGGTGCCCGATTTCCTGTGCCGCTGCGTCGACGTCGCCATCCAGTCCGGCGCCACGGTGATCAACGTGCCAGACACGGTGGGCTATTCCACGCCGCAGGAATTCTTCGACATCATCACCATGCTGAGGAACCGCGTTCCCAACGCCGACAAGGTCATCTTCTCCACCCATTGCCACAACGACCTGGGACTGGCGGTGGCCAATTCCCTGGCCGGCGTGCTGGCCGGCGCGCGCCAGGTGGAATGCGCCATCAACGGCATCGGCGAACGCGCCGGCAATGCCGCGCTGGAAGAGGTCGTGATGGCGCTGAAGGTGCGCAAGGACATCATGCCCTTCACCACCAACGTCAACACCACGCTGCTCAACCGCGCCTCCAAGATGGTGTCCAACCATACCGGCATGCCGGTGCAGTACAACAAGGCCATCGTCGGCAAGAACGCCTTCAGCCATGAAAGCGGCATCCACCAGGACGGCATGCTGAAGAATGTGGAAACCTACGAGATCATGCGGCCCGAGGATGTGGGCGTGCACGCCACCAGCCTGATGCTGGGAAAGTTGTCGGGCCGCCATGCCTTCAAGGACAAGCTGGAATCGATGGGCTATGTGCTGGAAAACGAAGCCTTCGAGGACGCATTCAAGCGCTTCAAGGACCTGGCCGACAAGAAAAAGCACGTCTTTGACGACGACATCATCGCCCTGGTTGATGACGAGATCATGCGCGGCCGCGACACCATCACCATCAAGGCGATGCGGGTGGAGGCCGGCACCGGCATCGTGCCGGTCTGCTCCATGACGCTGGACGTCGAAGGCAAGGTCAAGAGCGTCACCACCTCCGGTGACGGGCCGGTAGACGCCATCTTTATGGCGATCCGCGAGGCCTTTCCCCACACCGCCACCTTGCAGTTGTTCCAGATCAGCGCCGTGACCGAAGGCACCGACGCCCAGGCCAGCGTCAGCGTCCGGCTGGAGGAGAATGGCCGCACCGTCACCGGCAAGGCGTCGGACACCGACACGATGGTGGCGGCGGCCTATGCCTATGTGAATGCGCTGAACAAGCTGCTTGTGAAGCGCGAAAAGCTGGCGCCTGAAGCCCTGACTGTCGCAAGATGATACACTTTTAGATCACGTATGGGTTTTGGGGCCCCGGAGCGCAGCGCGCCGGGGCCGCTTTTTCAGGAATGGCGCTTGCAGGTTTTCGGTTTGGTTTTCCAGTAAAGGCACAGGTTTCAGCATGTTCGGCAGTCTTCTCGGCGCGCTTTCCAGCGACATGGCCATCGATTTGGGTACGGCGAATACGCTGGTCTATGTGAAAGGCCGCGGCATCGTGCTGAACGAGCCCAGCGTGGTCGCCACCATCACCACCCGCAGCGGCAAGAAATCCGTCCGCGCCGTGGGCAATGACGCCAAGATGATGCTGGGGCGCACGCCCGGCAATATCGAGGCGATCCGCCCGATGCGCGACGGCGTCATCGCCGACTTCGAGGTGGCGGAAGAGATGATCAAGCATTTCATCCGCAAGGTGCATAACCGCCGCTCCTTCGCCAATCCCATGATCATTGTCTGCGTGCCGTCGGGCTCCACCGCCGTGGAGCGCCGCGCCATCCAGGAATCGGCGCTGTCGGCCGGCGCCCGCCGCGTCTTCCTGATTGAGGAGCCCATGGCGGCCGCCATCGGCGCCGGCCTGCCGGTCAGCGAACCCACCGGTTCGATGGTGGTCGATATCGGCGGCGGCACCACCGAGGTCGCGGTGCTGTCGCTGGGCGGCATCGTCTATTCGCGCAGCGTGCGCGTCGGCGGCGACAAGATGGACGAGGCGATCATCGCCTATATCCGCCGCCACCAGAATCTGCTGATCGGCGAAGCCTCCAGCGAGCGCATCAAGAAGGAAATCGGCTCCGCTGCCCTTCCCATGGATGGCAACGGCGTCACCATGGAGATCAAGGGTCGCGACCTGCTGAACGGCGTGCCCAAGGAAATCACCATCACCCAGCGCCATATCGCCGAAGCCCTGGCCGAACCGGTGGGCGCCATCGTCGAGGCCGTGAAGGTGGCGCTGGAAGCCACCCCGCCCGAACTCGCCGCCGAGCTTGTCGACAAGGGCATCGTGCTCACCGGCGGCGGCTCGCTGCTGGCCAATCTCGACCAGGTGCTGCGCGACGAGACCGGGCTTCCCGTCTCCATCGCCGACGATCCCTTGTCCTGCGTCGCGCTGGGCACGGGCCGGGTTCTGGAAAATTCCAAAGGCATGCGTCACGTTCTGTCCACCGCCTTCTGAATAAAACGCGGGCAGGGGCCGCGTCGTCATGGCAAACGCCTGGAAGATCGCCCGCAAGAGCAATGCCCAGCTGCCGCTGGTCATCGTCATCGCGCTTGCGGTGGTGCTGGTTCTCCTGGGCAAGGCGCAATCGGGCCTGTTCGACCAGGCCCGGGCGCGCATCACCGACTGGATGGCGCCGGCGCTGCAGAAGACCCGCGCCCCGGTGCAGGACTTCGACCGCTGGATGGGCTCGGTCGGCCAGGTCTTCTCGGTCTATGAGCAGAATCTCAAGCTGAAGGAGGAAAATGCCCGCCTGCGCCAGTGGCGCAATGTGGCGATCATGCTGCAGGGGCGGGTGGCGCGCTACCAGAGCTTGCTGCACGCCGTTCCCGACCGCAAGCTCAACGCCGTGCTGGCGCGGGTCATCGGCCGCGCCAACAAGCCCTTCCTGCAGACCATGATCCTGGATGCCGGCCGTGAGAACCACGCCATGCCGGGCGAGGCGGTGGTCGATGCCCGCGGCATGATCGGCCGCGTCTATCTGGCGGGCGACCGCACCAGCTGGGTGATCCTGCTGACCGACATCAATTCGCGCATTCCCGTTTCCATCGCCCCGGCCAACATCCAGGCGATGATGACCGGCGACAATTCCGCCATGCCGTCGCTGGAGATGGTGTCACGGCTGGTGACCCTGCATCCGGGCGACCAGGTTGTGTCGTCGGGCGATGGCGGCTTGCTGCCGGCCGGCCTGCCCATCGGCACGGTGGTGGCCGACGGCCAGGGTGGCTGGCGCGTCGCGCTGCTGGCCGACGCCGCCTCGAGCCAGGATGTCGAGGTGCTGAACTTCTCCAAGCCGCCCGAAACCCTGCCCGCCCGCGCCCAGCTTCCCGCCGAGGCGGCCGGCCTCAAGCCCTTCGCGCCGCCGCCGCAGACCGCGCCTCCCGCGCCTGCCGTGCCGGCCGCGCCCGCCAAGCCCAGGCCCGCGGCCCCAGTCGGCGCGTCTGTCGCCGTGGAAGCCCCAGCCAATCAAGACCAGGACCGCTGACCATGGCGACCCTGGAGCGTCCCGGCACCGCAGGCTCCTTCCGGTTTCTCGCCGCTCTGGTGCCGTTGCTGTGCGGACTTTTCTGCGCCTTTCTTGCCAACATCCCCATCTCCATCCTGGGTGGGGCGGTGCCGCCGCCGCTGCTGGCGCTGGTGCCCGTCTATTTCTGGTGCCTGGTGCGCCCCGACCTGATGAGTCCCGCTGCCGTGCTGGTGATCGGCCTGACCGAGGATCTGCTTTCCGGCGGCCCGCCCGGGGTGTGGACGCTGTCCTTTGTGCTGACCTATGCCCTGGTGGCGCGGCGGCGCGACAGCTTTGCGGGCCTGTCCGGGCTGGTCGCCGTGCTGGGTTTCGCCGCGGCAGCCGCTTTCGCCTGCGCTGTCGCCTGGGTCCTGGTGGCGGGGCTGCGCGGTCACATGCCGCCGATCGGTCCCATCGTCAGCCAGCTGGCGATGACGGTGCTGTTCTATGCCCCCACCGTCTATGTCGTGGGCGCCATCCACCACCGGCTGGTGGGCGCGTCCAGGGGGGATATCTGATGCCCCTGTTCGATAAAAAGGACAAAAGCCGCTACGTCACCTTCACCCGCCGCACGGTTGGCATGGGCGGCGGCATGGCGGCGATCTTCGCGGTGCTGGCGGGGCGGCTCTATCAGCTGCAGATCCGCGACGGCGAGGAATATATGGTCGATGCCGAGGCCAACCGCATCTCCGAACGCCTGATCGCGCCGCCGCGCGGCCGCATCATCGACCGCTTCGGGGTCGAGCTGGCCAACAGCCGGCGCAACTATCGCGTGCTGCTGGTCAGCGAGCAGGCCACCGAGGGCGTGTCCGGCGCGCTGGACCAGATCGGCAGGGTGATCCTGCTGTCGGACCAGCAGAAGAAGAAGGTTCTGCACGATATCGCCATGAACAAGAAGTTCGTGCCGGTGCCGGTGGTGGAGAATCTGTCCTGGGAGGAATTCTCCCGCATCAACCTGCATTTGCCCTATCTGGCGGGTATCCAGTGCGATGTCGGGGAAACCCGCGATTATCCCTTTGGCGGCGAGCTGGTGCACATCCTGGGTTATGTATCGTCGGTGTCGCCCCAGGACATGGAGACGGACCATGATCCCTTGATGAGCCTGCCGGGCATGCGCATCGGCAAGCGCGGCATCGAAAAAGAGTTCGACAAGGAAATCCGCGGCCGCGCCGGCGCATCGCGCGTCGAGGTCAACGCCTATGGCCGCATCATCCGCGAACTGGGCAAGGATCCTGGCGAGCCGGGCGAGGATGTCTATCTGACCATCGACCGCCAGGTCCAGGCCCTGGCCGACAAATCGCTGGACGGCCAGAGCGCCGCGCTGGTGGTGATGGACGTCAATAATGGCGACGTGATTGCCATGTCCTCGACGCCGGGCTTCGATCCCAACCTGTTCAATGTGGGGCTTTCGGGGGCGCAGTGGCGCGACCTGACCACAAACGACCACAAGCCGCTGCTCAACAAGTTCATGGGTGGCATCTACCCCCCCGGCTCCACCTTCAAGACGGTGGTGGCGCTGGCCGCCATCGATGCCGGCATCGCCACGCCGGACTATCATGTCACCTGCACGGGTGTGTTCAATTTCGGCGGCCACGCCTTTCATTGCTGGCAGCACCGGGGCCATGGCACCCTGGACGTGGTGGGCGGGATCATGCACAGCTGCGACGTCTTCTTCTATGAGACCGCGCGGCGCGTCGGCATCGACAAGATCGAGCAGGCCGCCCGCAAGCTGGGATTGGGCGCGCTGACCGGCATTGAGCTGCCGGGCGAACATTCCGGGCTGGTGCCGTCGCGCGCCTGGAAACAGAAGACCTACAGGTCCGGCTGGCAGCAGGGCGACACGCTCAGCGTCGGTATCGGCCAGGGCTATATGACCGCCACGCCGCTGCAGCTGTGCCAGCAGGCGGCGCGCATCGCCAGCGGCAGGGCGGTTGCGCCCCGCATCGTCCATTCGGTCGGCGGCCGGGTGCAGCCCCGGCCCGAGATGCCGAAGCTGGATTTCACCGACGATGCGCTCGACAAGGTGCGGCTGGGGATGAACAAGGTGATGAACGAGCCGGGCGGCACCGCCTTCGCCCAGCGCATCACCATTCCCGGGCTGGAGATGGCGGGCAAGACCGGCACGGCCCAGGTGCGCGTCTATTCGGCCGAGGAGCACCAGCGCGGCATGCTGAAGAACGCCGCCCTGCAATGGAAGATGCGCGACCACGGCATGTTCATCGGCTTCGCGCCGGTGATCGATCCCAAATACGCCATCGTCTGCATGGTGGAGCATGATGCCGAAGGCCATCCCCAGGTGGTGGCGGCGCGCGACGTGATGCAGCTGACCCTGCAGCGCGATCCGGCCCGGATGCCCGCCGCCTATCCGGTGCATGCCGCCGAAATGCCCACGCCGGGCAAGCAGGCGGCCCTGACCAGGCTGGGCGGCTGACATGGCGCTTCGTCCCTATTCCGCCGCCAAGCGCAGCCTGGGCTTTGTCGACAAGCTGCTCGAGGTGAATTGGGGCCTGGTTCTGCTGATCACCCTGATCGCCTGCGCCGGTTTCGCCATGCTCTATTCGGTGGCGGGCGGGCATCTGCAGCCCTGGGCGCTGTCGCAGATGGCAAAGTTCGCGGTCGGCTTCCTGGTGCTGGTCGCCGCCGCCATGATCGATGTCAGGGTATGGATGAGTCTGGCCTATCCGGCCTATGGCTTCGCGCTGCTGTTGCTGCTGGCGGTGGATGTCGCGGGCCATGTCGGGTTGGGGGCCCAGCGCTGGATCATGCTGGGGCCGCTGGAGCTGCAGCCGTCCGAGCTGATGAAGATCAGCCTGGTGCTGGCCCTGGCGCGCTATCTCCACGGCAAGAGCGTCGAGGAAGTCTCCAAGCCCCTGCCGCTGCTGATCGGGCTGGCGATGATCGGCATTCCGGCGGTGTTTGTGGTGCTGCAGCCCAACCTCGGCACCACCCTGATCATCCTGATGGACGGCTGCTCGCTGCTGTTCCTGGCGGGGCTATCCTGGTGGTGGATCGTGCCGACCCTGGCGGCGGGCGCTGCCGCCGTGCCGCTGGCCTGGCGCTTTATGCTGCACGATTACCAGAAGGCGCGGGTCGAAACCTTCCTGAACCCCGAATCCGACGCGCTGGGCAAGGGCTGGAACATCACCCAGGCCAAGATCGCCATCGGCTCGGGGGGGATGACGGGCAAGGGCTTCCTGGGCGGCACCCAGAGCCGGCTGAACTTCCTGCCCGAAAAGCAGACTGACTTCATCTTCACCAACTTCGCCGAGGAGTTCGGCTTTTTCGGCACCATGGCGCTGCTCATCCTGTTCGCGGTGGTGATCTTCTACGGCGTCCAGATCGCCACCAGCGCCCGCAGCCAATTCGGCCGCCTGCTGGCGATGGGCATCACCCTCAACTTTTTCTTCTACATCATGGTCAACGGGCTGATGGTGATGGGGCTGATCCCGGTGGTGGGCATTCCCATGCCGCTTCTGTCCTATGGCGGCTCGGCCATGCTGACGGTGATGTTCGGCTTCGGCCTGCTGATGAGCGTCCATATCCACCGCCAGGTGGAGATTCCCCGCCATTCCGGCGGCATCATCTGATGGCCCCTGCCGCCCCGCTTTTTCAGGCGATTCCGCTCTAAAAAAGAACCCACAGTTTTCGGCCGGCAAAAGGTCTCAGGACCTTTTGTTCCTCCGGCCTCAACCCAAACCCTTGCTGGACAGGGGGAAATGCCTCTGTTAATAGGCGCGTCCCCGCCGGGCTTGCGAGTCCGCCTTGTGTCCTCGGGGGTGTGGGTGATTAGCTCAGTTGGTAGAGCAGCTGACTCTTAATCAGCTTGTCGTTGGTTCGATCCCAACATCACCCACCACTCACTATCTGATTGGTATATCTCCATAAATACTTTCCGCACATGCGGGGAATTGTCCCGACATTTCCGGCGCTTGATGGCGCATGCGTCGCTAAATGTTGGCCGAGCGCTCCAGCGCCCCCAGCAGGGCCGCGTATTTCGACTCTTCAAATGATTTAAGGAGCGGTAGGGAGACGTTGATGTCTTCTCCTAGAGCGGAAAGTTGCATGGAGATGCCTTCGAGGTGCCGTTTCTCCTCGGCGAGCAGTCCCTTTAAGTTAATCGGCTGTTCCAGTTCTTTGAGAACATCCTGGTAGAGGTTATAAAACCATGTGGCCCGCAGCTCGACGACGAGCGTCATATAAAGATAAGCAAGAGGGCCCTGTACGGACCGGGTAATGAAAGCGTCGAGCCGCCCCATGTACAAACGAGCATGCGCGCCAGCCAAAAGATCATTCTCGCTGTAATCAAGCTTCCTGCGCGCGACAGCTTCCGCGGCCCGCCTAAAGAAGTAGGCATGCCGTGTTTCTTCGGCAAGATGCTTGAGGGTTTCATGATCCAAAGACGCGCCGGGCCGCGATTGGCTAAGCATTATCTTGCGGCTCCCAGCGTGCTCAAGGAGCGAAAGCGTATTTAAGAACCGTGCATGGACCGCCGGATTGCCACAGATATCATGCAGAAGTCGGCGCACCCGGGTAATTTTGCAATCCATCGCGGCCAAAACCAAAAAATGAAATCACCGATCCTGTGGACGAACCTGCATTGAAAGTATCATCCCATGGAGGATCAAGTCTTTCCGATGACCATCCTATTCTTCACCTCACCAGGAAGCTCGGTGGCGAACTTTCGGCGCCACCTATAAAGGTGGCGTTCCGATATACCGGCCTCGCAACAATGTTCATAGGAAATGCTCCTGCGGCAAGCAGGTCACTGCGGCCTTCCCTGTTCGTCGACTTGGATGGTCTTCACAGGACCAATTCCCGCAAGCAGTATGACTGCATTCTCCTGTTCGCCTGCACGATTACCATCCCAGTGGACGGTATTTGCGACATCTGTGGAGAAGGTGCCGGCATGGAACGGGAAGGTGAGCTTTTCATCGTAGGTGTTGCTCGAACTGACCCACCATGTACCCGAGACGACGTAGATCCACCGTGTTCGGTCATGAAAGTGGGGGTGGGAGAACGCTCCGGGATACCATTTATAGAGGACAGCATAGGGTCCGGCCTTATCAGGATTGCCATACAAGAAGGCGGTTTCTTGCTTTCCCGGAGTTCCAATCCATTTAATGTCTTTGGGTAGCACGAATGGGACGTGCCCCGGATCTGGCGGCGCCCCTTCTGGATCTGAGGCAGTGGCGCTGGTGCTTTCGGCGGGTGCGGCAAAAGCTAAATCTGCAGCGCCCAAACATGCGACGACGGCAACACTCGAAATCGCTTTGGCAAAGAAATTCATTTCTTCCTCCTAAGTTTGCGGACGACGTGATTGCGGAATTTGCGGTACGCAATCCCTAGCAGTTCGTTCCTTGCTTGGCCACCGCCAATGATGAATCGGCATTGTTATTTCGTACCATAATCCCAATGTTCAGCGATTTTGCCGTCTTTTACACGCATCAAATCGAACCATGTCGAAGTATATCGCTTTGTGGAATCTCGTGGATCTGGGAGCTCCCGCCGGAATGAAAAAACTACGAGGTCGCCCTCTGCTACGATCGTTACCAGGTTGGCAATCGTCGAGCTGATCTCTTGTCGGGGTCTAGCGCTGAAGAAATTCACAAAACCCTGACGCCCCGTGGCAATATTGGGATTATGCTGAATATAATCGGCGTGCATATACTTATCGGCGACTTCGACATGTGCTGCAACGAGGACTTCGCGCCACCAATCGAATACCAACCTCTTGTTCGCTGCGAGCTGGGAATCTGGACTGGCAAGCAATTCCTTCTGATTCTGAGCGATCGTCACTGAGACTGGCTCGCCTGGTACGGATATTTCTGGTGCGGGCGCACGCGAGGTCATTCGGCCCCTCCGGTTCATCAATTTAGTTTTTGCAACAATCTGGGAAGTAATTCTGGCGAGCGACGCTGTTTCGTCTTTGTGGCTTTCCCCAATGGGGCATATTTACCCTAATTCGGAAACCACATACAGAGAACATGCTCGAAAAAAGCTAAAGCCATCAGAACCTCCCAATAATCCAACTTCGTTGCCCGCTCGTCCAAGATGCTTAGCAAGGTCTGCTACCCTGGTTCTTCATAGCTGTGACTTCGCCCAGAAAATGGACCCCTTTTCCGCTCCAGGATGCAATTCTTCCTCGAGTATGTGCGAGGTGTTGACAAACCAGGCCACTGGAGCGTCGGCGAAGCGCTGACGCGGGCGATGTAAGAGCCGGTCAGTGGCTCCGGCAGCGTCCATGCCTTTCCCGTGCCGCTGTCGCGGAAGCCCCGGTTACTTCATCCCGGCTCTGCCGGCCAACCGGACTTCCGGATCGTTCAACTACACTGCCGACTGAGACAAGAGAGCTTGTGATACATCGGCTAGGATTGGTCGCATTGAACTAGCACTTCGCGCGTACGCCATGGGGCTACGTGATCGCTTGGGGAAACACTATTTTTGGGGGTATTGCGATGAAGGCGGATAGAATCGTGTTCACGTTGGCAGCAGCGGCTTCTTGTGCGCTGTTGTCTGGGCTGCCGGCGTCGGCGCAGCAGGATACTGCCAACGGCACTACGGCGCAGCAAGGCACTACGAAGGACACTGCCAAAGACACTGCCAAAGGCACGCTGGAGGAGATTGTCGTCACGGCCCAGAAGCGCGAGCAGAATATACAGGACGTTCCTTCTTCCATCGTCGCCCTCAGCGGCAAAGAAATCCTGAATCAGGGCTCTGTCGACATTCAATCCATGTCGCAAACTATGCCCAACCTGTTTATACGTCACAATCTCACCGGCGATCAGCTCCTGATGCGCGGCATCGGTACCGGCGTGGACAATGAAGGGTTCGAGCAGGCGGTTGCGCAGTTTGTCGACGGCGTCTACTACGGTCGCGCAACTCTGGACCAGAATGAAGTATTCGACGTGGAGCGCATGGAAGTGGTGCGCGGCCCGCAGCCGACTTACGCCGGCCAGAGCGCCACTGCGGGCGCGATCAGTATTTATGATCGCAAGCCGGGCAAGACCCTGGGCGGCGACGCGAGCGTGTCCTACGGTAAGTTCAACGAACTATCGGTCAATGCCGGCATCGGCGGACCTGTGACCGACACCTTCGGCATACGGCTCTCGGGACGCTTCTACGACCTGCCCAATACCGATTACCACAATTACGACGGTTCGGCAGTGGGCAACAAGCGGGACTGGGCGGTGCGCCTGATAACCACTTGGAATCCGACCGACACCTTCGACTTCACCTTCAAGTACGAGCACCAGAGCACCTTCAACTTCGGGCAGGGTGGCAGCTATTCCATCTGCGAGATGCGTCCGCAGTACAGCCGTGGCAATGGGTTCCTCGACCCGGGCATGCCGGCAGCCTGCGCGCTCAACGTCGCGGTACTGGGCGCAGATCTGAACAACCGTCACCAGGCCTACCAGGGCGGCTCATTGGATGCACGCGCGGCAGTGGACGCCCTCAACGCGGCCAGCGGCGCCGCGCCCGGAAGCCCGGGCTATTGGGGGTACAATTCGGGGCCGGGCGTTACCGGCTTACAGGCCATCCCCTATGGTCTGAACAAGGTAAAAGAGTTCGCCCAACCACAAAACCGCACCTACAATTTCGACGTCTTGATGGGTAACTTCGACTGGCAGCTGGGCGACCTAACCCTGACATCGACGTCGTCGTTCTTGAGGTACAGCAAGAATTACATCCTCGATCCGGACTATAGTGCGTTTGCTCTGTTCAGCGACCATCGTGCCGAGAAGTTCCAGCAGACCTCACAGGAGTTCCGGCTGACCTCGCCGGTGGCCCAGACGGTCTCGTGGATGATCGGCGCCTCCTACCTGCACCATAATCTCGAGACTACCATCAACGTCTACGCCCCCACCAATTTCGGTGCGCCGTTCCTGCCGCCCACCGCCACGGCGGCTGGCTTTGGCGGCACACTGTTCGAGTCTGCCGACTGGTACAACGCATTCGCTGCTGCCACCTGGAACGTTACAAAGGACTTCCGTCTGAATCTCGGTGGTCGCTACCAGAATGTCAGCAAGGAAGGCCGCCTGCCGGCAACCTATGCATACTTGCTGCCCGGTGCGGCGGCGTTCAGCGATATGCTGCCGTTTCCCGGCGGCGCGCAGGCGGTGGGCAACTTGAAGAACGGCGACTTTCTGCCGGAAGCCAGCTTGCAATGGGATATGAACGACAATGTGATGGCCTATGTGAAATATTCCAACGCCGCCAAAGCTGGCGGTTTCGTCATGTCGCCAATATTCTTTGGCGGCGTGCCGAATCCGTTCACCTACAAGCCCGAAAGGGCACAGGGATTTGAGGGCGGCATCAAAGCTAACCTGCTGGGCGACAGTCTCCAATTGGCGGTCGACTACTACTACACGAAGTACAAGAACCTGCAGGTCAGCGTCTATGACGCACCGTCAAACGCGTTCATCACCACCAATGCGGGCAGGTCCCACACCCAGGGACTGGAGTTCGATGGCCGCTGGCTGCCGATACCGGATCAGGACTTTACCATCGGCTTTACCGGTAACCTGTTTGGCGACGCCAGTTACGACGAGTTCAACGGCGCGTCTTGCAACCAACTCGAGGCCAAGCTGATACCGGCGCAGTGCGCGGTTGGTGTCAGCCGCAATGGCGTGGCGCTCCCGTACAGCTCCAAGTGGCAGGTCGGCATCAATCCCAACTACCAGTTCTCAGTGGAGTCTGGCTATCGCATCACTTTGGACGCGAACCTGCTCCGTAATAGCGGCTACAACGACTCCGACCAGCAGGATCCGCTCGACCACCAGCCCGCTTACTGGCGCATCGACACGCGCGTGGCCCTCACTCCCGAGAATGGTCCATGGGAGCTCGCAATCTACGGTCGCAACCTGACCAACACGCGGGTGCTGCTGCAGAGCCAATCGAACTTCATGGCGACGACCAGCGATCCTGCCACGCTGCGCGATACTTGGGGTCCGAATCTTGATTTCGGCATGACCTTCGGCGCGCAGGTGACCTATCATCTCGGCTCAGAGGACTGATCCGGAGGAAGCAACAACCGTGGTGCTGCGCACCGCAAGAGGCTCCCGGCGACGGGAGCCTCTTCGCTTTGGAGGAAGACACCGTGCGAAGATGCATAATCACGCTGATTCTGCTGTCAGCAGCCTGTACGTTGTCTCCGGCACAGGCGCGTCCGCTGCCGGAGCTGGTCACGCATGGCGCACGACACGCGCTGCTGGTCGACGGCCAGCCGTTTCTGATGCTCGGGGCGCAGGTCGACAACATCACCTTCACGCCGCAGGAGATGGCCAAGGTTTTGCCGGGCTTCCGGCAGCACCATGCCAATACGGTTGAATTTCCGGTTCCGTGGAAGCTGATCGAACCGCAGCCAGGGCGATTTGAATTCGGTGCCGTTGATCAGATCATCCGCGACGTCCGAGGCCAGGGCCTGCGGGCCATTGTGCTGTGGTTCGGTACCTGGAAGGGCGACGAGTCGCAGTTCCTGCCCGACTGGATCCGGGACGATCACGTGCGCTATCCGCTCGCGGTCGACGCGAACGGCCAAGCAACGAAGTCGCTGTCGCCACACGGCGAGGCCACCCTGCGCGCGGATCGTAGGGCATTTTCCGCGCTCATGCAGCACCTGCGCATTGTGGACGGTGTTGACCACACCGTGATACTGGTGCAGGTCGAGAACGAACCCGGCATCGTCGGTAGTGCGCGTGATCACTCGGCGGCGGCGAACCGGCTGTTCGATGCGCCGGTGCCGCGGGCGTTCGCTGGGGCGCTACACCTCAAGCCGGGATCCTGGACCCAAGCCTTCGGTGCCGGCGTGGACGAGGAAGCCTTCACTTCCTACTACATGGCACGCTACATCGACAGCGTGGCTGCGGCCGGCAAGCAGGCCTACCCACTGCCGATGCTGGTAAATTCCTGGCAGGGCGGCGCCGGCACGGGGGATCGCTACTATGACTTTGATCGTCCCGGCGAGACGTACCCAAGCGGCGGTGGTCAATCGCATACCCTAGACTGGTGGAAGGCCGCGGCTTCCGCCATCGATCTCATTGCGCCCGACATCTACAACCGTTCCCTGAGCATCAATCGGACCATAATGAATCGCTACGCGCGTCGTGACAATCCGCTGCTTTTGGTCGAAGCCGGACGCGGACTCGATTTCGCTCGCTACTGCTTCATGGCCATCGGTGAGTATGGAGCGATGGGCTGCGCCGAGTTTGGCGCCGGGATCAAGCTGTTTGGTGCCAGCGACGATGGCCAGTGGGGACCGGACTTCGTCGAAATGGCAGCAAACTATGGGCTGCTGTCGAATGCCGCCCCGGTGATTACCCCGCTACTCGGCACGCGCAAGCTGCAGTCCGCCATCGAATCGGAGAACATTGCGGGCCGCCAGCTGTCGTTCGATCGTTGGGACGTGCTGGCCATCTTCCCGCCGGCGAAGTCTAAGCGACCGGTATGGATGGATCTGGAGGGAACACCGGCCCCACCTTCGGGGCGCGTACTGGTTGCGCAATTGGCAACGGACGAATTCCTTGTGTTTGGCTTCGATGCCGTCGTCGACTTCCGACCGCCTGCCGCGTCGGGTCGCGATAGCGGACGCTTCACTCTGATCGAACGCGGACGCTATATGGGCGGCGTCTGGACTCCTGATGAGACGCTGCCGGGTGCCACGCCGGCACGCGGCGCAGTGGTGCTGCCTGCGTCCGGGGCCATGTATCGCGTCAAGCTGGCGTCGAACTGACGTGCCGGGCGGGCGGCCGAATCTCCGAAACATTTTCCGGCATTCCTATATGTCATACGCGCGGGAAAGCGGCCTCACATATGAGACGGCAAGCAGGCTTGAGAAATAGCAAGGAGCATTGGCACCATGATACGCCAACATAAGATATATCGATTTGCCATAGGGGTGTTGATTTTATTTATATCGCCCGCTATGGCCGTCACTCAGATATTCGAGGCGGAACTGGACCCTGCGCCTTTCGACGCCACCAACAGCGCCGACGTGATCGGCAGCATCGGCAACATCACCGCCAGCCTGGAGGGCAACATCCTGACGATCCAGGGCAACTTCTCCCGCATGGCGTCGCCCGCAACCGCCGCTTCGGTGCGCGTCGGATTGGCCAAGGGCGTGCCGGGCGAAGCGATCGGCAAGCTGACCGTCGCACATGCGCCGGAAGGTCAGGTGTCGGGATCGGTGGCCCTGACGCAGGACCAGGTGGCGGCACTGCAGAAGCAGTCGCTTTATATCCGCATCGACAGCGCGAAGGCGCCGGAGGGCAACCTGCAGGGCTGGCTGGAAGGAAAATGATGATGTCGTGGAGTTTCGTGACGGGCGCGGCAGCGTTGATCGGTCTTGGAAGTGCGCTGGCTTGGGCGCAGACCGCGCCTGTAGGCGTTTACACTGCGGCCCAGGCGGCGGCAGGCGGGACAGTCTATGCCCAGAACTGCGCCGGCTGCCACCGCGCCAACCTCGCCGGCGGCGGCGACGCGCCCGCGCTTGGCGGAAACGGGTTCATCAGCTCCTTTGGTGCCCGTTCGACCAAGGATTTATACAAGTTCATCGCCACATCCATGCCGGCGGGCGTGCCCGGCAGCCTCAGCGAGACGCAGTACACCGATGTCACGGCCTATCTGCTGCAGGCCAATGGCGCGCCGGCGGGATCGAAGTCTTTTAACAAGAGCACCGACGTCAAGGTTTTCAGCATCGCCACCGGCAAGCCGCCGGTCAGAGCGCCCCGAGCCGCCAAGACCGCCAATGACGCGCCGCTGAACCAGCCCACCGACCAGATGGCGCCGGCGTTCCAGCTTGGCCAGACAGTCAAGGGCACGGTGAAGAACTATGTCGATGTTACCGACAAGATGCTGACCCATCCGCCGGACGGCGAATGGTTGATGTACCGGCGCAACTATCAGGGCTGGAGCTTCAGTCCGCTGAAGGAGATCACCACCGACAACGTCAAGTCGCTGACGTTGAAGTGGGCCTGGAACATGAACGAGGGAGGTGCCAGCCAGGTGACGCCCATCGTCCATGCCGGGGTGATGTTCCTGTCCAACACGTCCAACACCGTGCAGGCACTGGATGCGCGCACCGGCGAACTGATATGGGAAAACCGAATCGGACCGGTGTCGAAGATCGCCTATGGCGGGACCCGCAGCCTGGCGGTCTATCACGACAAGGTCTATGTCGCGACCACGGATGCCCATATCCATGCGCTCGACGCGCGCACCGGCAAGCAGGTGTGGGAGCAGACGCTGGGCAACCCCAACAATTCCAACACCGGCGGCGTGATGGTGATGCGCGGCAAGGTGCTGACCGGCCTGACCGGTTGCGACAACTATTCCAAGAACAATTGCTACATCAGCGCCTTCGACGCGGAGACCGGCAAGCGCGACTGGAAATTCTTCACCACGGCGCTGGAAGGACAGCCCGGCGGCGATACCTGGAACGGCCTGCCCAATCTTCTTCGCGGTGGCGGCGATACCTGGATTGCCGGGACCTATGACCCCGAACTGAACACGACCTATTGGGGCGTGGCCCAGACCAAACCTTGGATGCGTGCCAGCCGCAAGACCGGCAATGCGGCGACGCTCTATTCGTCTTCGACGCTGGCGCTCGATCCCGACACCGGCAAGCTGAAGTGGTATTTCCAGCATTCTCCCGGCGAAAGCCTGGACCTGGACGAGGTGTTCGAGCGCGTGCTGATCGACCATGGCGATCAGAAGACCCTGATGACAATCGGCAAGGTGGGACTATTGTGGAAGTTGGACCGCGAAAGCGGGAAATTCCTGGGCGTGAAACAGACGATCTTTCAGAACGTCTTCTCGGGGATCGACTACAAGACCGGCGCGCTGACCTATCGCTCCGACATCCTCAACCAGAAGACCAATGAGTGGCTGTCATCGTGTCCGGGGCCGGAGGGCGGCCATGACTGGCAGGCCACCAGCTATGACCAGCCCGACGATCTTCTGATCATCCCGCTCAGCCAGAGCTGTGTGATGATGGAGGGACATGAGGTGGAGATGAAGCTGGGCGGCGGGGGCACCGCGGCGTCACAGAAGTTTTTCTTCATGCCCGGCACTCACCAGAATATGGGCCGCCTGTCAGCCTATCGCACCAGCGACATGAAGGAAGTCTGGTCCTGGCAACAGCGTTCGCCCTTCCTATCGGCTGTGCTGTCGACGGGCGGGGGGCTGGCTTTCGTGGGCGACTTCAGCCGCAGCTTCAAGGCTGTGGATGTGAAGACCGGCAAGATCATCTGGCAGACCCGGTTGGGCAATACTGTGCAAGGCTATCCCGTCAGCTTCAGTCTGGACGGCAAGCAGTTCATCGCCGTCACCACTGGCCTAGGCGGCGGCAGCCCCCAACTGAAGCCAGCCGCGCTGCTGGATGAAGTGCACCGAGCCCAGACGGGCAACATGCTTTATGTGTTTGGACTGCCTGACTAAAATAATCAGACCAGACCCCCATCCGGGCGGCGTGGTATTTGGCGCAACCAGAGTCGCGGCGTTGGTGCCGCGCAGATGCCAGAAGACGGCAACCGCAGCCAAGGCGAGAATTGGCACGTTCGGCGCAGCGGCCTGGCGCGCGGGATAATCGCAAGATGCCCGCCGATTGCATCGGGGTAGCGGCTGTTGGTTCCGAATTGTCCTAGTCCACTGCCGTCCTGCCAAAGACGGCTTGGCAAGCACTGATACGTTTGTTGCCGATGGACAAGCTGCAGGAGGGCAGACCGGTCGCCACTCCGAGAAGGAATAAGATGAAGTCGAGATTGCTTGAAGTATGCGTTGTTTGCCTGACTATCCTGCCGGCCGGAGTGATCGCCCAGACAGCCCCGCCGACGGGTACGCCGCCCGGCGTGAAACCATTAGTGCCGGACAAGATCCTCACGGACTTCAATGCCGTCCTGGTCGAAGGGCAACCTATTGAAAGGCGTCCTCCGGAGAAGGCAGACGATAAACCGGCATTTCCCGGTCAGACGCGCGCCCCGTTTCATCGTACCGCGCCGTTCAACGTCAAGATTCTGACAGAGAAGCTCAGGTCGCCGTGGAGCTTTGCATTTCTTCCCGACGGAAAAGTCCTGATAACAGAGAAGCCCGGCAGCATGCGCCTGCTCGACAGCAACGGCACCCTTTCCAAGCCTGTCGCCGGCGTTCCGGCAGTATTCAATTTTGGGCAAGT
The DNA here is from genome assembly GCA_035549455.1 of Rhizomicrobium sp. Lineage (GTDB taxonomy): Bacteria > Pseudomonadota > Alphaproteobacteria > Micropepsales > Micropepsaceae > Rhizomicrobium. The sequence goes on along the minus strand of DASZQW010000016.1, from coordinate 22,102 downwards.
AGGCCTTCTGGATGTGGCGCTGGATCGCGATTTTGCCGCGAATCATCGGATCTTTTTCACCTACAGTGAGTTGGTCGGCGATACCGACAGCAATATTGTCGTCGCACGCGCCATTTTTGACGAGGCCGCGGACGCGCTCGAAAAAGTCGAAGTCATCTTCCGCGCCAGGCCGGCATTACCGGCCAAGACTTTGGTGGATAACCAGGGCGGGCGCATCGCGATCGGCCGCGACGGCAATCTGTTTGTGACAATCGGAGACCGTTCCAATTCGCCGCCCTGGGATATGGCACAAAAGCTGGATACGGATCTGGGAAAAATCATCCACATCACGCCCGATGGTGCACCCGCCGCCGGCAACCCGTTCATCGGGAAGGCAGGGGCACTTCCGGAGATATGGTCCTACGGCCACCGCAGCGAGGAAGGCCTGGCGATACACCCGGTCACCGGTCAGCTGTGGGAAAATGAAAATGGCCCAAGAGGTGATGACAAGCTGCTGCGCCCGCGAGCAGGCGCAAACTATGGCTGGCCGGTCATCGTCCATGGTATTGATTATCCCGGCGAAACAATCGGGGAGGGCATTACCGAGAAAGAAGGTTTGGAACAGTCGCTATATTACTGGGACCCGGTGATTGCGCCTTCGGGCATGGCCTTTTATAACGGCAATCTGTTTCCGCAATGGAAAGGCAGTGTCTTCATTGGTTCTCTGCGCGGCAGGATGCTGGATCGCCTATCGCTTTCCGGAGACAAGGTCGTGAACGAAGAGCCGCTTCTATTGGATATGCACAATCGCGTTCGCGATGTCCGCATCGGGCCCGAGGGCGCGGTCTATGTCCTGACAGACAATGGAAAGCTGCTTCAGCTGACGCCGAAGTAACGGCCCATGCCCGGATAATGCCGAGGATGGGATAAACGAGGGAAAGTCCATGGCGTACATCAAGCTGTTTGCGCTCGTTTTGATCGCCGCCGATCTGTGCGGGTCAGGGCTGGCCGCGCCAACAGACATCGTGATCGATGACCAAAAAGTATTTCCGGAGAGCATGGGCGCGACGCCCGATGGAACGATTTATATCGGCGGCAGCGGCACCGGGAAAATTTATCGCGCCGGGCCGATGCAGGCTTATGCGGAGCCTTGGATTTCGCAGAAGGAAGGCGACCTTCATTTCGTCCTCGGCGTCTTGCCGGACGCGGCAGCCAACATTCTCTGGGTGTGCGACAATAAGATGGACGACCATACCGCGACGCTGAAAAGCTTTGCGCTCAAAACCGGAAAAAAGCTGAATAGCTATGATTTTCCGGGTGGCGGCCTGTGCAACGACATCGCAATAAAAGGCCGCACGATATACATTTCGGACACGATCAAGGGCCGTATCCTCAAGTTGGCGTCGGGCGCTGCCACGCTAATGCCATGGTACACGCAGGACCCCTCCGATCCCACGCTGGATGGGCTGGTATGGGCCAGAGACGGGAAGCTTTACACCAACACCTATGTCGGCAATCACCTTTACAGGGTCGACGTCAACAAGGACGGGACCGCGGGCAAGGGGACCATGCTGACGACCGACCTGCCTCTGTATCAACCCGATGGCATGCGCCTATCTACCGACGGACGCATCTTGATGATCGAGGGCCAGGGACGCCCAGGGGCCGGCCTGAAGGAAGGCCGGTTGGAAGAAGTTCTTCCAATGGGCGATACGGCGAAAATCAAGGTTCTCAAGTCCGGCTTCGAACTGCCAGTCGCCGTGACTCCGGTAGGTAATACCGCCTGGGTTTTGGAATCCAAGTTCGACTTCCAGCGCAATGACGACCTTAAAGGCAAGGACCCCGGCAGCTTTCACATTTATGCGGTCCCCCTCGGTCGATAAAGACGCGCCTACCGGCTGGCGGGGTCGTTCCGAAATCCGCCACCGGGGAGGCTTATCCGGGCCACCCGGGCCGCTCCAAAGATAACCTCGAAAATGCGCACCAATCCTGCTCAGCTTCCGATCCGTCAAAGACGGCTTGCGACACGGCTGTAAGATTGGCGGTAGCGCTGCAAAATGCCGAGGTATTTTTGCGTTAGGCCCGCCGCGCGTGGGAAAGTATAACGAAAATGGGGAACAACAAGATGGGTATAGTTTCACGGCAGCGTGTTGCGCAGTTGATTGCGGTGCTTGTTGTGCCAACCGCATTTGGTTTCCAGGCCGCCTCCGCGCAGGACGCGGAATCGGTCGAGGCCGTTACTGTTACCGGCACGAGCATTCGCGGAATAGCGCCTATCGGCTCCAATGTTATCACTGTTGATCAAGCCGCAATCAAGGCGAGCGCACCTGCCAGCATGGTTGAGCTTCTCAGTAAAATTCCGGCGCTTTCTTCCTCCGGCGGCGCCCCCCAGGGGCAAGGCTACGCCAATTATTACGCGCCGAACATTCATCAGCTGGCGGCCAGCGCTAGCAACAGCACGCTGGTCCTGATGGATGGCCGCCGCTTGCCCCAGGGCGGCGAGCAGCATTCGCAAACCGATCCAGGAATCATTCCGGTGATCGCCCTGGAGCGCGTTGACGTTCTGGCTGATGGCGCGTCCTCAATTTACGGTTCGGACGCGGTGGCGGGTGTGGTCAATTTCATCACCCGCAGCCACTATTCCGGCGTCCAGCTCACCGGCCAGGCGGGCTATGCCAATGGCTACCAGACATGGAACGCAAGCTATCTTGTTGGAAAAGACTGGGACTCCGGTTGGATCATGGCGGCCGGAAGCCATTCTTTTCAGAGCCATTTGACGAATGCCGCGCGGCCTTTCACCGCCGTCTCTAATTTCGTCGCGTTTGGCGGCCTGAATAACGCTAGCTTCAACTGCTCGCCCGCCGCTATCAAGCCCGCCGGCAGCTCGGTAATTTATCCATCTGTAACTTCAACAACTCCCGTGGCGAACACCAGCGCAAACGCACCCTGCGATTATGCCGGACAGGGCGATGATTTGCCTCAAGAAGAGCGAGACAATATTCTCATTAAGGGGTCCCAGCAATTTGGCCGCGTAACGCTTAGTGCGGATATCGTTTATGACGTGCGCCAAGACTTCAAGCGCGGCCAGCCGTTTAGCCCATACGCTCCTGGAACTGTAACGTCTACGGTATTTGCGACCGGCCCCCAGGCCAATTCCTTCTATATGAACGTTCCCGGCTCCACCGCTACCAGCGAAACAGTCTACTGGTCTGCGTCCGGGTTCGTTCCGCTCGCGCTGAACGAGGAAGGTGCCAACACCTTTTATGCCAACGCGAAAGCGGAGTGGAATATCGACGACAATTTTGTGCTGACTGTCACCAATAGCCTCGGAAAGGACTATACGTTCAGTAACGTATACAATCTTTTCTGTGCTTCCTGTGCCAACCTTGCGCTTAACGGCACCACCAATGGCTCAGGGAGCCTGACTACACCGTCCATCGCGGGTACTCAGGTGTATGCGACAAACCTACCGCTGAACGCATCGAACGAGCTGGATGTCTGGAATCCCCCCGGAACTTCGAATCGTACCTCCGCCGCGGTGATCGCCAGCCTGACCGGCAACAGCTTCACCAACAATTTGAACAATTTTGACCAGCTTACCGCCGGTCTGAATGGCAACTTGTTTTCATTACCCGCCGGCCCCGTGAAGGTCGCGGCTGGTCTGGAAAACTTCCATGCGGCGCTGATCCAGCAGGTCATCGCTCCCAACGGCACCGGGACCTCCCAGAAAGGCTCGCTGGCCGCGGAATACAGATTCGCGCATACCGTGCAGTCCGAATACGCCGAACTTGCGATTCCTCTGATATCTCCCAGTATGAATGTTCCGCTTGTGCAGAAACTCGACATCGATCTTTCCGGTCGCCACGACGAATATTCTGATGTGGGTGGGACCACCAATCCTAAGGCCTCAGCAAGCTGGCAGATCATTGACGGGTTCAAGCTGGTATCGACTTATGCGACGTCTTTCGTCGCGCCTTCGCTCGACAGCCTTGGTGACCCAAGCCAGTACTACAATGCCGCCCAGACTCAGGTGGGCGACTATGCGACCATCAATGGTGTGGCGTTCAATATTCCGACCGCTGCGTTTCCGGGTATTGCTGGCGTTCTGCCAGGCTGTGCTGCGACTGCTACAGTATGCCAGGCGGGCACCGCAGCAGTACCGGGCATTACCTTCTATCGTGGCGGTGCAAAGACTTTGAAGCCGCAAACAGGAAACAGCTGGTCCGTCGGCGCCGATCTTGCACCCTCGTTCCTGCCGGGCTTTGTCGTGCAGATCACATACTTTAATAATAAATTGAAGGGCGGTGTTCTTTCGCCGTCGGTCGGCGCCGAAGTTTCCACGCCCGCGCTGCAGCCCAAGTTCACGGTCTGCCCGACCGGATGTACCCAAGCGCAGATCGACGCGAAGACGGCAGGACTGCCTCTCAAGTCGGGCACGATGCCGACGGTCGCGTACTTCCTGTTCGACTTCAGCCAGGCGAACGTCTTGTACCTGGATATCGGCGGCATCGATCTGAATGGTCAGTATTCATTCGATACCGCTATGGGCACGTTCACGGTTGGGGACTCTCTGACGGAGTTTACGCGATATAACTACGCCGCCGGTCAGGGTGTCACTTCATTCAGCATCTTGAATACCGCTGGCTATAACGCCAACTTCCCTTCGGTCCAGACCCGCAATCGTCTCAATCTGGGTTGGACTGACAGTGCCTTTTCAATTGACGCCTTCGTGAATTTCACCGGGTCGTATCGTATGTGGGGACCTGGGACGGTCAATCCGCTGACGTTTGATGCGAATCATAACCCAAATGGAGGCGGGGATAAGGTCAACTCTTTGACTACGCTCGACCTGCACGCAGCCTATGATTTCGCGGGTGGGATATTGGGAGGCGACCAGATCTATATCGATGCTAAGAACCTGTTCGATACAGCGCCGCCCTTTATCCAAGGGTCGACAGCCGGCGGCAGAGGTTATGACCGGACAGTAGCCAATCCGCTCGGACGGGTGGTTTCGGTGGGTTTCTCCGCGAAATTCTGAGCGCTCGATGGGCCATATGACGTAAAAGAGGGCGGGCGAGGTCGTACTTGCCCCCCTTCGACATGAAGGAAGTTTCTGACCGCGGAAGCCCTGAAGTGAAAGATCGGCGGGGTGCCCCCATTTCGGTCTTGCAGTCAAGACCGGAATGGACAATTACAAGGTCCAGGCCAGCGCCAAACAATAGCCGGATCGCCGGACGGGAGCCGGGATAACCCGGCCCTTTTTTGCCCAGGGAGAGAAAAATGAAGATCGCCCATGCCTTGTTTGCCGCCGTCCTGCCGGTGATGGCGGTCCCGGTGATGGCCCAGCCCGCCGCCGCCCAGTCGGCCCCGCCCGAAGTGCTGTTCCGGTCCGGCGCAGGTATTCCCGCGCTGATCGCCAGGGCCAAGGCGAACCAGGAATCGCCCACCATCAATTCTGTGGTGCCGATTGTCAGTGTCGCGCCCTATCTCGTGCTGCTGGAATACCGCACCGGGGTGACGCCGCCGACGGTGCATCACGGCCAGGCCGAGTTGGTGCATGTACTGAAAGGTTCGGCGGATCTGGCCACGGGTGGGCACCTGACCGGCATCCTGCCGCCGACTTCCGGCCCCGGCAGTGCCTCTGATGTCGGCACCGGCATTGTGGGCGCCACCAAGCGGCACATCGTCGAAGGCGATTACGCCATGGTGCCGCCCGACACCGCCCACCAGTTCCAGGGCGTGAAGGGCGAGTTTGTCATCATGAGCGTGCACCTTCTGATGCCGCCCAAGTAACAGCCCGCCGATTCGCCGGAACCCAATCGCCGGCGGCCCGAAGACACAAACCATGTGCCCGTCTGGACTCGGTGCAGTTCTTCGCCGCTGGGGCTGCGCTGGTTGGCGCCTATTCAGCCAGGCACAGAAGCCGCCCTACCAGCCCCGGGCGCTGTTCAGGGGCTTCATCGGGCCCCGGAACTGCGCTACTTTCCATGTCAATCTGGGGTCACCCGGGGAATGCCGCTGCCTATCTGTCCAGGACGAATTTCTGCACGCGCTTGCCGGTGTCGACCTCACCCGTGTAAAGATTTCCCATCGAATCCATGGCGGCTTGATGCACCCAGTGGAACTGCCCAGAATTCCGCCCGCTATGACCGAGATGTGAAATCACCCTGCCGTCACTTCGGGTTGCGATCCAGATCGTGTTGTTCTCGCCATCGACCACCAACATGTATTTTTGGCCGACATCGTGTGAGAATGTCATTGTCCAGGTTGATCCATTCCCCAACGTCTCAGGATGCAGGAAGAATTCCCGGACGAATTTTCCTGCCTTCGTGAATACCTGGATTCGGTCATTATGCCGGTCGCAAACATAAACCAGTCCGTCATTGGAGAGACGAACGCAATGGACGGGCGAACGGAATTGTCCGTCCGGCGGGTCACTAGCTGCGTATGGCGGAATTTGGCCTGCTGCCGGAACTTCACCCTCGATCTGTTCGACAGAATTTGAGACCTGACTCAGGGGCATTCCATAGCCTCCCCAGCCTCGTTTGAACTTACCGGTATCCGAGTCAAACACCATGATGCGGTTGTTCAGGTAACCATCGGCGATGTAGACCTCATGCGCAGCGTCATCTACTTCGATGGCGGCGGCCCTGCCCAACATGGTTGTGTCCTGATTGTTTTTAGGTTCTTTCGACTTGCGCCCGATCTCCAGAATTTGGTGGCCATCAGGCGTAAACTTGAGAACCTGGCGATCATCGACGCCGGCTCCACTGATCCAGACGTCCCCCCCCTTGTCCACCCAGATGGCATGTTCGGTTGTGGGCCAATCTTTCACGAAGTTCGGGCCGCCCCAGGAATTGATTACGTTACCTGCTGTATCGAATTCCAGCACCGCCGGGGTCGCCATGCAGCAGTCGCTTCGCGGAGGATTCTGCGCCGCGCCTAGCTCGTCCGGGGTAGCCGAGCGGGGACGCTGCAAGACCCAGATATGGTCCTGGCTGTCCACCGCGATGCCTCCCACCTGGCCCATGATCCATTTGTTGGGAAGTTGCCCGGGCCAGAAGGGATCGACTTTGTAATGGGGGGCGTCATGGGTTTGGGCTTGTGCTGGCAGGGCGAGCGCTACAGCCAGCAGGACAAGACGACGGGACTTAACTCGGAGGCCGGACATGCGTTTTTCTCTTTGCATTATCGTGAGATTAGTCGTTTAAGCACGAATGGCGAAGAATTACTGCTAGAGATAGGCCAGAAATCTCTATTGCCGAATTGTCCAATTATGTTGCCGATAGGCCAAAGACGAACCCGTCAGTCCTAGTAAGTTCGACCAACACCAATTGTGGGGCATAGGGCGTAACAAGCGCCACCAGTCGCGTTTTCATCGTATGATGGACACGATAGTGGGGAGGTGCCCCTGTCCATTCGAGAGAGAATGTCCATGTCAAAATCCAAACCTCGCGTCCTGCTGCTCGCGACGCTCGATACCAAGGCTGAGGAGGCAGCGTTCTTGCGCGGGCATTTGGAAGGGCAGGGCGTCGAGGTTGTGCACCTTGACGCCAGCATCCGCCGCACCGTCGGCAACGCCGAAATTCCGCCCAGTGCAGTTGCGGCGGCGTCTGGAAGCAGCCTGGAACTCATTCGTGCGCTAAAACATGAAGGCAAGTGCCAGGCGGAAATGACCAAGGGCGCGATCGTGGCGGCGCACGCGGCTGATGCCGCTGCGCCGTTGGCGGGGATTTTTGCCATCGGGGGATCGATGGGCACGACGCTCGCGACTGCCGTCATGCGCAGCTTTTCCTATGGATTGCCCAAGGTCATGATCTCGACGCTTGCATCCGGCTTTACCGCGCCATTCGTAGGAACGCGGGACATCACGATGGTCAATGCCGTCTGCGATATTTCCGGACTCAATACCATCAGCCGCGATGTGTATCGCAACGCGGCTCTGGCGGTTGCGGGTATGGCGCACGGGTTCAGGGGGCAGCCGGACGCCGGCTCAAGACCTCTGGTGCTGATCGGGACGCTAGGGACGACGGAACGCTGCAGCAACCGCATACGTACCGAACTCGAGGCGCGAGGTTACGAAGTCATGGTGTTTCACACCATCGGCGCTGGGGGCCAAACTATGGACCAGATCGTGCGCGAGCGGCCGGTGGCGGCCGTGGTGGACATGTCGCTGGTCGAGATCAACGATTTTCTCAATGGCGGCTTATGTAGCGCAGGCCCTGACCGATCCAAAGCCGCGCTGGAAATGGGCGTACCTGTAATTTTCGCGCCAGGCAACGCGGACTTCCTGATCGCGGGGCCGATTGAGGATGCCCGCGCGCGTTTTCCCGGCAAGCGATACCATCTTCATAACGCGGCCCTTACCGCAGTGCGCACCGAAGCGGCAGAATTAAACAAGCTGGCGGATCATTTGGCCGGCCTGATTGAAAACGCCAAAGGTCCGGTCAGCATGTATGTTCCGCTCAAAGGCTTTTCCAATCACGACAGCCCGGAGGGCTATTTGCATGATCCATCGCTACCTCCCGTGTTCGCCGACTATCTAACGCGTGCGTTGCCCAAGAAGGTCGAACTTTACACGCTCGATCGCCACATAAACGATGCGGAATTTGCGGATGCGCTGATCGGCCAGGTGTTGGCCTATACGCGCAACCCCCAGGTGGCAAAGGAATGAGCGATGAAATCGATCTCCCCCTCACCCCAGACGACGTCGCCAGCATTGTCTCGTTGCTCAATGGAAGCGGTTATCAAGGCCTGGAGCTTTCAACACCCCGTTTTGTGCTGAAAGTTGCGCGTGCTGAGGGCGGGGGATGGACCCAGGAGTGGCAGCATCCAATTCCACCCGAGCGTCCTATCGCAGGGCCACCGGGTGAGCCCGCGGCAGCAATTGAAGTCGAAGGCCTTCTCGCGATTCGGCCACCACTGCCAGGAACATTTTACCATACTCCTCAGCCTGGGGCCCCGCCCTTTGTGAAGATGGGCGACATTGTCAGCCCGGAAACCATCATCGGCATCATCGAGACGATGAAAGTGATGAACAGTATTCCGGCAGGATTCTCCGGGGAAATCGTCGAGATCACCGCAGGTCATGGCGATATGGTGGATCAGAGCGCCATCCTGATGCGCCTCCGGCCGCTTGGCATTTGAAATGATCAGGACGCTTTTTATTGCGAATCGCGGCGAAATCTCCCTGCGCATCATACGCACTGCCAAACGCATGGGGATCGCGACGGTACTCGGAGTTTCCGAAGCGGACCGCAACGCGTTGCCGGCGCTTATGGCGGACGGAATTGTTGTACTGGGACCGGCTCCCTCGGGCCAAAGCTATCTGGATGTTGATCGCGTTGTCGGCGCTGCGGTGAAATCGGGCGCCGATGCGGTTCATCCGGGCTATGGCTTCTTGTCCGAAAATGCGCGGTTCGCCCGTGCCGTCCGGGCCGAGGGAATGATCTTTGTCGGGCCTTCGCCTGAAAGCCTCGACGCCGTCGGCGACAAGTTGAAGGCCCGCGCGGTTGGCGCGGCGGCGGGATTGCCTATAGTTCCAGGCGGGCAGGCTGCGGATCTTGGCAAGGCGCGCAAACATGCGTCTGAAATCGGCTATCCGCTACTGATAAAGGCCGTTTCGGGCGGCGGCGGACGGGGTATGAAGCGGGTGGATCGCGAAGCTGATCTGGAAGCCATGGTGGCCATGGCAATGGCCGAGGCGCAGGCAGCGTTTGGCGATCCGCGCGTTTACATCGAGCGTTATATTACCCGCGGTCGGCACGTCGAGGTCCAGGTCCTCGGCGATGGCCGCCGCGCAATCCAACTCGGCACACGCGACTGTTCGATCCAGCGCCGCTTCCAGAAGCTTGTTGAAGAGGCTCCGGCCCCCGATATTCCGCCAGCACAGCATGCCGCACTGTGTCTTGCCGCTGTGCGCCTTGCCGAAAGCCTGGCGTACCAGGGGGCTGGGACGGTGGAGTTTCTTGTCGACGCGGAAAGCTTCGAGTTTTATTTTCTCGAGATGAATGCCCGCATCCAAGTAGAACATCCGGTGACGGAAGCGATTACAGGGGTGGATCTGGTCGAACAGCAATTGCTGATTGCGGACGGCCAACCCATGGGAATTCGGCAGGAGGATGTCACCCTTAACGGCCATGCTATAGAAGTTCGGATAAACGCCGAGGATTGGACACGAAATTTCCTGCCATCACCGGGGCGCATCACAACTGCGCGGTGGCCCGCTGGCCCGCATATCCGCGTCGACAGCCATATCGAAAGCGGTGGCGTCGTGCCGCCCTATTATGACTCCTTGATTGGGAAGCTGATCGTTAGCGGAGTTGATCGCACCCAGGCCATTGCGCGCATGAGCCAGGCGCTCGATACGCTGATTTTGGAAGGCGTCGCCACGACGGCGCCAATGCATCGCCGCATCATGGCGGATGCGCGGTTCCGGGCGGGCGCCGTCGATACACGATTCTTCGAGGGCCTTGCCGATGGCTGAGATCGGACTGGTCGATGTTTCCATGCGCGACGGCAACCAGAGCCTATGGGGCGCGACGGGGCTGCGCACATCGCAGATGCTTGAAATCGCGGGTCAGCTGGACCGCGTGGGCTTCCGCGCTATCGACTTCACCTCCTCCAGCCACATGGCGGTTGCGGTGCGGTACTTTCAAGACAATCCCTGGGAGCGCATCAGGCGCATGCGGGCCGCCATGCCGCGCACGCCGCTGCAGTTTATCACTACGGGCTTGCGCTTCATCGCATGGGAGCAGGCCGATCCCGATTTTATGCGGATCGTCTACCGGCGGCTGCAGGCAAACGGTATCCGGCGGTTCATTCTTCTCGATCCGATGCACGACGTCCAGGCAGTTCTCCAAACCGCGCGGATCATAAAGGAAGAAGGCGACGCCACGACAATGGCCGCGCTGACCTATACGCTCTCGGACATGCATGACGATGCTTTCTATGCCAGGTTTGCGGCGCTGCTGGCCGCCTCTGCCGACATTGACCTGTTCTATCTCAAGGACCCGTCGGGACTGATGTCGCCGGAACGCGCTCGTACCCTGGTTCCCGCCGTTAAGGCCGTAATCGGAGGCAAGCGGCTTGAAGTACATCTTCATTGCACAATCGGTTTGGGCGGGCTTGCCAGCCTCGCCGCCGTGGAAGCAGGGGTTGATGCTGTGCATGTCGGTATTGGACCGCTCGGCAATGGCACCTCACTGCCAGAGGCTGGACGCATGATCGCCAATTTGCTGGAGCTCGGTCATACTGTTGCGGTGGATCACGGTGCTCTCGAAGCGGTGTCTCGCTATTGGAACCGCCTTGCCGTGGCCGAAAATCTCCCGCGCGGGATGCCGCAGGAGTTTGATGCTAGTTTTCTCAGGCATCAAATCGCTGGCGGCGTGATGACAACGATGTTGCGCCAGCTTGCTGAGGTCAAACTTGAAGGTAAGCTCCCCGAGGTTATAGCCGAGACGGTGCGGGTCCGAGCGGATTTGGGCTATCCCATCATGGTAACGCCATTCCCCCAGATGGTGTGTTCGCAGGCGCTCTTCAACGTTATTTCCGGAAAGCGATATAGCCAGGTGTCCGACCAGGTTATTCGTTATGTCATGGGCAGGTTCGGGCGGCCCACACGGCCCGTGGCGTCCGAGGTGGAAGCCGCGATTCTGGACCGCCCGCGCGCGCGGGAGCTTTCGGCCGAGCCAGCCGTGCTGGGTCTCCAGGATATGCGGCGCCGCTTTCGCGCGGACATGCCGGAAGAAGAATTTCTGTTGCGAGCAGTCATGCCGGGGGATCAGGTCGACGCGATGCTGAAAGCTGGGCCGGCTTCGGCTCGCTATTTGCCGGAGGCAGCGCCTTTCCACTCCCTGCTAAGGGAGTTGGCCGCGCGTCCTGCCGCGCGCGACATCGTCGTGGAACGCCCAGGTTTTCGCCTTTCCCTTCATGCGGGCCCGTCGCTTGTCTAAGCGTCGCTCGAATACTGTAAAGGGCTTCATCCTGGATATGGACGGAACGCTCGCGGTGGGGAAGCCGGAGGGCGGTGGATATCTGCTGCTTCCGGGCGTCGCTGACTTTATAAAGGAATTGCGGTCCCACGGGTTGCCGTTTGTGGTCTTTACCAATGGCACGGCCCAAACGCCGGAACGCTATGCCGAAAACCTCGGCGCAGCCGGACTTGAACTTAGTCCGTCCGAAATGATGACACCTTCCAGTGTCGCGTCCGAATATTTTGCCGCTTCCGGCTGCCGCACGGTGCTGGTGCTCGGGGGTGAAGGGGTTGCCAGTCCGCTCACCCAGGTGGGTATCGCTATTGTTCGGCCAGAGCACTTACTGCCTCACAAAGTTGACGCGGTGTATATCGGGTGGCATCCCTCATTCGGCCTGGCAGATATTGAAGCTGCGGTCGCCGCCGTTTCAGCAGGCGCTCCGATGTATGTGAGTTCCGATGTTCCGTTCTTCTATTCCAGCAAGGGGCGAACGCTTGGCATTTCAGGGATGATCGGCGCCGCAATTGCCAAAGCGGTCGGTCGGCGTGCCGTCGTGATCGGAAAACCTTCAGCAATAGCAGCGCAGATGGCTGCCCGGCGTTTGGGATGCGCCGAATCTCAGATGGCGATTGTCGGCGACGATCCCAAATTGGAAATGGCGATGGCGCGCCTTTGTGGCGCCATCGGCATAGGCGTTATTAGCGGGCTGACCAATCGGTCCGCGTGGGATGCTCTGGCTCCCAAACAGATGGCGCACCATGTCGTCGATCGCATCGACGAGATCATTACCCGCAAGTTGGTTCGACTGGAGGGGCGCTAAAAATGTTTGTAAATCGGCGGACGGTGACAATCGACTGGGGCGATTGCGATCCCGCCGGGATAGTGTTCTATCCGTGCTACTTCGCCATGTTCGATGTGAGTACGGCAGCACTGTTCGGGGCGGCCCTGTCGATCACCAAGCGCGAGATTCTGAAGCGCTATCGAATTATTGGCTTTCCGATGGTGGATGTGCGAGCCAAGTTCTACGTTCCCAGTAGCTTTGGAGACATCGTGACCATCGAAAGCAGGGTTCGGCGCTTTGGCGGAAGCAGCGTCGAGATTGACCATCGGTTGATGCGCGGTGACGTGTTGGCGGCGGAATGCCAGGAAAAACGCGTCTGGGCCGAGCAGAACCCGGACGAGCCGGATAGCATCCGGGGAGTGTCCGTCCCCCAGGAAGTCCGGGAATCTCTTTTGCAACAAAGCGCAAATGCTGGAGAGAATCATGGCCTCTACTAAACTGATGATCACGGTCGCGCCGACTGGCGGCATGGCATCTAAGGCGCAAAACGCCAACCTTCCCACCCAACCCGGAGAAATCGCTGAGTCGGTGCACAAATCATTTAAGGCCGGTGCGTGCATCGCGGCGCTCCACGCTCGGCGGCCGGACGATCAGGCGACCTGCAACGCTGACATCTACCGCGATATTAATTCGCGCATCCGCGAGCGCTGCGACATCATTCTCAACAATTCCACCGGCGGGGGATCGAGCGGCGACATGCTATTCGAACGGCCCGACGGCCTGTTCGAGAACCGGTTCGAGGAACGCCTCAAGGGCTGCGAAGCGGGCGCGGAAATGGCCACCTTTGATGGCATGACTTTTGTCGATGTGCACGGCGGCAAGGAAATTCTTGTAATCACGCCCCCAAGCCGCTGCGAGACATTGATAAAGCGGATAACTGAGCGGGGCATCAAGCCCGAATGGGAAGTATTCGCGCCGAACCACATCCTTCAGGACGTGACCCGGTTGATCCAAAAGGGTTACGACAAGCCGCCCTACTACATAAACATGGTGCTGGGCGCCCACCGGGGCTTTCAGGGCGCTATGCCCTACAGCCATGACGTACTGAACGTAATGATTGCGGCATTGCCGCCGCACTCAATCTTCTGCGTCTCAGCGATCGGCCCTGCGCAGCTTCCTGCGACCACACAGGCGATGCTACTGGGCGGTCATGTGCGCGTCGGTCTGGAGGACAACAATTATTATAGCAAGGGTATGCTGGCCACCAATGAGCAGCTTGTTGCCCGCGCGGCGCGGATCGCCACAGATATGGGATTGGAAATTGCAAATCCCGGCGAGGCGCGTGAAATTCTGGGGCTGACGAAACTTGGCTAGCCGGGGTTCTGCACAGTCAGACGAACGACCATATGCAATGCTGCGTTGGCTGCCGGAACGCCCCTATAGACGGCGCTTTGCGCGATGACTTTCTTGACGAAAGCGACATCCATTCCGTATTCCGACGCGGCGGTCTTGCGCGGGCCTTCCATCGATTCCACGCCGAACAATTCGGCTTCCGGCCGGTTCGGCTCCATGGTGGCGCAGTTGATGGCGACAAAGGCGTTGCCGGCGCGGCGCGAGCGGGCATGGATCAGCCGCGCCGCTTGATATCGATGATCCTGCCTATTTCTCGCGCTTATTCCGCCAGTATGCCGGAAGTTCGCCGCGGGCATTTAAGCTGGAAGCCGAATTGCTGCAGTGCAGCAAGGCGGGCTAAAATTTTGATTACTAGACCTTTCGCTTATTTGATTGCACAATAGTTGCAACGTGGCCACGCAACAAACCCAAACATGGGGGGTGCGCATGCTGGAAATACAGAATTCGGCGGTGGATTCGAACTTGAAGGCGGGTGAAAACCTTCAGGAATGGAATACCATTGTTGGGGAGGCGTTTTCCGGTTGCGTCGTTGATACGTCTAAAAGCCACTTTAGCGGAGAGCTCTGGCGCTGCAAGATCAACGACATGAATCTTGTGCGCGTTCGGGCCGGAGCTTCCAGAGCAGAGCGCTGGATCACCGGAGCTCCGCGCTACTCGTCCGGGTCTGTTCTTCTGCATCTACAATCCGTGGGACGTAGCATTAGCGGCCAGCGCGGGCGCTGTGCGGCTGTCGACCCCGGCGAGGCAGCGATCTGCGATCCCGATTACAATTATAGTGTAGATTTCCTAACGCCTTATGAGATGTTTGTCGTCGAACTGCCGATGGCTGGCATTCTCGCGCGGGAGCCAGGCTTTGATCTGGAGCGGTCTGCAGCCAAGAAAGTCGATGTGAAACGCTCGCAACTGCTTCTGGCATTTCTTCGTACTGCTTGGCAGCAGCGCGAATGCCTTAGCAATGACGCCGACTGGCGCGATTGCGTCAGCCGGACCAGCCTTGATCTGGCCATGCGTGCGATCAGCCGGGCGGAAGGCAATGAGGTGGTCGGCGCATCCGCGGAATTGCGCCGCGCCGTCATTGAGCATATCCGTCACCACCTGGCTGATACCGAATTGCGGACATCCTCGATCGCGCGCGCGCTCAAAATTAGTTCGCGATCCGTCCAGACGGTGTTTGAGCGTCTTGCAACGACAACGAGTGGCTTCATCCTCGAGCAAAGATTGGCGCGGGCCGGTGAGTGCCTTGTTAGGGAGCCCGGCGGAAAGTCCATAACAGAACTGGCTTACGATTGCGGATTCTCCGATTCGGCCTATTTTTCGCGGTGCTTTAAGCGCCATTTTGGCGTTACGCCTCGCGATTATCGCCGCGACGGGCCTACTTAGAGCCGCGCTGAATTTTCCAATTTTCCTGCCGACCCGTCAAAGACGGTCGTGCAGAGCCTGATACTATAAACGGCCAGCGCGTGACACTTGTCGACTGGGTCCATGACGGCCTGCGGCGAACTATTGTCAGACGAGTTTGCGTCACAAAGTGCCAGCGTCGCAGAAAAGGACTACATGCATGGTAACGAGTTTCAACGATCCAGTCGCGCGGCGACAATTCCTTAGCGGCGGATTGGCCGTGTTCGGCGTTACGGCGGCTGCAGGCATGACTGATGCGTCGCCTGCATGGGGGGCAATGGCGTCCCTCGACCCGGTAAACCCTGGAATCCGTTTCGGACTTGCTGGCGGCGCCTTTGGCCGTTGGCCCAAGCGCGGAGCGCCGATGACGGATTCCCAAGACATTCCGGGAATGATCAAGGCCACGGCGCGCTACGGCTTTCAGGGCTTCGAGCCTTACTCGACGCAGATAGGTGATTACCTTAACAAGCCGCTGGCGATCAAGAGACTTTGCGACGACGCCGGCATCCAGTTTATCGACATTGGTGATATGCCGCGCTCGCTGGGACCGCAGCCCCCACCGACGCCGCCAGGCGTGGTCAAGGACACCAACCCCTTTGGGAGCGGTCCTTATCCTTGGTTGGGCGAGGAGGGCAACGCCGAGCTCATCACGGCAATGGTGCAGTTCGCCCGCACCAATTTGGCGCCCGCAGGTTGCGATCATTGGAAAATGAACATGGGCGGGCGACCCAAGGGCGGCCCGAGCCCCGCGCAGCTAAAGGCTCTTGCGCGAACCTTAAACGAAATCGGCCGGCAGACCATCGCGTTCGGCGTCCGAGCTGCACCTCATCCCCATATCTGGGGACCGATGGAACGCGAACATGAATTCCGCACGGTAATGGAACTGACCGATCCTCGATATGTTTGGTTGACGCTGGATACTGGGCACAATGTGCTCGGTGGCATGGATACCGTAAAGATCGTAAACGACTATCTCCCCCGCATCGCCGAGTTCCACCTAAAGGACACCTACGCCAAGTATCGCGGCAACAAGGTCACACTGGCGAATTCCGAATATCTGAAAGGCAATATCTGGGGCACGATGGGCGAGTTTGGTGGCGTAGATTTTCCTGGTATCTTTGATGTGCTTCGGAAACGAAAATGGAAGGGCTGGGCCGTGGTCGATGTCGACGGCCCGCGTCCGGGCGAGGGCACCGTCGAGGACACTCTTGCAAAAAACGTCAATTATCTGCGCGACGTTCTGCATATTAAAATGCCGTCGCCGCCCCACAGCCCCTAGGTGATTTCAAGAGTCTTGGCACCAACCAGTGGCCTAGGCCAGATAAGGAAAAAACAGATGGAAACGACACGCAGGTTTTTTGTAGGCATGGGCGCGGCCACCGCCGCTATGGGTTTGGACCAGGCACTTGCGGCGCCGGCTCACGCCTCAATGGCCAAGGACAAATTCTGGGTTGCTGCGGTCACACCCTGCGATAAGAGCTACAACTTTGACGAGGGAGCCTATCGCGACCTGTTGTCCTGGTACAAAGCCAATGGCGCTGACGGCGTGCTGGTATTAGGCACCAATGGCGAGGGCCCGTCCTATTCAGTTGCAGAGCGCAAGAAGATTGCGGAATTTGCGCTTAAGAACAAAATGGGTCTCGACATGATCGTCGCAACCGGGACCGCAAATTTCAACGAAACCATCGAACTCTCGCAGCACGCGGCGGCCATCGGCGCCGACAGTGTGCTGATCCAGCCGCCCTTCTACTTCAAGGACCCAGCCGGTGATGGCGTGATCCGTTACTTCACTGCTATCTTTGACAAGGTAAGGACGCCGGTGCGGTATTATCACATACCCCAGGTTACCGGCGTGCCGGTGGGCCTTAAGGTATTTCAAGCCTTGGCGCAGCATCCCAATTTCATTGGCATCAAGGATTCGCACGGCGATCCAGCGGAATATGAGGTCATCGCCAACGGCCTGCCAGCGAGACTCAATATCATCTCCGGCACTGACAACAACATGCCTGCAGCCTTGAGGCGCGGCGACGGCGTCATCCTTGGATCGGGTAACGTGTATCCGAAATACGTTGCGGCGATCTTTGCGGCCCATCGCGCGGGCAAGGACTTGACCGCGCCGCTGGCAAAGATGGCGAGGGCGACGTCGTTCATGGAAGGTGGCGATTATTATAATCCCAGCGCCATCAAATACACGCTTAGCCTAATGATGGGAAATTTGGGAACAACCTTCACGCGCCCGCCCTGGACAGAGATCGGCGAAGACCTGAAAGCCAAGATCAGAAAGGGTGTCAGCCAACTGAAGGCAATGGGCTGAAACACAAATCATTCGCGCTCTGCCTGCGTCAATGGGGGCAGCGGTTTGTGGGTTTGCAGCGAATTGGCGAGTCATAGTCGTGACCGCCGGTCTTTAGGAATGTCATGAAATCGCTGTCTCGCAGGACTTTGCTATTGACGGCGATTGGAGGCTATCTAGCGTCTTGGCTCCCCGGCTGGGCGCAAGCCAGAGCGCCCGACACCGAATGGCGAAATTACGCGGGCGACCCCGCGAACACCCGCTATGCGCCGCTCGACCAGATTCACGCGGGCAATTTCAACGACCTTGAGATCGCATGGCGGTTCAAGGCTGGTTCCCTGGGTCCCTATCCGGAATTTCTCGAGCAATGCACGCCTTTGGTCGTCAAGGGCCGATTGTATGCTACGGCCGGGTCGCGCCGCGCCGTGGTGTGCCTGAATGCTGCTACCGGTGAAATACTTTGGAAGCACAGCGAGGATGAGGGCGCGCGCGCTGACGCGTCGCCACGAAAATATTCCGGTCGCGGCGTCGCTTATTGGACCGACGGGAAAGACGAGCGCATCCTTTATGTCACAACGGGCTACCGGCTGATCGCGCTGGACGCGCATACCGGCGCGCCGGTGCGAAGTTTTGGCGTAGACGGCATCGTCGACCTGAAGGAAAATGATGACCAAATCATCGACCTGGTCAATGGCCAGGTAGGCCTCCACGCCACGCCGATCGTGGCGAAGAACGTCGTTATCGTGGGCGCGGCTCACCCGGCCGGTGATGTGCCGAAAAGGTCCTTCGGGGTGAAGGGCTATGTCCGCGGCTTCGATGTCCGCACCGGTGAGCGAAAATGGATTTTCCATACCATCCCACGCAAGGGCGAATTTGGTTACGACACATGGATTAAGGCTGGCGATGCGGAGCGGGCGGACAACACCGGTTGCTGGGGCCAGATTTCCGTGGATCTGGAACTTAATACAGCCTACCTGCCGATTGAACTCCCCACGGGTGATCAGGTGGGCATTTATCGCCAAGGGCCGGCGCTATTCGGCGAAAGCATCGTCGCAGTGGATATCGATACGGGAAGGCGCAAGTGGCACTACCAGCTTATCCATCACGGATTATGGGACCGCGATATTCCTTGCGCGCCAATCCTGTGCGATATCCCGTATGAAGGGAAGATCGTCAAGGCGCTGGCCCAGCCGACCAAACAGGCTTTCCTCTATGTGTTAAACCGCGAGACGGGCGAGCCGGTCTGGCCGATTCCCGAAACGCCCGTGCCTGCGGGCGATGTACCGGGCGAATGGTATTCACCCACACAACCCATCCCGTCGAGGCCGCCCGCCTATGGGGTGCAGGAAGTCAATTCCGACACCATCATTGACTTCACCCCGGAATTGCACGCCAAAGGGTTGGAATTCATTTCCCATTTTCGCACCGGGGGGGTCTTCAATCCGCCGACCCTGGCAACTGTGGGTGGAAATTGGGGTTCGCTGTGCGCGCCCAGCCTGCTAGGCGGCACCAATTGGCCTGGTGGTTGTTACGACCCTGAGACGCACAAGGTCTACGTATTCGCCCAGAATTCGGTCGCTATACTTGGCATCGTGCCAGGCGACCCCAAGGAAACGGATTTCCAATATGTTCATGGCACGCCAAGCGCGCAACGCTTGACCGGGCAAAATACCACGGGGGGCGGGGCCGGCCCGACCCCTGTCACTCCCGATGGTCTGACGACCATCGATGGTCTGCCGCTGCTCAAGCCACCTTATGGCACTCTTTCCGCCATCGACCTTTCCAACGGAGACATCACCTGGCAGGTCGCCCATGGTGACACGCCAGACAACATCAAGAATCACCCCGCGCTGAAGGGTCTCAAGATTCCGCGCACTGGCCGAACAGGTATCCTGGGCCCGACTGTAACAAAGACATTGTTGATCTGCGGCGAGGCAGGCTTCGGCATTTCGCCGCAAGGCGTACGCGGCGCGATGCTGCGGGCTTATGACAAGGCGACTGGCGCGGAAAGGGGCGCGGTCTATATGCCCGGACCGCAGACAGGCGCGCCTATGACCTATATGTTGGATGGGCGTCAATACATCGTCCTGGGAATTGGCGGCGATCATTCGGCGGAACTGATCGCATTCCGTCTTCCGCGGATATAGCGCGGCATGCTGTCAACCGGTCTCATCACAACCGGGTATGGCTCGCGTAAGTAACCCGCAAGAACAACAGATGCACAGCTTTCCAAAAGTGCTGCCCAGCAGTGCAGGATGCTGTTTACCGGTCATGTTAAATTCGAGGCCGCTCCGAACAGGGTGCGCGCCATACGTCGCCGAATGGCTCGGAAGCGGGCAGACGGCCGAGCTTGAAGGGTGCCCCCCCGCAGAGAAGCTGCCACTAGGGCCTCCTCGACCGCCTAATTGCCTCCCAGAACGATTTGGACGGCCCTGAGGGACAGTTGCAGAGACGGTACCACGGGGCTCCTGCCCGCCCCGGAGTTTCCCTGATACGGGGCGAATCATTCCCTGATATTGGGGTGGGCCTTCCCTATTCTTTGTGAGGGGCGTTTGGCCGTGAAAAGCCAGTAAAATTGGGCTTATGTCGCCGGTGAATAGAAGATTTTCGCCTATTTTCCGGTTTTTCCCTGTATTTGGGCGAAGTTAGGCCGCAGACTGGTTCAGCCGTAATGGCTGCTCCACCATTCTTTCAATAAGTTGGCGCTGCGATACGCAGACGCGTTCCTCTTCTCATCCCGATCCAGCCAGCTGTTCCAACCGGACGGAAGAGATGCCCCCTTTGCGCCGGAAGCGGTCATTCCTTTATGGGTGGTCAATGCGGCCGTAGCTTGGGGCTACCAGCACCGCCAAGTGGACGGCGTTTCGCCTTGGTTGTTACAGTTCGCAACGCAATTTTGATAATTCACATTGCAGTCGCCGCCATTCCCGCGGGAATTCTGGTATTTCGCGCAACAGGTGAGGCAGTCACGCAAACGGTCCTGTGCGAACCCCAGACTCGGAAGCGCGGTCGCCAGTGCAACGCCGGCAAACACTTTGCCGAATGTCGGAAAAAAAGTCGCGGCGCGACCGGGCAGGCGATGGCGCCACTCGGAGCGGGCTTTTGGGAGATGCGGCCCGCACCGCATAAGCCGTAAGGTGGCCGACCCATAGCGCTGTCAGCGCAACCGCGAGGCTAAACGCGATATAGATAAGATAACGATCCCGTTGCGGGGAATCTGCGTTGAGAGTTTCTAACGATCCGCTTGGTACAAAAAGAGCCAGTCAGGTCGGTGTTGAGATGTGGCGTCGGGATTGAAGCGGGAGGTCTGCCTGCCGCTTCAATCCCAAGCCGGATTAAGACCGCTTACGGCGCCGGTGCGGCTGCAGGAGCAGCCGGCCGTTGTTGGTGGTTCGGTTGAACCGCCAACGGCTTGCCATCATGGCCGACACTGATGTTTGTCAATGGACCCTCGCCCACAATGTAAAGCACAGTCGGCGGGCCGCCGAGGCGGTTACCATCCCAATGCACCTTATTGGCGAGGTCCACGGCAAAGGTGCCTTGGGGAATCGGATAGGTCGTTTTCGGATCGAAATCGTTACTTGCACTTACCCACCACGTGCCGGAAACGACATAGACAAACCGGTCCGTGTTATGGAAATGCGGACGGCTGAACTTTCCGGGTTGCCATGTAGTGATCATACCATAGATCCCCGGCTTGCTCGGATCGCCGAACACTCTGTTTTCAGGAAAAACGCTGCCCGGATGCATCGTGATGTTGAGGGGATTGGGCAGCGGGCCCGGCGGGTCATTATAAGTTGGTATGGGCGGATCCCCCGGTTGAGCCTGGGCAAGAGCTCCCGTGACGGCGCCGGCGAGAAGAGCCGTTCCGAGAAAAAGTTTGGCGATGATATGCATCGAGATCCTCCAATGAATTTTATTGCGCCACGATAATCGAAAAATCGCGCGAGGGAAACAGCGCCCGCACAGAACCCGGCAACGCCACGGTTCGCACTCGCAGCAAATTACCTGTGGCCCGTCCAGGCCAACAACCCTGTGGTCGGAGGCGTCCGGCATTGGGGACGGCCATCATATTTCCTGATTGCTCACGCAATGGGCGTGAGATTCCGCCTCTGAAGCGCATACCGCAAATTCCTGCAACAGCCGGATAGCGGGTCGAGGCCCCACCCCCATTTGCTGCCCAATCTGGACAAATACCGGAAGAGATAGCAAGATGCCGGCCAACAGAACCCGAGCAGTTTTCATCAATTTCTGCTGGTCCAT
>DASZQW010000015.1:0-62879 GCA_035549455.1 Rhizomicrobium sp. | reverse complement strand
CGATACAGATTGGCGTGCGGTCTCGGCACAAACGATCGCGCAGCCTACGAACCAGCATCGCAACGTCCGCACCCTGGCGGCCGCGATAGGTATGCAATTCATCAAGGACGATGAAATCAAGATCCTGAGCGTTGCTTATGACAGCTTGATCGAGACTGTTTTGCCGAGTCATGAGCAATTCAAGCATCATGAAATTCGTCAACAGGATGTCGGGGCGAAGTACTCGGATTCGCTCCCGTTCCTCCGGGCTCTCTTGGCCCGTGTATCGCTCAAACGTAGGCCGGAGGTTTTCCGGCAAGTCTGATTGATTGATGAATTTCCGTAGCTCTTCCAATTGGCTGTTGGCGAGCGCATTCATTGGATAGATCACGATCGCACGAGTACGTGGCGCCTCGCCTGCGACTCTCGCTCTGATTGCAGCGTCAATAATTGGCACGAAAAAGCAAAGGGATTTGCCGGAGCCAGTCCCGGTGGTCACGACAAAACTTTGCCGCGCGGCAGCCTTCGCAACGGATTGGGCCTGATGTCGGTATAAGGTGAGAGGTTGTCCGCCGATGCGGAATACTCTTCCAGTATTTGGATGTAACGAACCCTCGGCCACCAAGTCATCGATACTGGCATCGCGCTCGAAGTGCGGATTCAAGCTGACAAGAGGTTCCGGC
The DNA here is from genome assembly GCA_035549455.1 of Rhizomicrobium sp. Classification (GTDB taxonomy): domain Bacteria; phylum Pseudomonadota; class Alphaproteobacteria; order Micropepsales; family Micropepsaceae; genus Rhizomicrobium. The sequence continues at coordinate 62,217 of DASZQW010000015.1, read as the reverse complement.
CAAAATCGCCGCGTGGCGTAGATCGCCTCCACCTTCGTTTTTATGTCTGGAGCACGTATCTGTGTGAATGATCGCGCGAACCGTGCGTAATCCTCAACCAGCGAGCGGTCTAAATCGAAAACGTCCACTAAAACCCCCAAATCGCGGCTGTTTTCCTACGCCGCGGAACCCAAGCAGCGGGGAAAGTACGTGGAGTCCGGTCATTTGTCTGCTTCGCCGCGCCCGGCGCCCAGGGACGTGTCAGGCTTGGCGCAGGGCGGCAGCCTTTCTTTTCCCCTCGGTTTCCACGAAAATGTGGAATGGCTGAGCTGGCACCTGCTGATGGTTCCGGAAAAGTCCACAGACATCCAGCGACCGTCCCCGGCATCCACCAAAAAAGCGGGTATCGAAGCGGGTATCAGACAGAGTAGTCAATATATAAATAGTGTAATATCAATAACTTAGGTGCCGAGTGATCCTTCTGATCGATAACTACGATTCCTTCACCTACAACCTCTTTCATTATCTGGGCGAACTGGGGGCGCAGGTGCGCGTGGTGCGCAATGACGAGATCACCGCCAAGGACGCGCTGAACAGCGGCGCGCAAGGCATTGTGCTGTCGCCCGGCCCCTGCACCCCCAACGAGGCAGGCATCTGCCTGGAGGTGATTGAAAAGGCCAATGGCACCATGCCGATCCTGGGCGTCTGCCTGGGCCATCAGGCCATCGGCCAGGTCTATGGCGGCAGGATCGTGCGCGCACCCGAGCCGATGCACGGCAAGCTTTCCCGCATCCATCACGCCGGCAAGTCGGTATTCCGCGGGTTGAACAACGACTTCCAGGCGACGCGCTATCATTCGCTGACGATCGATCCGCCCTCCATGCCGGCGGCCCTCGAAGTCACCGCCACCAGCGAGGACGGCGTGATCCAGGGCGTGATGCACAAGAGCCATCCCGTCCATGGCGTGCAATTCCATCCCGAAAGCATCGCCAGCGAGAATGGCCACGCTTTGCTGCAGAATTTCCTGGCCATTGCCCGCGACTTCGCCCCCGCCAAAGAACCGGCATGAGGGTCACCAGCGCCTCGGTGGATTTTCCCGCCGCGCTCGCTTTGGTGCGCGCGGGCGGCGCGCTGGATGAAGCCGCCAGCATAGGGGTGTTCGAGACCATCATGACCGGCGAGGTGCCGGACGATGACCTTGCTCTGTTTCTCACCGCCCAGGCCGAACGCGGCCCCACGGTGCCGGAAATCGTCGGCGCGGTGCGCGCCATGCGGGCGCAGATGCGCGCCGTCGCCGCCCCACCCGATGCCATTGACCTGTGCGGCACCGGCGGCGACGGCCATGGCACGCTGAATATCTCGACCGCGGCCAGCTTCGTGGCGGCGGGCGCCGGCGCGGTGGTGGCAAAGCATGGCAACCGCTCGGCCAGCTCCAGGAGCGGCGCCGCCGACATTCTGGAAGCGCTGGGGGTCCGGATCGACCTGGAACCGGCGCGCGCCGAAGCCGTGCTGGCTGAGACGGGCATCGTCTTCCTGTTCGCGCAAACCCATCATCCCGCCATGCGCCATGTCGGGCGCGTGCGCGCCCGGCTCAAGCGGCGCACCATCTTCAACCTGCTGGGGCCGCTGGCATCGCCGGCACGGGTTAAGCGGCAACTTGTCGGCATCTACAGCAAGGATTGGCTGCTGCCCTATACCCAGGCGCTGCAGGCGCTGGGCAGCACGCGCGCGCTGGTGGTGCATGGCAGTGACGGGCTGGACGAACTCACCACCACCGACGCCACTTTCTACGCCTCGCTGGACCGGGGCGGCATCACCCAGGGACAGATCACGCCCCAGGATGCCGGGCTGCCCCTGGCCACGCTGGAACAGCTCAAAGGCGGCGATGCCACCCATAACGCGGCCGCCCTGGTCCGCCTGTTGGGCGGCGAGCCGGGCCCCTACCGCGACATCGTGCTCCTCAATGCGGGTGCGGCGCTGATGGTGGCGGACCGGGTAAAGGATGTAAAATCCGGCGCGGCGCTGGCGGCGCAGTCTCTGGACAGCGGCGCCGCAAAGGCCAAGCTGGAAGCATTGATCGAAGCATCGAACGACCCGACCTCAAGTGGCGAAGCGGCAGGCCATTAAGATGAGCATTCTCGACAAGATCCTGGGCTACAAGAAAGAGGAAGTGGCCGCTGCCAAGACCAAGGTCAATGTGGCGGAGGTCGAGGCGCGCGCCAAGGACGCCCCCGAGGTGCGCCCGTTCCGCGCCGCGCTGGAAAACAAGCGCGCGGGACATGAGTATGGCCTGATCGCCGAGATCAAGAAGGCCAGCCCGTCCAAGGGGCTGATCCGGGCCGACTTCGACCCGCCGTCGCTGGCGATGGCCTATGAGGAAGGCGGCGCCGCCTGCCTGTCCGTCCTGACCGATGCCCCCAGTTTCCAGGGCGCGCCCGAATATCTGTCCGCCGCGCGCGAGGTGGTGCGCCTGCCGGTGCTGCGCAAGGATTTCATGATTGAACCCTATCAGGTGGCGGAAGCGCGCAGCTGGGGCGCCGACTGCGTCCTGGTCATCATGGCGATGCTGGACGATGCCCATGCCGGCGCGCTGATGGACGCCGCCGCCCGCTGGGAGATGGACGCGCTGGTGGAGGTGCATGACGAGGCCGAACTGGAGCGGGCGCTCAATCTCGATGCCGGGCTGATCGGCGTCAACAACCGCAACCTCAAGACCTTTGTCACCGATCTGGGCGTGACGCTGAGGCTGGCGCCCAAGATCCCGCGCGACGTGCTGGTGGTGGCCGAAAGCGGCCTGTCCGCCCCCGCCGACCTCAAGCGCCTGGCCCAGGCGCATGTCACCAGCGTGCTGGTGGGCGAAAGCCTGATGCGCCAGAAGGATGTCTGCGCCGCCACAAGGCTGCTTTTGGGCAACGGTTTCCAGTGAGCGATCCCGCCCGCCCGCGCCGCTCCGCCGGCATGCGCGGCCATCCGATGACCGCCGCGCCGGAACATGGCCCGGTCTCGACCCTGCCCAAGGCGCGGCCCGAGACGGCGGCGCCCGAACGTATTTCACACTCGCTCCATGCCAAGCCCAAGGTGCTGATGGGCGAGGTCGCTGCCCCAAAAGGCCAGATGATCGCCGCCGGGCGCGATGCCTTCCGCGCCTTCATGCTGGCGCGCCGTCTGACGCCGCGCGGCTGGGCGGCAGCTGCGGGCGTGCCGCCGGGCGAGGTGATGGCTTTTCTCACGGGCCGGGCCCGGATCATCCCGCCTGCCTCCGCAGCCAGGCTGGCGGCGGTGGCGGGATGCGCGGTGGACGACATGTTCCACTAAAGGAAAAGGCGGCCCGGTTGGACCGCCCTTTCCTCAACCGCGTTGGGGGATGTTAGAACGTCACCCACACGCCGCTGCGCCAACAGCCGCGGCCTTCATCGCGCCAGCGATAATGGCCCCGGTGACGCCAGCGCCAGCCGTCATCATGCACGCGCAGGCCCGGGCGAGGTGCAAACCCAGCTTCCGGGGAGTTCCTGCAGATTGACGTCATGGAGGAACTAAAGTAGAACGATTCGTCGTGTACCGGCTTTGTTCGCCGGGCTTATTTCACGGGCGGCCTTGCCGCCGGAGGGACCGCCCATGCTCACCCGCAAGCAGTATGAACTGTTGATGTTCATTCATGAGCGGGTGCGCGAAAGCGGCATTCCGCCCTCCTTCGACGAAATGAAAGAGGCGCTGGACCTCAAGTCCAAGTCCGGCATCCACCGCCTGATCACCGCCCTGGAAGAGCGCGGCTTCCTGCGCCGGATGGAAAAGCGCGCCCGCGCCCTGGAAGTGCTCAAGCTGCCCGACAACATGGCCGAAACACTGCGTCCCGCCACCACCCGCAGCCAGGCCCAGCGCAGCACCCATCCCAGCCGTCATGGCCGCACCGATATCCGCATGGCCGACGCCCGGTCGCCCGCGCCCCGCCGGGGCTATGGCGATGCCGGCGAAGGCGCCGTCAATGTCCCGCTGGTGGGCCGCATCGCGGCGGGCACGCCCATCGAGGCGCTGCAGAACAAGACCGGCGATATCCCCGTGCCGGGCGGCATGATCGGCAAGGGCAGCCATTACGCGCTGGAAGTGACCGGCGACTCCATGATCAATGCCGGCATTCTCGACGGCGATACCGTGATCATCATGGAATCCGACACCGCCACCACCGGCGAGATCGTGGTGGCGCTGGTCGACAACGAGGAAGCCACCTTGAAGCGTCTGCGCCGCCGCGGCGACTCCATCGCGCTGGAAGCGGCAAATCCCGCCTATGAAACGCGGCTGTATGGCGCGGACCGCGTCAAGGTTCAGGGCAAGCTGGTCGGTCTTATCCGCCGGTATTGACAGCCGGGACCCAGGGCCGGTCGCCGCGCCACGCCCGCACGCTGTCCGCATGCGGCGGTGACGACAAAGTCACGCGCCAGCCCTCGCCAGCGGCGGCCTGTTTCGTACCGATCACCACGGCCGGGCCTTTGCAGTCCACCGTCACGGCGCTGACCAGCACCTGGGCGCGGACGCAGTCGTCCCCCAGCGCTTCGGGCCGCGTCGATGCGGCGATCATCACGCCGTCCTTGCGAACCGCACAGCCCACGCCGTCGCAGCGCAGGCCGGGCATGCCCACCGCATCGGCAATGTCGCGGCCATCGCCGTCGCGCCGCAGCCATGCCCTCGCCGCGAAGCGATCCTTCGGCTTTCGCACGAAATGAAGCCGGCCGTCATCGCCGCGCAGCGCCACGGTCAAGCCATCGCCGGCGACCAGCATGTCGGGCCTGGGCGCAAGAAACGCCAGCACCACCCCCAGCGCCACCGGCCCAAGTCCCCACCAGCGCGCCCGCCTTTGCCAGATCGCGCACCACAACCCGCCCAGCGCCATCAGCATCAGCGCCGCCAGCGGCATGGCGGGCGACAGCGACACCGCACCCGGAAGGGCTGAAACCCAGCGGCTCATCGCCACCATTATGTCGATGCCCGCGCCCAGCAGATGCAGTGCCGGCGCATCCAGTCCGAGGGGCATCAGCATCACCGAAAGTGCGGCGGCGGGCATCACCCAGAAGCCCATCACCGGCATGGCAATCAGGTTTCCCATCACCGCGTAACGGGCGGCGCGGCCGAAATGGAACAGGGTGAATGGCCAGGTGGCAAGACTGCCCACCAGGCTGGTCAGGAATATGGCCAGGCCATAACGTGCCAGCAAGCCGCGCGGGACCCCGCGCCGCCGCCGCTGCGCCCATTCCGCCACGGCCACCAGCGCGGCCACCGCCGCGAAGGACATCTGAAATCCCGCCTCGGCAATGCTTTCGGGCCGCAGCAAAAGCAGGATCGCCGCCGCCAGCGCCAGACTGCGCATGCTCAGCGCCGGACGGTCCAGCAGCACCGCGCACATCGCCACGGCGAACATCACAAAGGCGCGCACCGATGGCGGCGCGGCGCCGCTGATCACCAGATAGAAGGACGCCGCCGCCAAAGCCGCCCCCGCCGCCCACTTCTTGATCGGCCAGTTCAGCGCCAGCACCGGCACCGCCGCCAGAAGGGCGCGAATCAGCCAGAACAAGCCGCCGCCCACCAGCGCCATGTGCAGTCCCGCGATGGCCAGCACATGCGCCAGGCCGGCGTCGCGCAGCGCCGCCTCGTCCTCCTCGGCGATGCCGCCGCGCATACCCGTAATGATCGCCGTCGCCACCCCGCCCGTCGATCCCGGCAGCACCGCCTTGATCCGCCGCGTCATGCTTTCGCGCAAGGTCTCGACCTGCTGGCGGACGCGCTGCATCATATCGGGCGATCCCGCCGCCATGATGACCCGCGCCCGGCCATAGGTGAACCCCACCGCCCCGATCGACTGAAAGAACAGGCTGCGTCCCAGATCGGCGGCGCCCGGCTCGACCGGCACCGGCGGGCTATCCAGCCGCGCCGTCAGGCTGAGCCAGTCGCCGGGGTGGATGCCGGGCTGCCCCCGCAGCGCCACGCGTATCCGGCGCGGTGTCCGGCCCGGCGCGAAAGCGCCCGATCGGACATTCTCCAGCACCAGGCGCAGCCCGGTCTCGCGCGGCTCAAGGCTGCGCACACGGCCCGTCAGATGGGCGATGACGCCATGATCCAGCACCGGCGTCGCCACCTCCTCCTCGCGCAGCTTGGCCAGGCCCAGGCCCAGCAGCAACGCCGCCGCCAGCGCCAGTGGCGCACGGGCGAAACCGGGCACCGCCGCGAGTGCCAGAACGCCCGCACCCGCCAGCGCCATCCAGGCCATGGCGACGCCCGGTTCGCGGAAAAGTGCAAAATACGCCGCCGCGCCAGCGCCCAGCATGACCGGCAGCCACAGCGGCCAACGCCCTTGTTCCCCACGCCAGAATACAAAGAGAGTCTTCTGAAACACCGGAATAATTGCCCCGCGCCTCGCTCAAGCTCGGCGCATTCGCCGCTCAAATCGGTCCACCGGACCGATTTTCCCCTTGCAGGTCGCGGCTCATTGCCAAAGACACGGCCCTGTTTTAAGCCCCTAGGATCATGTCGGAAAACACAAAACCTGTCCTGCGTTTCGCGCCTTCGCCCACAGGGATGCTGCATATCGGCGGCGCCCGGACCGCCTTGTTCAACTGGCTCTATGCCCGTCACACCGGCGGCACCTTCCTGCTGCGCATCGAGGATACCGACCGCGAACGCTCGACGCCCCAGGCCGTACAGGCGATCCTGAACGGCATGAGCTGGATGGGGCTGACCTGGGACGGCGATGTCGTCTATCAGTTCGCCCGCGCCGACCGGCACCGCGAAGTCGCCGCGAAACTGCTGGCCGAAGGCAAGGCCTATCGCTGCTATGCCACGGCGGAGGAATTGACCGCCATGCGCGAGGAGCAGAAGGCCAAGGGCCTGCCGATGCGCTATGACGGCCGCTGGCGCGATCGCAAGCCGGGACCGGAGCAGGACGGCAAGCCCTTTGTGGTGCGGCTGAAGGCGCGGCAATCCGGCGAGACCATCGTCCATGACAAGGTGCTGGGCGATGTGCGGTTCGAAAACAGCCAGCTGGACGACATGGTGCTGCTGCGCTCCGACGGCAATCCCACCTACATGCTGGCCGTGGTGGTCGATGATGCCGACATGGGCGTGACCCATGTGATCCGCGGCGCCGACCATCTCAACAACGCCGCCCGCCAGCTCCAGATCATCGAGCAGATGGGCTGGACGGTCCCCGTCTATGGCCATCTGCCGCTGATCAACGGCCCTGACGGCGCCAAGCTCAGCAAGCGGCATGGCGCGCTGGCGGTGGAAGCCTATCGCGACATGGGTTACCTGCCCGAGACCATGCGCAACTATCTGCTGCGGTTGGGCTGGAGCCATGGCGATGACGAGATCATCCCCACCAAGCAGGCCATTGCATGGTTCAACCTGGAGTCGATCGGCAAGTCGGCCGCCCGCATGGACTATAAGAAGCTGGACAATCTGAACGGCCATTACATCCGCGAAACCAGCGACGCGGCGCTGGTGGCGGAGGTCACCGCCTGGCTGGAGCGGGAGAAGCGCGTCCTTTCCATGACAGCGCGCCAAAGGCTGGAACAGGCCATGCCCGGCCTGAAGGAGCGCGCAAAGACTCTGGTCGAGCTCGTCCAGGGGGCGGAGTTTCTCTTCACCGATGGTCCCCGAACCCTGGATGAGGCCGCGGCGCGGCTGCTGCCGCCGGAGGGCCGCAAGACCCTGGCTGCCGCCCTGCCCGCTCTGGAGGCCACCGACTGGACCGCACCGGCCCTGGAGGCCGCCGCCCGTGCATTTGCGCAAGCCCATGGACTGAAGCTGGGCGCGGTGGCCCAACCCCTGCGCGCGGCGCTGACCGGCAGGGCCAGTTCGCCCCCCCTTTTCGAGATGTTGGCGCTGTTAGGCCGGGAAGAATCCCTAAATCGTTTAGGGGCTTACACGGCCTAGGGACAAACTATGACGCAGCGCCGCAAAGATGGATGACGGGGTTTCAAATCCCGGTCATATTGCAGCGCAAGACAAGACTGGGTCACGGAAATTGGGGATTTGATGATGCGAGAGAGCAAGATTAAGCCGGCCGGCAGCGCCAAGCTGAATTACAAGGGTGCGGATTACGAGCTGCCCGTCTTTGCCGGCACCCAGGGTCCCAATGTCGTGGACATCCGCAAGCTTTACGACCAGGCCGACATTTTCACCTACGATCCCGGCTTCACCTCGACCGCCTCGACCGAATCCAACATCACCTTCATCGATGGCGACAAGGGCGTGCTGCAGTATCGCGGCTACACCATCGCCGACCTGGCCGAACATTCCAGCTACCTGGAAACCTGCTACCTGCTGCTCTACGGCGAATTGCCTTCCAAGGAACAGTTCGACAAGTTCAACTATTCCATCACCCACCACACCATGGTGCATGAGCAGCTGGCGACCTTCTATCGCGGCTTCCGCCGCGACGCCCATCCCATGGCAATCCTGTGCGGCGTGGTCGGCGGCATGGCGGCCTTCTATCACGACTCCACCGACATCGCCGATCCGGAGCAGCGCGAGATCGCCAGCTACCGCCTGGTCGCCAAGCTGCCAACCATCGCGGCCATGGCCTACAAATACCATGTCGGCCAGCCTTTCGTGTATCCGCGCAACGATCTCAGCTATACCGACAATTTCCTGCGCATGTGCTTTTCGGTTCCGGCCGAGGTCTACAAGCCCAATCCCGTTCTGTCCAAGGCGCTGGACACCATCTTCATCCTGCACGCCGATCACGAGCAGAACGCCTCGACCTCGACGGTGCGGCTGGCCGGCTCGTCGGGCGCCAATCCTTTCGCCTGTATCGCGGCGGGCATCGCCTGTCTGTGGGGGCCCGCGCATGGCGGCGCCAACGAGGCGGCGCTCAAGATGCTGATGGAAATCGGCACCGTCGACCGCATCCCCGAATATGTCGCAAAGGCCAAGGACAAGTCGTCCGGCTTCCGCCTGATGGGCTTCGGCCACCGTGTCTACAAGAACTATGATCCGCGCGCCAAGGCGATGCAGATCCAGGCCCATGCGGTGCTCGATGAACTGGGCCTGCACGACGATCCGCTGCTGAAGGTGGCGATCGAACTTGAAAAGGTCGCGCTGACCGACCCCTATTTCATCGAAAAGAAGCTCTATCCCAACATCGACTTCTATTCTGGCATCACGCTGAAGGCGCTGGGATTTCCCACCACCATGTTCACCGTGCTGTTCGCGCTGGCCCGCACCGTGGGCTGGATCGCCCAGTGGAAGGAGATGCTGGAAGACCCGCACCAGAAGATCGGCCGTCCGCGCCAGATCTATACCGGGCCGACCGAACGCGGCTATATCCCGATGGCGAAGCGCAAATAATCAGGCCCCGCGCAGGAATTCCAGCAGCAGCCGGGCCGCGCGCAAAGACGGAGGCTCGTCATCGGCGCCCAGGGCATGGGCGAAGTCTTCCATCGCCGCCGTCTGGGCCGCGCGGGCATCGGCGTCGGCGAACAGATGCCCCACCGCATCGGCCAGGGCTTGCGGCGTCGCCCCGTCCTGCAGGAACTCCGGCACCGCCTCGCGCCCCAGCAGGATGTTGATGAGGGTGAAATGGGTCACCGTCATCAGGAATTTGGACAGGAAATAGGTCAGCCCGCCCACCTTGTAGGCCACCACCATGGGCGTTTTGGCCAGCGCGAGTTCGGCCGTCACCGTGCCCGATGCCGCCAACGCCACATCGGCGGCGTTGAAAGCGGCATATTTGTCGGCTTCGCTTTCCACGATGTGCAGCGGGGTCGGCCAGCCGGCGGCGGCGGCGCGCACTTTTGCCGCGACATGCGGCACCGTGGGCAACACCGTCACCAGGCCCGGCACCCGTTTCGCCAGCCGCGCCACGGCCTGCTTGAAGGTCGGCAGGATGAAGCGGATTTCGCTGCTACGGCTGCCGGGCAACAGCGCCAGCAGCGGCGTCTGCGGCGCGATGCCCAGCCGCGCCCGCAACGCCGCGCCGCCCACCATCTTGGTACGGCGCTCGATCACCGGATGGCCCACAAACGCGGCCTTAAGCCCATACCGGCGAAAGAAATTCACCTCGAAGGGAAATAGCGCCAGCACCAGGTCGAAATAGGACGCCATCGCCCTGGCGCGATAGGCGCGGCTGGCCCAGACCTGCGGCGCCACATAATCCACCGTGCGGATGGACGGATCGCGCGCCTTGATGCCACGCGCCACGCGATGGGTGAAGTCGGGGCTGTCGATCACCACCACCGCATCGGGGCGGGTGCGGACCGCGAAATCCACCGCCAGTTTCACATGTTTGAGGATGCGCGGGATTGCCGGCACCACCTCGCGCAGCCCCATCACCGAAGTGGCGTCCAGCGGATACAGGCTTTCCAGCCCTTCGCACGCCATCGCCGGGCCGCCCACGCCGCTGAAGCGGACGCGCGTCCCCGCCAGTTGCTTCAGTCCCGCCATCAGTTGCGCGCCCAGCGCGTCACCCGACGGCTCGCCGCACACCAGCATCAGCCTTATTTCCGTCACGGCGTCACGCCGGTAACGAACAGGCCCAGCCGGTCGGCTTCGTCGCGCACCAAAGCCTTGTCCAGGATCAGGGATGCCCCGGCTTCCAGGGCGATGCCCGCCAGATGGGCGGCATGAACGCCCGCGATGGTGGCGACGCCCACCACCGGCATGTCGGTCTTGGCGTCCTGCAGCGGCTTCAGCGCCTTGACCAGCACGCCGCGCGGATGGGCGGCGCTGCCCCGGAGGCTTTCGCGCAAACCGGAAATTCGGCCCAGCATGGCATCGGTGCCTTCGGCGGCTTCCACCGCCAGCGCCAACCCATCGCACACCACCGCCGCCTGGCCCACATCCAGCGCCCCCAGCGCACGCACGATGGCGAAAGCTGCGGCGATATCAGCGGCCTGCTCCGCGTTCGGCGTCACGCGGCCCAGCGGCCCCGCGCCGCACACCAGAGCCGGCGCGGCCTGGGCGACGCTGACGGCGGTCAGGCCCTCGTCTTCGCAGATGCCGACGATAAAGCGCAGCAGGGCATCATCGCCCTTTTTCGCCGCCGCGATGGCCTTGGGCAGCAGCAACACGCCCTTGGCATCCAGTTTCAGGTCGCTGAATTTGGGGCGGTCCACCTTGCCGCACAGCAAGACCTCCTGCACGCCCGCGCCCCGCAGCGCCGTGATGATGCGGCCCGGCTCGCCCGGCGACAGAATTTCGTGGGAAAATTCCCCGATCCAGTCCCCCGTAACGCTGCCCGCCAGCGGCACGACGAAAACCTCGCGTCCCGTGGCCCGCACACTGTGCGCCACGGCGCGGGGCAGCTCGCCGCCGCCCGCGATCAAGCCCAACGCACTCACTGCGCCGCTCCGCGGCGGCGCGCCAGGCAGAGCTCCTGCCTGGCATCCGCAAGTATAAAGCCGACGATCTCGTTTACTTCCGCAATAGTGGGGAATCGAGCCTGCGCCGCGCGCGCCCGGTCGGCAATGCCGCCGCCGTTGCCGTAGAATAAGTCGCGGAAAGTGTGGCGCATGGCGTTGATGGTCTCGCGCGGCAACCCGCGCCGCTTCAGCCCGATCAGGTTCAGGCCGGCCAGTTCGACATGATCGCCGAACGCCATGGCATAAGGGATGATGTCGCGGTTGACCCCTGTCAGCCCGCCCACCATCGCGCCCTTGCCGATCCGGCACCATTGCTGCACCGCTGCCAGGCCGCCGAACACTACCCCGTCGCCGATCTCGCTATGGCCGCCCAGTGCCACGGAATTGGCGAAGGTGACGTCGCTGCCCACCTGGCAGTCATGCCCGACATGGGCATTGGCCATGAAATAGCCGTTGCGCCCCACCCGGGTGACGCCGCCGCCATTGCGGCTGCCGGTGTTCATCGACACCATCTCGCGCAGGACACAGCCCTCGCCGATCTCCAGCCTGCCCTCGGCGAAATCATTGCCCCGAATCTGCCCGTCCCCACCCAGCACGGCGCCGGGATAAACCTGGCATCGCGCCCCGACATGGGTCACGCCAAGGATCGAGACATGGGAATGGAGCCGGACGCCGTCGTCCAGGGTGACACGCGGGCCGACATGGCAGAAGGGGCCTATCTCGATGCCCGCACCCAGCACCGCGCCGTCTTCCACCACCGCGCTGGGATGAACCGTCATCCGCCCGCCTTGCCGTCGGAAATCATCGCCGTGAACTTCGCCTCGGCCACCAGCGCGTCGCCGACAAAGGCCCGACCTTCGAACTTCCAGACCGGATCGCGGCGCCGCACCAGCTTGACCGGCATCCGCAGCAGTTCGCCCGGCACCACCGGCTTGCGGAAACGGGCTTCTTCGATGGACATGAAATAGACCACGCTGCTGGCCTTGCCGCCTTGGCTGTGGACGACCAGCGCGCCCGCCGTCTGGGCCATGGCCTCAACGATCAGCACCCCCGGCATCACCGCGCGGTCGGGGAAATGCCCCGCGAACCAGGGCTCGTTGATACTGACGGCCTTGTAGCCGGTGGCGCTTTGCAGCGGCACGATATCGTCCAGCCGCTCCACCAGAAGCATGGGCGGACGGTGGGGCAGCAGCGCCTTGATCTGTTCCAAATCCAGCACTGTGTCGCTCATGTCTCGTCCTTGCGCGGCCGCGCCAGTCGCGCCAGCGCGTGAATCTCACGCGCCCATTCCTTTACAGGTTTCGCCGGGGCCCCGCCATAATCGACCCCGCCCGGCAGGAATATCCGCGACCCGGTGCCGGCGCGCGCACCCATGCGGGCGCGTTGGCCCACACGGGTATGGTCGCCAAGCCCCACCTGCCCTGCCAATACCACGCCGTCCTCCAGCACCACGCTTCCCGCCAGGCCGGTCTGGCCCGCAATCACGCAATGGCGCCCGATGCGGCAGTTGTGGGCGATCTGCACCAGGTTGTCGATTTTGCTGCCCTCGCCGATCACCGTATCGCCCAGGGCGCCACGATCGATGGTGGTAGCGGAGCCGATTTCGCAATCATCCTGGATGATGACGCGGCCCAGCTGGATTATCTTCAGATAATCGATGCCGCTGGAGGCGAAGCCGAAGCCCGGTTGGCCGATATGAGCGCCGGGCAGGATCACCACCCGGTCGCCGACATAGGCATGGCTGATGGTGGCGTTGGCGCCGATCTCGCAATTCCTGCCGATGGCGACGCCCGGCCCGATCACCACCCCCGGCGCGATGCGAGTGCCCTCGCCGATTTCGGCCCCCGGGCCAATGGTGACAAAGGGCGCGATGGTGACGCCTGCGCCGATCTTGGCCTGGGATGATATGGCCCCGTCCTGCGCCCAGACCGGCTGGCTGGCGTCGGAATAAAACATGTGCGCGATGCGCGCGAAGCTTTGCGCCACCGACGGGGATTCCAGCGCTGTCATGCCGGTCGGGGGCGGTACGCGCTTCATCCTGGTCCCCGCGTCCGGCACCAGGCAGAAACCCGCCTGGCTGGCCGCAAATGCCTCTCGCAAGGTGCTGGAGCCGGAAAAGAAGGTCAGATGTTGCGGGCCTGCCCCTGCCAGGTCTGACAGGTCGGCCACGGCGGCCGATGCATCGGCGCCCGCCGGCACGGCAATCCCGCCCTTTTCGCAAATCTGCGCCAGCGTGAACGGGCCGAGATTTTTGAAAAAGCGGGGATCGGCCACGACTATGGCTTCGCGGCGGCCGGCGGCGGCGGGGCGTCGAGGTTGACCTTGTAGGTCGGCATCGCCTGGTTCAGCCGGGTGATGACTTCGCCGGTGATATCGAAGCTGGAGGTGTTTGCCATTACGATGGCCTGCTTGTCCAGCACCAGGTTGGCGCCCCGCTCCTTAACGACCTGCGCCAGGATCGGGCCCAGTACCTTCTCCATGGCCTGGCGGGCACTGTAGAAGGCGGCCTTGATCTGCGCGTCCTTCTTCTGGGCCCGGGTTTGCAGGCCCTGTTCCTTTGCCTGGAACGCCGCAACCCGCTTGGCCTTCAGATCCGGCGCCAGGATCGCCACCTGCTGCTGCAGAGTGCGCCCCTCCGCCTGCAGCGCATTGCCCTGCGCGGTGAGGTCGTTTTTGGCCTGGTCGGCATAGGCCTGCACCTGGCGGCTGATATCCTGGCCCGCTTTGGAATATTGGAAGATGGCGACCTTATCGAGCACCACGATCTTGGGCGGCGTGGCAGGCTGGGCCATCGCGGCTGTGGAAAGGAAAAGGCCCGCCATTGCGAGCGCACGCATCTTCGTCATGGTCAGTATCCTGTCGCGGTCGAGAAGTGGATGATTTGGGGACGGTCATAGTAGGTCTTGACGATGGGCAGGCCCAGGTCGATCTGCACCGGCCCCATCGGCGACTTCCACTGGATGGAGATGCCGGCCGACATGCGGAAGGCCAGATTGTCCTTCACGCAGCTGCCGACGCCGGAATGCAGCGCGCCCGTGCAGGTGCGCGTGAAGATGTTGTCCACCCGGCCCAGCGTGCCGAAGTCGGTGAACAATCCGGCATTGACGCCATAGCTTTCGGGAAGCAGCGCCGGCATCCGCGCCTGGATGGTGCCGATGGCATAGACGGTGCCGCCCAGCGCGCCATAATTCTTGGGGGCGGTGATGTCGCGGGGGCCGATACCCGCCAGCGCAAAGCCGCGGAACGTATCGCCGCCCATGAAGAAGCGTTCGCTGAACGGCACCAGCGAGCCGCTATATCCGGTGATATAGCCACTGCGGCCCTGCAGCGAGGTTATCAGGCTGCCGTCGAACAGCGGCAGATAGGTGGAAAAGTTCGCGGCGGTGGAAATGTATTTCAGGTTGCCGCCAAAGCCCGCAAAGCCCTGGCTGAAGCTGAAGGTCCAGCCCGAGGTCGGTTTGCGGTAATCATCCAGGTCGTTATAGGAATAGGTGAAACCCACGATCGAGCCGTTGGCCGAACCCGACGCCAGAAGCACATCGAGCGGTGCGCCGGAATAAGGTGAGACCTTTTCGATCTTGTAGGTGTAGCTGAGCGCCACGCTGGAAAATTCCGAGATCGGAAAGCCCATGCGCAGCACCACGGCAGTGATATCGCTCTGGTAGGCCGCCTGCTCGTAATTGGTCTGCACCTTGTAAAGGTCGAAGCCTGCCGCCAGCTCGCGATCCAGGAAATACGGCTCGGTGAAACTGAACTGCGCCGTCTTGGTGATATACGAGGCCTGGATCGAGGCGCGCAGGTTCTGGCCGCGCCCGAACAGGTTGCTCTGGGTATAGCTGACTTCGCCCAGCAGCGAGGTGGTGGACGAATAGCCCAGGCCAACCTGGATCGAACCGGTCGACTGTTCGGTCACATTGACCGTCAAATTGGTGCGGTCCGGCTGACTGCCGGGAACATTCTTGACTTCGACATCCTTGAAGAAGCCCAGGGCGCGGATGCGGGTGCGCGAACGGTCGATCAGCACGCGGTTGAAGGCGTCGCCTTCCTGCAGGCGGAACTGGCGGCGGATGATCTTGTCCAGCGTCTTGGTGTTGCCGGCGATGTTGATCTTTTCGATGTAGACCCTGGGGCCCTGCACAATCTCGAAGCCCAAATCGATGGTGCGGGACTTGGGATCGCGCTTCAGGCGGGGATGCACTTCCGCAAAGGCATAGCCCTTGGTGCCGGCGGCATTGGTCAGCGCATCGATCGCCTTCTGCACATCTTCCTGGGAATAGACGTCGCCGGTCTGGGCATTGATCAGCGGCCGCAGCTGGCCGGCTGGCAGCTCGCGTATCTTGGAGTCGATAGTGATCTTGCCGAACCTGTACTTCACGCCCTCATCGACGGTGAAATTGATGAAGAAGCTGTCGCGGGCGGGCGTCAGCTGCGCCACCGCGCTCACCACCTTGAAGTCGGCATAGCCACGGTTGATGTAATAGCGGCGCAACGACTCGCGGTCGAACTGCAGCCGGTCGGGATCGTAATTGTCGTTGGAGGCCAGCAATTTCCACCAGCGGCTTTCCTCGGTGGCGATCTGGCCCTTCAGCGTGTCGCTGTCAAAGACCTTGTTGCCGAAGAAATTAATGCGCGCCACGCCGGTAGTGGGGCCATCGGTGATGGAGAAGATCAGGTCAACGCGGTTCTGGGGGCGCTGGATGATCTGGGGATCGACGCGTGCCGCGAATTTTCCGTTGCGGCGGTACAGCTCGATGATGCGCTGCACGTCTGCCTGGACCTTGGCGCGGGTGAAGACCTCGCGCGGCTTGATCTGCACTTCCTTGGTCAGGTCCTTGTCCGAGACCTTGGAATTGCCCTCGAATACCACCTGGTTGACGATGGGATTTTCCGTAACGCGGATGGTCAGCGTGCCGGTCGCTTCGTCAAAGCTGGTCTTGACGTCGCTGAACAGCCCGGTGGCGGTCAGCGCCTTCAACGCGGCGTCGGCATCGGCAGGGGTGTAGTTATCGCCCTCGCGCAAGCCGATATAGGTCAGCACCGTGCCGGGCTCGACACGCTGGGTGCCGCGCACCACGATGTGCTGAATGACGCGCGGCGCGGTGGTCGGAGCCGCCACCGTTCCGGCGGGATTGGCACTGGCATTGGCATCGGCGTTGCTGGGCCTTGCCGCCTGCTGGTTCAATTCCTTGGCGCGGTCGGCGGCGCCGGGGCGCAGCTGACCCTGCGCAGGGGCAGCCGCAATCGCCAGGCACAATGACCCGGCGGTCGCGCGCAACAACCTGCTTCTAAGGCGCATGGTCAGCATTCGGGGCCAACTACTCGTCTAGCGGGTCCGCGAGCCACGGACGCCTGGTTTTCAGAAAAGATTCAGCCGGACCAGGTCATTCCAGGTGGTCAGGAGCATCAGCCCCAAAACCAAAACCAGCCCAAGCCGAAATCCGACGTCCTGGGCCCGCTCGCCCAGCGGACGCCCCAAAACAGCTTCCACTGCATAGTACAGAAGATGGCCCCCGTCCAAGAGCGGAATCGGAAAAAGATTGGCTAGCCCGATGCTTACAGAAAGGATAGCCACCAAATTCAAGAGCGGCAGGAAGCCGAAATCCGCCACCTGGCGGGTCATATTGGCGATCCCCAAGGGCCCGCGCAGCTGGTCGGTGCTGGTATGGCCGGTAATCATCTGGCCGATCCCCAGGATAGTGGTCTTGACGATGCTCCAGGTTTCCGAGCAGGCCGCGACCAGGGCCCCGCCGGGGCTGTAATGCTCCCGCGTGATGGGGGCGTGAATATCTGGCCGTACCCCGATCACCATCTGGCTTCCCAGATTGCCCAGCACGTCGCGGGCCTTCATCAGCCGGGGGGTGACCTGAACCGTCAGGTCATGGCCCGCGCGGCGAATGCCGATGGTCAGCGTATCGCCGCCCGAGACGGAGATGATCTCCGGCAGCTGCTGGAAGTCGGTGACCGCCGTGCCGTCGATCCGGGTTACCAGGTCTCCGGCGCGGATGCCGGCGGCGGCGGCGGGACTGTCCTTGGTCACCTGCCCGATCACCGGCGCGATGGCGGCATGGCCGCCATACATGTAGAGCCCGGTCAGAAGCACAATGGCGAGCAGAAAATTGGCGAAAGGACCGGCGGCGGCCACGGCGGCGCGCTGACCCACCGGCTTGAAGATCAAAATACCGCCGCGCTCCGCCGCGGTCATATGCTCGATGGTCTTGCGGTCCGGGGTCGAGGCGGCATCGGCATCACCGGCGAATTTCACATAGCCGCCGATCGGCAGCCAGCCCAGCTTCCAGCGCGTGCCGCGCCGATCGTTAAATCCGAAAATCTCCTTGCCGAATCCGACCGAGAAAACGTCAACCTTGACGCCGAAAAAGCGCGCCACCAAGAAGTGGCCCAGTTCGTGGAAGAACACCACCAGGGTGATGACAAAGAGGAAGGCGGGAAGCCCCATCGGGGTCCAGGCGATCAAGCCGCGCACAGCGTCCAGCACGTTCATGCTCCTACCCTCTGACAAATCTGTTCGGCCATGACGCGCGCCCGGGCGTCGATGCCCAGCACGCTTTCCAGGTCGTTGGCGATACCGTTGCTGCCCACATCAAGGTCGAGCGCTTCGGCCACCACCCGCGGTATGTCCAGGAAACCGATGCGCCTGTCCAGGAAGGCCTGCACGGCGATCTCGTTGGCGGCATTGAGCACGGTGGGCGCCAGCCCGCCCGAGCGCATCGAGTCGATGGCAAGGTTCAGCGCGGGAAAACGGTCATGGGCGGGCGGGTGGAACACCAGACTGCCCAGCGCCGCAATGTCGAGGCGGCGCGACGGCGACGGGATGCGGCGCGGCCAGCCCAGCGCATGGGCGATGGGCGTGCGCATGTCGGGCGCCGAAAGGTGCGCCATGGTGGTGCCGTCCTCATAGCTGACCAGGCAA
The DNA here is from genome assembly GCA_035549455.1 of Rhizomicrobium sp. Classification (GTDB taxonomy): domain Bacteria; phylum Pseudomonadota; class Alphaproteobacteria; order Micropepsales; family Micropepsaceae; genus Rhizomicrobium. The sequence goes on along the minus strand of DASZQW010000015.1, from coordinate 43,962 downwards.
TGCACGATGGATTGGGGATGCACCACCACGCCCAGCTTTTCGGGCGGCAGGGCGAAGAGGAAATGCGCCTCGATCAGTTCCAAGCCTTTGTTCATCAAGGTGGCGCTGTCGAGCGATATCTTGCGGCCCATCGCCCAGTTGGGATGGGCGACCGCCTCTTCCACCGTGGCAACTTTCATGCGGTCCAGCGACCATTCCCGGAACGGCCCGCCGCTGGCGGTAATCGTCACCAGATCGGCTTCGCAGGCATCACCCGAGCCCAGCACCTGGAAGATGGCGTTATGCTCGCTGTCCACCGGCAGGATGGAGGCGCCGGATTTCTCCATCGCGTCGCGGAACACCGCGCCCGCCGCCACCACGCATTCCTTGTTGGCCAGCGCCACCACCACGCCGCGGCGGATGGCGGCCAGCGCCGGCTCGATGGCCGCGGCGCCCATGATGGCGACCATGACAAAATCGGAGGGGCGCGCCGCCGCAGCGATCACGGCCTGGCGGCCCCCCATCGCTTCGATACCGGTGCCGGACAGGCCCGCCTTCAATTCACCCAGCAGGCTTTCGTTGCCGATCACCGCCAGCTTCGGCTTCATCGCCCTGGCCTGCTCGATCAGCAGCTTCACATTTTCGCCCGCCGTCAGCGCCGTGATGGGCAGCGCCTCCGCGCCATGCAGCTTTCGCACATGGGCGACGACATCCAGCGTGTTCACGCCGATGGAACCGGTGCAGCCCAGCACCGTGACGGACCGCGCCAGGACGTCGTCCAGGACGGGCAGCTCGTCCCAGATGCGGGTGGCGGCGATGGCCTTCACGTATGGCCTCCGAACATGGGATTGAGATGCGCCCCGAAGACCAGCAGCGCCAGAACCACGCTGCAGGCGAACATGGAATCCATGCGGTCCAGGACGCCGCCATGGCCGGGAATCAGTCCACCGGAATCCTTGGTGCCGAAACGGCGCTTGACCCAGGATTCCAGAAGATCGCCCAGATGGGCCACGGCGCTGAGGCCCAGGGCGAAAAGCATGGCGGGCAGGACATGAAAGCCAAAGAAAGCGATATAGAGCCCGAACATCACCGTCGCGGTGAGGCTTCCGCCGATGGTACCGGCCCAGGTTTTGCCGGGCGACACGGCGGGCCACAACTTCCTGCCGCCGATCAGCTTGCCGAACACCAGCGCGCCGGTGTCGGTCATCCACACGATCAGGAACAGGCCGAACATGATCTTGGAACCCTGCACGGCATGGGCCTGCAGGCCCACCAGCGCCAGTGACGGCAGGCCGATATAAAGGACGCCGGCAGCGTGCCACAGCGGATTGTCGTTGCGCGCCCAGGCCCAGACAAAAGACGCCGCAGCACCCGCCGCCAGCAGCGCGAAACCCGCCAGCGGCGCCCGCCACAGCAGCGCCGCCACCGCGCAGGCGATGGCAAAGACGGTGATGGCGGTCTGGATATGGAGGGGCCTGCGCTCGGCGGCGTCCCGCTGTGCCGGCGCGCGCACCAGCCGGTGCCATTCGCGGGCTGCCAGCAGCGCCATCAGGACGGTGACGCCCGCGAAATAGTCGGGATCGCCGAAGGCCAGCGCGACGGCAATGACGGCCAGGAACACGCCGAACAGCACGCGCAGCACGCCTTCGCCGGCGCCGCGAACGGCTGGAACGGGATGCACGCCCTTGTAATCAGACTGGGTCATGGTCACGCCACGGCTTCCGAATCCAGCGCCCCGAAGCGGCGCTCGCGGGCGGCGAACTGGTCCAGCGCCGCCGTCAGCGCGGCGCGGTCGAAATCCGGCCACAGCGTGTCGATGAACAGAAGTTCGGCATAGGCCGACTGCCAGAGCAGGAAATTGGACAGGCGATACTCGCCGGAGGTGCGAATGATCAAGTCGGGATTGGGCGTGCCCGAGGTGAACAGGCGCTGGGCGAACAGCTCCGGGCTGATGGTTTCGGGGTCCAGCCGCCCTTCGGCGGCGGCGCGCGCCAGTTCGCGGGCGGCGGCGGCGATCTCTTCCTGCCCGCCATAATCGAAGGCGAAGGTGAGGTTGAGACCGCTATTGCCGGCGGTGCGGGCCTCGGAATCCTGGATCATCTGCTGGATGTCGCTCGCGACCCGGCCGCGATGACCGATGATGCGCATGCGCACATTGCGCTCCACCAGTTCATCCATGTCGCTGCGGAAATAGGCGCGGAACAGGCCCATCAGCGCGCCCACTTCCGTCTTGGGGCGCTTCCAGTTCTCGCTGGAAAAGGCGAACAGGGTCAGGTTCTCCAGACCCATGTCGCAGGCGGCGCGCACCGTTTCGCGCACCGCGCCCATGCCGGCATAGTGACCCGCCTCGCGCGGCAGATAGCGCTTCTTCGCCCAGCGGCCATTGCCGTCCATGATGATGGCGACATGGCGGGGAAGATGCGGCGAGGTGGCAGTGTCGGACATTTATTTCCTTTGTCGCATTTTCTTCGAAAATGCTCCGGGGCGCAGGTGCGAGGGACCGCCCATCAAACCTGCATGATCTCCTGCTCCTTGGTGTGGAGCGCGGCATCGAGATCCTTGATGTGCCCGTCGGTCAGCTTCTGCAGCTCGTCGCCCTTGGTGTGCTGGTCGTCCTGGCTGATCTTGCCATCCTTCTCCAGTTTCTTGAGCAGATCCATGCCATCGCGGCGCACATTGCGGACGGCGACACGGGCCGCCTCGGCATATTTGGCGGCGAGCTTGCTGAGTTCCTTGCGGCGTTCCTGGTTCAGTTCGGGCAGAGGGATGCGCAGCAGCTGGCCGTCCATCTGCGGGTTCAGGCCCAGGCCGGCATCGCGGATCGCCTTGTCCACGGCCTTGGCCAGGCCCTTGTCCCACACCTGCACCGTGATCATGCGCGCCTCGGGCGTCGCGATGGAGCCGACCTGGCTGACCGGCACCATGTTGCCATAGGCCTCGACCTTCACTGGATCGAGCAGGGCGGCGCTGGCCCGTCCGGTGCGCAGCCCCCCCAGCTCGCTTTTCAGGGTGGAGACCGCGCCCTTCATGCGGCGGTCCATTTCGTCCTTGCTATAGGCCTCGGCCATGTCCGTTCCGCTCCACGCGCCCCCGGTCGGGAGATTAATCCTAAACCGGGGTTCCGCCTTACTTTTCTTCGATAATGGTTGCCCGGCCCTCGCCACGCAGCACCTTGGCAAAGGCGCCCGGGTCGGCCAGGGAAAACACCAGGATCGGGATCTTGTTTTCCCGCGACAGGCTGATGGCCGATGCATCCATCACCTGAAGATCCTTGGCTAACACCTCGTGATAACTCAAGGAATCGTAGCGGATGGCGCCCGGAACCTTTTTGGGGTCGGCGCTGTAAACACCGTCCACCTGGGTGGCCTTCAGCATGGCGTCACAGCCCATTTCGGCCGCCCGCAGCGCCGCCGCAGTGTCGGTGGTGAAGAAGGGGTTGCCGGTGCCGGCCGCAAAAATCACCGCCCGGCCCTTTTCCATGTGCCGGATGGCCCGGCGGCGGACATAGGGTTCGCAGACATTGTTCATGGCGATGGCCGATTGGACCCGGCAGGACAAACCCGCCCGTTCCAGCGCCGCCTGCAACGCCAGGGCGTTCATCACCGTCGCCAGCATGCCCATATAGTCGGCGGTGGCGCGCTCGATGCCCTTGGCGGCGCCCGCCAGCCCCCGGAAGATATTGCCCCCGCCCACCACCAGGCAGATTTCGGTGCCGGTGTCGGCCGCTTCCTTGATGTCGCGGGCGATGCGGTCAATGGTTTCGATGTGCAGGCCGAAGGGGTCCGGGCCCATCAACGCCTCACCGGACACCTTCAGCAGGACCCGGCGGTATCTCGGCGCGTTGGACATGTAGCATCTCCCTTTACCCGGAGCAGCGGCCAGGACAAGCGGGCCCCGCCTGGTTATCCCGGGGCCGACGCTTTTGCGTCCGGCCGTGCGACCATTATTAACGCGTGCCTGCCATCTGCGCGACTTCATCGGCGAAGTCGGCTTCCGCCTTCTCGATGCCCTCGCCCACCTGGAAACGGACAAAACCCTCGATCTCGACCGGTGCGCCCAGCTCCTTGGACGCCTTTTCCACCAGCTTGGCGATTTGGGTTTCACCGTCGATCACAAAGGTCTGCTGCAGCAGCACCGTCTCTTCATAGTATTTGCGCATCCGGCCTTCCATCATCTTTTCGACCACCGCTTCGGGCTTGCCGGACTGCAAAGCAAGATCCTTCTGGATGGCGTATTCGCGCTCGACCACGGCCTTGTCCATATGCGCGACGGTCAGCGCCAGGGGCGCGGCGGCGGCGACATGCATCGCCAGCTGCTTGGCCAGCGCGGCCAGTCTGTCCTTGTCGGCGCTGGACTTCAGGGCCACCAGTACGCCGATCTTGCCCAGTTCGGGCGCGGCGGGATTGTGGACATAGGCCGCGACCACGCCGGGATTGACCGACAAGGCGGCGGCGCGGCGCACCGACATGTTCTCGCCGATCTTGGCGACCAGTTCGGTCAGGGTCTGCTGCACGGTGGCGCTGCCCATCTGGGCGGCCAGCAGCTTTTCCAGGTTGCCGCCTTCCTTCAGCGCCAGTTTGGACGCATCCTTCACGAAGGCCTTGAACGCGTCATTGCGGGCAACAAAATCGGTTTCGGCATTCACTTCCAGCAGCACGCCGGTGCCGGCATCCACGGCGACGCCCACCAGGCCTTCGGCGGCGGCGCGGCCGGCCTTCTTGGCGGCTTTTGAGATGCCCTTCTTGCGCAGCCAGTCAATGGCGGCTTCCATGTCGCCACCGGTCTCGTTCAGCGCGGTCTTGCAGTCCATCATGCCCGCGCCGGTCTTGTCGCGCAGGTCCTTCACCATCGTTGCGGTGATGTTCGCCATGCCAGTCTCCAATCATGGCCCGCGCCGGCTTTCGCGGGCGCGGGCGTCATCTATCTCAGTTAGGCTGTCGCCGGTTCGGCTTCGACCAGCTGGGGACCGGCGTCCTCGATCTCCTCGGCCGCGCCCAGATCGACACCGGCGGCGGACTGGCCCTGGCCCAGGCCGTCAATCACCGCGCGCGCGGCCAGATCGCAATAGAGCGCGATGGCACGGGCGGCGTCGTCATTGCCGGGAATCGGGAAGGCGATGCCGTCGGGATCACTGTTGGAGTCCAGGATCGCCATGACCGGGATGCCGAGCTTCTTGGCTTCGGCGATGGCGATGGCTTCCTTGTTGGTGTCGATGACGAACAGCAGGTTCGGCACACCACCCATTTCCTTGATGCCGCCCAGCGATTTCTCCAGCTTGTCCTGCTCACGCAGCAGGCCCAGCAGCTCCTTCTTGGTCAGGCCCGACTGTTCGGCGGTGGTCAGAGTCTCTTCGATCGCGCGCAGGCGGCGGATCGAATGGCTGATGGTCTGCCAGTTGGTCAGGGTGCCGCCCAGCCAGCGATGATTGACGTAATACTGGGCGCAGCGCTTGGCAGCGGCGGCGATGGGTTCAGAAGCCTGGCGCTTGGTTCCAACAAAAAGGATACGCCCGCCACCGGCGGCGATCTCGCGCAGGGTGACCAGCGCCTGGTGCAGCAGCGGCACCGACTGGGTCAGGTCGAGAATATGGATGTCGTTGCGCTGGCCGTAGATGTAGGGCGCCATCTTCGGATTCCAGCGCTGCTGGCGATGGCCGAAATGGGCGCCCGCTTCGAGCAGCTGACGCATGGAAAATTCTGGCAGAGCCATTGTTCAGTCTCCTTTACCGGTTAGCCAGACGCGGGGATTACCTCCGGGGAGGCACCGGACGGCGACGGCAGAACACCTGCCGATAGCCATCCCCGCGTGCGAGATGGCGCGGCTTATACGAACTAAGTCCCGGATAATCAAGGAAACCATGGCACGGCTGCCAGCGCGCGCGATTATCAGCGATGTTTCAAACCTTTGTTAGGGGAAAAGCCCAGAATATCACGGGGTTATGACAAGGCAGCGCTTCCACGCACTGGACGGCTTGCGCGGGGTTTGCGCCCTGAGCGTGCTGCTGTTCCACGCCTCGGACCTGCTTCCGGGCGGGCAGCCTGGACCCCACTTCTATCTGGCGGTGGACATGTTCTTCCTGCTGTCTGGCTTCGTCATCGCCTTCGCCCATGAGAGCGGCGCCCACCCTGTGCTAGACAGCGGTCCATGAGTCCGAAGCCTGATCCCATCCGCCCCCTGATCCGCGCGCTTGAACCCAGCGGCATCACCAAAGTGACCGCGCTGGGTCTTGGCGACCCCGATGTGCTGGCGCTGTGGTTCGGCGAAACCGACCTGGTGACGCCGCCTTTCATCCGGGAGGCCGCGATCAACGCGCTGGAGGACGGCAAGACCTTCTATACCAATGCGCGCGGCATCCTGCCGCTGCGCCAGGCCATCGCCGCCTTCCACAAGCGCACCCTGGACATCGACATCGATATCGCCCGCATCACCATTCCGGGCGCCGCCATGCTGGCGGTGACCACGGCGCTGCAGATGGTGTGCGAGACCGGCGACAATGTGGTGATCGTCTCGCCGATCTGGCCCAACATCTTCCAGGCCGCCAAGGTGGTGGGCGCCGAGCCCCGGCTGGTACGGCTGGACGAGGACTGGGAGAAAGGCCGCTGGCGGCTGGAGCTGAACAAGCTGTTCGCCGCCTGTGACGGGCGGACCAAGGCGATGTTCATCGCCTCGCCCGGCAATCCCACCGGCTGGATGCTGACGGGGGACGAGCAGAAGGCCATCCTGGATTTCTGCCGCGCGCGCGGCATCGCCATCATCGCCGACGAGGTCTATGGCACCCTGATCTATGACGGCGCGGCCCATGCCCCCTCCTTCCTGACCATTGCCGACGCGGAAGATGCGGTGTTCGCGATCAATTCCTTTTCCAAGCCCTGGGCGATGACCGGCTGGCGCATCGGCTGGCTGGTGCATCCCAAAAGCCTGGAGCCTGCCGCCGCCGCCATGGCCCAGTGCAACAATACCGGCGCCACCCATTTCGCCCAGTATGGGGCGCTGGCGGCGCTGTCGCCGCAAGGCGACGCCTTCCGGGCCGAACTGGTGGAGCGCTGCCGCCATGGCCGCAACGTGGTGGAAAAGTGGATTACCGGCCAGAACCGCCTGCGCTGGTTCAAGCCGGACGGGGCCTTTTACGGCTTCCTGCATGTCGATGGCCTGAGGGACAGTCTGGGTTTCTGCCAGCGGATGGTGAAGGAGGATCATGTCGGCATCGCGCCGGGCCGGGCCTTCAGCCTGGGCGATGCCCGCGACGACAGTTACCTGCGCATCTGCTTCGCCCAGGATGCGGGCCGCCTGGAACGGGCGCTGGAACGGCTGGCAGGCGCGATCCGAAAACTTTAAACCGCTTCGACGCCGGCAACGCCCGGCAAGGCCGCGACGCGGCCCCGCAAGCTGGCGGTGACGGCGATGCGCTTCTTGAGCTCGATCTCGACCTCCTCGCCTGCGTTGCCCGGCACCACGATATTCACCAGCCCCTTGCCCGGCTGGGACAGCTCGGCATAAAGCGCGCCCAGCGACGCGGTGTCGGCCAGCCGCACCGTCATGCCCTCGCCCGCCTGCGCCGCCGCCTGGTCCAGATCCAGGATGGTGGCAGCACGCAGTTTCAGATCGTCGCCGTCCCATTCCACGCTGCAATTGATCAGCAGCGACTTGCCCGCTTCCAGCAGCGGCCGGCTGGCCGCCAGCACTTCGGGGAACAGCATGATCTCGAACATGCCGGTGGGGTCGGAGAAACTGACAAAGGCATACATCTGGTCGTTGCGGCCGCGCCGTTCCGACTTCTTGATGACGGTGCCGGCCAGCTTGACCTTGAAGGCGGCACGGCGGCGGTCCTCCACCAGCGCGCAATAGGTCGATGCCCCCAGCCTCTTCAAGGCGGGGCCATAGGCGTCCAGCGGATGCCCCGACAGATAGAATCCCATGGCGGAGAATTCCTCCGCCAGCCTTTCATGCACCGGCCAGTCGGGAATTTGTGTCAGCCGCAGATCCTCGCTGGCGCCGCCGGAGCCGAACAGCGACACCTGCCCGCTTTCGCGCTCGCGCTGGGCGGCCTGCGCCCCGCCCAGAATGCGGTCGGAACTTTCCGCCAACTGACGGCGGTTGGGGCTGAGAGTATCAAAGGCGCCTGCCCGCACCAAGTTTTCAAAGGCGCGCTTGTTGACCAGCCGCGGGTCCACCCGGCGGGTGAAATCGGACAGGGATTTGAACCTGCCGCCCGCCCGGCGCGCCTCGACGACATGGTCCATCGCCTGCTTGCCCACGCCCTTCACCGCCGCCAGGGCATAGAAGACCGTGTTGGTTTCGGCATCGACGGTGAAAATGCTTTCCGAGGCATTGATGTCGGGCGGCGCCACCTTGACGCCCAGCCGCTGGGCTTCCTGGCGGAAGATGTTGAGGCGGTCGGTGTTGCCGATATCCAGGGTCATCGAGGCGGCGATGAACTCGACCGGGTAATTGGCCTTCAGGTAAGCAGTCTGGTAGGCGACCTGGGCATAGGCGGCGGCATGGCCCTTGTTGAAGCCGTAGCCGGCGAATTTTTCCGCCTGTTCAAAGATGGTCTCGGCCACGTTGCGGGCAATGTTGCGTTCCGCCGCGCCCTTCATGAATTTTTCCCGCTGCGGGATCATTTCCGCCGGGATCTTCTTGCCCATGGCGCGGCGCAGGATGTCGGCCTCGCCCATGGTGTAGCCAGCCAGTTCGCGGGCGATGCGCATGACGTCGTCCTGGTAGGTCATCACGCCATAGGTTTCCTGCAGGATCGGCTCCAGTGCGGGATGAAGATACTCCACCGCCTCCTTGCCGTTCTTGCGCGCGATATAGGTCGGGATGGAATCCATCGGGCCGGGCCGGTACAGCGCCACCAGCGCCACCAAATCGTTGATGTGGTTGGGCTTCATCTTGCGCAGAAGATCGCGCATGCCCGTGCCTTCCATCTGGAAGACGCCGACGCTGTCGCCATGGGACAGCATCTCGAAGGTGGAGATGTCGTCGAAATCGATGGTCTGGGTATGCAGCGCGATGCCGCGCTTCTTGAGCAGTTCCTCGGCCTTGGCGATGACCGTCAGGGTCTTCAGGCCCAGAAAGTCGAACTTCACCAGGCCGGCTTTTTCCGCATCCTCATAATCGAACTGGGTCACGGGCATGTCGGAGCGCGGATCGCGATAGAGCGGCAGCAATTCGTCCAGCGGCCGGTCGCCGATCACCACCCCCGCCGGATGGGTGGAGGCGTGGCGATACAGACCCTCGATCCGCTCGGTGATTTCGAACAGCCGCTGGGCCAGCGGCTCCTGCTCGGCGATCTGCTGCAGGCGGGGCTCGCTTTCCACCGCCTCCTTCAGCGAGATGGACTTGCCCGGCGGATTGGGGATCAGCTTGGCGATGCGGTCCACCAGCCCCAGCGGCATCTGCAGCACGCGCCCCGCATCGCGCACCGCCGCGCGCGCCTGCAACGATCCCAGCGCCATGATCTGCGCCACCCGGTCATGGCCATACTTGTCCCGCACATAGCGCACCACCTCGTCGCGGCGCTCCTGGCAGAAGTCGATGTCGAAGTCCGGCATCGAGGTGCGTTCAGGATTGAGGAAACGCTCGAAGAACAGGCCGAAGCGCAGCGGATCCAGGTTGGTGATGTCCAGCGCCCAGGCCACCAATGAGGAAGCGCCGGAGCCGCGCACGCCCACCGGGATGCCCTGGCCGCGGGTCCATTTCATGAAGTCCGACACGATCAGGAAGTAGCCGGGAAAGCCCATGCGGTTGATGATGCCCAGCTCATAGTCCAGCCGGTCGTCATAGACCTTGCGGGTGTCGGCCAGCGGCGCGTTCTTCAGGCGGCGCTCCAGGCCCTCCAGCGCCTGCGCGCGCAATTCGTCTTCCGCCGATCTGCCGGATTCCGGTGTGAACACCGGCAGGATGGGCTTGCGCTTGACCGGGCGGAAGGCGCAGCGCCGCGCGATCTCCACCGTATTCTCGAGCGCTTCGGGCAGGTCCGCGAACTGCGCCTGCATCTCGCCGGCGGTCTTAAAACGATGCTCGCGGGTCAGGCGGCGGCGGTCGTCCTGGCTGACGAAGGCGCCATCGGCGATGCAGAGCAGCGCGTCATGCGCCTCGTACATGTTGGCGCGGCCGAAATGCACGTCGTTGGTCGCCACCAGCGGCAGCGTCAGCGCATAGGCCAGGTCAATCAGCCCATCTTCGGCGGCGCGTTCTTCCGGCAGGCCATGGCGCTGGAGTTCGACATAGAGACGGCCCGGAAAGGCGCGCGACAGTTCTTCCATCGCGGCACGCGCCTGCTGCGGATTGCCGTCCAGCAGAAGCTGGTTGATCATCCCGCCCGGCCCGCCGGTCAGCGCAATCAGGCCCTCGGCGTGCGCGAAGAGCGTCTCGGCCTTCACATGCGGCCAGTCGCCGGCTTCCACTTCCAGATAGGCGGCGGACAAAAGCTTGCAGAGATTGAGATAGCCGGCCTCGTTCTGCACCAGCAACGGCAGGTGCGGCGGCTTCTTGCGGCTGCCGGTCTGCAACGGGCTGCGCGGCGCGAATTCCACCGACAGTAGCGTCCCCACGATGGGCTGGATGCCCGCCTTGATCAGGGTCTCGGTGATCTCGAAGACGCCGAACAGGTTGTTGGTGTCGGTGACGGCCACGGCCGGGCCGCCCCCCTCCCGTGCCAGATCGGCCAGTTCCTTGGGGCGCACCGCGCCCTCCAGCAGGGAATAGGCGCTCTTGACGCGCAGATGGACGAAGGCCGCTGCCATGAAAGTTCCGGGGAGAGTCAGGCCGCCAGTATCGCGCGCCCGCGTCCGCTATGGGGGCCGCAAAGCCTCCTATCCACAACGGCGGTCAGATGCCGGAATGCAGCAGGACCGTATGCGCGCCGCTGGCCAGCACAAAGGCCGACACCATGAACAGAATAAGCCCCGCACCCGCCGCCGCATCCTTGACCCACATGACCTTGCTCTCCCTCGCTGTCGAGGTTTGTTCTAGTTTGGTTCCATCCAGTATGCAAGAACAAAAGGTGATCGAATTGCTCCGGATGCGGGTGCCGCGCGAAAAGTGACCGGGATGCCTGGGAATGGTCATGTGCAGACAAGTGTCTGCACACGGATCAGTTTCAAAAGTTTCGTGAAAAACCCAGGCGTTAAGATTTGAAGTGTTCAAACCTTAACGCGGCAACTGGGTCCCTTCGATCAGCTTGCCCTGGTGCAGCAGCAGCGCCCGGTCCATCCGCGACGCCAGCTCGAAATTATGCGTGGCGATCAGCGCCGCCAGCCCTTCGGCGCGGGTGATGGCGATCAGGGCGTCGAACACCCCGCCCGAAGTACGGGGGTCCAGATTGCCGGTGGGCTCATCGGCCAGCAGGATCTTGGGCTTGTTGGCCAAAGCGCGGGCGATGGCAACGCGTTGCTGCTCGCCGCCCGACAGTTGCGCCGGACGATGGGTCAGCCGCTTGCCCAGCCCCATCACCGTCAGGAGCCGCGCCGCCTCCACGCCCGCTTCGGCGCGGCCAACCCCGGCGATCATCTGCGGCAGGATCACATTCTCCAGCGCATCGAATTCCGGCAGCAGGTGGTGGGCCTGATAGACAAAGCCGATGGTGTCGCGGCGGATGCGGGTCTTGTCCTGGTCGCCCAGTTTCGAAGTCGCGGCCCCCTCGATGGTGATCTCGCCGCTGGTGGGCGCTTCCAGCAGACCCGCAATATGCAGCAACGACGACTTGCCGGCACCGCTGGGGCCTACCAGCGCGACGATCTCGCCCGCCGTCAGGCTCATGCTGAGGCCGCTGAATACCTCGAGCTGGCCCTCGCCCTCCTTGTAGCGGCGGGTGATGGCCTCAAGCCGCAGGATTTCACTCATAGCGCAGCGCCTCGACCGGATCGAGCCGCGCCGCCCGCCACGACGGATACAGTGTCGCCAGGAAGGTCAGCACCAGCGCCATGATCACCACCGCCGCCACCTGGCCCGGATCCATCTGGGCGGGCATGCGCGACAGGAAATAGACCGTCGGATCGAACAGCTTGGTGCCGGTGGCGCGCGACAGGAACTGGCGGATATTCTCGATATTGGCGCAGAACAGCACGCCGATGGCAAAGCCGATGGCGGTGCCGGCGACGCCGATGCTGGCGCCGGCGATGAAGAACACCCGCATCAGCGCGCCGCGCGTCGCCCCCATGGTGCGCAATATGGCGATGTCGCTGGACTTGTCCTTCACCAGCATGATCAGGCCCGACACGATGTTCAGCGTCGCCACCAGGATGATCAGCGACAGGATCAGGAACATGGTGTTGGATTCCACCTGCAGCGCGTTGAGGATGGTGCCGTTGAGCTGCTGCCAGGTCACCAGATGCATGGCCGGCCCCGCGGCCTGCGCGATGCCGGGCAGAAGCTGCAGGTCCGCTTCGGGGTCCGCCACCATCACCTCGATGCCACTGACCGCATCGCCATAGTTGAAATAAAGCTGCGCCTCGCCCAGCGGCATGAAGATGTAATTGTTGTCGTAGATGATGTTGCCGATATGGAAGGTGCCGACGACATGATAGGTCTTGATGCGCGGCGTGGTGCCGAACGGGGTGACATTGCCCTTGGGCGCGATCAGGGTGATGTCGCCGCCGCGCGGGATGCCCAGCTTGTTGGCCAGGCCGGTGCCGATGATCACCGCCTCGTCGCCATCAAAATGCGACAGCGCGCCGGGCTGCAGCTTTTCGGTCAGCAGTGATATCTTGGCCAGGTCCTCGCGGCGAATGCCGCGCACGGCCACGCCGGTATTGGCGCCGTTCTGGCTGGCCATGCCCTGGCCGTCGACGATGGGCGCTGCCCGCACCACGCCGGGCACGGCCCGGATGCGCTGGGCCACCCGGTCGTAATCGACCAGGTTGCCGATCTCGGACTGCACCGTGACATGGCCGGAGAGGCCCAGGATGCCCTTCAGCAGTTCGACCCTGAAACCGTTCATCACCGACATCACGATGATCAGGGTGGCCACCCCCAGCGCGATGCCGATCAGCGAGAATAGCGAGATCACCGAAATGAAGCTTTCCTGGCGCTTGGCGCGCAGGTAGCGCGCCGCCAGCATCCACTCGAAAGGCGTGAAAATGCCGGTCGATTTCCGGCCTCGGGACGATGATTCTGCCATGGGGGCGAGGTTAGAGGCCCTGCGGGAATCCGTCCATCGCAAAGCCGCTGCCGGACTGCCATCCGTTTTTCATGGCCCCCAGCGATTCCTTCCCCCGCGCCCGGCGGATCGGGCTGTTCGGCTTCACTTTTGTTTGGGCTGCCGGGGCTTGCCACATATCTCCTGTTCAGGCCGCGCCCGGCAGGCTAAGAACTTCCACCTTCCTGGAGCCATGACGATGCAGCGCGCCCTCGACATCGACCGCAGCCGGTTCGCCGACTGGTATCAGGCGGTGGTGCGCGACGCCGACATGGCCGAGACCAGCCCCGTGCGCGGGGCCATGGTGATCAAGCCCTGGGGCTGGGGCGTATGGGAGCAGATCCAGCAGGAACTGGACCGCCGCATCAAGGCGAGCGGGCATGAGAACTGCTATTTCCCAATGTTCATTCCCTTGAGCTTCATCGCCAAGGAAGCCGATCATGTCGAAGGCTTCGCCAAGGAAATGGCGGTCGTGACCCATCACCGCCTCAAGATGATCGACGGCAAGCTGCAGCCCGATCCCGCCGCCCGGCTGGAAGAGCCGCTGGTGGTGCGTCCGACTTCCGAGACCATCATCGGCGACGCCTTTTCGCGCTGGATCAAGAGCTACCGCGACCTGCCGATGCTGCTGAACCAGTGGGCCAATGTCGTGCGCTGGGAAATGCGGCCGCGCCTGTTCCTGCGCACCACCGAATTTCTCTGGCAGGAAGGCCATACCGCCCACGCCACCGCCGAGGAAGCCGTGGCCGAAACCATGACAGCGCTGGAAATGTACCGCGCCTTTTCCGAAGACGTGCTCGCCATGCCGGTGATCGCGGGCGAGAAGCCGGAGAATGAACGCTTTCCCGGCGCCGTAGCGACCTATTCCATCGAGGCCATGATGCAGGACGGCAAGGCGCTGCAGGCCGGCACCTCGCATTTCCTGGGTACCCATTTTGCGCAAGCCCAGAACATCAAGTTCCAGGACGATGCCGGCACCATGACCTTCTGCAACACCACCAGCTGGGGCGTCTCGACCCGGCTGATCGGCGGCGTCATCATGACCCATGGCGATGACGACGGCTTGCGGCTTCCGCCGGCCATCGCCCCGCGCCAGATCGTGGTGGTGCCGATGCTGCGCGACAAACCGGAAGACGCCGAGGTGTTGGCCTACTGCGAAAGCCTGGTCGCGGCGCTGTCCAGCCTTTACGTCTTCGGCCATCCGGTGCGCGTGCTGCTGGACACCAAGAAGATCAAGTCGGCCGAGAAGCGCTGGAACTGGGTGCGCCGCGGCGCCCCCATCATCATAGAAATAGGTCCGCGCGACGCCGCCGCCGGCAACATCACCTATATGCGCCGCGACAGCTTGCGCGACGGCGACAAGGTAAAATCCATCGCCGCCGGGCGCGCCGAATTCCTGGAAGAAAAGGCTGTGCAGCTTCTGGCCGAGATCCAGCACGCCCTCTATGCCGAAGCCAAGGCCCGGCTGGACGCCAACATCACGAGCGGCGTCACCGACTGGAAGGGCGTGGAAGACTATTACGCGGGCGGCGATGACGAGTTCAAGGGCTGGCTGAAAGTGGCCTGGTCGAAACCTTCAGGCGCCGAGCTCGAGGCCGTGGATGCCAGGCTCAAGACGCTCAAGCTCACCATCCGCAATGCGCCGCTGCAGCAGCCCGGCAGCATGGCGGCCTGCCTTTTCACCGGCAGGCCCGGCGTCGAGGAAATCCTGATCGGCCGCGCCTACTAAGCAGAATGGCCGCCGATGGGCCGCACACGGTCGCCGCCGCCGATGACAAGCGCGCAACGTCCGGCATTGCTATTGCAGCGAAGATTGCCGTGCTTGTCCGGGATAGGTCTGCACCCAGGGCGTGCGCACCGGCATGGAAAGGATCAGGCCGCGAATATCGGCGTCGTCCGGTTCCGCCGGCGCGCCGCTATCGCGGTCCACCTGGCGTCGCTGCTGTTCCTCCAGCGCGTAATAGTGCCGCTTGCCGGCCTGATCGGGACAGGCCGGACTGTCATCGCCCCAGCGCAGTTCGACGCAATTATAGGGATCGAAGCTCATCGCGAACAGGTGGCGCGAAACATCGTCGAAACTCAGCCGCACCGGGCGCTTGTCGCTGGACAGATAGGTGACGGAACAGGCCGCGCTCTGCCGGTCATAGGCCGCCAGCAGGTCGCGCTTCAGGTCCAGTCCGTCATAGACGATGCGCGGATCGCGGGCGCGCCAGAGCTGGATCATGCGCGCCAGGTCGTGGCGCAGCGCGATGAAGCCCGCCTTCAGCCGCGCATCGCGGGCCGGGGTGGCGTAGCTTTCCCAGTCGCCATCGTCGCTATTGTAGATGTTGGCAGGAATGAAGCTGGGATGCGGCCGGGCCGAAATGCCGTTGGCGACCGCCTGGTCCACCGCCTGGCGGCGGTCTTCCAGATCGTTGCACAGGCTCTTCATGCCCGCCTGCAGTTCGTAGAGCGGATTGAAGTCGGTCCTGCCGCCCGACACCGCGACGCGGGCATATTCATAATAGCCCAGCGGCGCGCCGTCATAGCGCCAGCGCGGCGGCGACGACATTTCGGTACCCAGATACTGGACCAGCGAAAAGTCCGCGATCTGCGCATTGCGGGCCAGGGCATAATGCCCCCCCACCAGCCGGCCCTGCTGCCAATGCGCGCCCTGAAGCTGCAGCGGCCGCCAGTTTTTCAGGCCGCCGCCCAGCGATGCCGGGCTTTGCCCGAACTGGGGGCCATAGACGCTGCGGGTGATGGTGAAGTCGGGATGGGCGTCCATGTAATAGATGCGCCCCGCGGCATCGACGCGATAGACGATGCCGACATGGGCATTGGTGTCATAGATCACCGTGCCGGGGCGGATGCTGCCGGGCTGCAGCGCCGGGGAATAGAAATCCGCCGGGATGGCGCCGTCCTGGGCGGCATCGGTGCGGAAGGTGCCGGAATAGACATTGTCCAGCAGCGCGCGAATGGCCCGCGCCCCGTCCACGCCGCCGCCATGGTCGATGATCCCGGCGCGGGAGACGACCCGGTTGGCCTGGTGGCCGAAGCGTGAACCCGCCACGCCATTGACATAGGAAAAGGGCAACCCGTTCTTCCAGGCGTAATAGGCGCGCAGCAAATAGGGCAGCTTGGCGCAATCGACATCGACATCCAGGAAACCGGCATCGCTCCGCCGATAGGGATTGGCCGGGTCACGCAGGCAGCTTTGGGAGGAGGAGCAACCGGAATCGCCCAGAGCGGTGACAAAGCGGCCAAAGCCGGCCTCGTCCACCGCGTCCCAGTGATCCTTGACGATGCGCCAGGGATGGGAGGCGGCGGCCTGTGCCGTGGCACAGCCCAGAAGCAGGATCAGGGCGGCAAGCAAAGCGCGCATGGGCCGATTCTAGCAGCCCAGGCGGGCAGGACCGTGGCGGGACGGCTTTTGGGGTTAACGCCGGGTCCCTAGCGGCAGGGCTTGGGGTCCAGCAGGGGAGCCAGCTTGCGGCCATCCAGGCTGACATAGGCGTCCGCGCCAGCTGCGGCGCCATGGCGGCCCCTTCCCCGGGCCAGCGGCACGGCGATCTGGTCGGGCACCGGAACCGGCGCCTGGGCGACATCGGCAGGCGCCACGCCCCCGCCCACGGCGTCCGTCCCGGCGGCAAAGTCGGGCTGGGCGGCGCAGGCAGGCACCGGGCCGCCATCCAGCAGGGGGTCAGGGGGCGCTGGACGGGATATGCTCCCGGCAAGGGCGGGATTCACCAGCAAAAAGGCCACCGCAACCAACGCCAGTCTGGTTCCATGAACTGCGAAATTAAGTTGCGTATGCTGCATTGCAATAAACCCAAATATTTCGTGACAGGTCCTGCGTAGCACTGTATCAAACCACCGCATAACAGGACGTTGACCGCATAGAACGGCCAAGTTCGGGGAGAATACCCCGCCATGAGCGGACAGGGCCGGAAGCCAAGCTTCCGGCCTTTTGCTTTGGGGCCAGTGCTTTTCGCGGCGGGTTTTTCGGGATTCGAAGTGCCGGCAAAACGGCGCGGCTCACAACACCAGCCAGCCCAACCGTGTGGCGGCGAAAAAGCCCAGCCACACCACAGCCGCGATCAGCGTCGCCAGCCTGGCTTTCTTCCACAGCATGGGATTGAGCGGCGCGCCGCTGTCGGGGTCGCGCGCGGACCCCAGCCCCACCGGCAAGAGGCAGAACAGGCAGAGGAACCACAGCACCGCAAAGGCGCTGAACAGCACGACATAATGCAGGACATGGGCGATCTTGGCGTCCATCATATCTCGGTCACCAGCACGCGGGTAACAGGCTTCTTGCCCCACGCGTCATGGGCGGCGCGGCGCGCGGCGCGGCGCACATTCTCCGCCAGGTCGTCGGGATCGCTTTTGCGGTTGCCGTCCAGGGTGGCTTCCACCGCCTTCAGCACGGCCTCCTCCACCGCTTCGGGCATGCCTTCGCCCAGCACAGTGGGCGGGGCGGCGACGCGGCCGCGCTGATCGATCACCAGTGACACCACCAGCAATCCGGCAAAACCCATGGCGCGGCGATCCTTGGCCAGGCCCTCGCCCTCGGCCACCAGCACCCGCCCGTCCATATGGATGCGGCCCGATGGCACCTCATCGATCAGCTCGGGACGGCCCGGCGCCAGACGGAACATCTGGCCGTTTTCCGGCACGATGGCCTGCGGCACCTGCAGCTCGCGCGCCAGGGCTGCATGGCTGACCTGGTGGCGCATCTCGCCATGCACCGGCAGCGCCAGCTGGGGCCGTATCCAGCGATACATCTGGGCCAGCTCGTCGCGGCAGGGATGCCCCGAGACATGGACATGGTGATCCTCGGCGGTCAGAAGCGCGATACCGCGCGCCGCCAGCTTGTTCTGGATCTCGGCAATCGCCAGTTCGTTGCCGGGAATGACCCGGCTGGAAAAGATCACCGTATCGCCCTGCGACAGCCGCACATTGGGATGTTTGTTGTCGGCGATGCGGGCCAAAGCGGCACGCGGTTCGCCCTGGCTGCCGGTGCACAAATAAAGCACCTTGTGGGGCGGCAGATCGGCCACCTCCGCCTCGTCCAGCACCGGCGGCATGTCCTTGAGGTAGCCGGTCTCGCGCGCCGCGGCGACCATCTTCTGCATCGAGCGGCCGACCAGCGCCACCCGCCGCCCCGCCGCCTTGGCGGCGCGCGCCACCGTGTCCAGCCGCGCCACATTGGAGGCAAAGCCCGTCACCGCCACCCGCCCCTTCAGGGTGCCGATCAACTCAGTCAGGCTTTCGCGTACCGTACTTTCCGAACCCGAACTGCCGGGCAGCAGCGCATTGGTGGAATCGCACACCAGCGCCAGCACGCCTTCATTGCCCAGCGCTTCCAGCGCGGCGGCATCCGTCGCCTCGCCCAGCAGGGGATTGGGGTCGATCTTCCAGTCGCCGGTATGGGCCACCACACCCAGCGGCGTGCGGATGGCCAAGAGGTTGGGCTCCAGGATCGAATGGGTGATGGAGATGAAATCCAGGATGAACGGCCCCAAGGTGAGCCGGCCGCCCACCGGCACTTCCTGCACCCGCAGCTTGGATGTCAGGCCCGCCTCGTCCAGCTTGCCGTGGATCAGCCGCGCCGTGAAGGGCGTGGCATAGACCGGACAGCGCAGCGACGGCCACAAGGGCGCAATGGCGCCGATATGATCCTCATGGGCATGGGTGGCGATGATGCCCAGGATGTTTGCCTGCTGTTCGGCCAGAAAGCGCACATCCGGCATGATCAGGTCGACGCCGGGGGCGGAACCTTCCCGCCCGAACAACACGCCGCAATCCACGATGATCCATTGCCGGGCGTTGGGCGGGCCAAAGCCATAGGCATTGAAGTTCATGCCGATCTCGCCCGATCCGCCAAGCGGCAGGAATACGAGTTCGTCCTGTGACACGCCGTTCCTTGCCATCTACTTGCGATTCTTGTTGCGATTCTGGGCGTGGATCAGCATCAGCCCGCGCATGGTGAGGTCAGGATCGACATGGTCGATGGCGGGAATGTCGGGCTGAAACAGATGCGCCAGACCGCCGGTCGCCACCACGGTCATGGGCTTGCCGTATTCGGTCTTGATGCGCGCGATCAGCCCGCCGATCAGCCCGACATAGCCCCAATAGACCCCCGACTGCATGGACGAAACCGTGTCGCGGCCGATCACCTTCTGGGCGCGGTGGATGGCGACGCGCGGCAAAAGTGCCGCGGCCTGGTGCAGCGCCTCCAGCGACAGGTTGGCGCCCGGCGCGATGACGCTGCCGTCAAAGGCGCCCGCCTCCGAGACAATGTCGAAATTTGTGGCGGTGCCGAAATCCACCACGATCACCGCGCCCTTATACTGGGCATGCGCCGCCACGGTGTTGCACAGCCGGTCGGCGCCCACCGTCTCCGGCCGGTCCACGGTCGGCCTTGGCCCGATATCGAGCGCGGGATCGCCGACCCTGAGCGGCTCGGTCTTGAGATACTTGCGGCACAGGTCGCGCAGATCGAACAGCACCGCCGGGACCACCGTGGCGATGATGGCGGCGTCGAGATCGCCAAAGCCCAGGCCTTCCAGCGCCAGCAGCTGGCCCAGCCAGACGGCATATTCGTCTGCCGTGCGCGACACCTGGGTGACGGCGCGCCACTGGGCGCGCACCCGGGCGCCGTCATAGACGGCAAAGACCATATTGGTGTTGCCGGCATCAATGGCGAGCAGCATCAGAAAAAGACCTCGCCCGCCGCGATGGCGCGCACGGTGCCCTGCTCGTTCAGCAGCAGCGCGCCGCTGCCGTCTATGCCTTCAAACAGGCCATGGCGGGTTTCGTGCGGCAGCCGCGCCCGGATCGGCGCGCCAAGCCCGCCCGCCCGCGCCAGCCAGGCGGCGCGCACTGTCTCAAAACCGTTCGCCATCCAGGCATCATACCAGTGGGCGAAGCGCACCGCGAGGACGCTCAAGGCCTCGCCCGGCGGCGGCGGGGTCACGAAGCGCGCCAGGGCGGTGGCTGGAAACTCGGTGCCTTCCGGGAACTGCGCCAGGTTGATGCCAATGCCGATGGCCAGCCATCCCGGCCCCGACTCCAGCAGGATGCCCGCCAGCTTGCGCCCCTCCGCCAGGACATCATTGGGCCATTTGACCGCGATGCGGGCCTGGGGGGCGAAATGGGCGGCAAGATCGGCCACCGCCAGGGCGGCAGCAAAGGACAGCTGCGCGAAATCGCGCGGCGGCGTCAGCAGCAGCGTGGCGGCAAGATTGCCTTGGCCGCTCTGCCAGCTGCGGCCGCGCCGTCCGCGGCCCGCGGTCTGGCGCTCGGCCAGGATCCACACCGGACCGGGATCGCCGCTTTCGGCCAGGCGGCGCGCCTCGCTGTTGGTGGAGTCGATCTCGGCATGGCGGATCAGGCGATAGCCATCCGGCCAGATCAAGGCAGCAGCGCTTTCGCCGCCGCATCGGCGGCAGTGATCACCGGCGAGGCGGCGACAATGAACAGCAATGCCACGATGGCCGACAGCGCCATGATGGCCTTGGAGCCGATACCGCTGACCGGATCGAAGGCCGGGGCCGGCGCGTCGAAGAACATCACCTTCACCACCTTGAGATAATAGACCAGGCCAATGGCGCTGGCGAGGACGCCGATCACCGCCGGCACCACCAGTCCCGCCTGCATGGCGGCAAGGAAGATATAGAATTTTGCGAAGAAGCCCGCCAGCGGCGGCAGACCCGCCAGGCTGAGGAAGAGCAGGGCGAAGACGGCAGCCAGCTTGATGTCGGTGCGCGCCAGGCCCGCCAGGTCGGAGATGTTCTCCACCGGCTTGCCGCTGCGCTTCATCGCCTGGATGCAGGCAAAGACACCCAGATTGGTGAAGACATAGATGGCCAGATAGATCAGCACCCCGCGCACGCCCAGCGACGTGCCGGCCGCCAGGCCCAGCAGCGCATAGCCCATGTGACCGATGGAGGAATAGGCCATCAGCCGCTTGATGTTGCTCTGGCCGATGGCCGCGATGGCGCCCAAGGCCATGCTGAGGACCGAGATGAAGATGATGATCTGGCGCCACTGGTGGATCAGGTCGGGGAACGGCACCAGAATGGCGCGCAGGAACAGGCACAGCGCGGCGACCTTGGCGGCCGTAGCGAAAAAGGCGGTGACCGGGGTGGGAGCGCCTTCATAGACGTCGGGCGTCCACATGTGGAATGGCACCGCCGAGACCTTGAAGGCCAGGCCGGCAATCAGGAACACGATGCCGAACACCACGCCCAGGCCCGCGCCGCCATGCGTCACCACGGCGATGGCGGCGAACTCGGTGGAGCCGGTGAAGCCATAGATCAGCGAGATGCCGTACAGCATCATGCCCGACGACAGCGCCCCCAGCACGAAATATTTCAGGCCGGCTTCGGTGGAGCGCAGATGGTCGCGGTTGAAGGCGGCCAGCACATAAAGCGCCAGCGACTGAAGCTCCAGTCCCATGTAAAGCGACAGGAAGCTGGCCGATGACACCATCAGCATCATGCCCAGGCTGGCGATCAGCATCAGCACCGGCAGCTCGAAGCGCGACAGGGCGATCCGGGCGAAGAACTCGTCCGCCAGCAGGATCGACAGCGCCGCCGCCACCACGATCAGCAGCTTGGCGAAACGCGAAAAGCCGTCGGCGATAAAGGCATTGTGGAAGGCGGTGGCGTGGTCGGGACCCAGCACCATAGCGGCGCCCGATGCCGCCAGCAGAAGAATGGCGCCCCAGTTGACCAGGGGCGCGGACTTTTCGCCCAGAACGGCGCCCGTCAGCAGCAGCGTCATGGCGCCCAGGGCCAGGATCAGTTCGGGAAGCAGGACCAGCAGGTCGGTCTGGAGCGTCACTGGCCGGCCCTCTTCTGCAGCGCCGCGACATGGCTGGCACGGTCCAGCGCCAGCGCGGTCTTGTTGTCGGCGATCAGCTTGGCGACCGCCGGGGTGGTGACGTTGAATACCGGGGTGGGATAGACGCCCAAAAGGATGGTGATCACCACCAGCGGGGCCAGCAGCGCGATCTCGCGCGCTGTCAGGTCCTGAATGGTCTGGAGACTGGGCTTGACCAACGACCCGAAGATGATGCGGCGATAGAGGAACAGCGCATAGGCCGCCGACAGGATGACGCCGGTCGCCGAGAAGATGGCGAGCCAGCTATTGTGCAGATAGCCGCCCAGCATGGTGAGGAACTCGCCGATGAAGCCTGAAGTCCCCGGCAGGCCGACATTGGCCAGTGTGAAGATCAGGAAGAAGGCGGCATAGAGCGGCATGCGGTTGACCAGCCCGCCATAGGCGGCGATCTCGCGGGTGTGCATGCGGTCATAGACCACCCCGACGCAGAGAAACAGCGCGCCCGATACCACGCCGTGCGACAGCATCTGGAAGATGCCGCCCTCCACGCCCTGATGGGTGAGGGTGAAGATACCCATGGTGACAAAGCCCATATGGGCCACCGACGAATAGGCGATCAGCTTCTTCATGTCCTCCTGCGCCAGCGCCACCAGCGAGGTGTAGATGATGGCGACGATCGACAGGGTGAAGACCAAAGGCGCGAACATCTCGGTCGCGGACGGGAACATGGGCAGCGAAAAGCGCAGAAAGCCGTAACCGCCCATCTTGAGCAGGATGCCGGCCAGGATCACCGAGCCCGCCGTCGGCGCCTCGACATGGGCGTCTGGCAGCCAGGTATGGACCGGCCACATCGGCATCTTGACCGCGAAGCTGGCGAAGAAGGCCAGCCACAGCCAGGTCTGCATTGCGGCGGGGAAATGCACCCCGTTCAGCAGGGTGACGATGTCGGTGGTGCCGGAATACCAGTACATGCTCATGATCGCGAGCAGCATCAGCACCGAGCCGACGAATGTGTAGAGAAAGAACTTGAAACTGGCATAGACGCGCCGCTTGCCGCCCCAGATGCCGATGATCAGGAACATCGGGATCAGCCCGCCCTCGAACAGGACATAGAACAGCACCAGGTCCAGGGCGCAGAACACCCCGATCATCATGGTTTCCAGCACCAGGAAGGCGATCATGTATTCGGCGACGCGGGTTTCGATGCTTTTCCAGCTTGCCAGGATGCAAAAGGGCATAAGTCCGGCGGTCAGGACCACGAACAGCATGGAAATGCCGTCGACACCCATGTGATAGGAGATGCCGCCGCCCAGCCAGTCCAGTTTTTCAACCAGCTGGAAGCCCGGATTGGCGGGATTGAAAACGGCCCACATCACCAGCGACAAGGCGAACACCACAAAGGTGGTGCCCAGCGCAATCCAGCGCGCCGCGGCGGGCTTGGGCACAAGCACGATCAGCGCCGCGCCGAGCAGCGGCACGAAGGTCACCAGCGACAGGATGGGAAGGCCGGTCATTTCAGGCCTCCCGCCATGAACCAGGTGGCCAGGGCCACCACGCCCAGCAGCATCGCCAGGGCATAATGATAGACATAGCCGGTCTGCAGCCGCACCGCGCCGCGCGTCGCGTCCAGCACCCTTGCGGCGATGCCGTCGGGCCCCAGCCCATCAATCACCGTGCCGTCGCCGCGCTTCCACAGGAAGCGGCCCAGCCTGAGCGCCGGGCGGACAAACAGGAAGTCATACAGCTCGTCGAAATACCATTTGTTGTAGAGGAACAGGTACAGCAGCCCCTGGCGCGCCTGCATCGCCGCGGCGATTTCGGGATGCAGGATGTAGAAGTACCAGGCGATCAGGAAACCGATGATGGTGACGGCCAGCGGCCCGAACTCCACCCACAGCGGCAGTTGGTGTTCGCCATGGCCCGTGAGCACCAGCGAGGCGCGCCAGAATTCATGCGCCCCCTCGCCCACGAAGAAATGATTGAACGCCGCCCCGGCCAGCACCGCCCCCAGCGCCAGCACGGCCAGCGGCACCAGCATCACCAGCGGCGATTCATGCACCTGCGACAGTTGCGGCGCATGGTGATGCGCGTCGTCATGGCCGGTATCGGCGCCATACGCACCGTCCATGGATGGCGGCTCGTCGGGCTGCTCATCATGATAGTCGGCATGATCGGCGCCGCGATAACGCCCGTGAAAGGTGAGCAGGAACTGGCGCCAGGCATAGAAGCTGGTCATGCCCGCCGACGCCAGCAGCAGGGTGAAGGCATAGGAACCGATGCCGCTGCCCGCCGCGAAGGCGGAATTGATGATGGCGTCCTTGGAATAGAAGCCCGCCAGCCCCACGCCCAAAAGCGGAATGCCGACGCCGGTCAACGCCAGATTTCCGATCAGCATCATCGTGTATGTGAAGGGAATCTGCTTCCACAGCCCGCCCATCTTGCGCATGTCCTGTTCGTGATGCATGGCATGGATCACGCTGCCCGCGCTCAGGAACAGCAGCGCCTTGAAGAAGGCGTGGGTGAAGAGATGGAACATGGCGGCGTTGTACATGGAGACGCCGGCGGCGGCGAACATGTAGCCCAGCTGTGAGCAGGTCGAATAGGCGATCACCCGCTTGATGTCGTTCTGGAACAGGCCGACCGAGGCGGCGAAGAAGGCGGTGGTGGCGCCGATGAAAGTGACGAACTCCAGCGCGATGGGCGACAGCTGGAACAAAGGCGAGCAGCGGCAGACCAGGAACACGCCGGCCGTCACCATGGTGGCGGCATGGATCAGCGCCGAGACCGGCGTGGGGCCTTCCATCGCGTCGGGCAGCCAGGTGTGCAGGCCCAGCTGGGCGGACTTGCCCATCGCGCCCATGAACAACAGCAGGCACAGCGTCGTCAGGATATCGACGCTGTGGCCGGCGAAGATGAACTGCTTGCCGGCCAGCGCCGGCGCGGCCTTGAACACGGCGTCAAAGTCCAGGGTGTGAAACACCGCCCAGATGCCCAGGATGCCCAGCGCGAAACCGAAATCGCCGACGCGGTTGACGATGAAGGCCTTCATGGCGGCGGCGTTGGCCGCCGGGCGGGTGTACCAGAAGCCGATCAGAAGATAGGAGGCCAGGCCGACACCTTCCCAGCCGAAGAACATCTGCAGGAAGTTGTTGGCCGTCACCAGCATCAGCATGGCGAAGGTGAAAAATGACAGATAGCTGAAGAAGCGTTGCCGGTGCGGATCGTCCTGCATGTAGCCGATGGAATACAGATGCACCAGGCTGGACACGCCGGTCACCACCACCAGCATCACGGCGGTGATGGTATCGACCCGCAGGGTCCAGTCCGCCACGAAATCGCCGGAATGGATCCAGGGCATGATGGGAATGATCTGGGTGGCGCCGCCGCCCAGCGCCACGCCCGCAAAGACCATGATGGACAGCGCCGCCGACACGAACAGCAGCCCGGTGGTCACAAGCTCGCTGGCGCGCGCGCCGATGACGCGGCCCAGCAGCCCCGCAATGGCGGACCCGAGAAGCGGCAGGAAGACGATCGCGGCGTACATCTCAGCCCTTCATCATGTTGACGTCCTCAACCGCGATGGTGCCGCGGTTGCGGAAATAGACCACCAGGATGGCCAGGCCGATGGCCGCTTCGGCGGCGGCGACGGTCAGCACGAACAGCGCGAACACCTGCCCCACCAGATCCCCCAGATAGGCGGAGAAAGCGACAAAGTTGATGTTCACCGCCAGCAGGATCAATTCCACCGACATCAGGATGATGATGATGTTCTTGCGGTTCAGGAAAATTCCCAGCACCCCGATGGTGAACAGGATGGCGGCAACGGTGAGATATTGCGTCAGACCAATGGCCATCATGCGCCCTCTTTCTGAGCGCCCTGGCCCGGCTTGAGGTCATGCATGTCCACCGCCATGGCGGCGGTGCGGGCGTTCTGCACGGAAATGATCTGGCGGCGCACGCCGGGCCGCGAGCGCAAGGTCAGCACGATGGCCCCGATCATGGCGACCAGCAGCACAAGGCCCGCGATCTGGAAGTAATATACATAGTCGGTATAGAGGATGCGCCCCAGCGCCTCGGTATTGCTGATCCCGGCCGGGGTGGCGTGGGCCCTGGCGACGACAGCGGCCGGCTTCAGCACCCAGACGCTGCCTACCATGATCAGCTCGGCCACCAGGATCAGCCCGACCAAAAGGCCGAAGGGAAGATATTGCAGGCTGCCGCGCTTCAGTTCGGCGAAGTCGATGTCCAGCATCATGACCACGAACAGGAACAGCACGGCGACGGCGCCGACATAGACCACGATCAGGATCATGGCCAGGAATTCGGCCCCCAGCAGCACGAACAATCCGGCGGCGTTGAAGAAGGCCAGGATCAGGAACAGCACCGAATGCACGGGATTGCGCGCCGCAATCACCATGACGGCGCTGGCGACCAGGATTGCCGCAAAGAAATAGAAGGCGATGGCCTCGAAGATCATCGGTACGGCGCATCCAGTTCGAGGTTGCGGGCGATTTCGCGCTCCCAGCGGTCGCCATTGGCGAGCAGCCGGGATTTGTCATAATAGAGTTCTTCGCGGGTCTCGGTGGAGAATTCGAAGTTCGGCCCTTCCACAATGGCATCCACCGGGCAGGCTTCCTGGCAGAAGCCGCAATAGATGCATTTCACCATGTCGATGTCATAGCGGGTGGTGCGGCGCGAACCGTCATCGCGGGGTTCTGCCTCGATCGTGATGGCCTGGGCAGGGCAGATCGCCTCACACAGCTTGCAGGCGATACAGCGTTCTTCGCCATTGGCATAGCGGCGCAGCGCATGTTCGCCCCGGAAGCGGGGCGACAGCGGACCCTTTTCAAACGGATAGTTCAGCGTCGCCTTGGGCGCGAAGAAATAGCGCATCGAGAGGATGAAGCTCTGGATGAACTCCACGAAGAAAATCTGACGCGCGGTGCGGTCGAAGCTCATGGCATGCCTCTACAAATGCGGGCGGACGAAGAGCACATAAGCCCCCGTCAGCACCACCCACAACAGTGACGTCGGCAGGAACACTTTCCAGCCCAGACGCATCAACTGGTCATAGCGATAGCGCGGCACCATCGCCTTCACCATCGCGAACATGAAGAAGAAGAAGCAGATTTTCAGCAGGAACCAGAAAATCCCCGGCACCGCGTTCAGGGGCCAGATGTCGAACGGCGGCAGCCAGCCGCCCAGGAACAGGATCGAGCACATGGCGCACATCAGCACGATGGAAAGATATTCGCCCAGGAAGAACAGCAGGAACGGGGTCGAGGAATATTCCACGAAGAAGCCGGCCACCAGCTCGCTTTCCGCTTCCACCAGGTCGAAGGGCGGGCGGTTGGTCTCCGCCAGCGCCGAGACGAAGAAGATCGGCAGCATGGGGAACAGGATGGAAAAGACATTCCAGTGCAGAAACGACAGCGGGCCGTCGCCGCCCTGGGCCCGGACGATCTGCGACAGGTTCAGCGATCCGGCGAACAGCAGCACGGTGATGATGACGAAGCCGATGGAGACTTCATAGGACACCATCTGGGCCGCCGCCCGCAGGGCAGAAAGAAAGGGATATTTCGAGTTCGACGCCCAGCCCGCCATGATGATGCCATAGACGCCCAGCGACGACATGGCGAACAGGTAGAGGATGCCGACATTGATGTCGGCCACCACCCAGTGATCGGCCATCGGCACCACCGCCCAGCCGGCAAAGGCCAGGGTCACGGTGATCAGCGGGGCGATCATGAAGATCACCTTGTTGGCGCCCGCCGGGATGATGACTTCCTTGAACAGGAACTTGAACAGGTCGGCAAAGGTCTGGAACAGGCCAAATGGACCCACCACATTGGGGCCGCGGCGCATCTGCACCGCCGCCCAGATCTTGCGGTCGGCCAGCAGCAGATAGGCGATCAGCACCAGCAGCACCACGTCGAAGATCAGGATCGACAGGAACTGCGACGCGAACCACGCAAAACTGTGGTTCCAGCCCAGGCCCGCAAAGAGGTTGGTGAACAGCATTATTCCGCCGCCATCTTGGTCGCGCCATGCACCAGTTCCTGGCTGCACTTGGCCATGGTCACACTGGCCCGCGCCACCGGATTGGTGAGGTAATAGTCGGTGATCACAGGGACCAGCGGCGTGCTGTCCAGCGCGCCGCCCTCCCCGATCCCGCCCCAGGTGGCGGGCGAGGTGTCGGCATGCACCGGCGCCTCGTGCAGGATGGCGAAATGGGTGGCGTCCGTCTCGATCGCGGCCACCAGCGCGGCGCGGTCGTCATAGGGCAGCCGGACGCCCAGCACCTCGGACAGCGCGCGCAGGATCGCCCAGTCTTCCTTGGCCTCGCCGGGCGGAAAGGTGGCGCGGCGGCCGCGCTGCACCCGGCCTTCGAAATTGACGTAGATGCCCTCCTTCTCGGTATAGGCGGCACCCGGCAGGATCACATCGGCATGATGGGCACCGGCGTCGCCATGGCTGCCCTGATAGACCACGAAGGCGCGGCCCAGATGCGCGACGTCGAACTCGTCCGCGCCCAGCAGATAAAGGAAGTCGATCTCGCCCTTCTGCGCGCCATCAACGATGCCCGCCACGTCGCGGCCATTCGGCCCCGGCAGGAAGCCCAGGTCCAGCGCCGCCACGCGGCTGGCGGCGGTGTGCAGGATGTTGAAGCCGTTCCAGCCGCCTTCGGCATGGCTGCCGGCGGGCCCGATCATGCCGGTATCGCCCGCGATCTTCGCCGCCAGCTTGAGGATAGCCGCGCCGTCGGCGCGGGTCAGCGCGCCGGAACCCAGCACGATCATGGGGCGCTTGGCGTCGGTCAGCGCTCGCGCGAAGTCGTGGCTGCCATCCGCGATCTGCTGCAGCACCGCGATGTCTGTCCCAAGCTGCTGCGCGGGATAGGTCAAGTCGACCACCGGGCCGATATTGGCGATCTTCACGTCGCCAGCCAGCCAGGCCTTGCGGATGCGCGCATTCAGCACCGGCGCATCCCAGCGCGGATTGGCGCCGACCAGCAGGATGGCATCGGCGGCTTCGACGCCGGCGATGGTGGAATTGAACAAATAGCTCTGGCGGGGACCACCTGTGATCTTCGCCCCATCCTGGCGGCAGTCGATATTCTGTACGCGCAAGCTCCCCATCAGGTCCTTCAGCGCCTTGATTTCCTCGGCGGCGGCCAGGTCGCCGACGATGGCGGCCATTTTGTCGGGCGAGATGTCCTTGACCTTGGCGGCGATGGCGGCGAAGGCATCGGCCCAGCTGGCGGTCTTCAGCTTGCCGTTGATCCGCACATAGGGGCGGTCCAGCCGCTGGCGCGAAAGCCCGTCACAGGCATGGCGGGCCTTGTCGGAGATCCATTCCTCGTTGACCTCTTCGTTCAGACGCGGCAGCACCCGCATCACCTGGGACCCTCGCGTATCGACGCGGATGTTCACGCCCTGGGCGTCCATCACATCGATGCTTTCGGTCTTCTTCAGCTCCCAGGGCCTGGCGTTGAAGGCATAGGGTTTCGACGTCAGCGCCCCCACCGGGCACAGATCCACCACATTGCCCGACAATTCGCTGGCGAAAGCCTTTTCCAGATAGGTGGTGATCTCCACATCCTCGCCGCGCCCGGTCGCGCCCAGGTCGGGCACACCCGCCACCTCGGTGGCGAAGCGCACGCAGCGGGTACACTGGATGCAGCGGGTCATGATGGTCGCAACCAGCGGACCCATATATTTGTCTTCGACCGCCCGCTTGTTCTCGTTGAAGCGATGGAAGGCGGCGCGGCCATAGCCCATCGCCTGATCCTGCAGATCGCACTCGCCGCCCTGGTCGCAGATCGGGCAGTCCAGCGGATGGTTGATCAGCAGAAACTCCATCACGCCCTCGCGCGCCTTGCGGGCATAGGGGCTGGTGGTGTTGATCTTGGCCGGGGTGCCGTCCTTGTTGGGGAAGATGTCCTTGACCTGCAGGGCGCAGGACGCCTGCGGCTTGGGCGCCCCGACCCATTCCACCAGACACATGCGGCAGTTGCCCGCCACCGACAGGCGCTCATGGAAGCAGAAGCGCGGAATCTCCGCGCCCGCCTGCTCGCAGGCCTGCAGCAGCGTGATGGTCTCTTCCGCCTCGATTTCCTTGCCGTCGACGATCAGCTTGCGCGTTGCCATGACTTTACTCCGCCGCCAGCCGCGAATAGTCCGCGATGCGCTTTTCGATCTCAGGACGGAAATGCCGGATCAGCCCCTGGATCGGCCAGGCCGCCGCGTCGCCCAGGGCGCAGATAGTGTGGCCTTCGATCTCCTTGCTGACTTCCTGCAGCAGGTCGATCTCGGCCACCTTGGCGTCGCCCCTCACCATCCGGGTCATGACGCGCCACATCCAGCCGGTGCCTTCGCGGCAGGGCGTACACTGGCCGCAGCTTTCATGCTTGTAGAAATAAGCCAGCCGCTGGATCGCCTTGATCACATCGGTGGACTTGTCCATCACGATGACAGCAGCGGTTCCCAGTCCCGACTGGACATTCTTCAGGCTGTCGAAATCCATCAGCACATCGTCACAGATCGACTTGGGCAGCAGCGGCACCGAGGCGCCGCCGGGGATCACCGCCAGCAGATTGTCCCAGCCGCCGCGTACCCCGCCGCAATGCTTGTCAATCAACTCGCGCAGCGAAATGCCCATTTCCTCTTCGACATTGCAGGGCTTGTTCACATGGCCGGAGATGCAAAACACCTTGGTGCCGGTGTTGTTGGGCCGCCCGATGCCAGCGAACCAGTCGGCGCCGCGGCGCAGGATGGTCGGCGCCACGGCGATGCTTTCGACATTGTTGACCGTGGTGGGGCAGCCATAGAGGCCGACATTGGCCGGGAATGGCGGCTTGAGGCGGGGCTGGCCCTTCTTGCCTTCGAGGGATTCCAGCAGCGCGGTTTCCTCGCCGCAGATATAGGCCCCCGCCCCGTGATGGACATAAAGGTCGAAATCCCAGCCATGGATGTTGTGTTTGCCGATCAGCTTGGCGGCGTAGGCTTCGTCCACCGCGCGCTGCAGCGCCTCGCGCTCGCGGATGAATTCGCCGCGCACATAGATATAGCAGGCATGGGCGCGCATCGCGAAGCTGGCGACCAGACAGCCTTCAACAAGCGCGTGCGGATCGTGGCGCATGATGTCGCGATCCTTGCAGGTACCCGGCTCGCTTTCGTCGGCATTGACCACCAGATAGTGGGGACGCTCCTTGATTTCCTTGGGCATGAAGGACCATTTCAGCCCGGTGGGGAAACCCGCGCCACCCCGCCCGCGCAGGCCGGACTTCTTCATGATGTCGACAATGCCTTCGGGGCCCAGCGCCAGGATGGCCTTGGTATTGTCCCACTGGCCGCGCTTCCTGGCGGCTTTCAGGCCGGGATCGTGCAGGCCGTAGAGATTGGTGAAAATGCGGTCCTTGTCGGCGAGCATCAGGTGGCGGCTCCCGGCGGTTTGGCCTTGGCCGGTTTCTTGGCCTCGGCGTCGCTAGTGGCGGGCGCGGGCGGCGCCGCGACCTTGTACTTGCCGATCACCGAGCCGTCATACAGCGCCTTGTCGGTCAGGGTGGTGGCGCCGCCTTCCGGCTCGGACGAATGGCGGCCATTGGCCGGACCCGGCGTCACGGTCTTTCCGGCGCGCAGATCGGCGATCAACTGTTCGGTGATGGGGCCGTCAATGTCTTCGTAAAAGTCGCTGCCGATCTGCAGCATCGGCGCGTTCACACACGCCCCAAGACATTCCACTTCCATCCAGGAAAACTTGCCGTCCTCCGAGACGGTGTGGGGATGGGCGTGGATGTGCTTCTTGCACGCCGCCACCACCGCATCGCTGCCGCGCAGCCAGCAGGGCGTGGTGGTGCAGACCTGAACCAGGTGGGTGCCTACCGGCTCCAGGTTGAACATAGTGTAGAAGGTCGCCACTTCCAGAACCCGGATGAAAGGCATCGAAAGCATCTTCGCCACGCTTTCCACCATCGGGTGCGAAACCCAGCCTTCCTGTTCCTGGCCCCGCCACAATAGCGAGATCACCGCCGACGCCTGGCGGCCTGCCGGATATTTGGCGATGGTCGCCTTGGCCCATTCGGCATTCGCCGGAGTGAAGGCGAAGCTGGCGGGCTGGATTTCCGGCGGGGCAAGGCGGCGCAGCGACATGGTTCTACTTTGCGAAATCGACGCGGCTGATCAGCCCGTCCTGGATCGTGTAAATGGCAATGATCTCGAATTCCTCCCCGCCCGGGGCGCGGACGACATGCTCATGGTCGGCCACGGTGGCGCCCATGGCGATGCGGCCCACCAGCCTGGCGCTGTTCTGGGGGAAGGCGGCGAAGGCCTTGGTGTAGCGGGCGCGAATCTCGTCGGCGCTCGTCTCCGTGACGCTGCGGTCCGGCGCGGTCTGCACGCAGTCCGGCGCATAGCAGGCCATCATCGCGTCCAGGTCCTGGGCGTTATAGGCCGCCAGGTGCTTGTCGATCAGCGCGGTATGGGAATTCTGCACGCTCACCGGTCCACCTCGCCGAACACGATGTCCAGGCTGCCCAGCACCGCGGAGACGTCGGCCAGCATATGGCCCCTGCACATGTAATCCATCGCCTGCAGATGGACGAAAGACGGCGCGCGAATCTTGCAACGATAGGGCTTGTTGGAGCCGTCGGCCACCAGATAGACGCCGAACTCGCCCTTGGGCGCCTCGACCGCGGCATAGGCCTCTCCGGCCGGGACATGATAGCCTTCGGTATAAAGCTTGAAGTGATGGATCAGCGCTTCCATCGAGGTCTTCATCTCGCCGCGGCGGGGCGGCACCACCTTATTGTCGGTGGAGACGACAGGCCCAGCCGGCATCTTCTCGATGCACTGGCGCATGATCTTGGTGGATTCGCGCATTTCTTCCATGCGCATGACATAGCGGTCGTAATTGTCGCCATTCTTGCCGACCGGGATTTTGAATTCCATCTCGTTGTAGCACTCATAGGGCTGCGAACGGCGCAGGTCCCATTTCACGCCGGTGGAGCGCAGCATCACGCCCGACATGCCCCACATCTCGGCCTCCGCCCGGCTGACGATGCCGATATCGACATTGCGCTGCTTGAAGATGCGGTTCTCGGTCAGCAACCCTTCGATGTCGTCCAGCACGGTGACGAAATGGTCGCAGAATTTCAGAATATCCTCGGCCAGGCCCGGCGGCATGTCCTGATGGACGCCGCCGGCGCGGAAATAGGCGGCATGCATTCGGCTGCCGGAGATGCGCTCATAGAACACCATCAGCTTTTCGCGCTCTTCAAAACCCCATAGCGGCGGGGTCAGCGCGCCCACATCCATCGCCTGGGTGGTGACGTTGAGCAGGTGATTGAGCAGCCGTCCGATCTCGCAGAACAGCACGCGGATATACTGGCCGCGCCTGGGCACTTCCAGGCCGATGAGCTTTTCAATGGCCAGGCAGAAGGCGTGCTCCTGGTTCATCGGCGCGACGTAATCCAGCCGGTCGAAATAAGGAAGCGCCTGCAGATAGGTCTTGTGCTCGATCAGCTTCTCGGTGCCGCGATGCAGAAGCCCAATATGGGGATCGACGCGGGTGACGATTTCGCCGTCCAGATCCAGGATCAGGCGCAACACGCCATGCGCGGCCGGGTGCTGCGGCCCGAAATTGATGGTCATCTGCGGTTCTTCGGCGGGGCCGTTGCTGGTTTCAGCCGGGATATTCGCCAGGGTCACGCTTGTCATGGCGTCTTCCCCGGATCACCGGAGGCAACCCCCGGCGCCATCGCGGCCTTCTCGTCGCCGGGCAGGATGTGCGGCGCGCCTTCCCAGGGGCTCATGAAATCGAAGTCGCGGAATTCCTGCACCAGCTGCACCGGCTGATAGACCACCCGCTTGAGCTCGTCATCGTAGCGCAGTTCGACAAAACCGGTCAGCGGGAAGTCCTTGCGCAGCGGATAGCCCGAGAATCCGTAGTCCGTGAGGATGCGGCGCATGTCGGGATGGCCCTCGAACGGCACGCCATACATATCGAAGGCCTCGCGCTCGAACCAGCCGGCGGCGGGATAGACGCTGATGATAGAGGCGATGGCCTCGCCCTCGTCCAGCTGCGCCTTGACGCGGATGCGCTGGTTCTTGGTCAGCGACAGCAGATGATAGACGACGTCGAAGCGCTTGGCGCGCTGCGGCCAGTCCAGGCCGCAGATATCGACCAGGATCTTGAACTCGCCCGGCCCCTGCAGATGCGCCATCACCTTGACGACGTCGGCGGCGGCGATGTCCAGGGTCAGTTCGCCCCGCGCCATGGTGACGCCGGTCACCGACGCACCCAGCGCGGCGTTCAGACTTTCGCTGAGGGCAGCCAACTGCGATGAATCAAGTTCGCTCATCTTAACGCTCGATGGTGCCGGTGCGGCGGATCTTCCGCTGCAGCAGCAGGATGCCGTAAACCAGTGCCTCGGCGGTCGGCGGGCAGCCGGGCACATAAATGTCCACCGGCACGATGCGGTCGCAGCCTCTGACCACGGCATAGCTGTAGTGGTAATAGCCGCCGCCATTGGCGCAACTGCCCATGCTGATGACATAGCGCGGCTCCGGCATCTGGTCATAGACCTTGCGCAAAGCGGGGGCCATCTTGTTGGTCAGGGTGCCGGCGACGATCATCACGTCGCTCTGGCGCGGCGAGGCGCGCGGCGCGATGCCAAAACGCTCTAGGTCATAGCGCGGCATTGAGGCCTGCATCATCTCGACGGCGCAGCAGGCCAGCCCGAAGGTCATCCACATCAGGCTGCCGGTGCGCGCCCAGTTGACCAGCGCCTCGCTGGACGTGACCAGAAAGCCCTTGTCGGCCATCTCGGCCTGCAGCGCCTTGAAATAGGGATCATTGTCGGTGATGGAGGCGGCGGCGCCTTCCACGCCGGAGCGGGCGCCGCTGCCATGGGCATTCTGGCCGTTGGGGTCCAGGATCACTCCCATTCGAGCGCCCCCTTCTTCCATTCATAGATGAAGCCGACCGTCAGCACGCCCAGAAAACCCATCATCGACCAGAAGGCGAAGACGCCCGAGCCGCCCATCTTGGTCAGCGTGATCGCCCAGGGAAACAGGAAGGCCACTTCCAGGTCGAAGATGATGAATAGGATGGCGACCAGATAGAAGCGCACGTCGAACTTCATGCGCGCATCGCCAAAGGCGGGAAAACCGCATTCATAGGCCGACAGTTTTTCGGGATCGGGCTTGGACGGCGCGATAACCAGCGGTACTGCGATCAGCACGCCGCCCAGAACGGCCGCCAGCCCGATGAAGATCAGGATCGGCAGATATTCGAGCAGCAGCTTTTCCATACGCTATTCCCGTGGTCCTTGCCCCAGCGCGTGGATCGCGCCCCCAACAGGTCGGACCGATGTTATTTCGCGGGTGCAGTATAGGCAGGCGCTGTCCTCGCGCAACGCGGGTTTAAAGGAAGATTCGCCGCGGAAGAACAGGAAAATGGCCGCACTTCTGTGACGCATTGGATGGCTGTGAACACAGGTCCATCAATTGCGAGCGGTTCTTAACAATGGTCATTTCCGATTGGAAAATGGCGGGAGCGACGGGATGTCCCAAGCGGCTTAGCGGCAGCGTAAAGCCGCAAGGACATGAACCCGCGACGTCGCGGGAACACACAAATGCCATTTCCAGGGAAATGGCGGGAGCGACGGGGCTCGAACCCGCGACCTTCGGCGTGACAGGCCGACACTCTAACCAACTGAGCTACGCCCCCGCACGCCCGCTCTTCTTCTCAGAAGCGCGCGCGAAGGGGGCCGATGTACGGGCGTACCCCTGCCCTGTCAAGCAGTTGGCGGCTTATTGGCCATTGCCGGGCGATGGGCCGCCTTCGCCGCCGCGCCGGTGACGGCCGCCCTCGCCGGGTTCTGCGGGGGGATGGCCAGCGTCATCCGGCTTGGCCGCGTCACTCTTGTCCGCATCCGGCTTCTTGCCGAATTCCTCGGGCGTGATCTTGCCGTCGCGGTCGCGGTCCATCTGGTCGAACAGCGAATAGGGCGCGGCGGAGAATTCGGTGTAGTCGATGCAGCCGTCCTGGTTCCAGTCGACGATGGGGGTGGCGGTGGACTGGTCGGCATCGACGCGGCTCTGGTTGATGGCGGCGGTCTGCTCGGCGTCCAGGCAGCCGTCCCGATGGGTATCGTGAGCGGCGAACTCCGCCTTGAGGCCGGCGATCAGTTCTGCGCGGGTCAGGGTGCCGTCCTTGTTGGCGTCATACTTGAGCAGCGCCGCCGCAGAGCCGCCATGATAATTCTCGTCGCGGGGCTTTTCGGTGGGGCGCATCCAGGCGGGTTGCTGGCGTGGTCCGCCACAACCGGCCAGCAGCGCGGTCAGCGCCAACACGATCAGGGGAGCTTGACGCAACGGCGCTTCCTTTTGTTTTGCGAAATTGTTTTGCCGAAGTGTAGCGGTCGGGTCCGGCTTTGGCGAATGAGGCTCGGTTCATGTGGGAACCCAAGGCCCAGCGGGACGTTTTCACATCAATCCCTGGGAGAGCCGGCCATGTACAACAAGACCCTCGCCCTGAGCGCCGGCCTGCTTCTGTTTGGCGCCGCCGCTTCCCAGCTCAGCGCCCCGCAGAAGTTCCATCGCCCCGCCGCAAGCGAAAATCGCGGCCAGGATAAAACGGCGCAATCCACCCGATCAGGCCATTAACCGGAAGGCGCCCCTTGCGGGCGCGGCTTGAATTGGTGGGCGGTGACGGGATCGAACCGCCGACCCTCTCGGTGTTAACGATACGCTCTACCGCTGAGCTAACCGCCCCTGTTCGGCGCTATACCATGCCCGACAGGCGCGGCAAGACGGGTTTGCGCCTGGCCAGGAACCAAAGCGCCGCGCCCGCCATCGCCAGCATCAGCAGCGCCTTGGCGGTGAGAAATTTCAGGCCGAGGATCGCGCCCAGCAAAATCACATGGGCCGCCAGCCATACCAGGGCCAGCGAGAGCCAGGCGGATTTCAAAACGGATTTCAGTTCAGCCCCTCAGTTCAAGGAGTCCTTGAGCTGCTTGCCGGCGCGGAAGCGCGGCTGCTTGGACGGCTTGATGGTGATTTCCTCGCCGGTCTGGGGATTGCGGCCTTTTCCCCCGGCGCGGGTGGCGACGACGAAAACGCCGAAGCCGGTCAGCCGCACTTCGTCGCCGGCCTTCAGCGCGGCGGCGATCAGGTCGAAGGTGCCGTCCACGGCCTTGGCGGCGTCGTTCTTGGCAAGACCGGTCGAGTCCGAAAGTTTCTGGATGAGATCGTTCTTGTTCACGGCGTGCTCCTTTAGCGGCGATTATTTCCTTATTGCCCTGACTCTAGGGGTGCCGGAACCGGCCCGTAAAGCCGAAAAGTCGCGGATTCGGCGGATTTTTGCCTTCCAAGGCAACAAAAAGGGGGGCTGGAACCCCCGTTCCAGCCCCCCTTTTGAATGGTTCAAAGCTAGTGGGTGACCACCGCGTCCGCATCATCCCCCGCCAGGGGCAAAGCCGACACCTCGGGCTCAACCCAGTCGATGGCTTCCGGCTGGCGGGTCAGCGCCACCTTCAGCACCTCGCCCATGGTCGAGACAGGCACAATCGTCAGGCCGGCCTTCACATTGTCAGGCACTTCGGCCAGGTCTTTCTCGTTTTCCTGGGGGATGATCACGGTGGTGATTCCCGCCCGCAGGGCCGCGAGAAGCTTTTCCTTCAGCCCTCCGATCGGCAGCGCCCGGCCCCTGAGCGTCACCTCGCCCGTCATCGCCACATCGCGGCGGATCGGGATGCCGGTGATCACCGAGATGATCGAGGTCGCCATCGCAAGACCGGCTGACGGGCCGTCCTTGGGCGTGGCGCCTTCGGGCACATGGACATGGATGTCGATCTTGTCGAACAGCGGCGGCTTGATGCCGAAGCTGGTCGCCTTGGACCGCACATAGGAGCGCGCGGCGTCGATCGATTCCTTCATCACATCGCCCAGCTTGCCGGTCGCCTGGAAGCGGCCCTTGCCCGGCAGCATCACCGATTCAATGGTCAGCGTCTCGCCGCCCACTTCCGTCCAGGCCAGCCCGGTGACGACGCCGACCTGGTCCTCGCCCTCCATCTCGCCGAAACGATGGCGGCGCACACCCGCATAGGTGCCCAGATTATCTGTGGTGATCTCCACCGCCTTGGCCTTCTTGGACAGGATTTCCTTCACCGCCTTGCGCGCCAGGTTGGCGATCTCGCGTTCCAGGTTCCGCACGCCGGCCTCGCGGCTGTAGTAGCGGATCAGGTCGCGCAGGCCCTCATCGGTGATCTTCCATTCCTCGTCCTTCAGCCCATGCTGCTTCTTCTGCTTGGGAACCAGGTGGCGCTTGGCGATCTCGACCTTCTCATCCTCGGGATCGCCGGGGATACGGATGATCTCCATGCGGTCCATCAGCGGCTGCGGCATGTGCAGGCTGTTGGCCGTGGTCACGAACATCACATCCGACAGGTCAAAATCGACCTCCAGGTAATGGTCGTTGAAGGTCGAATTCTGCTCCGGGTCCAGCACCTCCAGAAGCGCCGAAGACGGATCGCCGCGATAGTCCGCGCCCAGCTTGTCGATCTCGTCCAGCAGGAACAGCGGATTGCTGGTCTTGGCCTTTTTCATCGACTGGATGATCTTGCCGGGCATGGAGCCGATATAGGTCCGGCGATGGCCGCGGATTTCCGCTTCGTCGCGCATGCCGCCCAGGCTCATGCGGACATATTCGCGGCCCGAGGCCTTGGCGATGGACTTGGCCAGCGAGGTCTTGCCCACGCCGGGCGGACCGACCAGGCACAGGATGGGGCCTTTCAGCTTGCCGACGCGCTGCTGCACGGCGAGATACTCCAGGATGCGTTCCTTGACCTTTTCCAGTCCGAAATGGTCGTCGTTCAGCACCAGCTCGGCGGCGACGATGTCGCGCTTGACCTTGCTCTTCTTGCCCCAGGGCAGCGACAGCAGCCAGTCCAGATAGTTGCGCACCACGGTGGCTTCCGCCGACATCGGCGACATGGAGCGCAGCTTCTTGACCTCCGCCGTCGCCTTTTCGCGCGCTTCCTTGCTGAGCTTGGTCTTGCGGATGCGCTCTTCCAGCTCGTTCATCTCGTCGCGGCCTTCCTCGCCTTCGCCGAGTTCCTTCTGGATCGCCTTCAACTGTTCGTTGAGGTAATATTCGCGCTGGGTCTTCTCCATCTGGCGCTTGACCCGGCTGCGGATCTTGCGCTCGACCTGCAGCACGCCGATCTCGGCCTCGATCAGCGACAGGATCTTCTCCAGCCGCTCTGTGGTCGAGAAGGTTTCCAGCAGCGCCTGGCGCTCGCCGATCTTGACCGACAGATGCGAGGCAACGGTGTCGGCCAGCTTGGCCGCATCGTCGATCTGGGCAACCGCCGCCAGGGTCTCGGACGGGATCTTCTTGTTCAGCTTGATATACTGCTCGAAGTTGGTCTTCACCGTGCGCATCAGCGCCTCGGATTCCGGCGCCGCCGCGGCTTCCTCCGGGATCTTCTCGACCGTGGCCTGGAAGAAATCGCTGCGGGCATCAAAGCCGGTGACGCGGGCGCGGCCCTTGCCTTCGACCAGTACGCGCACGGTCTGGTCGGGCAGCTTCAAGAGCTGCAGCACGGTGGCCAGGGTGCCGATGGTATGCAGGCCTTCCGCCGTGGGATCGTCCTCGGCGGCGTTTTTCTGGGTGAGAAGCAGGATCTGCTTCTCGTTGTTCATCACTTCCTCAAGGGCGCGCACGGACTTTTCGCGGCCCACGAACAGGGGCACGATCATGTGCGGAAAAACCACGATGTCGCGCAGCGGCAGCACCGGCGCGGTGACGGGATTGTCCTTGGTCTCGACTTTCTTGGTGGCGTCATCCGCCATGTGCTTGTGCTCCTGCCGGGTTCGCCGGCGCGTTCGGCTTTGCCGGGCGGGCGAAGCCTTCCAATAACAAGGAGCCGCCCAACGAACGACTCCAGATACCGTAAAGTGGGCCGCTTGAGACGCTGTTTCAAGGCATGCGAAGCCCTGGGAAGGGTTAAGTTCTCGCGCCCGCACGAAAATCCGCGCGGAACTCACTTTTTTCGCGCCGGGGCGGCCGATTTGCCGACCCGCGCGCAG
The DNA here is from genome assembly GCA_035549455.1 of Rhizomicrobium sp. Taxonomy (GTDB): domain Bacteria; phylum Pseudomonadota; class Alphaproteobacteria; order Micropepsales; family Micropepsaceae; genus Rhizomicrobium. Next base: position 3,918 of record DASZQW010000015.1, on the reverse strand, counting down.
GACATCCAGTTTCGGTGCGGGCTGCTGACGATGGCTTGAGGGCCGCGTTTACGAAGCCGACTTCTCGCGGGCTTCGGCCTTGTCGCTGTAGGTATAGAGCGGGCGCGCCTTGCCATCCACCACATCGGCGGTGATCACAACTTCCTGCACGCCCGTCAGGGTGGGCAGTTCGAACATGGTCTCCAGCAGGATGCCTTCCAGGATCGAACGCAAGCCGCGCGCGCCGGTCTTGCGCAGGATGGCGCGCTTGGCGATGGCGTGCAGCGCCTCTTCCTGGAAGCGCAGCTTGACGCCTTCCATCTCGAACATGCGCTGATACTGCTTGGCCAGCGCGTTCTTGGGGCGGGTCAGGATCTCGATCAGCGCCTGTTCCTGCAGATCGCCCAAAGTCGCCATCACCGGCAGACGGCCGATGAATTCCGGGATCAGGCCGAATTTGAGCAGGTCCTCCGGCTCGACTTCGCGCAGCAGATCGCCGGTGCCGCGCTCGTCCGGGCCCTTGGGGTTGGAGCCGAAGCCCATCGAGGAACCCTGGGTGCGCTGGGCGATGATCTTGTCCAGGCCGGCGAAGGCGCCGCCGCAGATGAACAGAATATTGGTGGTGTCCACCTGCAGGAATTCCTGCTGCGGATGCTTGCGGCCGCCCTGCGGCGGCACGGAGGCAACGGTGCCTTCCATGATCTTCAGAAGCGCCTGCTGCACGCCCTCGCCCGACACGTCGCGGGTGATGGACGGGTTGTCGGACTTGCGGCTGATCTTGTCGACTTCGTCGATATAGACGATGCCGCGCTGGGCGCGCTCGACATTATAGTCGGCGGACTGCAGCAGCTTGAGAATGATATTCTCCACATCCTCGCCGACATAACCGGCTTCGGTCAGGGTGGTGGCGTCGGCCATGGTGAAGGGCACGTCCAGGATGCGCGCCAGGGTCTGGGCCAGCAGGGTCTTGCCGCAACCCGTGGGGCCGACCAGCATGATGTTGGACTTGGCCAGCTCGACATCGCCATTCTTGCCGGACGAGTTGATGCGCTTGTAATGGTTGTGGACCGCGACCGAGAGAACCTTCTTGGCGTGGCTTTGCCCGACGACATAATCGTCCAGCACCTTGAAGATTTCCTGCGGGGTGGGCACGCCCTCCTTGGACTTCATGAAGGAGGTCTTGTTCTCCTCCCGGATGATCTCCATGCAGAGTTCGACGCATTCGTCGCAGATGAAGACGGTCGGGCCCGCGATCAGCTTGCGAACCTCATGCTGGCTCTTGCCGCAGAAAGAGCAGTAGAGCGTGTTCTTGGACTCGCCGCCGCTGGCCTTGCTCATCGTCTTCCACCGGGTCCTTTCGACCCTTGATTCCAGCCCCTTACGGACCAGGCAGCTTCCAGCCTAACCGGCCTTTGCTGCTTTGCACAATGACGCGGGCGCCCGAAGCACCCCCGCCTCCCAACATTCGACCATGCTAAGGCCGCCGGGATCAAGATTTGTTTAATCGGCCACAAGGCCGATTCTGCTTGGAATCCCGGAACTTTAGCCCGGAATCGTCTGGCCCGGACCGTCAGGGGACCAGGTTTTCTGTCTCCGGGCGGCGCTCCATCACCTGGTCGATCAGCCCAAAAGCCTTGGCTTCCTCGCCGGTCATATAGGTATCGCGGTCCAGCAGCTTTTCAACGGCCTCGACCGTCTGGCCGGTATGCTTGGCATAGATCTCGTTCAGCCGCTTCTTGAGCTTGACGATCTCCTGGGCATGGCGGGCGATATCGGCCGCCTGGCCGTAGAAGGAGGCGCTGGGCTGGTGCACCATCACCCGGGCATTGGGCAGGGCATAGCGGTGGCCGTTGACGCCGGCGCACAGCAGCAGCGAGCCCATCGAGGCCGCCTGGCCGATGCAATAGGTGTGAATATTGGGGCGGATATACTGCATGGTGTCATAGATCGCCATGCCCGCCGTCACCAACCCGCCGGGCGAGTTGATGTACATGTGGATTTCCTTCTTGGGATTTTCCGCTTCCAGGAACAGTAGCTGGGCGGTCATCAGGCTGGCGCCGTAATCCTCGATCGGGCCGGTGACGAAGATCAGCCTTTCCTTCAGCAGGCGGGAATAGATGTCGAAGGCGCGCTCGCCGCGGGCGGTCTGCTCGACCACCATGGGCACCAATGTGTTGTTGTAGAATTCGGTCGGATTGGAGTCATAGGCCATGCGCGGCGCCTCTTGATTCGTCAGCGGACAATAACCGGAAAAACGTCCCGATAAATGGGCCGATCCCGCCTAATATAGCGTTGATCGCGGGGATTACGACCCCGCCACGACCCTGGGCGGTCAGGCCGTTCCCGGCTCGTCCTCGGGGTCGGCGAACAGCACGTCCTTGGCGACCTTGCGCTCATTGACCGTGGCCAGCTCGGCGATGAAGTCCACCACCTTGTCCTCGAACAAGGGCGCGCGGATCTCGGCCTGGGCCTGCGGGTTCTGGGAATAGAACTGGAAAACCTGCTGTTCCTGGCCGGGAAACTCGCGGGCCCGCGCCATGATGGCGCGCTGTACTTCGTCATTCTGCACCGAAATGCCGTTCTGCTCGCCCAGCTTGCCCAGCACCAGGCCCAAGCGGACGCGGCGCTCGGCGATCTTGTGATATTCGGCCTTCAGCTCGCCCTTGGACTTGCCTTCGTCGGCGGGGGTCTTGCCCTCGCGCTTCAGTTCTTCCTCCACCTGGCGCCAGATGTTGGAGAATTCAAGCTCCACCATGGCGGGCGGCAGCGGGAAGTCATGGGCGTTGTCCAGCGCGTCCAGCACGCGGCGCTTCAGGTGCATGCGGCTGGCCGACTTAAAGTCGCTCTCCAGCGATTCGCGCACGCGGGCCTTGAGCGTGGCCAGATCGTCCAGGCCCAGCTTCTTGGCCATCTCGTCGTCGATCCTGGCGTCTTCCGGGGCTTTCACTTCCTTCACCGTGACGGCGAAGATCGCATCCTTGCCCGCCATTTCCGGGGCATGATACTCGGCCGGGAACGTCACCTTCACGTCGCGGCTGTCGCCGGCCGCCACGCCGATCAGACCGTCTTCAAAGCCCGGAATGAAGGTGCCCGAACCCAGGGTCAGGCTGAAGTCACTGCCCTTGCCGCCCTCGAACGGCACGCCGTCCACGCTGCCTTCATAGTCAATCACCACGGCATCGTCCTTGGCGGCGGCGCCGTCCTTGGCGACATAGTTGCGAACATTCTTGGCCAGGCGGTCCAGCGCCTCGTCGATGTCGGCATCCGTGATGTCGGCCGTGATGCGCTCCACCGTCAGCGTGGCCGGGTCGGTGGCGTCGAATTCCGGCATCAGGTCGACGATGACGGTAAAGGTCAGGTCGGCCTTGCCGTCCACCGCATCCTCGACGCTGCCCACCGGCTCGACGCGCGGCTGCAGCGCGACCTTGAGCTTGTTGTCGGCGATGACCTTCTGGCTGCCTTCATTGACGGCGGCTTCCACCACCTCGCCCATGATCGATTTGCCAAACTGCTTCTTGAGGTACGAGACCGGCGCCTTGCCGGGACGGAAGCCCTTGAGATTAACCTTGGGCTTCATCTCCTCCAGCCGGGCATTGACGCGGCTGTCCAGCTCGCTGGCGGGGATGGTGACGGTGAACTGCTTGTGCAGGCCTTGGGAAACCGTCTCGCTGATCTGCATCTGGAACTTCCTACTCTCTTATTATATTATACCGGCCGAAGGGCCTCTGTTTTCCTCTGCCGCGCCGGGCCGAAGACGGGCGGACACTACGCTGCCGCTAGTCCGCCGCGGCCTGGCTTTGGCATTCCGTCGCGGGCCTGCCCACGGCGGAATGGTGCGGGCAGAGGGACTTGAACCCCCACGACTTTCGTCACTGGAACCTAAATCCAGCGCGTCTACCAGTTCCGCCATGTCCGCCTTGAGGCCGGGCCATATAGCAG
>DASZQW010000014.1:0-20132 GCA_035549455.1 Rhizomicrobium sp. | reverse complement strand
GAAATAGGCTTCACCGGCGGCGACTTGTTCGGGGGGCGCGGACTGCAGCCCGGAAATGTTCAGGGAATGAAGCCAGGCGGCAAGCCTGGCGACTTCCGCCGGGGGCAGATTCGCAAAAGGCGGCATGGCGCGCTGGCCATTTCGGATTATGCCTTCGATGCCGGCCGCATCGAGCGTGCGCAAATGGGCATTGTCGATAAGCGCGGGCGCCCTGTCGCCGCCGCCGCCATTGTCACCATGACAGGCGGCACAGGTCGAATTGAAGTCGCGAATGGCCTGGGCGGTGTCAGCCGCGCTCAGCGCACTTGGTTCAGCCGGCGCCTTCTGCGCGCTTGCGATCGATACCGCGCCAACCGCGCAAAGCGCGCCCAGCAACAGGATGGTGATTCTGTTCATGGTACTTCTCCAACGCATTCCGTGGAAATTCGAGCTGTAAATTCAAGATGGGACATCAGCATATTCAGGATGCTGGCGATACGCGGCAAGACTATGCCTGACGGCGTGGGCAGGGCAGCGCGGCGCATGGCATTATTCGGCGGCGCATGCCCCGCCACAGGTATCGGGCGCACGATCTTGACGCCTGTTGCTCGACATCTCATACGCCAGCCAGGTGGGAAATTCGGCGCGGACGCTAGTTCATCGACCGACCGGAGCAAAGCATATTCCGGCGTTTTTCGACCATTGCTGCCGTGATTGGCGGGCAGGATGTCTGGTTCGCCGACAGGTCTGCGTCTGCTCCGGTTGGGGCCGTATTGTGGCGCAAAAACAGCATTGACAATTTCGAGACGCTGTCTCTATATGCGACGATAAGGTTCCGGTACTCTTAAAGCAGGCTGGCAATATTGACCGGCACAAAGGGTAACGGGAACTTCACAATCGGGACCTCAAAGGGGAGATAATTCATGATTTTCAACGCAAACGCTGGTAAGCGATTCAACTGCGCGTTGTTGTGCGGTGCATCATTGGGCGCGCTCGCCCTGACAATGGCCAGTGCGGCGCAGGCGCAAGACGCCGCCCCTCCCGTCGAGTCTGTGACCGTTACCGGAACGATGATTAAGGGCATCAATCCGGTCGGCTCCAACCTGGTGACTGTGGATCTCGGAACGATCAAGGCGACCGGCGCCATGTCGACCGATCAGATCCTGTCCCAGATTCCGCAAATAGCGAACACTTTCAACACGACAGCGACGGCGCAGACCGAGATCAATCTCGGCTCCGTGCGTCCGGTTATCCGTTATATCCCGTCACAGGCCATCGTCGGCGGTTCTGAAACCCTGGTCATGTTTAACGGTCAGAATATGGTCGGCGTCAGCGGTCTGGCCACCGCGCCTGATCCCGGCCTGATCCCCACCATCGCGCTGCAGCGGGTGGACGTCATGCCCGACGGCGCTTCGTCGGTCTATGGCGCCAACGCGATCACGGGCGTCATCAATTTTGTGACCCGCGACAATTACGAGGGCTTTGAGGCAAATGCCTCCGCAGGCTTCGCGAATGGCTATGCTTCGCTGAACGTCAGCGCCATGGGGGGCACCTCCTGGCATGGCGGTGGCGCCCTTTTGGCGGTCTCGCACAAAAGCAACACCGCGCTGGCCGCTTCGGATCGCGCCTATACGAATATGAACCTGACCAGCATCGGCGGCCGCGACTCGCGCTCGACCACCTGCCCGCTGCCCAATATCTCCACGGCTCCTGGGGTATTTTATGCCCAGAACGCATATGTGGCTAACACGCCGGGTTCGTTGAAAGCCAATGTGTCCGGTCCCTATCCGTCCCTGGATCCCGTCACCAATGCGGGCGGCCTGAACCGTTGCGATACCAACCAAAATGTGGATTTCCTGCCCAGGGAAGAACAGGATTCCGTCTTTGGCACCTTCCATCAGCACCTTATGGAAGGCGTGGACTTCTCCGTCACGGCGTTGTGGAGCAACCACTTGGCTTCCCGGCGCGCGGAGTCGCAGCGAGCGACGGCGGTAATCGACAACACCAATCCGTATTTCCAGTCGATCGCCGGCGAGACCTCGCAGACCATTCAAATGGACTTTTCGTCTTATCTGGGCACCAACTCCAACATCGCTCATAACGACATAAACATGTTCCAGATCACGCCGAAGCTGGCCATCCAGCTGCCGTTCCGCGACTGGGAGCTTGACCTGGTGGGCAATTACGGCCGCAGCGTTGCGGACGGCGTCCGCATTGGCGTTGATTCCGTGGACACTTCGGCGCTCAATGTCGCGCTGCGCCAGCAGACGATCGGTGGCGTGTTGTCGCCAAACCTGGTTGCCTCGAACACTGCGTCGGGCAATGCGGTCGACCCCTATAATCTCAACCTGGGCAACCCGCAGGTGCTGAACTCCATTCTGAATGTTGGGCAGACCGGCAAAGCGGTCCAGCACCTGATTCAGTACGCCGCCAACGTCAACGGCTCGCTGTTTTCGCTGCCTGGCGGTGATGTGAAGGTCGCCGTCGGTGCAAAATACAGTTGGGACGATTATATTTCCCAGTGGTTCATCAATGCGCCGATCGGTGAATGGTGGGGCAACCATCCGAATCCGGGTGCCCAGACCGTATTTGCCAAGACCCATCGCACCACCACCTCGGTCTATGGCGAAATTATTGTGCCGCTGGTCAGCGCCAGCAACAGCATGACGCTGGTGAAAAACCTTTCGGTCGACGTCTCGGGCCGCTCCGACGACTACAGCGATTTCGGCAACACCAAGAACTTCAAGATCGGCGTAACCTGGGATGTGGTTGATGCGCTGACCCTGCGCGGCACCAAGGGCACGTCATATGACGCGCCCAGCCTTGCGGATACCTTGGCCCCGGACGGTCGCTATTATTACACCGATCATAGCGTCAGTCCGAACACCAATGTGCCCCCCGGCACGTCGCTCGCCGACCAACTGCGCCCGTCCTTCGGCGTACCCGGCGGCAACCCGAACCTGGGGCCGGAATTGGGCAGCACCTGGTCTCTTGGTGTTGATTTCCATCCCACCACCGAGTTTGGCGTCGATCTGACCGGACTTGATGTCAGTGTTACGCGTTACCACGTCTTCATCGAGCACCAGATCGGCCTGCCGTTCTTCGGGGCGCTGCTGTTCACGGTTCCGGCATATTCCAAGTACTACATCATCAATCCGACCCAGGCGCAGGTCGCTGCCATCGGCTACAACACCTATCTGGGCTTCCCGGGATCTGATCTGGCCTCCGCTTATGCACCGGGCCTGCCGGCGCCCTTTATCCTGACGTCCGCGCAACGTGACAATATCGGCAACGCGCAGTTTGAAGGTTACGACTGGAACTTGAGCTACACGACCGACATCGACAATTTCGGCACCCTGTCGATTGGTAACTCTGGAACGGTCAGCACCATGGATGCCACACAGGCCGGCCTGGGACAGGTGTGGAGCACAATCCAGCAGTATCAGGCGCCGCTCTATTCAACCACCGCGTTCCTTGGGTTGAAAAGCGGACCCTGGTCGGGACGCGTGTGGGTGCAGTATAGCCCCGGCTTCCAGGTCAACCCCGGGACCCCCGCTCGCAGTCTCTATGGCCAGACGCGCATCGGGTCGTTCCACCCGATCAACGTCTACACCTCCTATGACCTGGATGGTGTGGCTGATTGGGCAAGCGGCGCGTCCGTGGGTTTGACAGTCAACAACGTCTTTGACGAACAGCCGCCGCTATATCTGGATGGTGGCAATGCCAGCCCGTCGAACGGCGGTCGCGGAATCGCCGCCAACGGCACGACCATTGGCAGGTATATCGTGCTGAACGTGTCGAAGAGGTTCTAAGGCACGTCTCTGTATTTCGTTCGTTAACTCCCCCTACACCCCGCCGCAGCAATGCGGCGGGGTTCTTTTTTCTGACATTGACGCCCCCTGGCGGCGCGCAATGACTGTCGGGGCCGGGCATGAACGCGCGTGTCTGCTGGCTGGCCGGCCCCGCCACCATAGCCGGATCGACCCACCGTCCGGGAAATGCCGCTTTATGAGAGGCTGGTGCGGTACAAATTTGGCGCGCCCTCTGCCGCGGTGCTAATGTGCAGGGTAGGGATTGGGAGATACGCATGCGCCGTCTTGCATCTGTGGTCTTGCTGGCAACAGGACTGGGAATGGCGCTGCCCGGCGTCTACCTGGCCCTGCTGGGGGGCTCCTGGTACTATCTTGTCTGCGGATCAGCCGTCACCGTGTCGGCGTTGCTGATTTGGCAAGGCAGACGGTCGGGCCTCTATCTTTTCTGGCTTGCCTGTGCCGCCACATTGGCATGGTCGCTATGGGAAGCCGGCCCTGACGGCTGGGCACTGATGCCGCGGCTGACCTATCTGGCAGTGCTTTTTCTTCTTCTGTTGCCGCTGGCGACCCCCAAGGGCAGGCGTTACGGCCTTGTCGCCCTGGCATTGGCGATATGCGGCGTGGCTGGCTGGGTCGCGCTTGCGGACCATGCGGACCAGTCGCTGGCCATGTCCGTTCCGCCGCCCAATCGCGTGCAGCAATCGAGCGGAGAATGGACCAGCTATGGGGCGAACCTGCACGGTACGCGCTATTCGCCGCTGGCACAGATCACGCCCGCCAATGCTGACCGCCTGGAACAGGCCTGGGTCTATCATGCGGGCCTCACCCCCAAGGGCGGCAAGCGCAGCGGCGGGCTGGAAGTCACGCCCCTGATGGTCGACGGTACACTTTATGGCTGTACCGCCTATGATGCCGTTTTTGCCCTGGATCCTGTCACCGGCAAACAGCGATGGCGCAATGACCCCCCTATAGACTTTTCCCGTGCCGGACACGCCGTATGTCGCGGGGTCGCGTTCTTCCGGGCTCCACCCGGTACGCCCGAATGTTCCACCCGCATACTGGTTGGCACGGCCGACAACCGGCTGATCGCGCTCGATGCCAGGACGGGGGCGGCATGCCGCGATTTTGGGGATAACGGGTCTGTCGATCTGAACGCGGGTTTGGGAAAGTTTCCTCCCGGTTGGACGAATCCAACCTCGCCGCCGGTGATTGTGAATGGAACGGCGGTGATCGGCGCTTTCATTGCCGACAATCAGTCGACCCACGAACCGCCGGGCGTAGTCCGCGGCTTCGACGCCGTGACGGGAGCGTTGAAATGGGCCTTCGATCCGGGCCGGCCCAACGATCATGGGGCGCTGGCGCCCGGCCAAACCTATGTCGCTTCGACACCCAACAGCTGGGGGGCGCTCAGCGCCGACAGCGAGTTGGGACTGGTCTATCTGCCCATGGGCAATGGCAGCCCGGACTTTTATGGCGCCAACCGCACGCCCAACACCGATCACTTTTCCAGCGCAGTCGTGGCGCTGGACGCCAACACCGGTGCGGTACGCTGGGTGTTTCAGACCGTCCATCACGATCTGTGGGACTATGATCTGGCCGCTCAGCCGGTGTTGGCGGACTTCCCGACGAAATCGGGGCGTGTGCCCGCCTTGATTCAGGCGACCAAGACGGGTCAGATTTTTGTCCTGGATCGGCGCGACGGTCATCCGCTGACAAAGGTTGAGGAAAAGCCCGTGCCGGCTTCGCCGGTACCCGGCGAGCGCTGGTCGCGCACCCAGCCCTTCTCCACCGGCATGCCAAGTTTCGCCGGGCCCAAACTGACCGGCGCCGACATGTGGGGTATCACGCCGTTCGACCAGCTCTATTGCCGAATCCGGTTCCAGCAAGCTCGCTATGATGGAATCTATACACCGCCGGGTCTGGGCTATTCCATTCGCCTGCCTGGTGAGTTGGGAGGCATCGACTGGGGCGGCGTGTCGGTCGATGAATCGCGCGGCATCATGATCGTCAACTCCAACCGGATGGCCGACTGGGACCAGTTCATCCCGCGCGCGCAGGCGGACAGGGAGGGACTGTATCCGCGGGATGGCAGGCAGCGCGGCTTTCGCCCGCATGGTGCGCCAGGTGCGGCCATGGAAGGCACGCCCTATGGCGTGCATTGGCACGCCTTCCTGACGGGGTTGGGTATCCCCTGCCAGGAGCCAGGCTATGGATTTCTGAGCGCGGTCGATCTGAAGACGCAGAAAATTCTCTGGCAGCGACGTTTCGGAGACGCCTGGAATAGCGGGCCGTTCGGAATCCCGCTGCATCTGCCCATTCGGCTGGGTGCGCCCAATATCGGCGGTTCGCTGGTGGCCGGTGGCGGGCTTGTGTTCATCGGCGCCAGTCAGGACAAGAGCTTTCGCGTGATCGACGAATTCAACGGACGCACGCTTTGGAAAGTCCGCCTGCCGGCGGGTGGTCATGCGACGCCGATGACATACAGGGGGCGTGACCAGCAGCAGTATGTTTTAATCGCCGCTGGCGGTGATCCGTCCTTCGGAACGGGCAGGGCGGACGCGCTGATCGCCTATCGTCTCAAACGCTGAGTAGGCGAGGGGGTTTGCGAAAGCAGCATCGGCGCGGATCTCACCATGGGTCTCACTGTGTGAGAGGCGCCTTCAAAGAATTTCTTGCCACGGCTTTGTCCTTATGCCTAGCCTCAAAATCCATTAATTTATCTAACCAAGCGCCTGAATATTACAACGGAATAACGGGCTAAGTTTCCTGTTCCGACAGCCCGATTGGGCGCCTCACAGCCGTTGGTCTACGCACCGACTTTTGCGCGAGAGGCCGCGTTCGGTTGCTCGGTCGTAATATTGCTGCCTGGATTATGCTCGTATCATTGTGTCGCGATCTTCTATCATTGCATCGCGATTGTCGGCCAACTCGGCCTGGTGGCGTTCTGGCTGCCGGGTTAGAGCGGGAACATGCATTTTCAAAACGTCCAACCACCAGCAAGCCAGTTGTATTTCGAATACGCCTCTGATTTTATATCCCGCAAGCGATAATAACAAAAAAGGGGAACGGAAGGTGCGGAATACCATGCAGGGCGGCCTTCAACGTCGCGAGGTTTTGGCGGGCGCCGGCGCAGCAGCGCTGGTTTCTGGAACGGGTGGCGCACTGGCCCAATCGGCCAGCGTCGACGGTATTCCAATTATCGACGCGCATATCCACTTGTTCGACGGCACGCGTCCCACTGGTGCCGGTTATATGGGCTCCCAGGCCTATCGCGCGATCTCAAAAACCTCCTTGCCCGACGGATATGCCGTACTGGCCAGGCCGACTGGCATTGTGGGAGCAATCGTTGTCGAATCCAGCGCCTGGATTGAGGACAATCTTTGGTACCTCGAAGTTTGCCGGGCCAATCCGATCATGGTGGGCGTGTCGGGAACACTCGATCCGCATATGCCCGATTTCGGTAACTATGTGACGCGCTTCCACAGGGATCCGCTTTATCGCGCCATCCGCTACAGTCGCTATTACACGGCCGATACGCCGGGCCGGGTCGATGACGGCAAGGTGACTCTGACGCCTGCGGCCGTGGACAATCTGAAATTGCTCGCCCAGGCCGACCTGGCACTCGACACCGCCAATCCCAGCATGAACCTGATGACGGCGAATGTGCGTCTGGCCGACGCCATTCCGGACCTTCGCATCATCATGGATCATCTGCCGTCTTTCGATCCGACGCCGGACAATCAGAAAGCGTATGAGGCCGTAGTTCAGGAAATGGCGAAACGTCCCAATATCTTCGTCAAGCTGACGGAAGTGTATCATCCGCTGCAGGACGGAACCGTATCCAAGGATTACGGGCCTCTGCGTGACCGGCTGGAATATCTCTACGGAATCTTCGGAGAGGATCGGGTCATGTTCGGAAGCGATTATCCAAACAGCTACGGCGTCGCGACCATCCCCGAGGAAGTCGGTTTGATGAAACGCTTTTTTTCAACCAAATCCAGGGAGGCCGCGGAAAAGTATTTCTGGAAGAATTCCGCGCGCATCTACAAGTGGATCAAGCGAGCGCCCGATCAGCCGAGCCTGTAAAACTGTGCTCGGGCGGAGATCGCGCAACTGAGTCCAACGTCACGAATTGTTTGTCCATCTGATTTTATGCCTGTTTAGAACCAACGGAACCACGGAGACGAGTATGCTTTTCAAGAGATCTGACGCGTCGCGGCGCGATTTTTTATCGACGTCAGTCGCCGGCGCCGGTCTGGCCGGTCTGGCTGTGTTGGCCGATCCCGGCAGCGCCGCCGCGCAGGCCGTAGGCGTCAAGTCTTCCGATCTGCCTGACTTGGTGATCAAGGAAGCAAAGGTCTACGTCACGGATCTCTCCGGTACAGGCTACAAGCCTCTCAACTCACCCGATAAGGGGGTGCTCGTTTCACTGACCACGAACAGTGGATTGGAAGCCATCTATACGCTTGGCAATCGTAATTCGACGCCGCACTGGCTGGAATGGGCGAAGGTTGAGCTGGTTGGAAAGAGCGTGATTGATCTGCTTCCGACGCTGGCATCAACCTCAGGCCTCAAGGCCAATTATGGGTATAACGCCAATGTGCGCCGTGGGGGCGGGGGTTTTGGCGCCGGTCCCACATTGGGCAACACTTCGGCTTTCAACACAGAGGGACTGGTTGGCAGCGGTCTCACGACGCAGGGGGGCGGAAACTGGCCCAACTGGTATCGCGCCGCGACCGACGTAATGCTGTGGGATTTGCTCGGCCAGTCGGTCAATCGGCCCATCTACAAGCTCTTGAACGGTGGTGTGGGCGGCAGCAAGGACAAGATCCTGGCCTATGCGTCGAGCAGGCATCTTCCTGCAATCGAGGATTACATCCCTGACGTTACCAAGGCCAAGGCACTAAACTTCAAAGGGTATAAAATCCATCCGGGTGCCGGCCAGCACCGGGACAGCAAGAGAGAGATTCCGACCTATATCGGTCATATGGAAGAGATCAAACAGGTGCGTGCGGCGGCGGGCGATGAGTTCGTGTTGGCCCATGACCCTGTACAGCAATACAATCGCTTTGAAGCGTTAGCGGTTGGCCGCCTGCTTGATGAACTTGATTACGCTTGGTTCGAGGATCCGATTCGGACCACGGACATGGAAGGGCTGATCGAGCTCAACCGGGCGCTGGACTTGCCGCTGCATGTCGGCGAGTTTCTTTATTCCATTTCCGATTACGCCGATTACATGTCAAAAGGCGCACTCAATGTCGCCCGGTTGATCGCCGATAACGTTGGCGGCATCTCCGGCGGCATGCGGATCGGCCTACTGGCTGATGCGTTCAACATGGAATGCACACCGCACAATTGGGGCAATCCCATCGACTTGATGCTGCATTTCCATCTCGAGCTGGCGCTGCCAAATTGCTCCTGGTTCGAGATGCCTATGCCGCCTGAAGCTGCTGATCATCCCTATATGGACACGAAGTTCCGGCCCGATGCCGAAGGTTATGTCCATGCGCCAACACTGCCCGGGATGGGGGTCGTGATCAACCGGGCCGAGATGGACCGGCTGACCAAGCAGGTATTGCGCTAAGCATTCGGTGGTGTGCCGAGTTTTCGATAGGATAGAATCATGAAAAACGACAACATAACAATCAGCCGCCGATCACTTTTGCAGAGTGCGGGCGCCGCGGCGCTTGGCGCCAGCCTGGTTTCGCAGCCCGCGCGGGCCGATGATGTGAAGGGCGCGCAGCTGATGACTCCGAGCGGCAAGCCGCTCAGAGGGCTTTTTCCCATTATGGAAACGCCATTTACGCCCAGTGACAAGTTGGACACCGATGGACTCACTCGGGAAGTGGATTACATAAATCGGGGCGGGGTCAACGGCATGATTTGGCCGGTCTTCGCTTCCAGCTGGTCCACACTGTCGGACGCCGAACGCATCGAAGGCGCAGAGACTATTTTGGCGGCCAACAAGGGCAAGAAAGCCGCTGCCGCCATTGCCGTGCAAAACATGCGGTGGGATGTTGCCACATCGGTCCGCTACGCAAAGCATGCCGCCTCTCATGGCGCCGACGCGATTGTGGCGATCCCGCCCAACAATGGTTGGAACGTCACAGATCAGCAGGTGATCGACTATTACAAGACTATTGGCGCCGCGACGGATTTGCCCCTGATTGTGCAATCCCGTGGCACAATGTCGGTGCCGCTGATGTTGGAAATCTTTCGTCAAGTCCCCACTTTCAAGGCCACCAAGGACGAGGTTGGGGATCCTCTGGAACGCATCTCGAAGCTTATACAGGGCACCGGCAACAAACTGGCGGTTTTTGCGGCGGGCGGAGGCACCGGTGATGAGCTGATGGAGGAACTGCCGCTGGGCTTTATGGGGCTTTGTCCCACGCCGCAATATGCCGACTTCCTGCAGCGGGCGCAGGAGCTTTACTGGGCCGGTAAAAAGCGCGAGGCATTCGACATGTGGGCTCGCGTACAAGGCTTTGCCGGGATACTGGGCTCCAGGCAGAGCATGGTGATGTCACAGTATATAATGGTAGCACGCGGCGTTTTCCACGAAGACACCAAGTTCCGGCAACAGCCGATGGAACCCGAATCTCGTCCGACTGGCGCGCCCCCCCCCAGAGTGAGGGAACCCGCCGCGCCCTTGACTGACGCGAAAAAGGCCTTTGTGCGCGCTGCACTGAAAGAGTATCTCGGGCCTCATATGCGAGGGTGATGACGCAAAATGGTCAATTGCGCCACGGCCTGTCGCGGCGGCGCCCCGACGGGCGCTGGCGCGGTTGAATTGCACCGGCGTGGCTCATGCAGCGCGGCTTGCCCCCGACCAGGGCGACTTTGTTCTGGATGATCGCGACGACATCATTCGCGCCCGGCTAGACCGGACCTTGCTGGTTCGCCCGGCCCAGCCATCATGGAAATAACCCCGCATTAATAAATACTTAGTCTTGTAGCCGCCGGCGCCTGTCCGCCAAGTCCCAATGGCGAGTTGTGGGAGGTGGAGCATGGCCCCAAGGGCGGCGATGAGCTGAACCTGATCCAGAAGGGCAAGAATTACGGCTGGCCGCTGGTGTCCTATGCCACCAACTATAACGGCGTGCCGATCCCCAGCCCCGACACCCGTCCCGACCTGACCAAGCCGGTGATCTATTGGACGCCGATCATCGCGCCGGGCAGCCTGACTTTCTACAAGGGCGCGATGTTCCAGGCCTGGCAGGGTTCGGCGTTGATGGGGGGCATGCGGACCATGACCCTCAACCGCATGGTGCTGGACAGCAAGGGCGGCGCGACGTCGGCCGAACGCTGGGACATCGGCAAGCAGGCCCGCGATGTGGAAGTCGCGCCCGATGCGGCGGTCTGGATGGTGGAGAACGCCAATTCCGGCGGCCTGTACCGCATCACGCCAAAGTAAAAGACACAGCGACAGCCAGGGCGCGAAGCGACGGTGGCCGCCTTGCGCCTTTTCTTTTTCAGGCGCCCGGCGCGAATCTCGACCGTCCACCCCATGGACTTGCACCCTGCCGGTCCGACCGTCGCATGCCGCGCTTCGCCGCCGCGATTTTTGGAATGGCCCTTCCTCGACCGCTTCACGGCCGCCGGATTTTCTACTGTCAGTCGCGACCGACCTTGTAATAGTCGTAAGTCTGCGCGCGGATATTTCCCAGCTTGCCGTCATGGGCGGTCAAGTCCTTGAGATCATAAGCCGGGGCATTGTCGATCCGCTCCTTGTCCAGCGGCACGACATAGCCGCCCTTGTTTTCGCTGTAGTCCAGCATCGCCCAGGGAACCGGATAGTATTTCTCGCCGACCCCGAGCACGCCGCCCAAGCCCAGTGCGGCAAACAGAATCTGGTTGGACTGCTTGTCCAGCACAATGTCCTGAACGGTGCCAATCTTGTCGCCGCCGGTGTTATAGACGGCGGTGCCAGTGACCTTGGATGCCAGGATGGCGTTGGTGTGACCGCTGCTGGTCGTCATGGGACATTCCTCTGCAAATGGTGCCTGGGAGAAACGCCGCCGGCAGCATCTTGTTGCAGGCTTTTGCAAATTTCGCTTTATGCGACGGTATTGAACGCTATCGCACCGAATTTTTGCGCGATGGCGGTGAACCAGCGGTTCCCCGCCACGTTGCCTGACAGCATTACATCAGGGAAAACCGCCATGACCGTCCGAACCACCATCGAGCAGGCCACCAAATCCGTGATCGGGGCGCTGACCCCGGGCGAGGAAGGCGCGACTGACATCCTAGATACCCTGGGCGCCGAGCATGACGAAGTTCAGGAGCTGATGAAAAAGCTCACCGACAGTGAAAGTGCGTCTGAACAGAAGGCCCTGGTCCAGAAGGTCAAGAAAGCCCTCATTCCACACAGCAAGGCCGAAGAGCAGATGGTCTATGACCCCATCGCGGCCTTGACCGGCGAAAAGCCCAAGGTCGACAGCGCCGAGGGCTATACTGAACATGCACTGGCCAGCGCCACCCTGAAGCAGCTGGACACGCTGACCCCCAATACGCCTGAGTTCAAGGCCAGTGCCAAGGTGCTGAAGGAACTGCTGGACCATCACATCAAGGAAGAGGAAACCAACATCTGGTCGGACGTGAAGAAGAACTTCTCTACCCAACAGCGCGCGCGAATGAACCGCGAATATCTGGCGGCCAAGAAGCAGGTGGTTGTTACCTGACGCCTTCGCAGCCCCGGCCGTTTTTTCCTGGCCGGCTGGAACCCGGCCGGCGGGTCCGGGTTTTCAACCCGGAAGATTTTCGTGGAGACAAGCCATGGACAGGAAGACCGGCGACAAGCTCGACCCCAAGGCCAAGGGCCGCCGGACGCCGCAGGCCGATTTCGACCGCTACCGCGACGGACAGTATGGCAGCCTGCCCAAGGCCCGCGACGCGCGGGCGCCAGGGCCCGCCGCCCACAAGCCGCATCCCCCGCGCTGACATGGACAAGCAGCAGGGCGTATTCGCCGATCCCCCGGTGCTGGAAAATCCCACGGGCAAGTATCCCCAGCCGCCCTTCCACAAGCAGAAGCAGCCCTGGCCGGGCCTGGCCTGCAAAATGGTGCCCGCGCCGGACCATGGCGAAACCAGCTATCGCGGCTCGGGCCGCCTTCTAGGCCGCAAGGCGCTGATCACCGGCGGCGACAGCGGCATGGGCCGCGCCGCCGCCATCGCCTTTGCGCGCGAGGGCGCCGATGTGGCGATCAACTATTTTCCTTCCGAGGAGGAAGACGCCCAGACCGTCATCAAGCTGATCCAGGACGCCGGGCGCACGGCCGCCGCAATCCCCGGCGACCTGCGCGCGGAATCTTTCTGCCGCACGATGGTCGCCGACGCCGTCCGGGCGCTGGGCGGGCTCGATATCCTGGTCAACAATGCGGGGCGCCAGCAGTCTTGTGAGTCGATACTCGATATTTCGTCCGAGGAATTCGACGCCACCATGAAGACCAACATCTATGCGCCATTCTGGACCATCCAGGCGGCGTTGCCCCACATGCCGCCCGGCGCCTGCATCATCGCCACGGCGTCCGAACCGGCCTATGATCCGTCGGCGGATCTCTATGACTATGCCCAGACCAAGGCGGCGACGATGAACTATGTCAAGTCGCTGGCCAAGCAGCTCGCACCCAAGGGCATCCGCGTCAACGGCGTGGCGCCTGGTCCGATCTGGACGCCGTTGCAGGTTTCAGGCGGCGCCAGCATGGAAAAGCTGCAGCAGTTCGGCGGCCAGTCGCCCATGGGTCGTCCGGGACAGCCAGCGGAATTGGCCTCGATCTATGTGCAGTTGGCCGACAATGGGGCCAGCTATGCCACGGGCCATATCTATGGCGCGGCGGGCGGCGGCGGCCAGCCCTAATCGGCGGACCAGTTGCGCCATTCGTTGAGCACCAGCGCCAGGGTCAACGTGTCGAACAGCGCCAGCGCCAGCACCCAGTTCGACCAGTGCCGCGACAGGTCGATGCTGAAAAAGCCGATGAAGCCCAGCAGGATCAGACTGGCGAAGGGGAATATCCACACGCCCCTGCCAAGCAGCAGCACGACGGTGATCGCCATTTTCAATGTGCCGTGCACGAAGAGGTAGAAAATCACGAAATGGCCCGGCGAAGACGCCAGCGCCGTGGCGCCCTTCAGCACCAGCTCGGCGGTGCGGATATGGCCGCCTTCATAGAGCTCCGGGTCGATCCAGCGCAGCACCGCGCCATACAGGCGCTGCGGCCCGAACACGGCAATGATCGTGCCGCCGGTGAATTCCAGCAGGCCGAAGAATCCCTTTATCCAGATGGTCGCCAGATAGGCGATATGGACCAAGCTGTTTGTTTTGTGAGTTTTGCTTTTCCTGGCCAGTGTCGCAGGTCCTGTGAACGCGCCCGGTTCTACTGGTCTCATGCGGCAGAGGCAAATTTGTGGCTGTTTGACGAAATCGCCCATGATCGATACCGGCGCGGCGCTCAGTAAACCCGGCAGAAGATGACGTCGCGCAGTTGCGGGCTGCGTCATCGCCAAAACGCATTGTCATACCCGCATGTCGACGGGGCGGTGGCTGAATGCAAGGGGCGGCTCCGGCTGCGAGTCCGGCAAGGTGCTGGCCATCCAGTTGGCGCGCGCTTCCAGCGCCGCCGCCGCCGTCAGGTACAGGTCGCGGTCCAGCGGCGCGACATTGTCCCGGGCGAGGGCGCGCAGCGTGCCGGCCACTGCCAGCAGCTTGCGAAGGTCGTGGGCGCCTGCAAAGTATCCCATACGCCCAAAACGCGGGCGCACCGCGCCAGTGCCGCGGCAATCCCGGTGAAGGTAAACAGGTGTTGAAAAAAATTCGCACAAAGCCTGGTGGGGTTCAGCCGCCTCCGCCTTGTATTTGCTGCACTGCAGCATAATATGAGAATCGGTGAAATGTTTGGGAAACTGGTGGCTTTTATGCGGTTTGAGGGTTTCGGACTCCCGGCCAAGTCGAACCCGCTCCGGCCCCGCCCCACCCCGGCCCCCACGCCCCTGGCCGAGGTCGCCTTCGCCCCCAATCCCGGCAATCTGCGCGCCTTTTCCTATGTTCCCCGCGCCGCCCGGCCGCTGGTGGTGCTGCTGCATGGCTGCGGCCAGACCGCGGCGGGCTATGACCAAGGCACCGGCTGGAGCGAGCTGGCGGCGCGCCACGGCTTTGCCCTCTTGGCGGTCGAGCAGAAGGCGAGCAACAATCCCAATACCTGCTTTGACTGGTTTCTTCCCGACGACATCACGCGCGGCTCGGGCGAAGCCGCCTCCATCGCCGCCATGATCCAGCAGATGGTCTCGGCGCAGGGCCTGGATGCGTCGCGCGTTTTCGTCACCGGCCTGTCGGCGGGCGGCGCCATGACGGCGGCGATGCTGGCCGGCTATCCCGAACTGTTTGCGGGCGGCGCGATCTTTGCGGGCCTGCCCTTCGGCGCCGCCGCCAATGTGCGCGACGCGCTGGACAGCATGCGCATGGCGCCGGTCAAGACGCCGCGCGAATGGGGCGACAAGGTGCGCGCCGCCTCGGCCCATGCCGGGCCCTGGCCGCGCCTTTCGATCTGGCATGGCGATCTGGACATGACGGTCAACATCAGCAACGCCCAGGCGCTGGCGGCGCAATGGGCCGACGTGCACGGTCTGGCGCTCGCGGATGCCCGCCAGGCGCGGGCCGGCAGGGCGATGCGCCTGGCCTGGGGCGAGGCGCTGGAAGTCGTCACCGTGTCCGGACTGGGCCATGGCGTACCCATCGCCGCCGCCGATATCGGCCTGCCCGGGCCCTTCATGATTGAAACGGGAATCTCGTCCACCCGCCACATCGCCCAGTCCTGGGGCCTGCTGGACAAGCCCAGGCCCAAGCTCAAGCCTGTGCTGGTGCCGCCGCCCCCGCAGGAGGTCCTGACCGTGATCGAGGAAAGCCTGGGGCATGCGCCGCCCGCCGCCGAACGGCGGATCGAGGGCATCATCCGCCGCGCCCTGAAGGCGGCCGGCCTCCTGAGGGATTAGGTCTGCTCAGGGATTAGGCCTGCTCATGGACTGGAAATTCAGATCAAGCCTCGCTTTTGAAGGTCTGTAAGGCGCCCGTGACAGCCGGGTTCCCACCCTAGCCAGAGCGGTATGGGCTGGTTACGCTTGGCGGCCATGCCCGAAAAGCCCGCAAAACCTTCCGTCATCGACACCCGCCGCGACCAGATATTTCCGCTGCTGTCGGACCATGACTTTGCGCGCCTGCGCCGCTTCGGCGAGGTGCGCAAATTTGCCGATGGCGACTTCATCATGAAGGCGGGCGAGGTGGCGGCGGGCCTGGCCTTTGTGCTGACGGGCCATATCGATGTGCGCCAGAGCGATCGGATAACCGGCGGTGCCGTCTCGGGCGGCCAGTCCATCGTCACCCATGGTCCCGGCAGCTTCCTGGGCGAGCTGGCGCAACTGTCCGACCGCCCGGCGCTGGTTGACGCCGTCGCCAAGGGCGCGGTGGAGGTCATCATGGTCCCGGCGCGGCGGCTGCGCGATGTGCTGGTGCAGGAAGCCGAACTGGGCGAGCGCATCATGCGCGCGCTGATCCTGCGCCGCGTCGGCCTTTTGGAAGCCGGCCAGACCGGCCCCATCCTGATCGGGCCGTTCGGCACGTCCGACATGCTGCGGCTCGAGAATTTCCTCACCCGCAACGGCCATCCCCATCGCACCCTGGATTCGGCCACCGATGCCTGCGCCCGCACTCTGCAAAAGCAGTTCCAGGTCGCGCCCGAGCATCTGCCCATCGTGCTGTGCCCGGACGGCCAGATCCTGCGCAATCCCAGCGAGCATGAGCTGGCGCGCTGCCTGGGCCTGGTCAAGAAGATCGATCCTTCCATGGTCTATGACACCGCCATTATCGGCAGCGGCCCGGCCGGGCTGGCCTGTGCGGTCTATGCGGCGTCCGAAGGCCTCAGCACGCTGGTGCTGGACTGCCGCAGCTTTGGCGGCCAGGCCGGGGCCTCGTCCCGCATCGAAAATTACCTGGGCTTTCCCACCGGCATTTCCGGCCTCGCCTTGATGGCACGGGCCTACAACCAGGCGCAGAAGTTCGGCGCCGAGATCGCCATTCCCGACGAGGCGCGGTCGCTGGACCCTGACCAGGACGGCGAGGGGCGCTTCCGTGTGAAGCTGGCGACCGGCGAAACCGTGACGTCGCGCAGCGTGGTGATCGCCTCGGGCGCGCGCTACCGCCGGCTGCAGATCGACAGCCTGGCCGACTTCGAGGGCACCTGCGTGCATTACTGGGCCAGCGCCGTGGAAGCCCGCCTGTGCCAGGGCCAGGACGTGGCGCTGACCGGCGCGGGCAATTCCGCCGGCCAGGCCGTGGTCTATCTGGCGCCCAAGGTGAAGAAGCTCTGGATGGTGGTGCGCGGCGCGTCGCTGGAAGCCAGCATGTCGCGATATCTGGTCGACCGAATCAAGGCGCTGCCCAATGTGGAGGTTCTGCTGCGCCACGAGATTATCGATCTGGACGGCGCGGAGTCCGTGCTGCGCCGGATAAGGCTACGCGACCGCGACAGCGGCGAGGAAAAGATCTGCGACATCGGGCATGTGTTCTCCTTCATCGGGGCGGACCCCAACACCGACTGGCTGGATGGCTGCGGCGTCAAGCTGGACCCCAAGGGCTTTGTCATCACCGGCGAGGACGGACGCCACACGCTCGAGACCTGCCGCGACGGCGTCTTCGCGGTGGGCGACGTGCGCTGCGGCTCGGTCAAGCGGGTTGCGGCAGCCGTGGGCGAAGGCTCCACCGTGGTCTCGGCCATCCATGCCTATCGCCAGGCTGCCGTCCAGCGCCGTCTCTAGCCCCGGTGCGGGAAATGCCGCCTTTTTCCGCGCCTCCGGCACATAGGGATTTGTTAAGAATCGCCATACCATACTGGGTGCTTCGATTATCATTCCCGGAGAGTTGTTCATGCGCGCGATCACCGCCGCGGTCTTGGCCGCCACCCTGACAGTTTCATCGGCCGCCTTTGCCGCCGACAGCGCCGCGCCCCTGGCGCCCGGCAAGCCCGCCGGCACCAAGCAGGCCCAGATCGAAGCCGGCGGCGTGCTGCTGGTGGTGGGCATCCTGGTTGCGGCCGGCGCCATTGCTGCCATCGCCTCCACCACCCAGGGCAACAACAACAGCTCGACGGCCACCACCACCTCGTAATCGACGCGACAGTTTGAAAAACGGCCCGGCGTCTTGCGCCGGACCGTTTTTATTTCAGGCCGCCTCCGCGTCTTTCTGAAAAAGCCCGAAGACGTTCTTCTCGGTATCGATCAGATAGGCGGTCCAACCCATGCCCTTGACCGCGAATTTCGCCATCGCCACCATCGCACCGGCGGCTATCGCTTTCTCAATCATGTCATCCACGGACGGGACGAACAGAGTCACGACGAAGGCATTGACGGCCTGTGTCGGCTGCCACGGGACGGGCCGCTTCAGCAGCCCACCCTCCATCGCGCCCGGCTCATGGGTGTTGATGCGGTAATATTCGACATCCGACGGGAAGGGCATGAAGCTCCAGCCGAACAGCTTGCCGTAGAAGTCCTTGGCCCGGACGCAGTCGTCTGCGTGAATCTCGAAATAGCAGGGCGCGGACATCCGTCAAACTTTCGATTTAATCGCTGACATCCAGATATTTCCGAAAACGAGTTTTCGCAGGTTCAAACTGTTCGTTGAACCATAACAATTCCTTGTGAGAACCTTCGACCACCTGTTGGTGATCATATCCTGCAGGTGGGATTTGTGTGCTGTCTCGATACTGTTCCCGGAAATGATGCAGCTTAACGCCTCGCTTGTAGATTTCTTCGATATATTGCGAGATTTCCGGGCCAAAAAGGAAATCGGCTTCCGAACACTCTCTGTAAAAGCTCAGTAGGTCCTCATAGGAGATGTCGGCCTTCTGCATTACTTTGCTTAGAATAGTCCGTACCTGCTCATATATCTTCAGGCGCCTATCGTAGCGGTCCAATCTTATCTTCAGGCGCGTGGCTTGCCACTGTTGGAACGCTATATAGGTAGCAACCACCGCGATCAGCGGCGTTAATAAAGCTGATAGAGTTGAAACGAGCGTGGGTTCGCCGCAGGGCGCAGGCACTATTCCAGTTCCATGATGGTGGCGCTGCCGGCCTGCATTTTCTCCAGCAGCATGGGGCATTCCGGCACCATGCGCTCCATCCAGAAGCGGGCGCACATCAGCTTGTCTTTATAAAGCGGGCCGTCCTTGCCCAGCGATACTTTTGCCATCATGCCCCACATCAGGGCGACCACGGTGATAGCCATGAGGCGCAGATATTCGGTGGCGCCCGCGCCCGCATCGTTGGGATTCTTCAATCCGTTGGCCGCCAGCCACATGGTCGCGGCCTGCAAGGTCTCGGTGCCGCGCTTTACCCCCGCGACAAACGGCTTCAGCGCCGCGTCTTTTTCATTTTCCGCGATCCAGCCGGTCAGCAAAGCGAACAGCGCCATCGGCGCGGCGCCGCCCTGGCGGCCCAGTTTGCGGCCCACCAGGTCCATCGCCTGCACCCCGTTGGCGCCTTCATAGATCTGGTTGATGCGGGCGTCGCGCACGAACTGCTCCACCCCATTGTCGCGGATATAGCCGTGGCCGCCATAGCATTGCATCGCCAGGTTCGCCGCCTCGAAGCCGCCATCGGTGCCGAAGGATTTCAGGATCGGCGTCATCAGATCGGCCAGCAGATGCGCGGTGGCGGCGTCGGGGCGCTGGGACTCGGCGATGGACATCTGCAGCGTGGTCCAGCAGGCCAGCGCCCGCATCCCTTCGACAAAGCTGCGCGCCTGCAACAGCATCTTCTTGACGTCGGGATGCACGATCTCCAGATCGGCGGGCTTGTCCGGCTCCGCAGGCCCGGTCAAGGCGCGGCCGACGCGGCGCTCATGGGCATAGGCATAGCCGTTCTGATAGGCGACCTCGCCGATGCCGATGCCCTGGATGCCGACGCCCAGCCGCGCCGCATTCATGATCCCGAACATCCCGGCCATGCCCGCCGATGAAGACCGCTTCTCGCCCGGCTTGAGCGGCACCGGCTTGGGGCCAAGCCGCCAGGCCACCGCATCGTCGAAGTTCAGCACGCAGGTAGCCTGGCCCTTGATGCCCATCTTGTGCTCGATGCCGCCAGTATTGACGCCGTTCCTGGCGCCCATCTTGCCGTCCTCGCCGACCAGGAATTTCGGCACCAGGAAGAAGTTCACGGTGGAGAGATCGTCATGAATCTGGCCGTTCTCGTCCGGGATCTTGGCGATCACCATATGGATGATGTTGTCGGTCAGGTCCTGGTCGCCGCCCGAGATGAAGATCTTGGTGCCGTTCATGCGATAGGTGCCGTCGGGCTGCT
>DASZQW010000013.1:0-173418 GCA_035549455.1 Rhizomicrobium sp. | reverse complement strand
CCGCCCGGCGTCTATGACCGCATCGTGCAGGAGGTCGAACGGCCGCTGATCTCCATCTGCCTGGCCGCCACGCGCGGCAATCAGATCCGCGCCGCCCAGCTTCTGGACCTCAACCGCAACACGCTGCGCAAGAAGATCCGCGATTTGGGGCTGGAAGTCATTCGGGGGTTGCGGACCGAATAGGTCCGCAACGGCGCAGGGCCGCTCGCGACAGCGACTTGAGCGGCCCGAGCCAGGGACAACGTACCCGCGCTCATATCTATTTCCGCTATTTCCCGAATAATTCCGCGGATTTACAGGTTTCCTGCCGCTAACGCTGTTGCGCAATTGGTACGCAGCATTCTTGCAACACTTCGTGTCATGGCCCACACTCCGCCGCCAACCGGCCCTGGGGTGGAGCCGGCGAAAAACGGAAGACATGGTTAGCGAGACAGTGTTTCCAGAAAGGCGCGCAGCCCTGCGCGCGATATCGCGTCCGTCGCAGCTGGCATTCGCCGTTGCGCTGCTGGCGGTGGTGTCGGGCTGCGTCACCTATGCGCTGCTGACCGGACTGACGAATTATACCCTAGACCAAACCGGGCTGATGATCCTGGGACTGGTCAACCTCACGCTGGTGCTGTCGCTGGCGGCGCTGATCGGCTGGCGGCTGACGCGCCTGTGGGCGACGCGCCGTTCGGGCCGCGCCGGCGCCCGGCTGCACACCCGCCTGGTCGCCTGGTTCTCCGCCATTGCGGTGGTGCCCGCCATCGTGGTCGCTGTCTTCGCCTCGGTGACGCTGAACATCGGCATGACCGCCTGGTTCTCCTCCAATGTCCGTACCGCGCTGGACGGCTCCGTCAACATCTCGCGCCAATATGTGAAAGAGCAGTTCGCCCGCATCATCATCGACGCCGCCGAGATCGCCGACGGCATCCAGCTTGACCGTTCCTTGCGCGACAATCATGGCAGCATCGATCTGGGCCGGATGTTCACCAAGCTGGAATTGATGACCCGCGACCGCGGCCTGGCGGGCTCCTTCATCGTGGACTCCCGGGGCAACGTGCAGGGCTCGTCCTCCAAGCTGAAATACACCGCCGCCCTGGTGCCGTCCGCCGCCGACCTGGCCGACGCGCTGCACGGCCATCCGGTGGCGGGGGCGGATTCCAAGACCGGGCTGGTGCGCGCCCTGATCCATCTGGACTCTATGAAGGACGCCTATCTGCTGATCGTGCGCGTTGTCGATCCCGCCGCCTTCACCTATTACCAGCGCAACAAGGGCGCGGTCAGCGAATATCACGAACTGGAACATAACCGCTTCAGGCTGCAGCTGATCTTCGCCCTGCTGTATGGCATGGTGACCCTGGTGGTGCTGCTGGCCGCCATCTGGTCTGGCCTGTGGGCGGCCAACCGGCTGGTGCGTCCCATCTCGGGGCTGATCGACGCGGCAGGGCGCGTCTCCGAAGGCGATCTCAGCGCCCAGGTGCTGGTGGAGCGCGACGACGACGAACTGGGCACGCTGGGCATGGCGTTCAACCGCATGACCGAGCAGCTCACCGCCCAGCGCAGTGACCTGGTCGCCGCCAACCGGCTGAACGAGGTGCGCCGCCGCTTCACCGAAACCGTGCTGTCGGGCGTCAGCGCAGGCGTGATCGGCATTGACCATGAGGGGAGCGTCACCATCGTCAACCGCGCCGCCGCCCGGCTGCTGGACGCGGCGCCCGAGGACATGGAAGGCGGTCATTATTCGGACATCCTGCCGGAACTGGCGCCGCTGGTGCTGCGCGCCATGAGCGAGCCGGCGGGCCGCGCCGGCGGCGAGGTCATCATCAAGCGCGGCGGCAGCCCGCGCACGCTATCGGTGCAGGTGACGAGCGAACGCGGCAGCGCCGAGGGCTTTGTCGCCACCTTTGACGACATTACGGATTTGGTGGGCGCCCAGCGCACCGCCGCCTGGGCCGATGTGGCGCGCCGCATAGCCCACGAGATCAAGAACCCGCTGACACCCATCCAGCTTTCGGCCGAACGGCTGAAGCGCAAATACGCCCACGAGATCGTCACCGATCCCGAGGTCTTTCAGCAATGCACCGACACCATCGTTCGCCAGGTGGGCGACATCGGCCGGATGGTGGACGAATTCTCGTCCTTCGCCCGCATGCCGACACCGGTGATGCGGCGCGAGAACGCCCAGGAACTTCTGCAGCAGGCGCTGTTCCTGCAGCGCGTCGCCAATCCCCAGATCACCTTCACTACAGCGGGCTCGAAGGACACGCTGTTCTTCGAGGGCGACGGCCGACTGGTCAGCCAGGCGCTGACCAATGTGCTTAAGAATGCGGGTGAGGGCATTGCCGCGCGCATCGCCCGGGGCGACGACGAACCGGGCCGGATCAACATCGCCGTGGTGCCGGATGGCGCGACCTTCGCCTACAAAGTCACCGACAACGGTGTCGGGCTGCCGCCGGAGCACAAGCATCGGCTGACCGAGCCCTATGTCACGACGCGGGCCAAGGGCACCGGGCTGGGCCTGGCCATCGTGCGCAAAATCATGGAAGACCATGGCGGGGACATCACCCTCGCGGACGCAGAAGGCGGCGAGGGCGCGGAGGTCACATTGACCTTCCCGTTCACACAGAAGCGCCCAATGGGCGAAGCCCGGGACAGCAAGGCCCAGGACAATAAAGGAAGTGAAGATGAGCAAGAACGGATCGCTGATCGCGTCTGAAATCCTCATCGTGGACGATGAGGAAGATATTCGCGACCTGATCTCTGGAATCCTGACGGACGAGGGCTACACCACCCGCGTCGCGGGGGACTCCGACTCGGCCCTCGCCGCCATCCGCGCCCGCCGCCCCCAGCTTGTCGTGCTGGACATCTGGCTGCAGGGCTCCAGGCTGGACGGCATCGAGATACTGGAAACCATCAAGCGCGAGCAGGCCGACCTGCCGGTGGTGATGATCTCGGGCCATGGCACCATCGAGACCGCCGTCGCCTCGATCAAGAAGGGCGCCTACGACTTCGTGGAAAAGCCGTTCAAGGCCGACCGCCTGCTGCATGTGGTCGAGCGTGCACTGGAATCGGCGCGGCTGAAGCGCGAAGTGCAGGAATTGAAGCTCAAGGCCGGTGACGAGGGCGAACTGGTGGGCAGTTCCCCCACCATCGCCCAGCTCAAGGTGCTGATCGACAAGATCGCCCCCACCAACAGCCGCGTGCTGATTGCCGGCCCGGCTGGTTCGGGCAAGGAAGTGGCGGCGCGGCTGATCCATGCCCGCTCGCGCCGCGCCGGCAACGCCTTTGTCGCCATCAACTGCGCCACCATGGAGCCGGACCGGCTGGAAGCCGAATTGTTCGGCGTGGAATCGACGGAAGGCCCGCGCAAGACCGGCCTGTTCGAGCTGGCGCATAACGGCACGCTCTACCTGGACGAAGTCTCCGACATGCCGCTGGAGACCCAGGGCAAGATCCTGCGCGTGCTGATCGACCAGACCTTCACCCGTGTCGGCGGCCAGAACCGCGTGCAGGTCGATGCCCGCGTCATCTGCTCCACCACCCGCGACCTGCGCGCCGAAACCGAGTCCGGGCGTTTCCGCGAGGATCTCTATCACCGCCTCAATGTGGTGCCGGTGCGGATTCCGTCCCTGGCGGAGCGCCGCGACGACATTCCCGTGCTGGTGACGCATTTCATGAAACGGCTGTCAGCGGCGGGCGGGCTGCCCATGCGGGTCATTGGCGACGACGCCATGGCGGTGCTGCAGACCCATGGCTGGCCGGGCAATGTCCGCCAGCTGCGCAATATCGTGGAACGCTTGCTGATCCTGGCCAGCGACGACGTCACCGAGGCGGTCACCGCCGACCTGCTGCCCACCGACCTGGGCAATGGCGGCAACAAGAATGGCGAGCTGGTGATCTCGCTGCCGCTGCGCGAAGCGCGCGAGATTTTCGAGCGCGATTACCTGATGGCCCAGATCAACCGCTTCGGCGGCAATATCAGCCGCACCGCCGCCTTCATCGGCATGGAACGCTCGGCGCTGCACAGGAAGCTTAAGTCGCTGGGCGTGGGGTCGGTGCAGGGCTACAACGCCTGACGGCCGCGACCGCCGCCTGTCGCCGCGGTGAAACCCGAACTGGCGGAAGAAGCAAGCCATGTTACTGTTCGCCTGGCGCGAATGGAGCTGCGATTCTGTGACCGACAAGATTTCCACCGACAATCCGCCGGCCGGACCGGCGCCATCCTGGATGCGCGGTTTCAGCCGCTCCCGGCGGGTCACTGAGCTGTTTGAGCTGGCCGACGTGACGATCGGCGGTTCGCGGCCCTGGGACATCCGGGTTCACCGCGACCGTTTTTACCGCCGGCTGCTGGCCGGCGGATCGCTTGCCCTGGGCGAGTCCTACATGGATGGAGACTGGGACTGTGAGGCGCTGGATCAGTTCTTCGACAGGGTCATATCGAACCGCCTGGGCGCGACCCTGGGCATCACCCTGCCGCTCGCTGTCCTGATCCTGGTGTCCCGCCTCCAGAATCGCCAGACCGTAAGTCGGGCAACACAGGCGGCCGATGTTCACTATGACCTGCCCATCGACATATTCGAGGCGACTTTCGACCGGCGCCTGACGGGAAGCTGCGGCTATTGGGCCAATGCCGCCACGCTGGACGACGCCCAGGAGGCCAAACTCGACCTAATTTGCCGCAAGATCGGCCTGAAGGCGCACGACACCGTTCTGGACATCGGCTGCGGCTGGGGATCATTCCTGGGCTACGCCGCAGAGCGCTATGGCGCGAAATGCTTCGGCGTCACCGTGTCCCCGGTACAGGTCGATTATGCCAAAAGGCGCTATGCCGGCCTGGAGGTTCATCCCATGCTGGAGGACTACCGCAATTATGCCGGTCCCAAGGCTGATCATGTCGTCTCGATGGGCATGTTCGAGCATGTGGGATCGAAGAATTACCGGACCTATTTCGAGGGCGCGCGCCGCGCCATGAAGGATGACGGGCTTTTCCTGCTGCACACGATCTGGGAAAATGAACGCTATCCCACCATTGATGCCTGGCAGGACAAGTATATCTTTCCCAATGGCGACCTGCCGTCCGTCGGCCAGATCACCACCGCCGTCGAGGGCCTGTTCGTGGTGGAGGATGTCCACAATTTCGGCGTCTTTTACGACAGGACCCTGATGGCCTGGCATGAAAAATTCCAGTCCAACCGCGCCGCGATGGCAAGCCGGCACGGCGAGCGGTTCTGCCGGATGTGGGAATATTACCTGCTCCAGAGCGCGGGCGCATTCCGCTGCCGCCACATCAGCGTCGGGCAATTCGTCCTGTCGCCGCATGGGGTGCGTGGCGGATACCAGTCCGTGCGCTGACGCATCTGTCCGCAACGCCTTATCCACACGCCCCGGAGCCATGCTAGGATTTGCGGGATGAAGATAGATTTGCGCAGTGCGATAAGTTCCGGAGCCTGCGGGTTATGAAATGGCCCGTCCATGGTCCTGCCGGGCGTATCGCCTATGTCAATGGCCGCTACCTGCCCCATGCCCAGGCGGGGGTGCATATCGAGGACCGCGCCCTGCAGCTGGGCGACGGCATCTATGAAGTCACCAATGTCCTGGACGGCAAGCCGGTGGACGAGGAGCCGCATCTCGATCGCATGGAACGGTCCTTGCGCGAACTGGGCATCGCCATGCCGATGGGCCGCGCCGCCCTGAAGCTCGTCATGCGCGAGATGATCGCCCGCAATCGCATTCCCAATGGACTGCTGTATCTGCAGGTGACGCGCGGGGCGGCGAAGCGTGACCATGTTCCGCCCAAGAACCCGCCCAGACCCACCCTGATCCTCACCATGCGCGCCCAGGACATTGCGGGCCTGGCCACCCGCATGGCGCAGGGCATCGGCGTTTCCACCCAGCCCGACATCCGCTGGGGGCGCTGCGACATCAAGACGGTGCAACTGCTGCCCAACCTGATGGCCAAGCAGGCCGCCAAGGCCAAGGGCGCCTTCGAAGCCTGGCTGGTGGATGCGGACGGCTTTGTCACCGAAGGCGCCTCAACCAACGCCTGGATCGTGGACCAGGACGGGACGGTGATCACCCGCGATCTGTCCAACGCCATTCTGCCCGGTGTCACCAGGCGGGTGATTCTGGAAGCCCTGGCGGAAGCGCAGGTGAAAGTGATGGAACGCAAATTCACCGTCGCCGAGGCCAAAGCAGCCCGGGAGGCCTTCATCACCTCTGCAACCGGGGCGGCGGTGCCGGTCGTGACAATTGATGGTCAAAAGATCGGGGAGGGCGCGCCGGGAGCCTTAACGCGCCGCATTCATGATCTGTATGCAACAAAAGCAGGCATCGAAACTGCCTGAAATCGTCGCCCATCCCCCTTTCGCAATTGCAGCATTGCGTTAGACTGGAACCCAAGATGCCGCGTAAACCCCTGCGCGGCTGAAACAATGGGCGAACCCATGAGCGATAAACAACAGAACCTTCAGGACACGTTTCTAAATGCGGTCCGCAAGTCCAAGGCTGCCGTAACCATCTTCCTGGTCAATGGCGTCAAGCTCCAGGGCAACATCACCTGGTTCGACAATTTCTGCGTCCTGCTGCGCCGCGACGGCCAGAGCCAGCTGGTCTACAAGCACGCCATCTCGACGGTGATGCCGATGGGCCCGATCCAGCTCCAGGACGAACCGGTCGACGCCTGAGTTGGGCAATAAAGCGTTCGTCCTCCATGTCGAGCCGAAGAACCGCAAGCGGGGCGAACGCGCCCTGCGCGACGGCGAGGCGCGCCTGGCCGAAGCCGTCGGGCTGACCGCCGCAATCCATTTGGACGTGGTGGTGGCCGAAGTGGCTCCACTGGCCAGGCCGGTTCCCGCGACCCTTTTGGGCAGCGGCAAGGTGGAGGAGATCGCCATCCTGGCCCGGGACCAGGAACCCGATGTCATCATCGTCAACGCCCACCTGTCGCCGGTGCAGCAGCGCAACCTGGAGACGGCGTGGAACAGCAAGGTGCTGGACCGCACCGCGGTGATCCTGGAAATCTTCGGCGCGCGCGCCGCCACGCGCGAAGGGCGGTTGCAGGTTGAACTCGCCCATCTGAACTACCAGCGCTCCCGGCTGGTGCGCTCCTGGACCCATCTGGAGCGCCAGCGCGGCGGCTTCGGCTTTCTGGGTGGTCCGGGCGAAAGCCAGATCGAAAGCGACCGCCGCCTGATCGCCGAGCGCATCGTGCGCATCAAGGCCGAGCTGGAGAAGGTCAAGCGCACCCGCAGCCTGGGCCGCCAGGCCAGGAAGCGCGTGCCGTTCCCGGTGGTGGCGCTGGTCGGTTACACCAATGCCGGCAAGTCCACTTTGTTCAACCGGCTGACGCAGGCCGAGGTCCTGGCCCAGGACCTGCTGTTCGCCACCCTGGATCCGACCATGCGGGGGGTGAAGCTGCCCAAGGGGACGAAAATCATCCTGTCAGACACGGTGGGCTTCATTGCCGACCTGCCCACCGAACTGGTGGCCGCCTTCCGCGCCACCCTGGAGGAGGTGCTGGAGGCCGATGTCATCGTCCATGTCCGCGACGCCGCCCATGACGAGACGGTGGCCCAGAAGGCCGATGTCCTCAAGGTGCTGGCGGAACTGGGGGTGCCGCCGGATCGCCCGCTGCTGGAAGTGCTGAACAAGATCGATCTTCTGGAGCCGGACCAGAGGAGGGCTCTGCTGGCGCGGCAGGGCGAAACCATTGCCGTCTCGGCCCTGACCGCAGAGGGCGTTGCGGCGCTGCTGGAGGCATTCGAGACCGCCGTGACACGTGGCAACATCACCTTGTCGCTGAAACTGGACGCCGCCGACGGCAGCGCGCTGGCTTTTGCCTATCGCCATGCCCAGGTGCTGGAGCGCCGCGACCGGGCGGGAAAGATCAGCCTTTCGCTGCGCATCCATCCCGACGAACTGGGCCGTTTCGAGAACCGATTTCCGCAGAAAATCACGGTGGAGCAGGGTGTTGCTGGCTAATCCTCAGTTCACGGATTAACCTAGCTTCTCGCGCTGCTTGGCGTCCTGCCACAGGGCTTCCATCTCTTCCAGGCTGGCGGCGCCCGGCTTGACGCCCCGCGCGGCCAGCACTGTCTCGATATGGTGGAATCGGCGGACGAACTTGGCGTTGGCGGCCCTGAGGGCCACCTCCGGATCGACCTTCAGGTGGCGGGCCAGGTTGGCGATCACGAAGAGCAGGTCGCCCACTTCCTCCTCGCGCTCGGCCTGGGTCTGGGCTTGCGCCACCTCCCGGGCTTCCTCGGCGATCTTTGCGACCACCAGGGCCGCGTCATTCCAGTCGAAGCCGACACTGGAGGCGCGGCGCTGCAGCTTTTCGGCCCGCATCAAAGCGGGAAGGGCGCTGGCGACATCGTCCAGCAGGCTGGCCTGGCCGGCGGCCTGGCGCTCGTCCGCCTTCAGTTTTTCCCAGGACCCCTTCCGGGACGCCGCATCCGCCTTGGTTTTATCGTCCCCGAAGACATGGGGGTGGCGCCGGATCATCTTGGCGGTCACGGCTTCGACCACATCACCAAAATCGAACAGGCCGGCTTCCTCGGCCATGCGGGCATGGAACACGACCTGGAAGAGCAGGTCACCCAGTTCGCCCGGCAGCGCCTTCATGTCAGCGTCGGCGATGGCCGAGGCGACCTCGTATGCTTCTTCGATCGTGTAAGGCGCGATGGTTTGGAATGTCTGCGCCCGGTCCCAGGGACAGTCGGCCCGCAGCCGCTTCATCACTTCCAGCAACACGGCGATGTCGCGGCTGGGCTTCAGGTCAGGATTCGTCATGGCCCATTGGAGGGGCGTGGACGGTCAGCCGCAACCGGCCATCTCGGCGCACCCGCCAATTTATCGTATAAGTAATATTATGAGCAATTATAGGGCGATAGTATACTTGACGTAGAAACGAATCAGGCGTAGAAAGGCTGGGAGATAAGGAAATCCCGCCATGGCCGCCAAAATCCCCACCCGCTTCACGGACCCCACCGCCGCCCGCAAGCACCTTGAAAAGCTGCTTTGGGCCAATGGCCGCCCATGCCCCCATTGCGGGACTCTGGACGAGTCTACAGCCCTTCAGGGCAAGTCCACCCGTCCCGGCGTGTACTGGTGCAATGCCTGCCAGAAGCCCTTTTCCGTGACCGTGGGGACTGTCATGGAAAGCAGCAAACTCCCCCTGAATATCTGGCTGTACGTTAACCACCTGCTCTGGAGCAGCAAGAAAGGCATTTCGGCCCATCAGATCGCCCGCATGGTCGGCATTACCTACAAGAGCGCTTGGTTCCTGTGCCATCGCCTTCGTGAGGCTGGTGCGCCCAAATCCGGCTCGGAGCCGCCCCTTGGCGGTGATGGCTTTGTGGTCGAGGCGGACGAAACCTACATCGGCAAAAAGGACGGCCCCAAAGGCCGTAAGCACCCCGGCTCCGGCGGCTATGCCCATAAACG
Source organism: Rhizomicrobium sp. (assembly GCA_035549455.1). Taxonomy (GTDB): domain Bacteria; phylum Pseudomonadota; class Alphaproteobacteria; order Micropepsales; family Micropepsaceae; genus Rhizomicrobium. The sequence continues at coordinate 163,992 of DASZQW010000013.1, read as the reverse complement.
CACGGTCCTGTCGCTGGTGGAACGTGGCGGCAAGATCAAGTCGTTCAAGCTGGGGGGCAATACCCGCGCCGAAATCCTGCCTGTGATCCGCGCTAATGTGGACCCGGCCTCCACCCTCCATACCGATGGCGCTCAGGTCTACAAGTACCCCGGCATGGCCCATGAAGCCGTCGATCACAACAAAGAATATGTCCGCGATGGTGTCCACACAAACACGCTGGAAGGCTTTTTCTCAGTCTTCAAGCGCGGCATGGTCGGGACGTATCAGCATTGTGGCGAACAGCACCTGCAACGCTATCTCGCGGAGTTTGATTTCCGCATGAATAACCGCATCGCCCTTGGCATTGATGATGCGGAGCGCGCTGATATTGCCCTCCAAGGCATCACAGGCAAGCGCCTCACCTATCGGCGGATTAACGCAGCCTAAGACCATCAGGCAGCAAGCCCTTGGCTTCATCCGCTGGCGCAAGGCGAAGGGTTATCCCGTCGCTAAGCGTAAGCGCGTGTTTTGGGGGAAGAAGGGATGGCGCACGCGCGACTCAAGCTAGTCTGCTTATATGCGAACAAGCGACTTGGAATTTGCCTATAAGCAGTTTGAAGCCGAAGGCGAGGATCGGGTGCGCGAGAATCTTGCCTTGGGCCGATACGGCAGTAAGTCACGAATTGGGCTAGCCACGCGCTGGCTTGAGATGAAAGATCAATCTCGCTTGAGTGACTCGGAGCGCGAAAGACGTTCAGAAAGGGCCGAAGAAAGGCGCATTGCGCGAAGCGCAAAGAACGCGGCGTGGATTGCGGCTATCGCGGCAATGATTGCTGCTATTTGTGCGATCATAGTAATGGTTCACCCGGCAACGCGCGCAGATATTACACCTGTTGGTGCCAAATTGGAATCCGCACCCCAGCCATAACGCGGCGGGACTACTGGAGGATGCCAGTCTTGTGCTGGCCGCGCAGCTTGATCCGGCAATCCGCATATTCCTGCGTCCCGGTCTTTAGACCGTATGACTGGCAAGCCTTGTCGTCGGTGGCGGCGAATTTATCGGGATCAGCATAACCAGCCGTCCCCGGTAAGCAGTCCGCGTGGACAAAGCCCACCGCGCAATCAATCGGGTGATTGGCACAGCCCGCAAGGGAGCCGCACAGGAGCAGGAATCCTAATGTTCGCTTCATGGCTTACGTTCCTGTTTGGCCCGCTTGGGACTCGCCTTAGGCTTCACCTTGGGCGTGAAGGGCTTGGGCGGCGTCTTGAGCAGCCGGAGCAATGTCTGATCTTCGCGGGAAAGGGGCTTGGGCATGGTCGTGTTCGATGGCATACAGCCATCCCTCTATGATGCTGAGGCGAGAATAGCGCGGGCACGCGTACACATCAAAAGCCTTGAGGGGGAAATCGGGCGATATGGCTGGGGCGGCCCACTTCATCCCAGCACCAAAACTGCCAGCGTGGGCTTCGATCCATCCCCACTTTGTTCGATCCTCATTGGCGAGATCGCGTACAACCTCAAAGCCGCCTTGGATTACCTCGTTTTTCAGCTGTTCTACCTTGCTACGGGTGAGTTCAATAACAGCACGAAGTTTCTGATCGTACACTCGCCAGATGAGTGGAAGCGGAATTTCCCCCAATTTGACACACCCCCCAAAGCGCTCAAGAAACTCTGGCTGCACCGCATCAGGGCAGAACATCAGGCAGTTCTCAAGGGGTTGCAGCCCTTCAGTGGAACCGAGTGGACGAAAACCCTCCAAGAGATCACGAACCCCGACCGTCACCGACAACTGATCGAAGTGGTTGGCGAGATTGGCTACATCCAGACTGGGGTTATCGTTCCAGAACGTCCTGCGGCAGACTCCGTGGTCATACGTCCCGAAATGCTCGTGGATTTCGAGACAACCCGTAAAATAACTTTCGAGCGGGGCGGTCGCCACGCCATAGATACGATGCAGCATCTGGCCGGAGAGGTTGCCAAGGTAGTTGATGGATTTGAACTCGACTTCCAGTGAAAATTCACGCGCCGCCACAGCACAGTCCTAACGGGACGGCTCCCTGATAATTGGCGGCAGTATTCGGGAGCCATCCCGTTGGACCTAGCGTCGGCCTGTCTAGACTGATTCTAGACTAAGAACTACGCTAAGTATACTATCGCCAATTATAGATGGCGTTGGCCGGATGGTGCCCCGGCAAGGCTTCAGGCTCGACAATGTCAAACAGCCAAGCGCGCGGATGCGCGCCGCGATAAGGCGCGCGGATGCGCACCGCGCCAAAGCGCGGAGACGGCATGGCGGGACCGCCAAGGCGGCCATTTTGGTTCGGCGCTCCTTTTCAGAGCGCGGCTTCCTTTCGGAAGCCCGGTGAGCCTTTGCGCCCCGCCATGCCCGGCGATTTTCGGCCGCGTCCAGGCTTTGACCGGCATCACAGACGGACATGCGGGCAGTGCCAAGCCTTGCCGCGCATGGGCCGCTCACCCTTTCGGGGCGGACGGCTACGCCTGTTCAGCGCCATCTTGCGATGGACTGTCGGCCGCCCCACCGGGACGGACGACCGCCGCACGAACGTCTCGTGCCTCTATCTCCGGCGGAGCGTCTCCACCGGGCGTTCGAGGGATTCCCGTCGCGACCCCGAAGGAGACACCAGGTCCGTTACCCCTGGCCCGCCCGCGACGCCGGCCTGGCTCCCGTTTCAGACGTCCGGAACGTCCCCGCTTGAGCCAGGCGGGATCAGGCTAGACAAATGTATTAGGGGATAGGAAGTGGGGATAGCGATATCCCCGCGCTGTCCGCAGCCATCCGCGCCGACAAAGCCGGTATCCGTCCGGCAAATCCCCGCGCCATCCCCGCCTGCCGCGGCCTCAGCCCGGCGCGGCTGCGCGTGTCACCTTGAAGTCCTTGAGCCGCTCGCTGGCCTGCTCAAATTGCGGCTCGAGCTCCAGCACCTTCTTGTAATCGTAATAGGCATCCCGGTAGCGACCCAGGAGTTCCTCGGCCACAGCCCGGTTAAAATACCCGATGTGCGGAAAGCTCATTCCCAGATCCAGGCCCTTGTTAATGTGGATCAATGCCTCGTCCAGCCGCCGCTGCTTGATCATCATCGAGCCCAGATTGACGTATGTGTCCCCCAGGGTCGGGTCCAGCCGGATGGCGGCATTGAAATCCTCGGTGGCGTCGCCGGTCCGGCCCAGCCCGTCCAGAAGCACCCCCCGATTGTCATGCGTTGCCGCCTGGTTCCGCAGGTTCATCATCTCCTCACGCAGGGCCTTGTCGCAGATATCCACCCCGCTGCGCGGGTTACGGCCTATCTTGGCGGCAATGAAACAGTCGTGGGAAAGACCCACTCCACGCGAAACGACGGTCTGGGCCAAGGCATCAGACATCCATGCAGGCAGCGCCGTCAGGATCAGAATGGAAGCCAGCCGGACTTTCATATGACTCTCCAAGGAAAGTTGCCCCCCGTCATTATAGCATAGATGCTGGCCACAGTATGGTGGTCGGGAGCGGGCAGATGAGCCATCCTTCGCGCAATCAAATCAAAACCTTGGGGCGTGGATATGAAGTTCCATCTGACGCTTGCTCCCTGATCGCTGCCTCCGCCGCCCTGCCCGCGCTGGCCCAGCCTTCCGGCAACATTCTGGTACAGCTGGTCGCCCAAGCAGGTGGCGCTGCCGTTCTCACCGTCAGCAGCGGATGGTCATGCCGTCATATGCGGGCTCGGCGCCGGGCGGCAATTCGCGCCGAAGCGTTTCATAATCCATATCGATGTGCATGTTGGTGAGGATGGCGCGCCCAGGCCCCACCCGCGCGATCCATTCCAGGGTGCGGCCCAGATGGGCGTGGCTGGGGTGCGGCGTGCGGCGCAGGGCATCGACGATCCAGCATTCCACGTCCGCCAGCGCCGCAAATGCCGCCTCGTCCAGCGCATCACAGTCCGGCGTATAGGCGATGGGTCCGAAACGGTAGCCCAGGCTGCGGATGCGGCCATGGCCGACACCGAACGCCCGCACTGGAACGTCTCCAATCGCAAAGGGCGCGAAGGGTTCGGGAAGTTGATGGGCGCTGATGATGGGGGGGTAGCCGCTGCCGCGCTGAGTTTCGAAGAGATAGCCGAACTTGCGACGCAGGCTTTCCAGCGCGGTGCGGTCGGTCCACAGGTCGAGCAATTTGCCCTTCTGTTGCAGCACCAGCACCCGCAGATCATCCATTCCGTGGGTCTGGTCGGCATGGTCATGGGTGATCAGAACGCCGTCCAGCCGTCCGACGCCCGCCGCCAGCAGCTGTTCGCGCAGGTCGGGCGAGGTATCGACCAGCACCCGGCTGCGCCCTTGTGTGACCAGGATGGAAGATCGCGATCGCCGGTTCCTGGGGTTGGCGGGATCGCAGACGCCCCAGTTGGGCGCGCCTTCGCCAATACGCGGGACGCCGCCCGAGGAACCGCAGCCCAGAATGCGAACTTCCAGCGTCATGCCGGTCGCCGCACCTTGGAAAACAGACGGAAGAAATTGTCGGTGGTGGCGCGGGCCAACGCTTCCGGCGTGACGCCCTTCAGCTCCGCCAGCATGGCAGCCGTGTGAACCACAAAGGCCGGTTCGTTGGTTTTGCCCCGCTGCGGCACCGGTGCCAGGAAGGGCGCGTCGGTTTCCACCAGCAGACGCTCAAGCGGCACGCTTTGGATCACGTCGCGCAGGGGCTGTGAATTCTTGAAGGTGGCGATGCCGGACACCGAGATGGTCAGCCCCAGCGCCAGCGCGGCATCGGCCAGCCTCTGGGTGCCGGTGAAGCAATGGATCAGGCCGGTGAAGGCGCCCTTGTCCATCTCGTCGCGCAAAATTTCTATGGTGTCGTCATCGGCATCGCGGGTATGCACAATCACCGGCAGGCCGGTGACACGCGCCGCCGCGATATGGCTGCGGAAATTGGCGCGCTGGGGTCCCTTCGGAGAATGTTCGTAATAATAGTCCAAACCCGTTTCGCCGATCGCCACGACCTTGGGATGGGCCGCTTGGGCGATCAGCGCCGCAGCGTCGTCCAGCAATTCCTTTTCCGATTCGTGCGGATGCACGCCGACACTGCACCAGACATTGTCATGCGCCTCGGCGATCGCCCTGACGCCGGCAAAGCGCTTGAGCTCGGTGCCGATGGAGACGCAGACGCCCACGCCCGCCGCCCTGGCGCGGTCCAGCACCGCGTCCACCTTGCCGGCATAGTCGGGAAAATCGAGATGGCAATGCGAATCTACGAGCATGTGGCAAACAGCATCACAAGGGACCAGCCCGCGCGGTGTGCGCCAGGTCGCGCGCCGCCGTCAGCAAGGCTTGGTGCGGTTCCAGATGCAGGCCGGTGGCGCGGCCGAAACCCTGTTCGATGCGCCCCAGAAGCTGCACCCAGCGCTCCAGGTCCGGCGCGCCGCCATGCGCCCTGGCGCGGATTCGGTCCGACAAAGCTTTGGTGAGAAAATTTCCGAACTGATCCAGTCCGTCGCGCATCCGCCCCAGTTTTTCGCCCAGCGCCAGCAGCGCCACCAGATCGGGATCGCGGGCGCGGTCGATCAGATCCTCGGCCTCGCGCGCCAATTCGCCGCCCTCGCCGGTCGCCAGCGTCAGCGCCGCGCCGATGCTGCCGCCCGCCAGCCGCGCCAGTTGGGCGCGTTCGACCGGCGGCATATCCGGCAGGTGCCGCGTCAGCAGGCTCTCCATCACATCGTCGGCCAAGGGCCGAAGGGCAAGGCGCCGGCAACGCGAACGGATGGTGGGAAGCAGTCGTCCGGGGGTGTTGGACAGTAATAGCAGCATGGCATTGCCCGGCGGCTCCTCCAGCATCTTGAGCAGCGCATTGGCGGCACTATCGTTCATGTCGTCGGCGGTATCGACGATGGCGACGCGCCAGCCGCCCGCCCCGGATGTCATCTGGAAGAAATCCGTCAGGCGCCGTATCTCCTCCACCGACAGCACGGTCATCAGCTTGCCCGTCCTGGGATTGATCGCGCGCTTCAGCACCAGCAGGCCCGGATGGCTCTGCGCCGTCACCTGCCGGGCCGCCGCATCGTCCGGGGGCACCGAAAGGTCTTGCGGTCCGGCAGGGGTCGCGCCATGGGCCAGGAGGTAGCGTGCGATGGCGTAGGCCAGCGTCGCCTTGCCGGTGCCCGGCGCACCCGTGATCAGCCAGGCACCGGGCGGCCGCCCGGAACGCAGCGCCCGCGTCACGCGCACCATTGCAGCTTCCTGTCCCGCCAGCGCAAAGGTCTCACGCGGATGGGCGAAACCTGCAATGCGGTCGCTGTCATTGGGTTCGGGTGCCGACGCGCGCTTGGCCATGCTGCGTTATAGATCGAAACGCCGGCTGACGGCGGCGAAAATTGCTTCGGCAACCTGATCTTCGCTGCCGGATGCGTCAATCACCCGGCAGCGGTCGGGGCTGCGCTTGGCGATGTCCAGGAAGGCCTGGCGCAGTTTCTCGTGAAATTCCGGGCCGAACTTTTCGAAGCGATTTTCGGCGCCCGACCGCGCATTGGCGCGTTTCAGGCCCACTGCCACGTCCAGGTCCAGCACCAGCGTCAGGTCCGGCGCGAAATCGTCCAGCACCGCGCTGTCGATGCGCCGGATGGTTTCGCGGTCCAGCCCCCGCCCCGCGCCCTGATAGGCGAAGGTGGAATCGCTGAACCTGTCCGAGATCACCCAGGTGTCCGCCGCCAGCGCCGGACCGATGCTGCGCGCTACATGGTCGGCGCGCGCCGCATAGGCCAGGAGAGTCTCGGTGACGGCGTTCCAGCGGCCGGGTTCACCCTCAACCAGCAGCGTGCGGATTTGTTCCGCCCCCGGCGAACCGCCCGGCTCGCGGGTGGTCATGGCCTTGAGACCTTTGGCCACCAGCGATGCCGCCAGCCTTTTGACCTGGGTGGACTTGCCGGTGCCCTCGCCGCCTTCCAGCGTGATGAAGCGACCCGTCATCGCGTGACCGTCATTTCTTCCAGAGGCGCTTGACGGAATTCAGCACGCTGCCGATGAAGCCGACGCGCGCCACCGAGCTGGCGGCATAGACCGGTACGGTCAAAGGCGGGAATTCCGGTGCCGTCACCACCACCACCCCGACCTTCTGGCCGACATGGATGGGCGCGGTCAGGCCGGGATAAGGCTTCAGGTGTGTCTTCATCCCGGCGCGGGAATCCACCTGCATGGTGACATTCAGCGGCCTTGCCGCCGTCACCGTCACCACCGGATCGGCGCCATTGGCCACCGGCGCCGTGCCGATGATCTGGTTGGTGGCAAACACCGGATAGGAGCGAAACTCCCGGAAGGCCATGTCCATCACCCGCCCGGCTTCCTGGGCGCGCTTGATGTTGGGGAAATAGTCGTTTTTGTACTGCGGATAACGCAGCCCGTTCAGCACCAGGATCAGGCGCTGGTCGCCGCGCTTGGCCGAAATGGTGATGCCATAGCCGGCGGCGTCGGTATGCCCGGTCTTCAGCCCGTCGGCGCCGGGCAGCGAGCCCAGCACCAGGTCGCGGTTGGGCTGGTGGATCTTGTGCCAGACAAATTCCCGCTCGCTGAAATAGTGGTAATAGGCCGGGTAATCCTCGATCAGGTGGCGCGACAGTTTGGCGAGGTCCAGCGCGCTCATCAACTGGCCGGGCGGGTCGGGCAAGCCATCGGGATTGACGAAGCTGGACTGCTTCAGCCCAAGCTGCCTGGCCCGCTTGTTCATCATGTCGACAAAGCCCTCGACGGTGCCGCCCAGGGCTTCGGCCACCACGATACAGGCGTCGTTGCCCGACTGGATGATGATGCCGCGGATCAGGTCTTCGACCTTGATGCGCGATCCCAGTTCCACGAACATCTTGGAACCCTGGGTGCGCCAGGCGCGCTCCGACACCGCGAATGTGTCGCTAAGCTTGACGCGCCCGTCTTTCAGCCGGCTGAATAGAAGCTCGATGGTCATAAGCTTGGACATCGAGGCCGGCGGCATCGGCGTCAGGCCGTCCTTCTGCCACAGGACCTGGCCCGTCTGGGCGTCCATCAGCAGCGCATGTTCGGCGCTGGTCTCGATCGCGGCCCGCGCCGGGATCGCCAGAACCAGAAAAAGGGACAGAAGGCAAAGCAGGCGGCGCATGAACACTCCGAACGGTTACTGGTCTACGACGATATGGGCGTCGTTGGCCCCCGCCCCGGTGACGCGGGCCAGGGCGGCGTCGGCCTCCTGTACGGAATGCAGGGCGCCGCTGCGCACTCTATAGAGGGTCTGGCCGCCGCGTTGAAGGGTCGAAATCCGCAGGTCTCCCCCCACCTTGTTCAGCAGCGCCTTGGCGTTCTCCAGCTTGGAAAAAGCCCCCAATTGCACATACAGCCGGGTGACGGCGGGCACTGGAACCGTGGTGACTTTGCCATCGGGCTGGTTGTCGGCGAACATTTCAGCGGGGATGGAGGCTGTGGGCCTGGGCAGGCTGGGGGTGGCGGCGGGCGGTTCCACCGCCGCGCCGGGCACGATTCCCAGGGCGGCGGTGTCGATCTTGCCAGCGGGCGCGGCGGGCAGCGCATTGGCGATGGCCGGCGGAGTCTCGGACGGCATGGCACCGTTGATGTCGGCGCGGCTGATATAGGTGACGCGCACCCGCGCCGTGCCGGTCTGCACCACATCCAGCAACTCGGCAGCGCGCTTGGACAGGTCGATGATGCGGCCGCGCGCATAGGGACCCCGATCATTGACGCGCACAATCAGCGACTTGCCATTGTCCAGATTGGTGACCCGCACATTGACCGGCATCGGCAGGGTCTTGTGCGCGGCGGTAAGCTGGTCGCCATTGTACATCTCGCCATTGGCGGTCTTGTGGCCATAGAAGTTCGGGCCATACCAGGAGGCGATGCCGGTCTCGTCATAGTCCGGCTGTTCGCGCGGATAGTACCAGACATTATCGACCTGATAGGGCTGGCCCACCTTGTAGACACCGGCATTGGGCGGCACCTGGACGGTGTGGTCCTCCACCGGCTTGGGCGCAGTGGAACAGGCAGCCAGCATGGCGACGGCGGCGACGGATGCAAATCTGGCGGCAAGCCGCATGGAATCAGTCCGGTATGGCCGGCTGAGGGTAACGGCAGCAGGCGCGCGGCTCAACGCGGGTTGCCCAAAAAGCCGGCAAAAGCTACATCCTCGCCTACCGGATGGGCGGCCGAGGCCCTTCGCTTGGGCTCAGGGCGTTCCTCGCTCAAAACGGTCCGCTGGACCGTTTTGTTTGCTGTGCAAACCGCTCCTCACGGTTTAAGGCAGCGTATGTGGATGGGTGGCCGAGGCCCTTCGCTGTGGCTCAGGGCGTTCGTCGCTCAAAACGGTCCGCTGGACCGTTTTGTTTGCTGTGCAAACCGCTCCTCACGGTTTAAGGCAGCGTATGTGGATGGGTGGCCGAGTGGTTTAAGGCAGCGGTCTTGAAAACCGCCGGGCCTGCAAGGGTCCCGTGAGTTCGAATCTCACCCCATCCGCCACCTTTCTATTCAACCTTTTGTTTTGGCATCATTTTGGGTTTCCGGCTTCAGCCAACCTACACCTCCACCTACACGGTAATATCGCTGTCGTCGGTTGTCTACTGTGGTACGAAATGTTCAACGAAGACGAGTTGCTAGGCTTGCGCGGGGGAACGGGTGCGTATCAGGCAAATTGAAATCAAAAGCTGGCGACATTTTCAAAACATCAAATTACAGCTCGAGGCGGACGTGGGCCTGATGTGCATCGTTGGAGCCAACGGCACGGGAAAGAGTCACATCCTCGAGCTCATCGGCGCGTGCGCGCATAGGCTAGGCTTGTCACCCGGAGTTGGGAGCTCTCGTGGCGATCCATTTTCGGACCCCCATGACTTTTCGCTAGAATTTTTCGTTGCCCCGGGTGTCAGCGACGCGATCGACTCCGGCCTTTCAACCTCCCCTGGATTCAGCGAATGGGATCGGACCCTACTGCTGACCAGCTATCGCGACACGACCAGAGGGCATTCGACAATCATCCTTGCCGGTGGGGTGACGGACGCGAGCCATCGCCAGAATTTGGCGAGCCAAATCGTTCAACGCCTGACCAGTTCCGAAGATGTATATTTTCTTTCTCTGGATGCGGACCGTGCCTACCCCAATAAGACCGTCCAATCCCACGAGCTGGGTCAAGCATATGAGATTGACTGGGTAGGCCGAGAATTCACCCGGGGCCGGTCCTACATGACCACCTCGACGCTATATGACGAATGGATGAAGTACTTTCTGGGGCGCGAAAATCGTGCTGCGACAGAGCTGCTGAACGATACCCGCAAGGCGCGTCTGGCCGGTGAAACAGACCCCGTTTTCGTCGATCATTTCAAGGCCTACAGCGAGGCCCTCAAGGGTGTCCTCCCGCACCTGATTTTCACAGGCGTCGACACGAAGAAAAGGATGCACCTTTTCAACACGACCGGCTTGGAGCTTTCCTTCAACCAACTGAGTGGCGGCGAACGCGAGATCGCATTTCTAGTCGGCCAAATCGACCGATTTGGCCTTCGCGAAGGCCTGTTTTTGCTGGACGAGCCGGAGCTCCACCTAAATTCAGACCTAATTAGATCATGGGTTGAATATCTCACAGGGACCGTTGAGACGGGCCAGATTTGGCTCGCGACACATTCGCTCGAGGCGGTCGAAGCTGCGGGGAAGAACGCTTGTTTTGTTCTCGAGCGCGACGAAACCACACGCAAGGTCAACAAGCTAACACGCTTAGACAGTCTGCCGGTCGTTGCGGCATTGTCGCGAGCGGTCGGCACCCCAGCGTTTTCAATCGCGAAATTGCGCTTCGCCTTCATCGAAGGGGAAGAGGAAGTTGGCGAGCGTGAGAGGTTTCGCAAGCTTGCGGGCACTCCCCCCGACATTCGATTTATGGAGGGCGGCTCCTGCACCGACGTCGTCCGACGAGTAGCGTCGATACAGACACTGGCGAAGGAGTCTGGCGCGGAGATTCGCATTGGCGGCATCTTAGATCGTGATTTTCGGTCGGCCGCCGAAGTATCAGCGTTTGTGAGCGCCGGGCTGTATGTCCTGCCGGTACATGAGGTGGAGAACTATTTTCTGGAGCCATCGACTTTAGACGCATTACTTCAACAAAACGGCATCCCTGGGTTAACGGCTCCATCACTCGTCCTTCAGGCCTCCGACGACAGGGCGGGGAGCTGGATGTTCCAATATGCGATGGCGTCTACACTAGGGAAGCACACACCAGAAATACCTTCTCCTGCGAAGGACCGGGCCAAAACCACCAGCTGGGCTGCCCTTTCCGCCGACCCGAGTGCGGCGATTAAAGCTATCGTCCAACTGTGCAGGTTCTCTTCGGAACAGGAAACGCAATTCTCTAACCTGCTCGGAGTAAGCCTCAAGGCCTATACGCGATTGCGCGGCGAGCCTGATTTATGGAAAAAATGCGAAGGCAAACAGGTCTTGAATGAGATCGCGCGCAAAGCGGGCTATTCTGGAGCTCCAGCGCTCGAAAGCGCTGCCTACGCGCTTTGGCAAAAATTAGGCCCGGGCCTTCCCGCAGAGCTTAAAGAATTGAAAGCCTACCTCGACGGGCTTTAGGCGACCGGGGTCAAGGCTGCGAAATGGTCCGGTGCGCCACGGGAGTTGTTTTCCTCGTATAGCGCTCGATGCAAGGCCAGAAAAACGGGCAAGCGGCACACGACTGAGAGCTCGCGCACGGCGGGCTGGACATCGACCAGGCCCGGTCCATCCTCGTCAACCCACGTCGCCTCGAAGACCTTGTCAACGTTCCGCTGCCGTTTGCTGTAGGCCCAGTTCCGCCGGAGCAACGTCTCGACGCGCAGGATATCTCAGGGCTTGCGCAGGCGCAGGGTCATGCGGTCGCTTTCGCCGATGGCGTCATACTTGGCATGGTCGAAGCCGGGATCGGCGGGGGCGCCTTGCGGCGCGCTGCGGCGGGTGGGCGGCAGGGTCCAGACGCCGAAGGGATGATCCTTGGTGTCCTTGGGGTTGGCGTTGATCTCGGACTTGGCCTCCAGCCTGAAGCCGGCATCTTGCGCCAATTTCACGATGGTCGCCGTCGCGACATAGCCGTTACGGGCATCGCCCACTTGCGGGCGCGGGTCGGCGCGATGGTCTTCCACCGCCAGGATGCCGCCCTTCTTCAGGACAGCAAAGGCGTCGCGCATGAACTTTTCCGCCATGCCGGGAGTCCACAGCCAGTCATGGATATTGCGCGCCGTCAGCACCAGGTCGGCGCTGCCGGGCGTACCCATCGGGCCGGATGTGTTGCTGAAAACGGTGTAGCCGATCTGGCCATACCGGGCCGAATCCGCGAATTTGGCCGGCAACTTCTGGTCGGCGCGGCCGGTGGCGGCGATGTAATGGCCGTGGGTGGCTTTCAGGTAGGGCGCGAGAATCTCGCTCCAATAGCCGCCGCCCGGCGCGACCTCAATCACGCTCTGGCCGGGCCTGAGGCCCCAGAATTCCAATGAGGCCCGGGGGTGGCGGGCGCCGTCGCGCTTGCTGTTTTCCGCCGCGCGGTCGGGCGCGGCGATGGCGGCGGCAAGCTGGTCATCGGAGGCGAAACACGGCGCGGCGAGCAAGGTCATCGCGGCGGCGGCACCAATGGTGGTCAAGATCATGCGAAGGATCATGCGCTACTCCCTGCCTGCGCACGAACCGGACGGCCGCAGCGCTATTTTATGTCTTCCGGGCGCAGCGCCGTGACGCGCACAGGCTTGTCCCGCGCATCGGCGACGCCGTGCGAGGGTTCTTTTGGCGTCTCATATTGGCGATATTGCGGCATCTCATCCAGCCGCACGAAGCGGTAGCCCTCCTCGATCATGGCCGGCACCACCTGGCGCACCAGTTCGGCCGAGCGGACATGGATACAGTGCATCAGCACCACGCCGCCATCCTTGCGGCGGATTTCGCGGCTATAGCCCTTGGCGCAGGTCCGCGCCGACCATTTCAGGCGCCAGCATTCCCAGTCCGCCGCGCTCATCACATAGCCGTCGCGCGACATGGTGATGTCGCCGCCCACATCCCAGTAAATCGGCCCGACATATTTGCGCAGGGCCGGATCGGCGTTCAGGATATCGGCATGGGCGTATTTCCACTGGCCATAGGGGGCGCGGAAATAGAACTTGTCGCCCGGCGCCATCAGGGGCGCGATCTGGTTGTCGACGTCGCGGATCTGGTTCAGCAGCAGGTCCGGGTGCGCGTCATAGCGCGAACCCAGGAAGGCATGGGTGGCGCTGTGGTTGGCCAACAGGTGCCCCTCACGGGCGATGCGCGCCAGGATGTCGGGATGGCGGTGAGCCTGACTGCCGACAATGAAGAAGGTCGCCTTGATATGCATTTCCTTCAGGGCGTCCAGCACCTCTTCGGTGTGGGCGTTGGGGCCGTCGTCAAAGGTCAGCGCGATGGTGTGCTGGTGGGTGATGCCCGACCTGAAGATGGTGTGTTCCTGGAACAAGGCGGTGCGGACGGGGCCTGCCAGCCCCGGCGCCGACAGGGCCACAAGCACGCCTATCGCAACTGCAATCGTCCGCATGACACCCGTTCGAAAACGCCAGAACCCGAATTAATTTACCGTACCAGCCCGCTGGGGCAAGCCGCCACTGGCACCGCCTGCCCGCAATCGCCTAGATTTTCAGAAGTTTTCAGGTCTTGGGGATGGGCAAGGTGATCAAGCGGCGGACATTCCTGGTTAATGGGGCTTTGCTGCTGGCGGTTGGGCCGGCTGGGTCCAAACCCGGCCTGCCGGTCCATTCGCTTCATGGGCGGCTGATCTGCCTGGACACCCATCTCGACACCCCGGCCAGCCTGGCGCGGCCCGGCTGGGACATCATGGCCCGCCACAGCGCCCGGACCGACCTGACCCAGGTGGACGTGCCGCGCATGAAGGCGGGCGGACTGGATGGCGGCTTCTGGGCAATCTACACCCCGCAAGGACCCCTGACCCCGGAAGGCATGATGGCGGCGCGCGACGCCGCCTTGCTGCGCGCCGCCGAGATCCGCGAGATGGTGGCGGCGCATCCCGCCACGTTTGAGCTGGCCTTTGAAGCCAATGACGCGGCGCGCATCGCCGCCAAGGGCAAGATCATCGTCTTCCAGTCCATCGAGAACAGCTATCCGCTGGGCGAGGATGTCACCCTGCTGCGCGGTTTCTATGCGCTGGGGGTGCGGATGGCCGGGCCGGTGCATTTTCGGGTCAACCAGTTCGGCGACAGCGCCACCGACAAACCCAAATGGAACGGCCTATCGCCCAAGGGCAAGGAACTGGCGGCGCTGGCCAACGACCTGGGTGTGGTGCTGGACGCCAGCCATGCCGCCGACAGCGTGTTTGACGATTTGATCGGGCTCAGCCGCGCCCCGATCATGTGTTCGCATTCCGGCTGCCGCGCGGTGCATGACCATCCCCGCAACCTGGACGATGCCCGCATCAAGACCCTGGCGGCCAAGGGCGGCACCCTCCAGATCAACAGCTACAACAATTACCTGGTCAGCGTGCCGCCTAATCCCGAGCGCGACAGGCGCGACCGGGCACTGGATGAGCGCCTGAAAAACATTTCCAGCATGACACCGGCGGAGGCGACATCGGCGGTGCGCGCGGTGGCGGCGGGGCGCAAAGAACTGGAGCGGAAATATCCGCAGCCCCGCGCCAACTTCGAGGATTACATGAGACACGTCACCCACGCGCTCGATCTCGTCGGGCCGGAGCATGTTGGGGTGGGCTGTGACTGGGACGGCGGCGGCGGCGTCGCCGGGATGGAGGACGTGGCCTCGATCCCGAAAATCACCGAGCGGCTGGTCAAGCTGGGTTACACCGAGGCGCAGCTTGCCGATTTCTGGGGCGGCAATGCCCTCAGGGTGCTGAAGGCCGCACACGACGCGCGCAAGGCGGCGTGATGCGAACCGACCGCCTGCTGGCCATGACCGACGGCGTGATCGCCATCATCATCACCATCATGGTGCTGGAACTGAAGGTTCCGGAAGGCGCGAGCCTGGAGGCGCTGTGGCATGCCTGGCCGGTATTCGTCGCCTATGCCCTGAGCTTCATCTATGTGGCGATCTACTGGAACAATCACCATCACTATTTCCACCTGGTGCGCCGGGTGAACGGCCCGATCATGTGGGCGAACTTCAACCTGCTATTCTGGCTGTCGCTGGTGCCGTTTGCCACCGGCTGGATGGGTGAACATGCTTTCGCGCCCGTGCCGACCGCCATCTATGGCGTGGCGCTGTTTCTGCCGGCGCTGGCCTGGCGGCTGATGCAGGCGATCATCATCCGCAGCCAGGGCGCGGATTCACCGATGAAGCAATATGTCGGGCGCGACGCCAAGGGCACCATCTCGCCCCTGCTCTATGCCACCGGCATCGCGCTGAGCTTCGCCGCGCCCTGGGCGGCGCTGCTATGCTATGGCGCGGTGGCGGCGATGTGGCTGGTGCCCGACCGCCGGATCGAGAAGATGGTGGCAGGCGGCTAGACTCAGATGTCGGCGTAGCAGCGAACCTCTTGATCCGCACCCGGCGTGGTCAGCGCGCCGTTGCGGGCGGGGCCGACATTCTTGGCATAGCGCGCCAGCGCGCCGGTCCTGAATCCCGGCGGCTTGGGCTTGAACGTCTTTTTGCGCTCGGCCAGTTCGGCATCGGAAAGCGCCACATCCATGGTGCCTTTTTCGGCATCAATGGTGATGATGTCGCCGTCCTTGAGCAGGCCGATGGGGCCCATGTCGGCGGCTTCGGGACCGACATGGCCGACGCAAAGCCCGCGCGTCGCGCCCGAAAAACGCCCGTCGGTGATCAGGGCGATATTCTCCACCCCCTGCCCGTACAGCGCCGCCGTGGTGGACAGCATCTCGCGCATGCCGGGGCCGCCCTTGGGGCCTTCCCAGCGGATCACCAGCACATCGCCTTCCTTGTATTCGCGTTTTTCGACGGCGGCGAAACAGTCCTCCTCGCAGTCGAACACCCGGGCCGGGCCCTTGTGCTTGACGTGCTTGAGGCCCGCCACCTTCACGATGGCGCCTTCGGGGGCGAGATTGCCGCGCAGGCCGACCACGCCGCCGGTGGGGGCAAGCGCGTTCTTGACCTCGACCATCACCTTCTGGTCGGGGTTGAACTTCACGTCCTTCAAATTCTCCGCCACGGTCTTGCCGGTGACGGTCATGCAGTCGCCATGCAGCAACCCGGCATCCAGCAGGGTGCGCATCAGCATCGGCACGCCGCCCGCTTCCCACATGTCCTTGGCGACATATTTGCCGCCCGGTTTCAGCGACGCCAGATACGGCGTCTTCTTGAAGATTTCGGCCACGTCGAACAGGTCGAACTTGATGCCTGCCTCGTTCGCCATCGCAGGCAGGTGCAGCGCCGCATTGGTCGAGCCGCCGGTGGCGGCCACCACCATGGCGGCATTCTCGAACGCCTTGCGGGTGCAGATGTCGCGCGGGCGGATATTCTTGGCCAACAGGTCCATCACCGCCTCGCCCGCCTTGAGCGCGAAGTCGTCGCGCGACAGGATTTCAGCAGGCGGGCCGGAGGAATAGGGCAGCGCGATGCCGATGGCTTCCGCCACGCAGGCCATGGTGTTGGCGGTGAACTGGCCGCCGCAGGCGCCCGCGCCGGGGCATGCGACCCTTTCCAGTTCGACCAGTTCGGTTTCCGGGATCTTGCCGGCGGAAAACTTGCCGACGCCTTCAAAAACGTCCACCACGGTGACGTCCTTGCCGTGGAAACGGCCCGGCATGATCGAGCCGCCATAGAGGAACACGCTGGGCACATTGAGGCGCAGCATGGACATCATCATGCCCGGCAGCGACTTGTCGCAGCCCGCGATGCCGACCAGCGCGTCATAGCAATGACCGCGCATGGTGAGTTCGACGGAATCGGCGATCACCTCGCGGGAGACCAGCGAGGAGCGCATGCCCTCATGGCCCATGGCGATGCCGTCCGTGACGGTGATGGTGCAGAATTCGCGCGGCGTGCCGCCCTTGGCCTTGACGCCCTGTTTGGCGGACTGGGCCTGGCGCATCAAAGCGATGTTGCAGGGCGCGGCCTCGTTCCAGCAGCTGGCCACGCCCACGAAGGGCTGGTGAATCTCGGCCTCGGTCAGGCCCATGGCGTAGTAATAGGACCGGTGCGGCGCGCGTTCCGGCCCTTCGGTGACATGGCGGCTTGGAAGCTTGGACTTATCAAACTTATTTTTTGAAGAGGGGGACATTAAATTTCCCTAAGACGACGAAACCTGGCGGACTATTGCCAAGCTAAGCCCCGGCGGCAAGGCACTTTTTGGCATGGCAGCCGCGACCTTGGGCGGTTTTCGCGCCATAGCTGAATATTCGTCAGCCATTCCCCCTGCCCGACTTGATGCTAGCCTCGGCGCCGGGGCGACAAGACCCCGTATTGGAGGGAGGCATTCATGAAGTTGTTGCTTGCCGGCGCCGCGGCGCTGACCTTGTTGATACCCGTCTGCGCAGCGGCCCAATCCGGCAAAAAAACGGATGTCTATCTGATCAAGGACGGGGTTTACACGTGCAAGAGCTGCACGCCTGTCATCAAGGTCAAGGCCGACAACATCTATCATCCGGTTGCGGGCAACCCGAATTTCGACAGCGTCGCCGTCAGTCTGACCGGCAACGGCCTGACCGAGACCGACCGCAAGGCCGGAAAGGTGGTGCGGACATCCGCCACCAGCGTCTCGGTGGACGGCCGCAACGCCACCACCAGCTTCACCATTTACAAATCCGGCAAGAAGGCCAGCGGCGTGATCGTCGCCCGGCGGGTGGCACCGGCGCCGGCGGGCGCGCACCCGCCGTCGGGCTCATGGCAGACGGTGGCCTCGGAGGGTGCACCTTTCTCCTGGTAAGAAGGGCCGCGGCAATAAAGCAAAAGCCCCGGGGTTGCTCCGGGGCTTTTTCATTTCGCGGGGACCGCGCCTTAGCGATAGTAATAGTGACGGTAGCCATCGCGGTCGATGTAGTAGGCGTCGCGGTCATGACCATCGCGGCGATATTGGGCGCGCTCGCGGCGGCAGTCATCACGATTGTTGCTGTGGCCGATAGAATTGCCGATCAAGCCGCCGGCAACGCCGCCGACCACCGCGCCGACGATGGAGTGCGAGGCCAGGCCGCCGACCAGCGCGCCCGAACCGGCGCCCAGGGCTGTTTCGGTGCCCGCGTCGTTGTTGCACGCCGCAGATGCCGTAATGGTTCCGGCGCCCAGCGCGATCGCGGCGGCGGCGGCAGTCAGTGCTATGCGTTTCATGACGAATCTCCTGTTTTCGGGTGTGCGGCGTAGCCGCACTCCCCTCTCAGGACAGAAACGTACCGTTGCGGAGAATGGTTCCGTTTCGCTTCGCGGCATGATCAAGGCAGCGCCGGATAGTCCACATAGCCTTGCGCGCCGCCGCCGTAGAAGGTGGCGGTGTTCCAGTCATTCAACGGCGCGCCGCTTGCGAATCGCCTGGGCAGGTCGGGATTGGCGATGAACAGCTTGCCGAACGCCACCGCATCGGCCCAGCCCTCGGCCAGCGCCTTCTGGGCGCTTTCGAAGGTGAAGCCTTCATTGGCGATATAGACGCCGCCGAACGCCGCTTTCAGCTTGGGGCCGATGCTTTCGGGATTTTTGATTTCCCTGGGACGGCCCTGGCTGTCCACCGGCCTGGTGTTGGCGTCAATCACCTGCTCGCGCGCCGCGATCCAGCCCAGCTTGCGCCGGCCCAACTCGCGCGCGACATAGGTGAAGGTGCCAAGCCGGTCATGATCGCCCATATCGTGGCTGTCCATGCGCGGGGCCAGGTGCATGCCGACGCGGTCGGCGCCCCATACCGCGCAGACGGCATCGGTGACTTCCAGCATCAGGCGGGCGCGGTTTTCCAGGCTGCCGCCGTATTTGTCGGTGCGGCGGTTGGTGGAATCCTGCAGGAACTGGTCGAGCAGATAGCCATTGGCGCCGTGGATATGGACGCCATCGAAGCCGGCGGCCTTGGCGTTCTCAGCACCCTTTTTGTATTCGGCGATGATGCCCGGGATTTGCGACAATTCGAGCGCGCGGGGCGTGACGAATTCGGTCTCGGGGCGCACCAGGTTGACATGCCCGGCCGGTTTCACCGCGCTGGGCGCTTCCGGCAGTTCGCCGTTCAGGAATAGCGGATGCGAGATGCGCCCGACATGCCAGAGCTGCAACACCATGCGCCCACCCGCCTTGTGGACCGCGTCCACGATCTTTTTCCAGCCTTCAGTCTGCTCGCCGGACCAGATGCCCGGCGTGGCGGCATAACCGACGCCGCGCGGTGTGACGGATGTGGCCTCGGAGATGATCAGCCCGGCGCTCGCGCGCTGGACATAATAGTCGCGCTGCAGGTCGGTGGGGATGCGGGTATCGGGCGTGGCGCGGCTGCGGGTCAGCGGCGCCATGATGATGCGGTTGGGAAGTTCCAGCGCCCCGCACGTCAGGGGATCGAACAGTGTGGGCATGGCAACTCCGTTAGACAGGCGTCAGTTAGGCACCGCCCTGCCCGTCTGCAACCGTGACGGCGGTGGGGTTATTCCTGAAGCCGTGCGACAGCTTCGCGCAAGCGCGTGGCCAGGGCGCACGCCTCGGCGCGCTTGGCGTGCTGTTCGGCCAGCACCTCTTCCGGGGCCTTGGCGACAAACTGCTGGTTGCCCAGCTTGGCATCGAAGCGGGCAATTTCGTCTTCCGCTTTCTTGAGGTCTTTTTCCAGCCGCTGGCGTTCCTTGGCGAAATCAATCACCTCGCCCAGCGGCAGCGCCACCACGGCCTCGGCCAGCACGAACTGGGCCGAGCCTTTGGGAATCTCCGGCGCGGCCTCGGCGCTCGACAGGCGCGCCAGTGTCGCGATCACGTCAATATGCTTGGCCAGGCGCGCGGCGCTTTCCCGCGACGCACCGTTCAGCACCAGCGGAATCTTCGCACCCGCGGGGACGTTCATCTCCGAGCGCACCGAGCGCACGCCCTTGATCAGGTCAATCACCCACTGCATTTCCGCCGCCGCATCGGTGGGATGGGGAATCAGGCTGGGCCAGTCGGCTTCCACCAGCAGGCCCGCGCGTTCGCCGGTGCGCGCCCAAAGCTCTTCGGTGATGAAGGGCATGAAGGGATGCAGCAGCCGCAGCAACTGGTCGCGTACCCAGGCGGCGGTGGCGCGGGTTTCGGTCTTGGAAGATTCCTCGGTCGAATTAAACAAAGGCTTGGCGAATTCCAGATACCAGTCGCAGAACACGTCATAGACGAAGTGATAAGCGGCATTGGCGGCGTCGTTGAAGCGGTACGCTTCCAGCGCGGCGACCACATCGGCCACCGCCTGAGCGGTTTCGGCCACGATCCACTGATTGACGGTTTGCTCGGCCTTGGCCGCGTCGAACCCGGCTGGCACGGCGCAATCGTTCATCTCGCAGAAACGCGCCGCGTTCCACAGCTTGGTGGCAAAGTTGCGGCTGGTCTCCACCCGCGTCGGGCCGATGCGCATGTCGCGACTTTGCCCCGCCGCCAGCGCCAGGGTGAAACGCAGCGCGTCGGCGCCGAATTCATCAATCAGGGTGATCGGGTCCACCACATTGCCCTTGGTCTTGGACATTTTGGCGCCCTGCTCGTCCAGCACCCGGTTGTGGATCACCACGTCCCGGAACGGCACGACTTCTTCCATTGGCGCGCCGGGGCGCGCCGGGGCCAGGAAATGGATACCCATCATCATCATGCGGGCGACCCAGAAGAAGATGATGTCGAAGCCGGTCACCAGCACGCTGGTGGGATAGAAGCGGTCCACTTCCGTGGTCTTGTCGGGCCAGCCCAAAGTCGAGAACGGCCACAGCGCCGAGGAGAACCAGGTGTCCAGCACGTCGGGATCGCGGGTCAGCGTCTTGCCGCCCGCCTGCTGTTTGGCTTCTTCTTCGGTCTCGGCGCAGAAGATTTCGCCTTCCGGCCCGTACCACACGGGAATCTGGTGGCCCCACCAGAGCTGGCGCGAAATGCACCAGGGCCGGATATTCTTCAGCCAGCCGTAATAGACCTCGGTCCAGTTGGGCGGATGGAATTTGGTCGCGCCACATTTTACCGCCTCAATGGCCTTGGCGGCCAGCGGCTCCACATTCAGGTACCACTGTTCGGTCAGATACGGCTCCAGCACCACCGTCCTGGTCTTTTCGTCATGCGGCACGGCATGGGTGATCGGCTCGATCTTGTCCATCACCCCCTGCGCTTCCAGGTCGGCGACGACCTTCCTGCGCGCCGCTTCGCGGGAAAGGCCGCGATAGGGCGCCGGCACGTCGTCGTTCAGCGTGCCGTCCTTGTTGATCAGGTTGATCAGCGCCAGCTTGTGACGCTTGCCGACCTCGAAGTCGTTGAAGTCATGGCCCGGCGTGATCTTGACCGCGCCGGTGCCTTTTTCGGGATCGGAATAGTCGTCGGCGATGATGGGGACCAGCCGCCCGGTCAGCGGCAGCACCGCATGGCGGCCCACCAGCTTTTTGTAGCGCGCGTCATCGGGATGCACCGCCACCGCGGTATCGCCCAGCATGGTTTCGGGCCGGGTCGTCGCCACGATGATGAACTGGTCGCTGTCCTCGATCGGATATTTGATGTGCCAGAGGTTGCCCTTGACCTCGATGCTTTCGACTTCCAGGTCCGACACCGCCGTCTGCAGGCGCGGGTCCCAGTTGACCAGCCGCTTGTCCTTGTAAATCAGCCGATTGCCGTTTTCGTCGCGCGTATTGTACAGGCTGACAAACGCTTTCAGCACGGCGCGGGAAAGCCCGGCGTCCATGGTGAAGCGCTCGCGGCTCCAGTCCGCCGATGCGCCCAGACGGTGCTGCTGGCCGACAATGGCCCCGCCCGACTCTTCCTTCCACTTCCAGACTTCTTCCAGGAACTTCTCCCGGCCCAGGCCCAGGCGGGTCATCTGGCGTTCGGCCAACTGGCGCTCGACGATCAACTGGGTGGCGATGCCGGCATGGTCGGTGCCGGGCTGCCACAAAACGTCTTTGCCCCGCATGCGCTCGAAGCGCGCCAGGATGTCCTGCAGCGTGTTGTTGAGGGCATGGCCGATATGCAGCCGCCCGGTGACGTTGGGCGGCGGGATGACGATGGAATAGGGCTGGGCCTGGGGCCGGTTGCCCGCCTTGAAGGCACCGGACGCCGCCCATTGCGCAGCGATACGCTTTTCCACGTCGGCGGGGTTGAAAGTCTTGTCGAGCATAGGAAAACCGGTGAATTCGGGCCGACGCTTTCGGGCTTTTTGGGTATCAGGTCAAGCCTTCGGGCGCTGGCCCAGAAGCGCGAGGGATTTTGCGGCCTGAGCAGGAGTGCGGAGCGATGTGGGCTGCCGCGCCCATGAGCGACGCGCGACGAACTCAGGACGCAAAAGAACCGCGCTTTAGCGCTTGGCCCCCCGGGCCTTGACGACGCGTTCCACCTCGGCCCGGACCGCGCCTTCCAGCAAGGCCGGGAAATGCTCGTCCATCCATTCGCGGATCAGGGGCTTCATGCGCTCGATCACCGCGCCGGAATTGTCCGACAGGTACTTCTGCAGCACCGGCTCGAAGCTTTCGCGCACCGCGCGCTCGAAGACATTTTCCACGCTGGCGCCGTCGACCGGGGCGATCGGGGCGCTGCGCGGCTGGGGGGCTGGCGCGGGGGCCGGTTCCTCGGGGATGGAATCGAACGCGTCTTCCATCGCCTTGCGGGTATGGTCGGAGAAGATGTCCGAAGAGGCAGGCTGCGGCGCCACGGTCTCGAACACGATGTCCTGGGCCGGGGGCGGCGGAGTATAGACCGGTTCGGGAGCCGGCGCGGCCGGGGCCTCGACCTCGTGGGTCAGTTCCAGCACATCGTCCTGGACCGACGCGTTGGCGGGCTGGTCCGGCGCCCCGCCTTCGGGGGCGTCTTCGGAGATGATCTTGCGGATGGAGGCAAGGATTTCCTCCATCGTGGGTTCGTGCTGGGGGTCGGCCATGGGGCAACTCCGGAATCCGCCAGGGTTCTGGCGGCTGTTTTCAGCCTAGGACAGTGGCCCTCTGTCGGCAAAGATAAAGTTAACAGCCGCTAGAAAACGAAGCCCATCGCCTTCTTAAAGCCCGCCAGCAGCGGCACCTCGGCGTCAAAGTCCGGCCGCCCGCCCACCTGGCCATTCTCCTTCACGAACAGCCAGGCCTGGCTCTGGCCGTCCTTGATGACCGCCACCAGCCTGCCGCCCTCGCCCAACTGGTCCAGCAGGGTCTGGGGCACCGTTTCGATGGCGCCGTTGACGAAGATCACATCGTAGGGCGCCTGGGCCTTCACGCCCTCGACCAGGCCGCCCTGGACCAGTTCAACCTTGCCCACAATATTGGCGAGCAACTCACTGGCAACGCGCACCAAATCGGCATCCTGCTCCAGCGCCACGACCTCGGCAGCCAGCCGCGCCAGCACGGCGCTGGAATAGCCGGTGCCGCAGGCCACATCCAGGACCCGGTCCTGGGCTGTCACCTGGGCCAGGTTAAGCAGTTTGCCGAAGCTGCGGGGGTCCAGCAGGTAGCGGCCGGGCGCCACCGCCACCGGGACATCGGAATAGGCCAGGGCCTGGGCGCCGCGCGGAACGAATTTCTCCCGTGCCACGGCGTTCAGGGCGGCCAGGATGCGCGGGTCGGTGACATCGTTCACCCGGACCTGGCCCTCGACCATGTTGAAGCGCGCGGATTCCGACATTGGGGGCCTTTGCATGAGTCCGGCAGGTTATAGGCTGCCACCTCGCCGCCCACAACGCGGCCAGTTGTCGGCGCGCCTGCCCGTCTGCTATAGCCGCCGCCCACCCGCCGGACCAGATTTTCCGGTCTTCCCGCGAGGCCTCGTGGCGGAGTGGTTACGCAGAGGATTGCAAATCCTTGCACCCCGGTTCGATTCCGGGCGAGGCCTCCAAATTCTACTGGCCCCCGCCGCGGGCCCGGCGCTACTGACAAAGCGCGGCGATGACGCCCTGCAGCGCCGGGGGGGCTTCGTCGAAGCGGTAGACCTTGAGGAATTCCAGCCCCAGTTCGGGCATCTGGCGCCAAGCCACCCGCGATTCATGGGCCAGCCGGTGGCGCAGATCCAGAAAGCAGAGCTGGCCGGGGACCGCACGCTGCTCGTCCAGGCTGATCCGCGCGCCGCTGGGCGAGAAATCACGGGTCTGGCATTGCACCAGCCCGGCCCCGTCCAGCGCCGCGATCCAGCTTCCCCACAGCACCCTGCGGCGCGGCTGGACCCGCCGCTCGGCATTCTTTTTCGCCTGACCGAACATATCCACGCCCGCAAACCGCCAGGCGCCAATAGAGCGCAAAAGCTTTGCGGACGGGTTGGGACAATCCTTCGAATTTTAGGCAAGCTCCACAGCCGCCGGGGTTTGGGCTACAAGATTGGGAAACAACAAGGGAGATTTCCATGATCCGCATATCCGCCGCCTGCGCCGCCCTCTTCGCCTTTTGCGTGCCCGCCTTTGCCGCCGATATCCTGATCCAGGACGCCAACTCCTCGCCGGAAAGCCTGACCGTGGCGCCGGATGGCGACCTGGTCGTGGGCAGCGCCTCGTCGCCCTTCGTCTACAAGGTGAAAAAGGGTGCAAGCGCGGCGGAGAAATTCATTGACGTCAGCGCCGAAGGACCCGGCACGTCGTTCCTGGGCCAGCTTGCAGACGGCGGCACCCTGTGGACCTGCCAGTTGACGCCGGTCCCCGGCGCCACGCCGGTCCAGCGCCACAGCGCGTTGCGCGGTTTCGACATCAAGACCGGCAAGGAAAAGCTGCGCTGGAATCTGCCCGGTGACAACTCCATCTGCAACGATTTCTCGGTGGGGCCGGACAAGGCGCTCTATATCTCCGACACGGGCAATGCGCGGATCTATCGCCTGGCGCCCGGCGCGACGTCCGCCGAACTCTGGCTGGAGCACCGCAACCTGACCGGCATTGACGGCATCACCTTCCTGAACGGCGTGATGTATGTGAACAGCGTGTTCTTCAACAAATTGTGGCGCGTGGACGTCGGTGCGGACGGCAAGCCCGGCACGCCCGTCGACATCTGGATGGACGCGCCCGTGAAGGGGCCGGACGGGATGCGCGCCGCAAACGGCAAGCTTCTGCTGGCCGAGAATGCCGCCGGAAAGGTCGATGCCCTGACCATCACGGGCGACACTGCCCATGTCACGGTGCTCAAGGACGGCCTGAACTCCCCCACCGCCGTGGAGCCGGCCGGCGACACGATCTGGATAGGCGAGCGCGGCGCCGGCAAGGCCGTCTCCATCCCCATGCCGAAATAGCCGGGGGAAATCCGGACGCTCCGGCCCCGCCAGACGGACTGGGGATGGCGGCCGGCCACATCCGCCCTGCTTCCGCCCAAAAGCGCGGGCCGGGAAATATCGTGCAGCAGGAACTTTTTTTCGAAGGAAGCACTCAGGGTTAAGGCCTTGTTAACCCTGGCGGGGGCATGCTCCCAGCGTCTTCCTTGAAGACACCCCACCATTACCCAACGCCTTGGGGCCGGGATCACTCCCGGCCTCATTTTTCTTTTCGGGGGTGGGAGATAGCCGGTTTCGGCCCGCAAATATCCCCTTGGTTTGGGTCAAGGAAGGCGCTAATACCGCCCTCCTGTGTTCCTCGGTAGCTCAGTGGTAGAGCAATCGGCTGTTAACCGGTTGGCCGCAAGTTCGAATCTTGCCCGGGGAGCCATTCTTTCCAGACGCTGCGCCCGCCCCCTGGCGGGCTTTTTCATGCCTGGTGCACAGCGCCAAGTGTGCGGCACAGCGCGCATCGACGCCCAGGCAGGTATGCTGCTAACATTCCACCGCATCATTTTGCGTGCTTTCGGCGCGTATCGCCGCTGTCTATCCGCGTCTGGTTTTCGCATTTCGGGCATCAAGGTCAGGATGATTCATCTCTACCTACCCAAGAGCGGCCTGCATGAAGGCGATATGCGGCTGGCCAACGACCTGGAATTTCATGGCCGCGTCACCGGATCGGTGACCGTGCCCGCCGGGCGGCGCCTGCGCTTCCACGGAAACATCAGCGGCGACCTGATCGTCCAGCGCAACGCCCAGGCCGCCGTCTATGGCTCGATCGCGGGCGCGGTGCTGAATCACGGGGCGGCGGTGAACATATTGGGCATGGCGGGCAGCGTGCGCAACATGGGCGAGACCGCGACCGTGCTCAACGACAGGGCGGTCGGGGAAAAGCCGGTGCAGGGGCCGGCTGAACCGGCCATCATCGCCCCGGTGGTGAAACTGCCGCCCGCCCGCAGGGCGCGGCAAGGCCGCAAATGATCAGCCGCTGATTTCCTTTTTCAGGACCCCGGCATCGATCAGGGTGCGGCGCTCGAACCTGCCGCCCACCAGGCCGCCCGGCTCGATGATCAGGCTGCGATATTTCAAGGTTGCCGACAGCATCCCGCCGGCGCGCACATGGATATTGTCGCAGATGATATTGGCATGAACCGTGCCGAAGACGGTCAGGGTACGGCAGAAGATGACGCCCTTCACCCGTCCGAACTTTTCCACCGTGACATGCTCGGCGAAGATCAGCCCGTCCAGCTGGCCCTGGATGAAGGCATTGCGGGCGATCAGCTTGCCTTCGATGCCGGTCGCTTCATCGATGATGGTGAAGCCATGACGCCCGCCGTAACGGCTGGGAGGAAAGCTCTCCCAGTCATACTCGGCGACTTCGTCTTCCCTCTGCGGGATAACGATGCGCGTGCAGTCGTACATCACGCCTCACCAGTCAGGTGGAGACTATCCCGGCCGCGCGGGGCGCGTGCCGGGAGCCCTTACTCACCGGCGCGCTGCAGCGACACGACCTTGGCTTCGCCGGCGGCCTGCGGGATCTTCTCGATCTTGCCCGCCAGTTCGCCGCCTTCCTCGACCATGATCTTGGAATAGCTCACCGAGCCGGAGATGCTGCCGGTGGCGCGCACCACCAGCTTGGACTGGACGGTGAGATTGTCGCCGACCGTGCCGCGCACTTCCGCGGTTTCGACGCTGATCTGGCCCGAGACATCGCCCGACTGGCCGACGATCAGGCTCTTGGCCTTGAGCGTGCCCTCGAACTTGCCGTCAACCGAGGCGCAGCCCGGAACGGTCATGTCGCCCTTGAATTCGACGCCAGTGCCTATGAAAATCGTGCCTTCGGAGTCAGGCTCCGCCTTGTTGTCCGACATGAAAAACCCCTACCCAATGCGCCTGCTCCAGTTGCAGGCCAGAAACCCTAAAATGTCCGTGCGCGGGGTTCAAGCGAGCTCGTCCGGCCTGGTTAACCGCCTAGCCGGGCACGGTTTTCGCAGTCTTTTCCGCGGTCAGCGGGCCTTGCGGCGCGTCGGATCGCCGGATTTTAGCGACTTTTTGAGGGCAGCCATCAGGTCGATGACATTGCTGTCCGCCACCGGGGCGGCGGTGACGAGCTTCTCGCCCTTTTCCTTGCGGCGGATCAGCTCGCGCAGGGCCGTTTCATAGCGATCCTCGAATTTGGCGGGCTCGAACTCGCCCTCCTTCTGCTCGATGATCTTGCGCGCGATCTCGATCATCTCCTTGTTGGGGCGCGCCGCCGGAATGTCCTCGAAGGCATCCTTGGGCTGCACCACCTCGTCACTCATCCGCAGGGTGTAGACGATGATGCCCTTGTCGCGGGGCTCCAGCGCCACAAGCCGTTCGCGGGTGTGCATGACCACGCGGCCCAGCGCAATGCGTCCGGTCTCGGCCAGCGCCTCGCGGATGACGGTATAGGCCTCTACGCCGCTCTTTTCGTTGGGCATCAGGTAATAGGGCGTATTCCAGTAGAGGCGGTCGATCTCCTTTTCATCCACGAAGCGCTCGATTTCGATGGTCTTGGTGGTCTCAAGCTTCACCGCCTGCAATTCATCGTCGCTGAGCACGACATAGTGGTTTTTCGAAATCTCATAGCCCTTGACCAGATCGCCCCGCTCCACCGGGCCGGTGTCGGGATCGGTGGGGATCATGCGGATGCGGTTGTTGGTTTCCGGATTAAGCAGGTGGAACGAGATGTCGCCGGCACGGCTGGTCGCGCCGTAGAGCGCCACGGGGCAGGACACCAATGACAGCCGAAGCTGGCCCTGCCACATGGGCCGGGACGACAGGCGCGGCTCATTGGAATTGGCCGGCCGGTGATGGACCGCGCGGGAGGCAGATTTATGGGCGGCCTTTTTGTGGGCCGCCTGCCTGGCTGGAACCTTGGTCTTTTTCTTCGCACCCATCATTGTTTTTCCGCAAAACCCGGAACGGAAACGCGCCGCCGGAACTATTGTTTCCACCGAGGATGCAAAGCCATGACCGCGAAGAAAAAAACCGCAAAGACCGCGTCGAAGGCGCCGACTGCGCTCAAGAAATACCGGTCGATGCGGGATTTCACGGTTACCGCGGAACCCAGCGGCGGCGCCAGGGACGCGGTCAAACCCTCGGACCAGCTGCGCTATGTCATTCAAAAGCACGCCGCAACACGACTCCATTATGACTTCCGGCTGGAATGGAACGGCACCTTCCGCAGCTGGGCGGTGACGCGCGGGCCGTCGCTGGACCCCGCCGACAAGCGGCTGGCGGTCGAGGTGGAAGACCATCCGCTGGACTATGGCGACTTCGAGGGCACCATTCCCAAGGGCCAGTATGGCGGCGGCACCGTGATGCTGTGGGACCGCGGCACCTGGACGCCGCAAGGCGACCCCGACGCCATGCTGAAAAAGGGCGACCTGAAATTCAGCCTGGACGGCGAGAAACTGCATGGCGACTGGGTGCTGGTGCGGATGAAGACCGACAAATACGGCAAGGGCAAACGCAACAACTGGCTCTTGATCAAGCATCACGACAAATATGCCAAGGACGGCAAGGGCGATGCGATCCTGAAAAAGGATAGCTCGGTGGCGTCGGGGCGGGCGATGGCGGCGATTGAAAGCGGCAGCGGCGCCAAGCCCAAGCCGTTCATGCGCGCCAAGACCTTCAAGGCCGATGCTGTGTGGCAGAGCAAGGGCTCGCGCAGCGATCCGGTCGGCGACAAGCGCGGGGTCCGCCAGAACACCAGCAAGTCCGGCACCGAAGCCAAAGCCAAAAAAGCCGCCCGTCTGCCCCACTTCGTCGCGCCGCAGCTTTGCAGGCTGGTGGACACGCCGCCATCGGGCGCGGGCTGGGTGCACGAGGTCAAGTTCGACGGCTATCGCATGCAGCTTCGCATCGAAGGTGGCAAGGCGCGGTTGTTCACCCGCAAGGGACTGGACTGGACCCACAAGTTCGGCGCCATTGCCAAGGCCGCGGAGAAATTGCCCGACGCCATCATAGACGGCGAGGTCTGCGCCCTGGATCACAATGGCGCGCCGGATTTCGCGAGCCTTCAAGCGGCTCTGTCAGACGACAAGACGGGACCGCTGGTGTTCTTTGCCTTCGACCTGTTGTTTGCCGATGGGGAGGATTTGCGCGCCCTGCCCTTGCTGGAGCGCAAGGCGCGGCTGGAAACGCTGCTGAAGAAGCGGGCCGCGAACCTGCGCTATGTCGAACATTTCACCAGCGGCGGCGATGCGGTGCTGCTGTCGGCCTGCCGGATGAACCTGGAAGGCATCGTCTCCAAGCGCGCAGACGCCCGCTATGCCAGCGGGCGCGGCGACAGCTGGACCAAGGCCAAGTGCCGCGCCGGCCATGAAGTGGTGATCGGCGGCTGGGCAACAACGGCGGGCAAGTTTCGGTCCCTGCTGGTGGGCGTGCATCGCGGCGACCATTTCGTCAATGTGGGGCGCGTCGGCACCGGCTATTCCGCGCCCAAGGTGAAGCAGTTGCTGCCGCGCCTGAAAGAGGTGGCGGCGGACAGGAGCCCCTTCACCGGCAAGGGCGCGCCCCGGCACGAAGCGGGCGTCCACTGGCTGAAGCCCGAACTGGTGGCCGAGATCGAATTTGCCGGCTGGACCGGCGACGGCATGGTCCGCCAGGCCGCCTTCAAGGGCCTGCGCGCCGACAAGCCCGCGCGCGAGGTCAAAGCCGAGATGCCGAAGAAAACCAAGAAACTCGCGCAGCCAAAAACCGTCAAGTCCGGCAAAACCCGGAAAGCGGCGAAACAATCCTCCGGCGCGGCGGTGGTGATGAACATTCCCATCTCCCATCCCGACAAGGCGCTGTGGCCGGACGCGGGCGACGGCGAACCCGTGACCAAGCTGGAGCTGGCGCGCTATTATGAGAGCGTCGGCGACTGGATGCTGCCGCACATCCAGGGCCGCCCGTGCAGCATCGTGCGTGCGCCCGACGGCATCACCGGCGATCAGCGTTTCTTCCAGCGCCATGCCGGCCCGGGCCAGTCCAGCCTGTTCACCCAGGTAATAGTGTCCGGCGACCGCGAGCCCTACCTGCAGATCGACCGGGTCGAGGCGCTGGTGGCGGTGGCCCAAGCCGGCGGGTTGGAGCTGCATCCCTGGAACTGCGCGCCCGGCAAGCCCGATGTGCCGGGGCGTTTCGTGTTCGATCTCGATCCCTCACCCGGCCTGGATTTCGACGCTGTCGTGGCGGCGGCGAAGGAATTGAAGGGGCGGCTGGACGATCTGGGCCTCGCCGCCTTCGTCAAGACCACCGGCGGCAAGGGGCTGCATGTGGTGACGCCGTTCGCCGCCGGAACCTCCATCGGCTGGCCGCAAGCCAAGGCGATCGCCCGCGAAATCTGCGCCCGCATGGCGGCCGATAGCCCCGACAAATATCTGGTCAACATGTCCAAGGCCAAGCGTCGCGGGAAGATCTTTCTGGACTATCTGCGCAACGACCGCATGGCGACGGCGGTGGCGCCGCTCAGTCCGCGCGCCCGCGAGGGTGCGCCCGTGTCGATGCCGCTGGAATGGCGCCAGGTGAAGAAGGGGCTCGACCCGAAGAAATTCACCCTGCGCACCGCCCCTGCCCTGATTGCCCGAAGCAAGGCCTGGCAGGATTATGACAAGGCCAAGCGGCCGCTGCTGCCGATCCTCAAAAAGCTGGCGGCAAAATGACCGGCAGACGCAGCCGGAGCCTCAACCCCGTCCGCGGTATGGCGACACACCCGTGTCGGGCAGCCACACGCCGGACGGCAATTTTCCCGACTGCCAGAAAATGTCGATCGGCATGCCGCCGCGCGGATACCAGTAGCCGGCGACGCGGATGAATTTCGGCCTGATCGCGGCGGCGAGGCGCTTGCCGATGGTCAGGCTGACGGCTTCGTGGAAACCGCTGACATTGCGAAAGCTGGTGAGGAACAGCTTGAGCGACTTGGATTCCACAATCCTGGCGCCCGGCACATAATCAATCACGAAATGGGCGAAGTCGGGTTGGCCGGTGATCGGACACAAAGTGGTGAATTCCGGCGCGGTGAAGCGGATCACATAGTCGGTATCGGGATGCGGATTGGCGACCGCTTCCAGCACCGCCTGGTCCGGCGATGCGGGCTGCTTCACGGCGCGCCCCAGCTGGGTGAGTTTTTTCGCCATCTCAGCCCTCATAGACGCAGGATTGGCCATAGGACGGCCGGCGCAATCTGACCCGCACCACTTCGGGCAACACTTGCCTGGCGCGGGTATAGATATACCGGGCCAGGTTCTCCAGTGTCGGCACGCCCAGGCCCTCAATGTCGTTGAGCAGCCGATGGTCGAGGGTTTCACGAATTGCCTTCAGGGCGGCGTCGACCTCGCCCAGGTCGCGCAGAAAGCCGGTGGCCGGATCGGCTTGCCCCCGCAAGGTGACCTCGGCATAGAAGGAGTGGCCATGCAGGCGGCGGTTTTCCGCCGCGCCGTTGCCCAGATAGTGGGCGGCGTCGAAGCCGAATTCCTGGCTAAGCTCGATCATGGCGGGGCATATCGCGTCTAAGCCCCCCAAGGTCAAGGATTTGGCTGCGGCAAGCTGCCTTCGCGGTCATTATTGCGTCGCCGTTATCCCCCATGCTAACTGGCGGCGCACCGCACGGGGTGACTCGCGCGAATGCAAAATACTGCATTTAATTCAATAGCTTAATGCGGCATCGCGCGGCTTCTTCCAGGCCGCGGCCAAGCCCATCAAAGGACAGACGTGGCGAGCGATACAGCGGAAGGCGGACTGGCGGGGCGTTACGCCAATGCCTTGTTCGAACTGGCGCAGGATTCCAGGGCGCTGGACGCGGTCAGCGCCGATCTGTCCAGCCTGCGCAAGGCGTTGGAAACCAGCCCAGACCTCGCCCGGCTGGTGCGTTCGCCGGTATTTTCGGCCGCAGACCAGGCCAGGGCGCTGAAGGCGGTGCTGGCCAAGATGGGCGCCGGCGCGCTGACCACCAAATTCGTCCTGCTGCTGGCGTCCAAGCGCCGCCTGTTTGCCCTGACCGGCATCATCAGGGGCTATGAGAGTCTGGTCGCCAAGTCGCGCGGCGAAACCCAGGCCGAAGTCGCCAGCGCCCGCCCGCTGTCGGGCGCCGAGGTCAAGGAGCTGACGGCAGCGCTGAAATCCAGCCTGGGCAAGGAACCCCGGCTGCACACCAAGGTCGATCCCACTTTGCTCGGCGGTCTGGTCGTCAAGGTCGGCTCGCGCATGATTGACTCGTCTCTCCGCACCAAGCTCGACGGCCTGCGTGCGGCCATGAAGGGGTGAGGAACGATGGCCGTAGGCCAACGAAATGGTCCGTCGTTAGCGACAGCGTGGCGCGACGACCATTTCGAGTGACGAACGCCCGGAGCGTAAGCGACGGGCCGGAAGATTAAACGCCCCGCTCAGGATTGAGTTGGGCAGAACGAGAATGAAGGAACGATAAAATGGACATCCAGCCTGCGGAAATCTCCGCGATCCTCAAGCGCGAGATCGCCAATTTCGGCGCCGAAGCGCAAGTCAGCGAAGTCGGCGAAGTGCTGAGCGTCGGCGACGGCATCGCCCGCGTCTTTGGCCTCGACAATGTCCAGGCCGGCGAGATGGTCGAGTTTCCCGGCGGCATCAAGGGCATGGCCCTGAACCTGGAAAGCGACAATGTCGGCTGCGTGATCTTCGGCAGCGACAGCACCATCAAGGAAGGCGACACCGTCAAGCGCACCGGCGCCATCGTGGAAGTGCCGGTGGGCCGGGGCCTGCTGGGCCGCGTCGTGGACCCGCTGGGCAACCCAATTGACGGCAAGGGCGAGCTGACCAATGTCGCCGAACGCCGCCGCGTCGATGTCAAGGCGCCGGGCATCATCCCGCGCAAGTCGGTGCATGAACCGGTGCAGACCGGGTTGAAGGCCATCGACACCCTGATCCCGATCGGCCGCGGCCAGCGCGAGCTGATCATCGGCGACCGCCAGACCGGCAAGACGGCCGTCGCCATCGACGCCATCATCAACCAGAAGGCCGTCAATGCCGGAACCGACGAGAAGGCCAAGCTGTATTGCATCTATGTCGCCATCGGGCAGAAGCGTTCGACCGTGGCGCAGATCGTCAAGACCCTGGCTGATGCCGGCGCGCTGGACTACACCATCGTCGTCGCCGCCACCGCGTCGGAACCGGCGCCGCTGCAGTTCCTGGCGCCCTTCTCCGGCTGCGCCATGGGTGAATGGTTCCGCGACAACGGCATGCACGCTTTGATCATCTATGATGACCTTTCCAAACAGGCCGTCGCCTATCGCCAGATGTCGCTGCTGCTGCGCCGCCCGCCGGGCCGCGAAGCCTATCCGGGCGACGTCTTCTATCTGCACAGCCGCCTGTTGGAGCGCGCCGCCAAGCTGAACGAGGACAATGGTTCAGGCTCGCTGACCGCGCTGCCGATCATCGAGACCCAGGCCAATGACGTGTCGGCCTATATTCCGACCAACGTGATCTCGATCACCGACGGCCAGATCTTCCTGGAGACTGACCTGTTCTATCAGGGCATTCGCCCGGCCGTGAATGTGGGTATTTCGGTGTCGCGCGTTGGCTCATCGGCCCAGATCAAGGCGATGAAGACCGTCGCCGGGCCGATCAAGGGCGAGTTGGCCCAGTATCGCGAGATGGCGGCTTTCGCCAAGTTCGGCTCCGACCTCGACGCCTCGACCCAGAAGATGCTGGCGCGCGGCGAACGCCTGACCGAGCTGCTCAAGCAGCCCCAGTACAAGCCCTTTGCGGTGGAGGAACAGGTGGCGGTGATTTACGCCGGCACCCGCGGCTATCTCGACCCCTTCCCCACCAACCGGGTGCAGGCGTTCCAGGACGCGCTGCTCGGCAAGCTGAAGTCGACCTATCCGGCCTTCCTGACCGGCATCGCCAAGGAGAAGGCGCTGACCCCGGAACTGGAAGCCACGCTGAAGAAGGCGCTGGACGAAGTCTCCAAGACCTTCGCCTGAGGAAGGCTTTTTAAAAGGAAGTTTGGGGCCAGATGGCAACCGTCAAGGAAATGCGAACCCGGATCGGAAGCGTGAAGTCCACGCAGAAGATCACCAAGGCGCTGCAGATGGTGGCGGCGGCCAAGCTGCGCCGCGCCCAGAACGCGGCGGAAGCGGCGCGTCCCTATGCCCGCGGCATGGCCAATGTGATCGCCAACCTGGCGGCCGGCGTCTCCGGCCCCTCCGCACCGTTGCTGCTGGCGGGAACCGGCTCCGACCGGCGTCAGCTGGTCATCGTGGCGACCTCTGACCGCGGCTTGGCCGGTGGCTTCAACTCCTCGATCATCCGCGCCGCGCGCGAGAAGATCGCCGCGCTGCTGGCGGCGGGCAAGGACGTCAAGATCATCACCATCGGCCGCAAGGCGCGCGACGGATTGCGCCGCCAGCATGGCAGCCGCTTCATCGAAAGCTATGAGGTGGGCCTCAAGGCGCCGGGCTTCGGGCTGGTCAAGCCGATCGCCGGCCGCGTGCTGGACGCCTATAGGGCGGGCGAGTTCGATGTCGTCACCCTGGTCTATTCCACCTTCAAGTCGGTGGTCACCCAGACGCCGCGCGTGCAGCAGCTGATCCCGGCCCAGGTCGAGGCCGGCGGTTCGGCGCCCTTCTATGATTACGAGCCGGACGAGGACACCATCCTGCAGGCGCTGCTGCCGCAGAACATTTCCGTCCAGCTGCTCACCGCGCTCTTGGAAAACCAGGCCGGCTTCTTTGCCGCGCAGATGACCGCGATGGACAATGCCACCCGCAATGCGGGTGACATGATCAAGGCCCTCACCATCCAGATGAACCGTACCCGCCAGGCGCAGATCACCAAGGAGCTGATTGAAATCATCTCCGGCGCTTCAGCCGTATAAAAGGAAAACAGTCATGAGCAATGCAAAAGGCAAACTTCTCCAGGTCATCGGCGCCGTCGTCGACGTGTCGTTCGAGAATGGCCAGCTGCCGGCGATCCTGAACGCGCTGGAAACCAAGAACACCGACGCCAAGACGGGCAAGGAAGTCCGCCTGGTGTTCGAAGTCGCCCAGCATCTGGGTGAAAACGCCGTGCGCGCCATCGCCATGGACACCACCGAGGGCCTGGTGCGCGGCCAGGAAGTCGTCGACACCGGCGCGCCCATCCGCGTGCCGGTCGGCCCCGCCACCCTGGGCCGCATCATGAACGTCATCGGCGAGCCGATCGACGAAGCCGGCCCTATCGCCCAGACCCACATGTCCTCGATCCACCGCGAGGCTCCCAGCTTTGCCGAACAGGCGGGCTCGGCCGAAATCCTGGTCACCGGCATCAAGGTCATCGACCTGCTCTGCCCCTACACCAAAGGCGGCAAGATCGGGCTGTTCGGCGGCGCCGGCGTCGGCAAGACCGTCACCATGCAGGAACTGATCAACAACATCGCCAAGGCCTATGGCGGCTATTCCGTTCTGGCCGGCGTCGGCGAGCGCACCCGCGAGGGCAATGACCTCTATCACGAGATGATCGAGTCCAACGTCAATATCGACCCCAAGACCGGCTCGACCGAAGGCTCCAAATGCGCGCTTGTCTACGGCCAGATGAACGAGCCGCCCGGGGCGCGGGCCCGCGTCGCGCTGACCGGCCTGTCGGTGGCGGAATATTTCCGCGACGTGGAAGGCAAGGATGTGCTGTTGTTCATCGACAACATCTTCCGCTTCACCCAGGCCGGTTCGGAAGTGTCGGCGCTGCTGGGCCGCATTCCCTCGGCGGTGGGCTATCAGCCGACCCTGGCGACCGAAATGGGCAATTTGCAGGAACGCATCACCTCGACCACCAAGGGCTCGATCACCTCGGTGCAGGCGATCTATGTTCCGGCCGACGACCTGACCGACCCGGCGCCCGCCACCTCCTTCGCGCATCTGGACGCCACCACGGTTCTGTCGCGCGACATCGCCAGCCTGGGCATCTTCCCGGCCGTCGATCCGCTGGATTCCACCAGCCGCATCCTCGACCCCCAGGTGATCGGCGAGGAACACTACACCATCGCCCGCCGGGTGCAGGAAGTGCTGCAGCAGTACAAGGCGCTGAAGGACATCATCGCCATTCTGGGCATGGACGAACTGTCGGAAGAGGACAAGCTGGTGGTGGCCCGCGCCCGCAAGATCCAGCGCTTCCTGTCGCAACCCTTCTTCGTGGCCGAGCAGTTCACCAACTCGCCCGGCAAGTTCGTCGAGCTGGCTGACACCATCCGCAGCTTCAAGGCCATTGTCGACGGAGAATGTGACCAGTATCCCGAGCAGGCCTTCTACATGGTCGGCGCCATCGAGGAAGTCGCGGCCAAGGCGGCCAAGATGGCGGCCGAAACGGCGAAGGCGGCCTAAGTGGCAAAGATCGCCTTCGACCTGGTCTCGCCGGAGAAGCTGCTGCTGTCCTGTGCCGCCGACATGGTCACCGTGCCGGGTACGGAAGGCTATATGGGCGTGATGGCGGGCCACGCCCCCCTCGTCTCGACCCTGCGCGCCGGCATGATCGACGTGAATGTCGACGGCAAGGATGACCGCTATTTCATCCGTGGCGGTTTTGCCGAGATCAGCCCGGCCAAGATCACGGTGCTGGCCGAGGAAGCCCTGCCCATGACCCAGATGGACATTGCCGTGCTGGACCAGCGCATCGCCGACGCCCAGGACGACGAGATCGCCGCCAAGACCGACGCCGACCGCCAGAAAGCCGCGCAATTGGTGGACGATCTCAGGCTGGTGAAGGCAGCGTTCTAACGCCGCCGCCCGCTGGCGCGGGCCTTCGGCCGGGGAAAGCCCCGCAGGAGCGTTTCTTTTCCAGGGCTTGTGGTCCGCGCCGGGTTTTAAGCCGTGTGCAGATTAACCGGATTCCGGCCGCTTTTGCGGCGGGAATCGGTATTTGCTATACAGGCGCCAGGGAACTGGGAGCCTTCTCACCATGACGGTTGCACCCGTCTATAAGCAGGGATGGTCCATGGACGATGTCCATTGGACCCTGTTCGACCCCGCCCGGGTTGATCCCAGCCTGCTGGCTGCCGTGAAGGCCGCCGCCCTGGTGGAATACAACGCCCCCGATTACGTCACCTATCTCCAGCGCGTGTTCCGCGATTCCGGCACCGAAATCCAGGGCTTGTTGGAGCAATGGGGCCGCGAGGAAGCCCAGCACGGCCGCGCTTTGGGCCACTGGGCCGAGCTGGCCGATCCTGATTTCAAGCTGGAAGACGCCATCATCCGCTTCCGCAAGGGCTATACCCCCGCCCACTTTGCGGGCGACGAAGTCCAATCGGTGCGGGGCTCGCGCCGGGGCGAGATGATCGCCCGCTGCGTGGTCGAATCAGGCACCAGCTCTTATTACTCCGCCATCCGCGACGCCACCGACGAACCGGTGCTGCAGGAGATCGCCGGGCGCATCGCCGCCGACGAGTATCGCCACTACAAGCTGTTTTACGACATTCTCCACGCCCAGTCCGAGCCGGATATCGGCTTCTGGAAAAAGCTGATGATCGCCGTGGGGCGGGTGCGCGAAAGCGATGACGACGAGCTGGCCTATGCCTATTATTGCGCGAATGTGCCGCCTGAAAAAGAGGCGATAACCCCTTACAGACGCAAGAAATACTCCCGTCTCTCGGCCAATGCCTCGATGACGGTCTACCACCGCAAACATATCCAGAAGCTGGTGCAGATGGTGGTCAAGGTGGTTGGCGCAGACCCGCATGGCTGGCTGGCCAACCTGGCGGGCGTCCTGCTGTGGCGCCGGATGAAGTCCAAGAGCGCCTGAGGGCCGCCTAATCGCCCACCGGCTCGAACTGGCCGGTCTTTTCGTTGCGCACCAGCAGCCGCCCCGAGGCAACGCCGAAATAGGCGCCGTGCAGCGAAAGCTCGCCCGCCTCCACCGCCCGGCGGACAAAGCCGAAGGTCATCAGATTTTTCAGGCTGAGTTCGACCGAGGCAAATTCCAGCCTGCGCAGATAGTCTTCCTCACCCGCCCCGCCGCGGGGACCGATGGCGGCGGCGGCCGGCGCGATCTGGCTCATCCACTTGCCGATGAAGTCCGAGGAGGATAGCGGCGGGTCTTCGCCCAGGAATGCCTTGATGCCGCCGCAAAAAGCATGGCCCAGCACAACGATATGGGCGACCCGCAGCGCCCGGACCGCGAATTCCAGCGCCGCGCTGGCGCCGTGCTGGGTCTCGCCCGCGGGCTCGAATGCCGGCACCAGGTTGGCGACATTGCGCGCCACCAGCAGTTCGCCCGGCGCTGCGTCGAAGATCACTTCGGGCGAAACCCGGCTGTCGACGCAGCCGATCACCATGATCAAAGGCTTTTGTCCCGCCTCGGCCAGGTCCAGGTAGCGGGCGCGCTCGGACGCGAAGCGGCCGCCCTTGAACGACCGATAGCCCTGGGCCAGCCTTTCGGGAAACACGTGAACCTATTCCTTCCGCTTGACCATCATCTGCTTTATCTCGCCGATGGCCTGGGCCGGGTTGAGGCCCTTGGGGCAGGTATTGGTGCAGTTCATGATGGTGTGGCAGCGATAAAGCCGGAACGGGTCTTCCAGATTGTCCAGCCTCTCGCCCGCCTGCTCGTCGCGGCTGTCCGCCAGCCAGCGATAGGACTGCAGCAGGGCCGCCGGACCCAGATAGCGTTCGGAATTCCACCAATAGCTGGGGCATGAGGTCGAGCAGCAGGCGCACAGGATACACTCGTAAAGTCCGTCCAGCTTGGCGCGGTCCTCGGGCGTCTGCTTCCACTCTTTTTCGGGCTCGGCCGTCTTGGTCTGCAGGAACGGCTGGATGCTGGAATACTGGGCGTAGAAATTGGTCAGGTCCGGCACCAGGTCCTTGATCACCGGCATATGCGGCAAGGGATAGACCGCCACCGCGCCGGAACAGTCATTGATCGCCTTGGTGCAGGCCAGCGTGTTGCCGCCGGCAATGTTCATGGCGCAGGAGCCGCACACCCCCTCGCGGCAGGAGCGCCGGAAGCTCAAGGTCGAGTCGATCTCGTTCTTGATCTTGATCAGCGCGTCCAGAACCATGGGTCCGCAGCTGTCCAGGTCGACGCAATAAGTGTCGACAGTCGGGTTGCCGCCCTCGTCCGGATTGTAGCGGTAGACCTTGAATTCCTTGGTGCGCTTGGGCTTCTTGCCGTTGGCTGCGGTTGCCGCCGGCCAGTGCTTGCCCTTTTTTACCCGGCTGGCCTTGGGCAGCATGATTTCGACCATTTGCGGAACGCTCCTGATACCGGTGATTTGCCCGCAGTTTGCCATGCGGGCTGCGGGGGTCACAACCCTCGCCTATGCGACGATCTGCTCGAACACCCATGCGATTTCAGCGGGTGTATCCTTCGTCGCCCCGCTGATCACCAGCTGCTCGGAGCGGCGTACCACCGGACCCCCCAGATAGACGCTTTCCTCGACCGCCAGCTCTCCGCCCCCGGCGCGGAACCGCCAGCCCTCGCCGCCAGGCAGCTTGAGCAGGATGCCGCCGCCCTCCAGCCGCGACACCCGCACATCGGGATGGATGTGGAACCTGACCGCATAGAAACGGCCGCCGGGCGGGCGACCGGCCGCAGAGCGGGCGTCCACCGGCACCAGCCTGTCGCGTCCGGTCAGCATCAGCCCCTGGGGCGACATGGTGATCTGGCGCTCATGGCGCAGCCCGAACTGGGCGACATAGGCATCGTGCATGGCATCGACCGCCCAGCCCTGGGCAGTTTCCACCCGCCGCGACAAAAACTCCACCGGGCCTCCCATCAGGCGCGGGCCCAGCAGGTCGCGCGCCAGACCTGCGGGCAGGATATGGGCGCTGGAGGTATCCGACAGGATCAGGGTGGAATGGGCGGCGCTGGCCCGAAGCGCGGTGTTCCAGGCCTGGTGGGTCAGCCCGCCGGTCCCGCAATTGACCACGATCCGGTCGCTGCCGGAGGACATTTCGAAGGCGCAGGCGCCGGCATGGGCGTCCAGCGCGAAACTGCCCGGCGGGGTCTTGCCGCAATCCATCAGCACCAGGGTGCGCGCCGCCGACAGGCGCTGGTACCCGGAATAACGCGCATGGTGGAAGGGCTGGCCGCGAATGTCATCGCGCGCCAGCAGACCCGCAATCATGCGCGGATCGCTTTCGCCGCCGCCGTTGAACAGCGCCAGCGCGCCGTCGCCATGGCGGAAGAAGCGCAGCATCGGCGCCATGCGGTCATGGGCGTTGCGCAGGCCGTGGGGCGGTTCCTCGTTGATGGCGCTGAGGGATTCCATCACCATGATGACATGGCGATAGGCCGACAGCAGCGCCTCGGGAGCGCGGCTGAGATGGCCGCCATCGGGCAGGATCTGGCGCTCGAGTTCCTCGCCCAGCCGCTTGAGGCCGTTTTCCCGGCGGCGGGGGCTGTCGTCCAGGCAGATGCCCGAGAGCGCCAGCACCGCAGCGGCTTCCAGGCGCGGCAGCCCGTCGGGCGCTTCCTCGCTGATCCGCTCCAGCATCCGCGATTGCTCGCGCAGCGACACGAACAGCTTGGAGCGCCACATCAGTTCGGAATTGGCGATCACAAGCCGGCCATGGCTGAAGATATGCGCCAGTCGCCGCGCCATCACGGGCGGCGACCATACCGGTTCGGAATAACGCTGATGGCGCCTGACCCACTGGTTGATCAGGTTGGTGGCCAGCGTCCTGGCATTGTCGCCGCCCGCGGTGGACAGTGAGGGCAGCCAGTCAAAGCCGTGCAGCGCCTCCAGCCAGGCGGGCGAGGGCGCGGGCATGTCGAACACCGACACGCCGGCCGGCACTTCCACGGTGACGCCGTGGAAACGGAAGCGGCCGCGCAGCAGCGCGTCGGCCTCTTCCAGCCGGCGCGGCAGCGCGTCCCAGGGATGGAATACGATATGGTCGGCCAGCAGCCCCTTGAGGAAGCGGCGATAGATCCAACTGCGCCGCCACGCCACCCGCAGCGGCGCAAGCGCCAGGCGCAGACCGCTGCGCATCAGTTCCGGCAGGAGGGGCAGCATCTCTCCCGCCCCCAAGTCAGCCTCGCAACGCTTTGATGTTGTCGGCGTATTTCTCCGGCCCGCCGCTGAAGACCGCGCTCCCCGCCACCAGCACGGTCGCCCCGGCGGCGATGGCGCGCCTTGCGGTCTGCGGATTGATGCCGCCATCGACCTCCAGCGCGATGTCGCGGCCGGTCCGGTCGATCATCTTGCGCGCCGCCTGGATCTTGGCGAGCTGGCTGTCGATGAAGACCTGGCCGCCAAAACCCGGATTGACCGACATGATCAGGATCAGGTCGACCAGGTCCATCAGATTGTCCAGCATGTCGATCGGTGTGCCGGGATTGAGCACCACCCCTGCCTTCTTCCCCAGCGCGCGGATGTGCTGCAGGGTGCGATGGATATGCGGCCCGGCCTCGGGATGCACGGTCAAGCCGTCGCATCCGGCCTCGGCAAAAGCGTCGAGATAGGGGTCGACCGGCGAAATCATCAGGTGGCAGTCCAAGGGCCTTTTGGCATGGGGGCGCAGCGCCTTCACCACCGCCGGCCCGATGGTGATGTTGGGCACGAAATGGCCGTCCATCACATCGATATGGATCCAGTCGGCGCCAGCCGCCTCGATGGCCTCGATCTCGGCACCCAGCTTCGAGAAATCCGCTGACAATATGGAGGGGGCTATCTTGACAGGCATAAGAACTCCAGGAGCATCGGCCAGGGCGTTGCCTAGCGACAGCGTAGGCAACGCCGTTCCCGACCATCAACTAAGTGCCGGATTCCGGCACCGGCTGCAAGGCGCGCCGGAGCATCGGCCAGGCGAACGCAGGGAGCGGCGGCGCCGGGTAGCCGATTAATTATCAGGACGCATTCGCGCCAGGGCCGTGCGACCAAAAATAATCGCGGCCCGACTCAGCTGTCCGGTACGGGTTGAAGGGCCCGGCGATCCCTGGCCAGCGCGAGCAGCAAGACCAGGGTGGGAAGCCAGATCACCCGGCTCTGGTAACGGTCATGGGGATTGGAAAAGGTGCCGCAAATGACGGCGTTTCCAACCAGGGCCAGCAGCACCAGCCCCGGCAGGGCGCCTGCCCCCCAGTTCCGGCGCACCGCCGCATGCTGGAGGAGCAGAAGCAGCCCCACCACCGACATGGCGCCGACAGGGACATGGATCAGGTTCAGGGTCTTGAAGCGCAGCAGTCCGCGCTGCTGGCGCGCCCCCAGATAGGCGTTGAGCTGGCCCGGAATGATGCGCTTGAAGCCCGGCTCCAGCACCCATTCCTGCGGCTCGATGCCGTCGCCGGTCTTGAAGCTGAGGAACTGCAGCACCGAATCGTACACCGCCATCTTGAGATTCAGCAGCGGATAGCGTTTCAGCGTTTCCACGATGATGCGGCGGTCCTCCTCCTGCTGCCGGCCACTGAAGCCCCCCAGCGCCCGGAAGCCCGAATTGCCCCACAGCCAGGCATCGGCGCGGGTCTTGAGCCGGTGCCTGTATTCACACAGCCGGTAGGTGGCGTCCCCGCGCGGCGGACAGGTTTCATCCATCAGCCGCTTGACGATGCCGTCCTGCATCAGCCGGGCAAAGATGAAGACCGATCCCGATTTGCTGAGAAAGACAGTGTCCGTCAGCACGAAATTTCCCGCCACAATCAGCGCCAGCGACGCCGCCAGGCCCGCCGCGCCGTGGCGCAGGCGCGGCATGGGCAGACCCCGCATCCAGCGATGCGCGAATTTCAGAATCGCCGCGCAGATGAGCAGCCCGGCGATCAGCCCCAGATGCGAGGGGTGGCAGGCCACCGCCAGTCCGGTGATGCCGATGACCCAGCGGCGGCGGCGGCCCAGCTGGACACTGCGGAACAGCAGCAGCCAGCTTCCCAGGATCACCATGGGTGTGAAGACGTCGGGTTCGACCTGCCCGGCATACCAGCCGATTCCGGTCAGCAAGGTCAGGATCAGACCGATGGCGGCAAGCCCCTTCAGTGTCAGCCCCGGCACCTCGGCGCGGGCCGTTTCCAGGATGACGTAGGCGAGCAGGCCTGCCTGCAGCACGACGATGGGCCACAGGCTGAAGCGGCCCCCCGCCAGGAACAGGAGTTCGGCATAGACCGGGGCCCGCTCCACCAGAAACACCCCGCCCAGCCCTTCCAGCACATAGGCGCCGGTGTCGTAGAAAATGATGGGAAAGCCGTTCCACAGGGCCACGCCCAGGAACAGCAGGGCCAGCAGGGCTGCGCCCAGCAAGCCGCCCCCGAAACCCGATACGGGTCGACCGGCCAGTTCCCAGACGCTGCGTTTCAGCGATGATTCGCGCATTTTCCCCTGTGGCGGGGAATTTGCCGCAAGCCGGGATGTAAAGCGATAGCAGCTCGGCGAAAGGCGCGGTTGACTGGGGTGCCCCTCTCCCTAAACTCCCCGCCGGTTCGTTTTTGAAGGCATTCATGGCGGAAAATCCGCAGTCGCAGCAGGCCCGGTCCCGCCCGCTGTCCCCCCACCTCACCATCTATCGCTGGCCGGTCACGATGATGACCTCCATCACCCATCGTGCCACGGGCATCGCCTTGTCGCTGGGGGCGGTGATCCTGGCCTGGTGGCTGGTGTCGATCTCCAATGGGCCGGAGGGCTATGACAGCTTTCACGCGGTCATGGACACCCCCCTGGGCCTGCTGGTTCTGTTCGCCATCACCTGGTCGCTCGCCTATCACTTCTTCAGCGGCGTCAGGCACCTGGCCTGGGATCTGGGCTATGGTTTCGACAAGAAGGTGGCGGAGCGCAACAGCGTCCTGGTTTTCGCGCTGTCCTTCGCGTCTGCGCTGGCGGTTTTCGGCCTCGTCTATGGCGGCCATGCGGGGTATCTGAGATGAAAAC
The DNA here is from genome assembly GCA_035549455.1 of Rhizomicrobium sp. Lineage (GTDB taxonomy): Bacteria > Pseudomonadota > Alphaproteobacteria > Micropepsales > Micropepsaceae > Rhizomicrobium. Next base: position 119,934 of record DASZQW010000013.1, on the reverse strand, counting down.
CGCGCAAACCCCGCTGCACAAGGTGCAGGGCCTGGGCGCCAGCCATACCGGCACCGGCCATTTCTGGCGCGAGCGCGTCACCGCTATCGCCCTGATGCCGCTGTCGCTGTGGTTCCTCTATGTGATGCTGGGCATGGCCGGAACCAACGAGGTCACGGCGCTGCAGTTTCTGGCGCATCCCTGGAACGCGATCCTGATGGGCGCCTTTGTCAGCTTCTCGCTGTACCATGCCGGGCTCGGCCTGCAGGTGGTGGTGGACGACTATGTCCATGCCCCCGCAAGCCGCATTTTCCTGCTGCTCGCCATCCGTGCCGCCCTGCTGGCCTGCTGGCTGGTCAGCCTCTTCGCCATCATCCGCATCGCCGCGCTGTAAGGACTGCCCATGCCCGCCTACAAGATTGTCGATCATACCTTCGATGTCGTCGTGGTGGGCGCGGGCGGCGCCGGGCTTCGCGCCACGCTGGAATGCGCCCTGCGGGGCCTGAAGACCGCCTGCATCACCAAGGTGTTTCCCACCCGCAGCCACACCGTGGCGGCGCAGGGCGGCGTGGCGGCGGCGCTGGGCAATATGGGCGAGGACAATTGGCGCTGGCACATGTACGACACCGTCAAGGGCTCGGACTGGCTGGGCGACCAGGACGCCATCGAATATCTGACGCGCAACGCGCCGGAAGCGGTGTACGAGCTGGAACATTTCGGCATGCCCTTCAGCCGCACCGAGGACGGCAAGATCTACCAGCGCGCCTTTGGCGGCATGACCAGCAATTTCGGTCAGGGCATCGTGCAGCGCACCTGCGCCGCGGCCGACCGCACCGGCCATGCCATGCTGCACACCCTGTACGGCCAGTGCGTGAAGAACGAAGTCAATTTTTTCATCGAGTATTTCGCGCTCGACCTGATCATGGAGGATGGTGCCTGCCGCGGCGTGATGGCGTGGAATCTCGATGACGGAACCATCCACCGCTTCCGCGCCCACAAGGTGATCCTGGCGACCGGCGGCTATGGCCGCGCCTATGCCAGCTGCACGGGCGCCCATACCCAGACCGGCGACGGCAATGCCATGGTGCTGCGCGCCGGCCTGCCCTTGCAGGATATGGAGTTCGTCCAGTTCCATCCCACCGGCATCTTCGGCGCCGGCGTCCTGATCACCGAAGGGGTTCGCGGCGAAGGCGGCTATCTCACCAACTCCGAAGGCGAGCGCTTCATGGAACGCTACGCCCCCAATGCCAAGGACCTGGCGTCGCGCGACGTTGTCAGCCGCGCCATGACCATCGAGATCCGCGAAGGCCGGGGCGTGGGACCGAACAAGGATCATATCAATCTGCATCTGTCGCATCTGGACCCCAAGATCATTCACGAGCGCCTGCCCGGCATTTCGGAAAGCGCGCGCATCTTCGCAGGCGTGGATGTCACCAAAGAGCCGATCCCTGTGCTGCCGACTGTGCATTACAATATGGGCGGCATACCGTGTGCTTACACGGGCGAGGCGCTGACCCTGAAGGACGGCAATCCCGATACCGTGGTGCATGGCCTGATGGCGGTGGGCGAAGCGGCTTGCGTCTCGGTACACGGCGCCAACCGGCTGGGCTCCAACTCGCTGATCGACCTGGTGGTGTTCGGCAAGGCGGCCGGCATGGAGGCGGCCAAGTCACTGGACGGCGTGGGCGCCCATCAGGAACTGCCCAGGAATGCAGGCGACGACGCGTTGGCGCGCTTTGACCGGCTGCGCAACGCCAACGGCCCGACATCCACCGCGGTGCTGCGCGCCGCCATGCAGAAGGCGATGCAGGAAGACGCCGCCGTGTTCCGCACCGGCGAGACCCTGGAACAGGGCAAGCGCCGCATTGCCGAAGTCTATGCCCGGCGCGGCGATATCGGCATCAAGGACCGTTCGCTGATCTGGAACACCGACCTGGTGGAAACGCTGGAGTTCGACAACCTCATCCAGCAGGCAACCGTCACCGTGGCGAGCGCGGCCAACCGCCAGGAATCGCGCGGCGCCCATGCCCGCGAGGACTTCCCGGGCCGCGACGACCAGAACTGGATGAAGCACACCTTGGCCTGGCTGGATGTGGAGACGGGAAAGACCACCATCGATTACCGCCCGGTCCACGCCTACACCCTGACCAGCGACGTGGAATATATCCCGCCCAAGGCCCGCACCTACTAGGCGAGAACTTGTGGGCCGTTTGCGCGTTATCATGGGATATTGCGCGCGTTTGAGGCCCTTGCATATTCCGAACGGTATTTGCCGCCCTGCTGCTTTTGACTGCCCTGCCCGCTTCGGCGCAGACCCCGAAAAAGCCCGTCATCACCGCTGCCATGCCCTCGCCCGACGACCGGGCGCGGTCGCCAGCCGCGACCTGAAATCCATCGACCTCAGCCGCAACATCGCCGTCCTGCGCTACGACACCATGTTCGCCCACAAGGCTTCGGCGGTGGAGACGGTCACCCTGGTGTTTGAAAATGGCGCCTGGTCGGTCACGGGCTATTGCGTGAATTGGACTCCGTCCTAGGGCCTGTCTGCGTTGGGAACCAATCTGTTCATGGCGTGTTTGCTATCTCATTATGCGGCGTTTTAATGCCGCGATTTTCAACTCGGAGGTTTTCATGATCCGCAAGACCCTGTTTGCCACCGCCCTTTTTCTGGCGGCGGGTTCGGCAAGCGCCTTCGCCGATGACTGCAGCGGCCGCGACCATGCCGGCGGCACCATTCTGGGCGCCCTGGCCGGCGGCGTGCTGGGCGGGGCGGTCAGCCACGGCAATGGCGGCGCGGTGATCGGCGGCGCCATTCTGGGCGGGCTGGCGGGGAACGCCATTTCGCGCGACATGGATTGCGAGGATCGCCCCTATGCGGCGCGCGCCTATGACGAAGGTTTCCGCGGCCCCGTCGGTCGCCGCCACGAATGGCGGCGTGGCCCGGATCATGGCTATATCGTCACCAACCGCGAATATTGGCGGCGCGGCCGGCAGTGCCGCGACTTCACCCAGGTCGTTTACCGCCGGGGCCGGGAATTTGACCGCGACGGGACGGCCTGCCGCCGCCCGAACGGGGAGTGGGAATTCCTCTAGCCGGCGCCTTTATCGCGGGCCTTTCCCCGGAAAAACCCTCCCCCGGGCGGCAATGGAAAGAAATGTGTAACCATTCGCCGCTAGCATCCGGGGCATGGCAGAATCCTGGACCATCAGCGTTGGCGGCCGCGTCTACGGCCCCTATAGCCTGGAGCAGATGCAGGCCTTCCATGCCGAGAATCGGCTGGCGGACCACAGCCTTGTCGCGCGCGCGGGCGAGGAACAGTTCCACGCCGCCAGCGAAGACCCCGAACTGGCGCCTTTGTTCGCCGCAGCGGTGGAGGAAACCTCCGTGCCCGCCAGCGAATCTGCGCCCCACCGCTTCGGTGCCAAGGCCGAAGTCGAATCCGGCGGGCCGTCGCATTTCGTTATTCTGGCCGACATGAAAACCCGCTCGATCACCGGGCTGGAGGAAGAGATTTTCAATCTGGGCCAGGCGCACCGCTTCATGCCCCAGGCCTGGGTGCTTTCCTCGGAAGCCTCCATCAACACCATCCGCAATGCCCTGGTGCAGAAGCTGGGCAAGATCGATACCCTGTTCATCGTCGACGCCGCCCACGACAAGGCGGCCTGGTTCAATTTCGGCCCCGAAAGTGACACGCGCATCCGCAAGATGTGGAGCCGCCCGGTCGACTTTGCCGGCTCCGAAAAGCGTGCCGCCCGCCGCGCTTAAATTCCCCGCGCGACCTGCCTGAGGCCCGCCGCATAGCGCGCGCCATTCGCCACATAGATTTCCGCTGACCGCTTCAGATCCGCCGCCTGTTCGGGCGCCAGGTCGCGGATCGTTTTGGCAGGCGATCCCAGGATCAGCTTGCCGTCGTCGAATTGCCGGTCCTCGGTCACCAGCGCGCCCGCGCCCACCAGGCAACCTGCGCCGATACGCGCCCGGTTCAGCAGCACCGCTCCCATGCCGATCAGACTGCCTTCGCCCACCTGGGCGCTATGGACAATGACGCGATGGCCGATAGTGACCCCGCGTCCGATCACCACGGGCTGACCCGGATCGGCATGAAGGATGCTATGATCCTGCACATTCGAGTCCTCGCCCACAGTGATGACCTCATTGTCACCGCGCAGCACGGCGCCGAACCAGATGCTCGCACCTTTCCGTACAAAGACTTTTCCGACCAGAACCGCGTCCGGCGCGATGAAGCAACCTTCCGCGATGTCCGGCCGCACACCATCCAGCGCGTAAATCGGCATTCGCATATCCTTTGCGTGTTTGCCGTCGATTATTCTCACACCTCGCCGCGAAAATGGATAGCCTTGAGTCAGGCGAGTTTGATTCGCCTGCGTTCATGGGGGTCAAGGCACTGGTGCAGTTCGCACTGCGTTCGCCAACAGTTCCAAGGGCCGGTTCACCGGACAGCCCCTCTTCTTCGCTCACATCACACTCACATCGGGAGTATCTATGGCCAAACGCTCCATGCGTTCGAAGTCGCGTGACTCTGCCTATGCCCAAGAGAATGTGCATCCGCTTTTCCCTGGGCGCGGCCAATCGTCCAAAGCCTGGACGCCGCACGACCCCGATGGCCAATTCCGGGACCGCAAATATGTAAAGAATGTCCGGGCCATGAGCCCGGCGCAGCAGCAGTTCATGGACGCGGTGGATGCCCATAGCGTGGTGCTGGCGCTGGGTCCGGCCGGCACCGGCAAGACCTATCTCGCCATCGCCAAGGCGGTGGAGGCGCTGGAAAGCGGCAAGGTCACCCGCATCGTGCTGTCGCGCCCGGCGGTGGAAGCGGGCGAGAGCCTTGGTTTCCTGCCCGGCGACCTGCAGGAGAAGCTGGCGCCCTATCTGCGCCCGCTCTATGACGCGCTGACCGAGCGGCTGGGCACCAAGCGGCTGAAGGCGATGCTGGCCGACGGGGTGATTGAGATCGCGCCGGTGGCCTATATGCGAGGCCGCACCTTGAGCGAATGCTTCGTGGTGATCGACGAGGCGCAGAACTGCACTTACACCCAGATCAAGATGCTGCTGACAAGGCTGGGCTGGCGTTCCACCATGGTTCTGACCGGCGATCCCGATCAGACCGACCTGCTGCCCGGAATCTCCGGGCTGGCCGACATCGCCGAAAAACTGGAACGGCTGCCGGACATTCCGGTCGTTCGGCTGGCGGAAGGCGACATTGTGCGCCATCCGCTGGTGGCCTCGATGCTCACGGTTCTATGACGGCAACCGGCGCGGGCGAAAGCCCGCGTCCGTTCCTACACGACCGCACCCAGCCTGATCACAGCCAGGCCCAGCATCAGCGACCAATAAGATGCCAGCGCGAGCGCAAAGACATAGGCCCCGTGGGAACATTCCTTCTTGCGGAAGGAGCGGGTCGAATTCTCGAACAACACGCTGGCGCCGGCCAGCAACATCACCCCGCAATAGATCCAGGTCGCCAGGCGGCTTTGCGGCTTGCGGGCCACCAGGCGGTAGAGATTCGCCACGATGGCCGACAGCGTCAGCCCGCCCGCCAGCGCGAACAGCATCAGTATGAAGTGTCGCATGCCCCTGTCCGTCAGCCTTTCCTGTCGTGGAACAGCGACTGGAGCTGCGTCCGCAGTTGTGTGCGCAGCAGGGCCTGGGGCTCGGCCTGGTGCAGTTCCGCCGCCACCGCCCGCCAGCGGGGGTCAGGCGTCAGTGTGCCGGTCATCAGGGCGGCGAAAAGAAAGGCCGTCCCGGCTTTGAAGACTAGTCCCATGTCCCGATTTGACGCGAATTGATGTTTCCGGGTCACGCGTCGCAAGAATTGGGCTAGGCCGGCCGGCGTCCCGCCACCCCCGCCGCCGCCGGTGGTAAAGTCGCTGGAGGCAGGGATGGTGGAATGAGTTTCGAAGGCAGGCGCGAGGAGATGCACGGCCATTCGGGCTGGCTGATCCCGCTCGTCTTTGTCGGCGCCATCCTGATCCTGTCCGGCCTGTTCCTGGGCTGGTACCTGCGCCCCGGCCCCCGCGCCAGCGCCCCCACCGGAAAGTCCGACATGGTGCGCCTGTCGGTGCGCGGCCAGCCCTTCGCCATTCCCGCCAACTACATCGAAAGCGCGGGGGCCCGGGCCGGCGGCGACCAGGACCAGCTGGCGCTGGCGGCGCTATTCCCGTCCTGGCGCGGCTATTCCGACAATGACGCCAGGCTGTTTTCGGCCAATGCGCCGGATTCGCCGGTGATCCGCATTACGCTGCGGGCCGATGCCAACAATCTGGCCCCCGGGGACCGGCTGGCGCGCATCTACAAGCCCTATGTGGTGAAGCCTGCGGGCGCGGCAGGGCCGTTCGGCCTTACCCAGTACAGCTTCCGCAAGGATTCCGGCTATGAGCAGAACGACCTGTTCGTGGGTGAGCGGGCGGGACCTGTGCTGCTCCTGTGCGAGCGTGCGGGCGAGGAACTTGTCAGTCCCAACTGCCTGGCGGTGGACCGGCCGCTGGCAGGATCGTTGGGCGGCCGCAAGCTCAGCCTTTCCTACCGCTTCAAGCGCGCCTATCTGGCGCGCTGGCGCGAAATGGCCGACGGCGTCGACGCGCTGGTCCGCAAATTCGAAACCGACTAGGTGCGGGTGGCGGGCGGCTCAGGCAGGTCCATGTCCAGGATCGCCATGTTGAAGGCATAGGAGATTTCGCCGTCTTCCTCGTCCTTGAACAACACCCCGACAAACTCGCCACCGATATGCACTTCCACGGAATCCGGCTGCTTGGGCCGCTCGGCGATGGTGATGGTGTCGAGGCGGAACAGGTTGCGCAGGTATTTTTCCAGGCGCCAGATTTCGCTTCGGGTCAAGGCCGTGTCCTCGTCAATGGGTGCAACCAACTCGCATGCCCCGCCAATACCGTCAAGCATCGGCTAACGCCAAGGCGGAACCGGCCCGGCCTCGCATCGCGCTTGGTCGCGCGCCGCATCCATACGCTGCCGCGATGGACCGTTCGCCGCATTCGCAGGTCCACTGGACCTGCTCACCCGCGGTGCGGGACGCGCCTCACCCGGTATTGTCCGGCAGTTCCTCGATGAAATGATCCATCTGGTGCGAGGGGCGTTCACCGCAATCGCAGTTGACCAGCTTGGCGGGCACGCCCACGGCCGTGCAGTGCGCCGGCACCGACTTCAGAACCACCGATCCCGCGCCGACGCGGCTATACTCGCCGATCTCGATGTTGCCCAGGATCTTGGCGCCCAGTGACAGCAGCACGCCGCGGCGGATCTTGGGATGGCGGTCGCCGGATTCCTTGCCCGTGCCGCCCAGCGTGACGTCCTGCATGATGGAGACATCGTCTTCCACCACCGCCGTCTCGCCGATCACGATCCCGGTGGCATGGTCGAACATGATACCGCGCCCGATCCGGGCAGCAGGATGCACATCGACCGCGAAGAGCTGCGAGATGCGGCTCTGCAGGAACAGCGCCATCGCCTTGCGGCCCCGGGCCCATAGCCAATGGGCGATGCGATAGCTTTCCAGGGCATGAAAACCCTTGAAGAACAAAAAGGCGTCCAGATAGGAATGGCAGGCGGGATCGCGCTCGAACACGGCCGACAGGTCGGCGCGCACGGCCCGCCCCAGGCCCTCGCCACCGGCAATCGCCTCGTCGAACATCTCGCGGATGGCGAGCGGACTCAGATCCTCGCCGCCCAGCTTCTTGGCAAGGTGGTAGGACAGCGCCTGCTCCAGCCGGTCATGCTGCAGGATGGTGGCATGGACAAAGCCCGCCAGCGCCGGCTCATGCACCGCCATGGCTTCGGCCTGCTCGCGCAGGGCGTTCCAGATGGGATCGACGGTTGAGACGTTCGGACGGGGGTTGGCCATGAGGGGTCCTTTGAGGGCCGTGTTTCTACCACGGAAGGCTGTAGAAATTCAAAACGCGGCGAACTGGGCTTTTTTCCATTGATTTCGTTAAGATGGACCTCCTTCCCACCCTTTTTAAGGCCTCCAATGTCCAAGAAGCATGACGCCGCCTTCAACCGCCCCTCGCCCAGCACTCTGGACCTGCTTCTGACCCGGCGTTCGGGCTCGGCCAAGGCGATGAAGGCGCCGGGGCCAAGCAAGAAGCAGCTGGCCGACATCCTGGCGGCCGCGGCCCGGGTGCCCGATCACGGCAAGCTGTTTCCGTGGCGTTTCATCATATTCGAGGGCGATGGCAGGAAACGGGCCGGCGACATCATCGCGGCTGCGGCCAAGGCGGATGGCGAACGCGACAAGCAGGTGGAGGAAGAGCGCACCCGCTTCCTGCGCGCACCGCTGGTGATCGGTGTCATCTCGGCTGCCAGGGAATTCCACAAGGTGCCGGTATGGGAACAGGAATTGTCGGCGGGCGCAGCCTGCCAGAACATCCTGATCGCCGCGACGGCGCTGGGCTTTGTGGGCAACTGGCTGACCGAATGGTACGCCTTCCATCCCGCCGTCAAGGAGCGGATCGGCCTGAAGCCGGGCGAACGGGTGGCGGGCTTCATCTATATCGGCACCGCCGGGGACGAACTCGAAGAACGCCCCCGCCCCGAGATGGACAGGATCGTCAGCCGCTTCTAGGCGGCGAGCAGGAAGCCATAGGCCAGCACGCAGACGGCGGCGGCGGCAAAACTGATAACCAGAGGCCAGGAATCCATGACAAACCTTCCGAGAGAGACTGTCAGATGGTCATCGAAAGATGGATTTGCACCCGCGCCGCGCGCAGGCCAGATCAGCGTATGCCGATCAGCTTGTGGGTCTGAAGGCTGAGACGCCATCGGGGATTTCGCAGGCAATAGGCGGCGGCGGCAGCGGTATTTTCGTTCTGCCGGGCATTGCCCATCGGCTGCAGGAAAAAGTTCCGGAAGTCCTGGCCGGCATAGCGCTCGGGCTCCGCGCCCGGCTGGGGATAGACCAGCTTCAGCTCGTCGCCGCGCGTCAGCTTCTGTTCCGCGCCGGCCTTGGGACTGACGCAAATCCAGTCAATGCCCGGCGGCGGCAACAGCGTGCCGTTGGTCTCGATGCCAATCTCGAATCCCTGTTGCTTCAGCGCCGCAATCAGCGGCGGATCGATCTGCAACAAGGGCTCGCCGCCGGTGCAGACGATATAGGGCTTGCCGCCCGCGTCATGCGGCCATTGCGCGAAGACGGCGCGCGCCAGGGCGGCGGCATCCACGAACTTGCCGCCGCCCGGTCCGTCGGTGCCGACAAAATCGGTGTCGCAGAAGCGGCAGGCGGCGGCAGCGCGGTCCTTTTCCAGTCCGCTCCACAGGTTGCAGCCGGAAAAGCGCAGAAACACCGCGGCGCGCCCCGCCCGGGCGCCCTCGCCCTGCAGCGTGTAGTAAATCTCCTTCACCGAATAGGTCATGACGCGCGGTACTTTTCGTAGCCGGCGGCGCGCAGTTGGCAGGATGGGCAAGCGCCGCAGCCGCGGCCCCAATCATGTTTTGCCGGGTCGCCATTGTAGCAGGTGACCGTTTCTTCGATGATCAGATCGACCAGCGCCCCGCCGCCAAGGTCTTCGGCCAGCCTCCAGGTCGCCGCCTTGTCAATCCACATCAGGGGCGTATGGACGCGGACATCGCGCGCCAGCCCCAGCGACAGCGCCAGCGCCGTCGCCCGGATGGTTTCATCGCGGCAATCGGGATAGCCGGAGAAATCCGTCTCGCACATGCCGCCGACCAGATCGGCAATCCCGCGGCGATAGCCCAGCGCCGCGGCGGCGGTGAGGAACATCACGTTACGGCCCGGCACAAAGCTGGTCGGCAGGCCGTAGCCGCCCATCGCGATCCTCACATCATCGGTCAGCGCGCTGCCGCCGATCGCCTTCAGAACATCCAGCGGCAGGAGGTGATCGGCCCCCAGCCTGTCGCTTTTCATGCGGGCGAGAATGCGCGGCCGCGCCGCCAATTCGGCCGCATGGCGCTGGCCGTAATCGAAGCCCAGGGTTTCGACGCGGTCAAAGCGCGCCAGCGCCCAGGCCAGGCATACCGTGGAATCCTGGCCGCCGGAAAACAGCACCAATGCGGAGGTCGTCATGGCCGGGTGTTACCCCCGGAAAGGTCAAAAAGCTAGGCGACTTTGGCCGCAGGCGCCGCGACGCCCGGTCGGGCGCCGAGGCAGGATGCCGGCAGCGTGATGGTGACGATGGTGCCCTCGCCCACCGCGCTGGTCACGCCCAGGCTGCCGCCATGCAGTTCGGCCAGCGCCTTGGATATCGAAAGGCCCAGGCCCGCGCCCTCGAAGCGGCGCGCCAGCGAGCCGTCGATCTGACGGAATGGCTCCAGCGCCGCAGCGATGGTCTCCTGCTCCATGCCGATGCCGGTGTCTTCCACAGTCAGAACCGCGCCGCCATCCGCAGTCTGCCGCGCGCCGAAACGCACCGTTCCATTCTGCGGCGTGAACTTGAGCGCGTTGGCCAGCAGGTTGCCGATCGCCTGCGACAGGCGGCGGGGGTCAACCAGCAGCGAGGGCATGTCGTCCGGGACGTCGATCTCAATCCGGCGGCCGTCATGGGTGATGGCGCGCGCCAGCTTGATCGCAGTTTCGCCAACATCCAGAACATTCTCCGGCCGGGCTTCGATGGTCAGCAATCCGCCTTCCAGCCGCGAGACATCCAGCACATCGTTGATGACCGACAGCAGGCGGGCGCCCGATTTGTGGATATCACCGGCATATTCGCGATAGGCGTCGTGGCCCACCGGGCCCAGAACCTCGTCGCGGATGATTTCCGAGAAGCCCAGCACAGCATTCAGAGGTGTCTTGAGCTCGTGGCTCATTGCCGCCAGGAAGGCCGCCTTCATCTTGTTGGCGATCTCGGCCTGGCGCAGCGCGGCGCGCAATGCGCAATCCTGCTCGAATTTTTCGGTGACGTCCTCGACCGTGCCTTCATAGCAAAGCAGCTGGCCCGACCAGTCGCGCACGGCGCGGGCATTTTCCGAGATCCAGATGCGCTTACCCGAGCGGTGATAGATTTCCGACACGAAATTTGTGACCACGTCATTGGCCTGCATCAGGGTGCGAAATTCGTCGCGGCGGCGGGATTCGACATAAAGCTGCGCACTGATGTCTGTCAGGCCGGTGATCAGGGTGACCGGATCGCTATAGCCATAGATGTCGCACAGCGCCTGGTTGACGGCCAGATAATGGCCTTCCGCCGTGGTGCGGAAAATGCCTTCCACGGCATGGTCGAAAAAGGCGCGGTAGCTCGCCTCGCCCGCCGTGACCCGCTTGCGGGTATTTTCCGCCATGCGCGACAGCACAGACAGGCAGAAAGACAGCACAGCCAGGATGATCAGCCCGGCGACGAATTCGCCGCCCAGGTCGGAGGCGATCCCAAGGCCCACCACAACGCCCGCCACAAAAAAGGCGAGCGCCGCGGCAAAGCCGGGCGAGCGGCCGCGCTTATCCTGAACCAGCGGGTCGGCATGCGTTATCATGTAAAGACTTTGGCCATGGCACAGTTTCTCCCTTGGTCTTAGGGGAAAAACCTAAATACCTAGTTGAGGTTATCGGTCGTTTCCGAGCTCGCTGCGGCGGTGCCCCCTTAGGACTTTCTCAACCCTGGTGGACAGGGGGTTAATTTCCGCAAGCCCGGCGCGCATGTTGGCCGCATCAGGCGGGATCGGCGGTTGCATTCTGCTCGTTTCGAGCGCAAAGCGCCGCCGGATTGTCCAGCGCCGAGCATTGTGCGAGTTTGCGGGCGGGCGGAAATATATTTTTTAAAACAAACATTTTGACGGCAAATGGGCCTCCTGGCGACCATCTCACCCTTGTTCGTGCTTTCCGGCTTCGCGGTCGGCTTCCTGGTCGGCATGACCGGCGTGGGCGGCGGATCACTGATGACGCCGCTGCTGATCCTTCTGTTCCATGTCCACCCCGTGACGGCCGTGGGCACCGACCTGATCTATGCCAGCGTTACCAAGACCGGCGGATCGCTGGTACACGGCTTCAACAAGACCATTGACTGGCGGATCGTCCGCCGGCTGGCATCGGGCAGCCTGCCCGCCGCGCTGCTGACCCTGACGCTGTTATGGGCGCTGAAGATCGACCAGGCGTCCTATAGCGCGCTGGTCACCAAGGTGCTGGGCGTGGCGCTGCTGCTGACCGCGGCGGCGGTACTGCTGCGGCGCAAGCTCCTGGCCAGCTATGCCCAGCGCGTCGGCGTGATGAGCGAGCGGCGGACCCTGGTCTATACCGTGGCGACAGGCGTGGCGCTGGGCGTGCTGGTCACGATCTCGTCGGTCGGCGCCGGCGCGCTGGGGGTCACCGCGCTGCTCCTGCTCTATCCCGAACTGTCGGTGGTGAAGATCGCCGGCAGCGACATTGCCCATGCCGTGCCGCTGACCCTGGTCGCGGGCCTGGGCCACATGGCCAGCGGGGGCATCGATCCCGCGGTGCTGGCGTCGCTGCTGTGCGGTTCGCTGCCCGGTATCATGCTGGCAAGCCTGTTTGCCCCGCGGTTGCCGGATCGCGCCTTGCGCATCACGCTGGCCATCACCCTGTGCATAGTTGCCATCCGGTTGCTCAGTGCCTGACCGCAATTTCCCCAAGCGCCGCGCCTGGCAGCGTATGCTCAGCGGCCGCCGCCTGGACCTGCTGGAGCCCAGCCCGCTCGACATCGAGATCGCCGACATCGCCCACGGCCTGGCGCGGGTGGCCCGCTGGAATGGCCAGACCCGGGGCGACAACGCCTTCTCGGTCGCCCAGCACTCCGTCCTGGTGGAGCGCCTGGTGGCGGAGCTGTCGCCCCGGCTGAGCCGCGAAGCCCGGCTGATGGCGCTGCTCCACGATGCCCCCGAATATGTTGTCGGCGACCTCATAAGCCCCTTCAAGGCGGCAATCGGCATTGATTACAAGGCACTGGAGGAAAGACTTCAGACCGCGATCCACCTGCGCTTCGGCCTGTCCGCCCAGGTGGCGGCCCCCCTCAAGACCCTGTTCAAGCGGGCGGACCATCTTTCGGCCTTTTACGAAGCCACCCAACTGGCTGGATTTGCGGAGCCGGAAGCCCGACGGCTGTTCGGATCGCCCCCCAGGGGGCTTAAAACGCCCCGGCTGGTCCCCCTGGCCACCGCCGAGGCTCAGGCGCTGTTCCTGGCGCGATTCCGGCGGCTTTGCGACCTCAAATAGCGAAGCGGCAGGTCGTTTCAAAAAAGGGCGAATTAGCTGTTAAAAGGCGGGCCATGCCCCGCCTGCTGGTCACACCCCTGTCGAGCCTGTCCGATGTCCTGTCGCAGCACGCGCCCTCGCACCTGGTCAGCCTGCTGTCGCCAGAGCACATGATCGCAACCCCGGCGGGCTTTGCCCCAGGCCTGCATCTCAGGCTGGGCGTGAACGACATTGTTGATCCCGCCCTGGGCACCGCTCCGCCCGCAAGGGCGCATATCGAACAATTGCTGGAATTCTCGCGCGGCTGGGACGCGCGCCAGCCCATGGTGCTCCATTGCTGGGCCGGCATCTCGCGCTCCATGGCCTCGGCCTTCGCCATCCTGTGCGACCGGATCGGCCCCGGCCGCGAGATCGAGATCGCCCGCGCCATGCGACAGCGCGCGCCGCACGCCCAGCCCAACCGGCTTTTGGTGCAGCATGCCGACGATGTGCTGGGGCGCGGCGGCAAGATGATCCGGGCGGTCAATTCGATGGGCCCTGCGCGGATGGTGGAGGAAGGCGTCACCACCGCATTCCCGCTGGTCGGGCTGGTATGATCGCGCGCGACACGGTGGTGAGCATCGGACTGTCCGCCGCCATCGTGGCGGTGGAAGGCGAACAACCTGCCGTGCTGGTCGTGGCCCATGCCGGAAGCCATGACGCACTGCCCTTCGGGCCTTTCGATCCGGCCCATCACCGCACGCTGGAATCGGGCCTGCGCAAGTGGGTGGGCGAACAGACCCGTTTCGACCTGGGCTATACCGAACAGCTCTACACCTTCGGCGACAAGGGCCGGCACCTGCCCTCGTCCGGCCTGGACGTCCGGATGGCCGACGGCGGCGCGCGGATGGTGTCCGTGGGCTATCTGGCGCTGACGCGGCAGGGTCAGGAGGCGCCGGGCACCCAATGGCGCGGCTGGTATCACTATTTTCCCTGGGAGGACTGGCGTGATTGCAGACCTGCCATGATCGATGCCGTGATCGTTCCGGCGCTGAAAAAGTTCGTGAAAGACGCCCCCGATGCGAAGGCGGTGGAACTGCGGCGCGCCCGCGTCAATGTCTGTTTCGGCGAAGGCTGGGACGAAGAGCGCGTGCTGGAGCGCTACGAGCTTCTGTATGAAGCGGGGCTGGTGGAGGAATTCTGGCGCGACAGCGGCAGGCCCGTGAAAAACCGGCTGGGCACCGCCATGCAGTTCGACCATCGTCGCATCCTGGCCACCGCCATCGCGCGGCTGCGCGGCAAGCTGAAATACCGCCCGGTGGTGTTCGAACTGATGGCCCCTGCCTTCACCCTGCTCGAACTGCAGCGCACCGTCGAGGCCCTGGCGGGGCTGCGCCTGCACAAGCAGAATTTCCGCCGCCTGGTGGCCGAACAAGGCCTGGTGGAGGGCACCGGCAAGTTCACGGCCGCCACAAGGGGCCGGCCGGCCGAATTGTTCCGCTTCCGCCGGGAGGTGCTACGGGAACGTCAGGCGCCCGGAGTCCGCCTTGGAAGGCGCGGAAAACCCGCATAGCAGCGCCGGCGCAAGCCAAAATACCCGTCATACGCGCGTCATCCAAGCCGGATCGGCAGCCGGGCGACTCTCTTGACCTAGATATGCTCCAGTGTAGCATAAACATCGAACCGGCACTTGAAGGCCGGGTTTTTTGCCCCATATTTATACTCGAAATGAGTATTAAATGCCGGCAAGGAGGACGCAGATGGGCCTGGAACTCGCCTATACCGACGCCGTCGCCCGCGCGACGGACGGCGTATACGCCAAGGTGGCGAAATTCATTCCCAAGGCGGAATGGATCGCCTATGCGCCCATCATCGCCGAGATCAACCGGCTGAAGCACGACAAGAACGCCGTCATCCTGGCGCACAACTACATGACGCCGGAAATCTTCCACGGCGTTGGCGATTTCGTGGGCGATTCCCTCGCCCTGGCCCGTGAGGCGGCGCGGACCGACGCAGCCGTGATCGTGCAGGCGGGCGTCCATTTCATGGCCGAGACCTCCAAGATCCTGTCGCCGCACAAGACCGTGCTGATACCCTCGATGGAAGCGGGCTGCTCGCTGGCCGCGTCGATCACCGGCGCGGATATACGCCTGCTCAGGCAGAAATATCCCGGCCTGCCGGTGGTGACATACGTGAACACCAGCGCCGAGGTGAAAGCGCAAAGCGACATCTGCTGCACCAGCGGCAACGCCGTCGCCGTGGTGGAAGCCATCGCGCGCGACTTCGGCACCGACACCGTCATCATGGTCCCGGACAAATATCTCGCCCGCAACGTGGCGGCCCAGACCGGCGTGAAGGTCATCACCTGGGAAGGCGCCTGCGAGGTCCATGAGCGCTTCACCGCCCAGGAGATTCGCGACTATCGCGCCGCCCATCCCGGCATCGTGGTGCTGGCCCATCCCGAATGCCCGCCCGAAGTGGTGGCGCAAGCCGATTTCGCCGGTTCGACCGCCGCCATGATCGGCTATGTGGGCAGCCACAAGCCGCAGCGCGTGGTGCTGATCACCGAATGCTCGATGAGCGACAATGTCGCGGTCGAGCATCCC
Organism: Rhizomicrobium sp.; assembly: GCA_035549455.1. Classification (GTDB taxonomy): domain Bacteria; phylum Pseudomonadota; class Alphaproteobacteria; order Micropepsales; family Micropepsaceae; genus Rhizomicrobium. The sequence goes on along the minus strand of DASZQW010000013.1, from coordinate 104,246 downwards.
GATGTGGAATTCGTGCGCCCCTGCAACCTGTGCCCGCACATGAAGCGCATCACGCTGGGCGGTATCCTGCATGCGCTCCAGACCATGACCACCGAAGTGATCGTGCCCGCCGATATCGCGGCCCGCGCCCGGACCCCCATCGACCGCATGCTGGCTGTGAAGACCTGACATGACCCGCATCGACAATATCGTGGAGACCGACGGCGCACTGATTTTGGGCGCGGGCATTGCCGGTCTTTTCACGGCCCTCAAGCTGGCACCCATGCCTTCCATCGTGCTGGCGGGCACCCGGCCGGGCCTGTCCGGCTCCACCGCCTGGGCCCAGGGCGGCATCGCCGCGGCGGTGGGTGAGAATGACAGCTGGCAGAGCCATGCCCATGACACGATGGTGGCGGGGGCGGGGCTGTGCGACGCCGGGATCGTGGACCTGGTGGCGCGCGAGGCCCCCGATCGCATAGGCGATCTGGTCCATCTGGGCGTTCCCTTCGACCGCAATGCCGACGGCACGCTGGCGGTGGGACGCGAGGCGGCCCATTCCCTGCCCCGCATCGTGCATGTGCAGGGCGATGGCGCGGGGGCGGCAATTTCGGCCACGCTCGCGGCCCGTGCCCATGAGGCGGGCTGCATCACGCTGCTGGAAGGCTTCCATGCCGTGGAACTGGCGATGGAGAATGGCAGCGTCACGGGCCTGTTCGCGCGCTCCGGCCTGGGCAGTGACGCGCGGTTGATCCTGTTCCGCGCCCGTGCCGTGATCCTGGCCACCGGCGGGCTGGGGGCGCTGTATGCCGTCACCACCAATCCGCTGGAATCCCGTGGCGAGGGCCTGGGCATGGCGGCGCGGGCCGGGGCGGTAATCGCCGACCCGGAATTTGTCCAGTTCCATCCCACCGCCATCGCGGTGGGCCGCGATCCGGCGCCGCTGGCGACCGAGGCGCTGCGCGGCGAAGGCGCGGTGCTGGTCAATGACCGCGGCGAGCGCTTCATGACGGCGATCCACAATGACGCCGAGCTGGCGCCACGCGACATCGTCGCCCGCGCCATCCATCGCCAGATCGTGTCGGGGCAAAAGGTCTTCCTGGATTGCCGCGCCGCGATCGGCGCGGATTTCGCGCGTCACTTTCCCACCGTCTTTGGCGCCTGCATGGCGGCCGGCATCGATCCGGCGGTGACACCGATCCCGGTGGCCCCGGCGGCGCATTATCACATGGGCGGCATTGCATCCGACGCGAATGGCCGCGCGTCGCTGGCCGGACTGTGGGTGGTGGGCGAATGCGCCGCCACCGGACTGCATGGCGCCAACCGCCTGGCCTCCAATTCGCTGCTGGAGGGCCTGGTGTTCGGAGCCCGCGTCGCCGATGACGTGCGCGGCACCCTGGCGGCCGGCGCTCTGCGCGGCACGCCGCCCGCGCCCCAGCGTTTCGCCAGCCCTGCCCCGCCGCATGTGCTGCGCCGTGCCATGGGGCGCGACGTGGCGCTGGAGCGCGATGCCGAGGGCCTGCGCAAAGCCCTGGACGTTATCGTCCGCATCGAAACCACCGGCAACGAACCGGCGCTGCTGAACATGACCGCAGCGGCGAAACTGGTGACGGCGGCGGCCCTGACGCGCACGGAATCGCGCGGCGGTCACTGGCGCAGCGATTATCCGCACACCGCTGCCAAGGGCATGCGCACCTTCATGTCCCTGACGGATGCGAACGCCATCGCTGCCGGCGCCGAGCCCGCGCCGCGGCGCATGTACAAATGACAGCCGCGCTGGATTTCACCCGCCCGCCGCCAGCCCTGCTGGTCGAGGCGCAGGTCCGCGCGGCGCTGGAGGAAGATCTGGGCCGGGCAGGCGATATCACCAGCCATCTGGCCATCCCAGCCGCCCAGACCGCCAAGGCGAGCCTGGTGGCGCGCAAACCCGGACGCATCGCGGGCCTGATCTGCGCCCAGGCCGCGTTCCGGCTGATCGATCCGGCGGTAAAATTCGAAGTGTCCAGGCCCGACGGCTGTGATGTCGATACCGGCGACGTGCTGGCGACGGTCAGCGGCTCCGCGCGGTCGCTGCTGAGCGCCGAACGGGTGGCGCTGAACTTCCTGGGGCCCCTGTCGGGCACGGCCACGGCGACCGCCGCGCTGGTCAAGGCCGTGGCGGGAACCGGGGTCCGCATCACCTGTACCCGCAAGACCCTTCCCGGCCTGCGCAGCTTGCAGAAATATGCCGTGCGCTGCGGCGGCGGCTTCAACCATCGCTTCGGCCTGGATGACGCCGCCATGATCAAGGACAATCATGTCCAGGCCGCCGGCGGCATTTCGCCCGCCCTGGCGCGCCTGCGCGCCGGACTGGGCCATATGGTGAAGATCGAAGTGGAAGTGGATCGGCTGGAGCAGCTTGAGGAAGCATTGGCGGCAGGCGCCGATACCATCCTGCTGGACAATATGAGTCTTGGCGATCTGCGCCGCGCGGTGACGCTGGCCAAAGGCAAGGCGGTGCTGGAGGCGTCCGGCAATGTCACGCTGCAAAGCGTCCGCGCCATCGCCGAGACGGGCGTGGACTATATCAGCTCGGGCGCCATCACCCACAGCGCACCGAACCTGGACATAGGTTTTGACTTTTAGGACTCTGGGCTTTCAGGGCCAGGTCTTTTAGGAGTCGCGCGTCCGCGCCACGCCGCGATAAAAGATGTGATTTCCGATCTGCGTGGTTTTTTGCAGCGTGTCGGCCCAGAGCGGCGCGACCGAAATGGCGTGGAAGTTGGTGGCGCCGTCAGTGGCGTTCCTGAGCGGCACTTCACCGGTCATGATGCGCGCCGCGAGCGCTTCCGCAGCATGCCAGGCGCTGGCCTGCTTGGCCTTGCGCATGTCGCCATTGCAGGCGAACGAGAACTGACAGCCGGGATGATGCGCCCCTTCATAGACAACGGCGCAGATGGAATGACCGTAATTGCCATGGTTCATGCGGTGGAACACCACCTCGGCAACGGCCTTCTGGCCGCCGGCGCCTTCGCCGCGGGCTTCGTAATACAGCACTTCAGACAGGCATTTGTGCTCGGCCAGAAGCTGGGTCATCACCGTGTCGGCGGCGGGGCGAATGTCAGCGGTGACCACGGTATGGGTCACGGCCGGCAGAACGGCCGGCTTGGCCGCTGCCGGATGATAGGTCAGCGAGGCGCCGATGGCGGCGGACGCGGTGGCGAGAATGATCGCCATCGCGGCAACAAACACACGGTCGGAACGCGAAATTGCGTCGTTGGTTTTCTTGGACATGGTGACTGAACTCGTTTCGGTAAGGTTCGCTTGGTCTATGTGGCTTGGTCTAATCGCTGATGCTCTTCGTCTGCCCCTTGGCGGCATTCAATTCGCAGCTGCTATTTCGATTCAGGCTTTTTCGATTTCGCGTCGTCCTTCAAAAGTTCCGAATGGTTCCCAGCGCCCTCTTGTGAGGCGGCTTTTGCCCCGTTCTATTCCGACTCGTCAAACAAATTTTTTCATTAACATGACAGCCCGTCACGAAGCTGTGAAAAAACCAGCGTTTGCCTGCACAATCCGTACACGGATTATATGTCGCGCGACGCCTTTGTTAATGCGGCTTGTGCGGCCGCGAGTCGCGCAATTGGCACGCGAAAGGGTGAACAGGAGACATAATCGAGCCCTGAGTCGTGGCAGAAGCGAATCGAGTCGGGGTCTCCGCCATGCTCTCCGCAAATACCGAGCTTGAGATTTTCGCGGGTCTGGCGCCCCCTTTTGGCCGCAATTTGAATCAGCTCACCCACCCCTTCCACATCGATGGAAACGAAGGGGTCGCGGGCGATCACGCCTTTCGCCAGATAGTCATTCAGGAACATGCCGGCATCATCGCGGGAGATTCCGATGGTGGTCTGGGTCAGGTCGTTGGTTCCGAACGAGAAGAACTGCGCCGTCTGGGCGATTTCTCCGGCCCGAAGCGCCGCGCGCGGCAATTCGATCATGGTGCCGATCAGATAGGCGGGCACCTTTCCGCGCTCCGCCCTGATGTCCTGCGCGACGGCGGCGATTCGTGCCGCCAGGATGTCCAGCTCGGACTTGAAGGCCACCAGCGGAATCATGATTTCCAGCTGGACGGGCGCGCCGCCGCCCTCTTCCACCGCCAGGGCGGCTTCCAGGATGGCGCGGGCCTGCATCTCGTAGATTTCGGGATAGGTAATGCCCAGGCGGCAGCCGCGATGGCCCAGCATGGGATTGGCCTCGTGCAGGGCGATGGCGCGGGCGCGCAGTTTCTTGGCATTGGTGCCGGCGGCGCGGGCGACCTCCTCGAATTCTTCTTCCTTGTGGGGCAAGAATTCGTGGAGCGGCGGATCCAGCAGGCGGATGGTGACGGGAAGCCCGGCCATCTCCTTGAAAATCGCTTCGAAATCGCCGCGCTGCATGGGCAGCAGCTTGGCCAGCGCCTCGCGCCGCTCCGTTTCCGCGTCCGCCAGGATCATCTGGCGCACCGCCACGATGCGCTCGGCCTCGAAGAACATGTGCTCGGTGCGGCACAGGCCGATGCCCTCGGCGCCGAACTTGCGCGCCGTGGCGGCATCCTGCGCCGTGTCGGCATTGGAGCGCACCTTCAGGCGGCGGACCTCGTCGGCCCAGCCCATCAGGGTGCCGAAGTCGCCGGTCAGTTCGGGCTGGCGCATCGCGACCTGGCCCTGGAACACCTGACCGGAGGCGCCGTCGATGGTGATGATGTCGCCCCGCGATATGGTGACATCGCCCGCCACCATCTCGCCGCGCACGGCATCGATCTTCAGCATGCCCGCGCCCGAGACGCAGGGCCGCCCCATGCCGCGCGCCACCACCGCCGCATGGCTGGTCATGCCGCCGCGCGCGGTCAGGATGCCGCGCGCCGCATGCATGCCGTGAATGTCTTCCGGGCTGGTTTCGGTGCGCACCAGGATGACGGCGTGGCCCTCGGCGGCCAGCTTCTCGGCCTCCTCCGCCGTGAAGGCGGCTTCGCCCGTCGCCGCGCCTGGCGACGCGCCCAGGCCCACCGCGATCTCGATGCGCGGCGCATCGGGGTCCAGCGTGGGATGCAGAAGCTGGTTCAGGGCTTCAGGCTCGACGCGGCTGATGGCGAGCTTGCGGTCGATCAACCCCTCGCGCTCCATGTCCACGGCGACCTTCAGCGCGGCTTCCGCCGTGCGCTTGCCGCTGCGCGTCTGCAGCATGAAGAGCTTGCCTTCCTGGATGGTGAACTCCACGTCCTGCATGTCGCGGTAATGCTGTTCCAGTCGTTCGCCGATGGCCTTGAGTTCCGCGAACGCCTTGGGCATGGCCTCTTCCATGCTGGGTTTCTTGCCGCCCTGGCGTTCGCGCACCAGCTTGCTGATCGGCTGGGGCGTGCGGATACCGGCCACCACATCCTCGCCCTGGGCGTTGATCAGGAATTCGCCGTAGAGCAGCTTTTCGCCGGTGGCGGGATCACGGGTAAAGGCGACACCAGTGGCCGAACTCTCGCCGCGATTGCCGAACACCATCGCCTGCACCGTGACGGCCGTGCCCCAGTCTTCCGGGATGTTGTTCAGCTTGCGATAGGTGTCGGCGCGGGGACTGCGCCAGGAGCCGAACACCGCGCCGATGGCGCCCCACAATTGTTCCTGCACATCTTCCGGAAAGGGCTTGCCCAGTTCCTTTTCCACCCGCGCCTTGTACAGCGCGGCGATGCGCTTCAAGTCCTCGGCGTCGAGATCGGTATCCAGTTCGGCACCCTTGTTTTGCTTTTCCTCGTCCAGGATTTCCTCGAACAGGGCATGGTCCACGCCCAGCACCACATCGGAATACATCTGGATGAAGCGGCGATAGCTGTCATAGGCAAAGCGTTCGTCGCCGGTCAGCGTCGCCAATCCTGCGGTGGTGGCGGCGTTGAGGCCCAGATTGAGCACCGTGTCCATCATGCCGGGCATCGAGACCCGCGCCCCGGAGCGCACGCTCAGCAGCAGCGGCTTGTCGGGATCGCCAAAATTGCCCTTGGCGGAATAGCCCACTTCACGCAGGGAAATGGCGACCTGCTCCTTGAGATCGGCGGGATAGGTCTCGGCATTGGCGTAATAGTATGTGCAGACCTCGGTGGTGACGGTCAGGCCCGGCGGCACCGGCAGGCCCAGATTGCTCATCTCGGCCAGGTTGGCCCCTTTGCCGCCCAGCAGATTCTTCATCTCCGCCTTGCCCTCGGCCTTGCCATCGCCGAACGCATAGACCCACTTCGTCATCGCACCATCATCCTTGTGTTACGGATCGGCTTCGCCGATCCCATTCGGTGTTTTCGCCCGGCGCTTCGCGCGTTCGGACGGCAAAACGTCCACTGGACGTTTTGCTCATCGCCCTCACCCTTCGATTTTCGAAAAATCCGCGACCCGGTGCAGCGCGGCACGCAGACCCGCCAGCAGCGACAGGCGGTTGGCGCGGACTTTGGGATCGTCGGCATTGACCTTCACCGCTTCGAAGAACGCATCCACCGGACCGCGCAACGCCGCCATCTGCTGCATGGCGGCGGCAAAGTCTTGCCTGTCCAGCGCGGGTCCGATGGCGCCGATGGCCTTGCCCAGTGCGGCGTGGAGCGATTTTTCGGCGGGCTCGGTCAGCAGCCCCGCATCCACTTCCGAGATATAGGTCTTGTTGTCTTTCTTTTCTTCGACTTTGAGGATGTTGGCGGCGCGCTTGTAGCCGGCCAGCAGGTTGGCGCCGTCGTCGGTCTTGAGGAAGGCTTGCAGTGCCTCGACGCGGGCGACCAGGCGGACAAGATCGTCCTCGTTGCCGAGGCTGAACACCGCGTCAATCAGGTCGTGGCGGGTGCCTTTTTCCTTCAGCGCGACTTTCAGGCGGTCAGCGAAAAAATCGAGCAGCTCGGCCTTTTCCGCGTCACCGAAAGCATTCAATTCAACAGTGCGACGAGGTAGTGATTTCATCTCTTCTAAGTACGGACCTAGATGCTTTCCTTGTACTGCGATACGCGGCTTATCTGGATCAACAACATAGTTGAAAACATCGCCATCAATCAGTGGCGTATGAATATCAAAAACTGACAGAAGGCTAATGCTCGCATTGTTAGCCTGTAACACACTATTTGCGCCCAGTGCAGCTCGTCGCTGAGCATACGGATCAGATGATCCGGTAGGCCTTTCACCAACAGCTAGGAACGCCATTAACGAATCAATTTTGTCAGCTAGGGCAACCGCTATTGAGACTGTCGCTGAAGGAACTTCATCGCGGGGGCCCTGCGGCTTGTAGTGATCACGAACCGCGTCTGCGACTGAAATATCCTCGCCGTCATGTAGGGCGTAATAGCGACCCATCACGCCTTGCAGTTCGGGGAATTCGCCCACCACCCCGGTCGTCAGGTCGGCCTTGCACAAACGCGCGGCGCGCTTTGCCTTGGTGACATCGGCGCCAATTTTCGCGGCGATTTCGCCCGCCAGATTTTCAATGCGCTCCACCCGCTCATATTGCGTACCCAGCTTGGCGTGGAAGACGATGCCTTTCAGCTTCTCGACCCGGCTTTCCAGCGTGTGCTTGCGGTCCTCGTCCCAGAAGAACTTGGCATCGGACAGGCGGGCGCGCAGCACCCGCTCGTTGCCCGCCACGATTTCCTTGCCGCCGTCCTTGGCGACCATGTTGGAGACCAGGGCGAAGCGGTTGGCCATTTTTCCAGTTTTCGGATCGCGCAGGGAAAAATATTTCTGATGCGTCCGCATCGAGGTCTGCAAAATCTCGGCCGGGACATCCATGAACTCGTCCTGGATGGCGCCGATATAGACGGTGGGATATTCCGCTAGGCCCGACACTTCCGCCAGCAGCCCAGCATCCTCGATCGGCTCTAGCCCGAGGGCGAAGGCTTTCTGTTTCATCTCATGGCTGATGCTCTCGGCCCGCTCGGCGGCGTCCAGCACGACATGGGCGTCGCGCAGCTTGTCGGTATAATCGTCGAAGCGCCGCGCCTCGATCCCGCCTTGGCTCAGGAAGCGGTGGCCGCGCGTGGTGTTGCCCGACGCAATGCCCGCAAAGCTGAAAGGCACCACCTCGCCGTCAAAGGTGCAGAGGATGGAATGCAGCGGCCGCACCCAGCGCACCGGGTTTCCGGGCAGCCAGCGCATGGACTTGGGCCAAGGCAGTTTGGCCATCGCTTCGGGAATGATCTCGGCCAGCACATCGGGCGTCGGCCTGCCCTTGCGTTCGATCACCGCCAGATAGACCTCGCCCTTGGGAGTCTTTTCGACCTTCAACTGGTCTTTCGTCAGGCCGGTCTTCTTCAAAAAGCCGTCCAGTGCGGCCTGTGGGGCGTCAACCTTGGGGCCTTTGATTTCCTCGCGCACATCCTTCTGCTCGGCGGGCAGGCCCGCAATGGCCAGGGTCAGACGGCGCGGCCCGGCAAAGGCCTTGATGCCTTCGAACAGGAAGCCGCGATCGGTCAGAGCGCCCACCATCAGCCGCTCCAGGTCGCGCGCCGCGCTTGCCTGCATGCGCGCCGGAATTTCCTCACTGAACAGTTCGAGCAACAGGTCCGGCATTATGCGAACCTCGGCTTGTATTCGCCCTGCGGGCTTTCCAGCCAGGCTTCGCAGCATCCCTGCGCCAGCGCGCGCACCCGGCCGATATAGGCGGCGCGCTCGGTGACACTGATCACGCCGCGCGCATCCAGCAGATTGAAGGCGTGGCTGGCCTTGATGCACTGGTCATAGGCCGGAAGCGCGAGTTTCTTGCCTGTCAGCAGTTCACGGCACTGCTTTTCGGCGTCTTCGAAGTGCCGGAACAGGATTTCGGTGTCGGCGCGCTCGAAATTATAGGCGCTGAACTCCACCTCATTCTGGTGGAAGACTTCGCCATAGCGAAACTGTTCGTTGAACGCCAAGTCGTAGACGAACTCCACGTCCTGCACATACATCGCCAGCCGTTCCAGGCCATAGGTGATCTCGGCGCAGACCGGATCGCATTCGATCCCGCCCACCTGCTGGAAATAGGTGAACTGGGTGATCTCCATCCCGTCGCACCACACTTCCCAGCCCAGGCCCGCCGCGCCCAAGGTCGGGCTTTCCCAGTCGTCCTCGACAAAACGGATGTCGTGCAGGTCGGGGTCCAGGCCGATGGCGCGGATCGAGCCCAGATACAGCTCCTGCACATCGGCCGGCGCCGGCTTCAGGATCACCTGATACTGGTAATAGTGCTGCAGCCGGTTGGGGTTCTCGCCATAGCGGCCGTCCGAGGGCCGGCGCGAAGGCTGCACGAAGGCGGCCTTCCAGGGCCGTGGCCCCAGGGCGCGCAGGGTGGTGGCGGGATGGAAGGTGCCCGCGCCCATCTGGTCGTCATAGGGCTGCAGGATCAGGCAACCCTGGGCCGCCCAATAATTCTGCAAAGTCAGGATAAGGTCTTGGAATGTATTTGCTTTTTTGGGGGCTTTGGCCACGAGTCGCGCCTGTGGGAAATTGCGGCGAACCTACAGGCGCCCCTCGTCCATCGCAAGCGCGGCACCACCGCGCAGGATGGCGTCTGTCTCATTCGTGTAACGGCCATCCGCCTCGTGCAGAACCAGCCCCGGCAGCAGCGCAAATGGGGCGCGCGAGCCCTTGCGCGCCAGCAGGATCGCCCGCTTGGCCGCCATGCCCGACCGGGGCCAGAGCGGCAGCAGATGGATCCCCCGCTGGCCCAGCGCGGCCAGCGCCTCCGGCGTGCGGTCGGCGCGGATGATTGTCGTGAAAAATCCGCCGGACACGGTGCGTTGCAGCCCGGTGCTCAGCCATTGGCGCAAGGCCCCCTCGTCGCTCAAGGCACGGGCGCGGGCCGGATCGGGCGATTGCTGCCCGGCGTCATGGAAGGGCGGATTGGCGAAAACCTGGTCGAAGTCGCGGCGCAGATCGGGCGGCAGGTCGAAGATGTCGCCCGCCACGAAGCGCGCTTGCATCCGGTTGGCGGCGGCATTGGCCCGCGCCCTGGCCGCGCAGGCGGCATCAATCTCCACCCCGGCCAGGGCCAGGCCCGGCACCCGGGCCAGAAGGCACAGGCCGGCCGCCCCCGACCCCGCCCCAAGCTCCAGCGCCGCCTGGCCCGCCATGGCCGGCACGGCGGCGGCCAGCAGCACGGCATCGGTGCCGGAGCGGAACCCTGCCTCCGGCTGTTCCACGATGATCCGGCCGTCTAGAAATGTCTGGCTCACATCGCCTCGGGAATGGCGGCGCGCAGCAGGGTTTCGGCGCGGGCAAAATCCTCGTCCAGCACCATCAGGCGGCGCGGCAGGATCCCCATGCTGCCATCCATGACACTGGCATGGGTATCGAATACGACGGATTCGATGCCCTCCTGCGACAACAGGTCGGCGGCGTAGGTGAGAACCACAGGATCAATGGTTTTGAGGACGGCGCGCATGGCCGGATCATATCCGGGAACGTGTGCTTTTGTCGCCCTTGCCGCAATGCCAACCCCTTCTGTATTCTGGGCTAATCATGGGTGGGCACGACATCAAGGAAATCCGCGCCGGCGAGGTCTCGCCGGTTGAGCGGCTGCATGCGCTGGTCGCCACCGACATGGCCGCGACCGACCGACTGATCCATGCCCGCATGACCAGCGGGGTGGCGCTGATCCCGGACCTCGCCAGGCACCTGATCGACTCCGGCGGCAAGCGGCTGCGCCCCATGCTGACCCTGGCGGCGGCGCAGGCCGGCGGCTATGGCGGCGATCATCACATCAAGCTGGCGGCGGCGGTGGAGTTCATCCATACCGCGACCCTGCTGCATGACGATGTGGTGGATGAAAGCGCGCTTCGTCGCGGCAAGGTTTCGGCCAACCTGATGTGGGGCAACAAGCCCAGCGTGCTGGTGGGCGACTTCCTGTTCTCCCGCGCCTTCCAGCTGATGGTGGAGACCGACAATCTGGCGGTGCTGGACATCCTGGCCGGCGCCTCTGCGGTGATCGCCGAGGGCGAAGTGATGCAGCTCAAATCCTCGAACACGCTGTCGGTGAGCGAAGACCATTACATGAGCGTGATATCGGCCAAGACCGCCGCGCTGTTCGCTGCCGCGGCCCATTCGGGCGCGCTGCTCACCGGCCAGAATGACGATTTTGTGGCCGGGCTGCGCGGCTATGGCGAAAATCTCGGCATCGCCTTCCAGCTTGTGGACGACGCGCTGGACTATTCCGGCCGCCAGGCGCTGATGGGCAAGACGGTGGGCGACGATTTCCGCGAAGCCAAGATGACCCTGCCCATCATCCTGGCCAATGCCCGCGCCAGGGAGGCCGACAGGCCCTTCTGGCAGCGGGTGATCGAGACCGGCAACCAGACCGAACGCGACCTGGACCGCGCCATCACCTTGATCGAACAGACCGGCTCGATCCAGGAAACCATGCGCCGGGCCCGGGCCTATGCCGCCGCCGCCAAGGCGGCGCTGGCGGTTCTGCCCCGCAGCGACATCCAGCGCGCGCTGGCCGATATCGCGGATTTCTGCGTGGAACGGGCCTATTAGCCGCCAGGCTTGGCGAATTTGAAGCCCTGCTTTTCCAGGAAGTCGAACAAGCCGATGGCGAGCCCCTGGGCGCCGGCCGCCGGCATGGTGAGCCGCCCGACGACCACCCGCGTCAGCGGGCCGGGCTTATCGGCGTGGTCGGCACGGATCGATTCCAAGGTGATGGTGACGGTGCCGTTGGAGACGAAGAAGCCGGTCGCACCCGAGGCATACAGTTCCGGCGCGTTGGGATTGTCGACAAACGCGATCTCGGCGGTCTTGGTTTCCCTGGCCATGACGGGCTCCCTGTGCGGCGGGCGCAGCCTCGGCGCTTGGTGTTAAATTCACCTTAAAGACCGGTTTGCGTGGGGCCGATATCCTGGCCGACATCGTCATGGACGAGGCCGGTTTCCGGCACGAAGGTCGGGGCCACCCACCAGCCAGGGGTGGCCTGGCGCAGGATGGCGGCGGCTCTTTCGCAGCAAGCGTCATCCGCGAAGATGCCGAAACAGGTGGCGCCGGAGCCCGACATGCGGGTGAACAGCGCACCGGGAAGCGCCGCGATCGCCGCCAGCACCTCACCGATGACCGGCTGCAGGTTTTTGGCGGGCGCTTCCAGATCGTTTCGGGTGGTTTCCAGCAAGCGCAGCAGGTCGGCGGTGTCGCGGAAGCGCCCGCGTGGCAGCTCCATCTCCACACCGCTGCGCTCCGCCAAGCTGGCGAACACGTCCTTCGTCGGAATCGCCACACCGGGATTGACCAGCAGCATGGGAATGCGCAGCAGGGATTCCACGTCCCGCAGAATCTCGCCGCGCCCTTCCATGAAGGCGGGGACGGAGTCGATACAGGCCGGAATGTCGGAACCCAGGGCCGCGCCAATGGCCGGCAGGTCGGCGACCTTGTTCCACAGCCGGGACAGACCGCGCAACGCGGCCGCCGCATCGGCCGAGCCGCCGCCAATGCCCGACGCCACCGGCAGGTTCTTGGTCAGGGTGATGCTGGCGCCATCGCTTCCCAGCGCGCGGGCAGCGCGCAGCACAAGATTGTCGCCCTCCCCGCCCAGAGCAGCGGCGAAGGGGCCGTCCAGTTTCAGTGACAGCGATGGCGCGTCGTCCAGCGCCAGTCCATCGCCCAGGTCGGTGAACACCGCCAGGCTTTGCAGCGGGTGAAATCCGTCGGCGCGCCGGACGCCGACATGCAGGAACAGGTTGATCTTGGCCGATGCGCGCTCACAGATCACGTCAGGAAATACCATTCTTCAGTTTTCGCTCGATGACGGCCTTGTCGTCGTCACTGTCGCTGAAGGTAATGGCGTGGTTCCACTGGAATCGCGCATCGATCCGCCGCCCCGCCTTCCACAGCGCGTCGCCCAGATGATCGTTGATGGTGGGATCGCCCGGCACCAGGAGCACTGCGGCTTCCAGCGTCTTGGCGGCGTCGTCATAACGACCGAGCCGATAATATGCCCAGCCCACGCTGTCGACGATATAGCCGTCATAGGGGCGCAGGCTGCGCGCCTTTTCCAGCATTGCCAGCGCTTCGGGAATCTTGCGGCCCCGGTCAACCCAGCTATAGCCGAGATAATTCAGCAGCTCCGGCTGATTCGGCGACAGCTTCAGTGCGATCTCGATATCGGCCTCGGACTCGTCCAACTTGTGAAGCTTCTCCTTCGACATGGCGCGCGCATAGAACATCGGCCAGTCGCGCCGGGCGGGCGTGCCGATCACCTCGGCGGCGCGGTCATAGGCGCTCACGGCTTCGGCGTATTTCTCGCTGCTGCGGTACGTATCGCCCAGCGCCACCCAGCTTTCGCTTTGGTCGGGCTGCGCCGCCACCAGCTTCTTGAGGTCCGCGATGGCGTCGTCATTCTTTCCCAGCCGCTGTTCGTCCAGCGCCGCCTGGATCTGAGCCATGTGGAAGTAAGGCGAGTCCGCGCTGATCGCGTGATAAATCGCGATGGCGGACTCGAACTTGCGCAAGGTCTCGAAACGGTCTGCCAGCAGAACCTGGGCCAGCCCCAGGTCAGGCCTGAGATACAGTGCCATACGCAGATAAAGGATCGAGACATCGGCATTCTGCGCGTCCGTCAGCGAGGCGGCGATGCCGAACAGCGCCTCGGCGGCCCCGTCGGCGGGACTGCGGATCATGCTTTCGACCTTGTCGCCGGTCTTTTCGTTTTTGGCGATGCGCGCCAGGCCCGGGCCTGTCACCGTCGCAAGTCCGCCTTCATTGATATGGGCGCGATAAAGCGCCTCGGCGTCGGCCGCGCGACCCCGGCTTTCCAGAAAGCGGCCATAGGCTTCCAGGACCCGCGGGGTGGGCGCCGACGAGGCCAGCGCTTTCTTGTAGGCGGCCTCGGCAACGGCACTGTTGCCCAGATAGTCCTGCAGCAATGCCGTGTGGAAGGCGGCCATGCTTTCGGCGCCCTTCTGCTCGGTCAGCGCCGCCAGATCCGTGTCCACCCCCGCTTTGTCGTGCTGCGCCGCCGCCGCCCAAGCGTCGAACAGCGACAAAGTGAGGACGGTGAACGGCCCCTTCGCCGACTGGGCCAGCTGGCGGCGGACATCACCATAATCCTTGCGCTTGAATCCAATCACCGCCAGCGCCAGCCGCGCGGCGCGGTCGTCGGGGGTCGCAGCGACCACGGCCTGGGCATATCTGCCCGCCGCCTCAAAATCGCCGGAGGTGGTCGAATAGAAGAAGGACAGCGCCAGCAGCGAAGGATTGGCGGGGTCATTGCCCAGCGCGAGGCCGTAATATCGCGCCGCCTGCGGCAGGTCATGCTCGCCCGCCGCAAAGCGCGCCGATAGATAAGTCGAAAAGGCTTCCGCCTGGCTGTCGCCTTGGGGTCGCGCCGGATCGCCGGCTTGGAGGGCGCAACCGGCCAGCAGCGCAGCGGCGGCGGCAACGATCATGAAACGGGGCATGGTCTCACATATTCGCATAGTTGGGGCCGCCGCCGCCTTCGGGCGTGACCCAGGTGATGTTCTGCGATGGATCCTTGATGTCGCAGGTTTTGCAATGAACGCAATTCTGGGCGTTGATCTGAAAGCGGGGACCGGAGGCGTCTTCCACCACTTCATAAACGCCCGCCGGACAGTAGCGCTGCGCCGGCTCGCCATATTCGGGCAAATTCACCGAAATAGGAATGGCCGGGTCGGCCAGGATCAGATGCGGCGGCTGGTCTTCCTCATGGTTGGTGCCGGACAGAAATACGCTCGAAAGCCGGTCGAAAGTCAGTGTTCCGTCCGGCCGGGGATAGGCGATCCTGGGGCTCTGCGCGGCCTTGCGCAGGGTGGCGAAATCAGGCTGCCCATGGCCCAGGGTTCCGAACAGCGATATTCCCAACAGCTGGTTGGTCCAGAGGTCCAGGCCGATAAAGGGCAACGCCAGGAGGGTGCCCAGCCGGGACCAGAGCGGCTTTGCGTTGCGGACACGGTGAAGGTCTTTCGCCACCCAACTGTTCTTGTAGGCGCGATCATAGTCCGCCAGCGTGTCATTGGCGCGGCCCGCCTTCAGGGCCGTGCACACTGATTGCGCCGCCAGCATGCCGGTCTTCATGGCGTTGTGACTGCCCTTGATGCGGGGCAGGTTGACGAATCCGGCGGCGCAGCCGATCAGCGCGCCGCCGGGAAAGCTGAGTGTCGGCACCGATTGGGCGCCGCCCTCGGTGATGGCGCGTGCGCCATAACCGATGCGCTTGCCGCCCTTGAGCACCCGCGCGATGGCGGGGTGGGTCTTGGCGCGCTGGAACTCGCCGAACGGATCCAGCCAGGGGTTCTTGTAGTTCAAATGGACGACCAGACCGATAGAGCAGAGATTTTCGCCCCAGTGATACATGAAGAGGCCGCCACCGGTTTCATCGTCCAGCGGCCAGCCCATGCCGTGCAGCACCAGGCCCTTGCTGTGCCGGTCCGGCGGCAGCTCCCACAATTCCTTCAGGCCGATGCCGAATTTCTGCGGCTCGCGGCCCTGGTGCAGACGAAAGGTCTTTCCCAGGATTTTCGACAGCGAGCCGCGCGCGCCCTCGGCGAACAGCGTATATTTGCCCCGCAGTTCCATGCCTGGCGTGAAGCTGCTCTTGTGATGGCCGTCCTTCGCCACGCCCAGGTCGCCGGTGATAACGCCCTTCACCGCGCCATCCTCGATGAGGACGTCATGGGCGGGAAAACCGGGATAGATTTCCACCCCCAGAGCCTCGGCCTGCCGGCCCATCCATTTGCAGAAGTTGGAAAGCGAGATGATGTAGTTGCCGCGATTGCTCATCAGCGGCGGAAACAGAAAATGCGGGATGGCGAATGCGCCGCGTCTGGTGAAGAAACAAAAACGGTCGTCGGTCACGACGGTGTCGAGGGGGGCGCCCTTGTTTTTCCAGTCGGGGATCAATTCGTTCAGCGCCCTGGGATCGATCACCGCGCCGGACAGGATATGCGCTCCAATCTCGGAACCTTTCTCCAGGACACAGACCGATATCCCAGGATCAAGCTGCTTCAGCCGGATGGCGGCGGAAAGGCCTGCAGGACCGCCGCCGACAATGACGACGTCATAGGCCATGCTTTCGCGCGGAATGTCCTGGGCCTCGGCCATGAATCGCCTTGTTGTTGGCTTCTTTTCTAACTGGCCTCGCGCCCGCCCGGAAGCCTAGGATGGACACATGAACGAACACTTATCCACCCTGAACTGGCTGGTGGAAGCCGGAGCCGATGAGGCGGTCGCGGATGGACCCGTCAACCGGCTGGGGTCCAGGCCGGCAGCGCGGCCCCTGGCGACGCCTGCGGCCCGCCCAGCGGCGCCTGCCCGGGCACCCATTCCGGTTCCGCCAGGCGACGCCATCGCCGGCGCCCAGGCGGCCGCGGCCTCCGCCACGACCTTGGCGGAACTTCAGGCGGCGCTGAACGCTTTTGACGGCTGCGCCCTGAAACGCACCGCCAGCAATACCGTCTTCGCCGATGGCGTTGCCTCGGGGCGGGTGATGCTGATCGGGGAAGCGCCCGGCCGCGACGAAGACCGCGTCGGCAGGCCTTTCGTCGGCCGCGCCGGGCAATTGCTGGACAAGATGCTGGCCAGCATCGGGCTGGACCGCAGGACCAATGCCTATATCACCAATGTCATCAACTGGCGGCCACCGGACAACCGCGATCCCACGCCGGAGGAAGCAGGCGCCTGCCTGCCCTTCCTGCGCCGCCACATCGAACTGGCCGATCCCGGTGTGATCATCCTGCTGGGCGCGGTGGCGGCGCGGCATGTGGCGGGAATTTCCGACGGCATCATGACGCTGAGGGGCCGCTGGCTGGAATACCGAGTCGGCGAGCGCATGGTGCCGCTGATGCCGACCCTCCATCCCGCCTACCTGCTGCGCCAGCCGGCCCACAAGAAGCTGGCCTGGCGCGACCTGCAAACCATCCGCGCGCGGATGGATCAGCTTGGGTTGCCGGAACCTCCCCCACCGGCTAACTAGATTCACCTGCTTGGAAAGGTATTCATCATTCGCGCCGCACTGACGATCACCTTCGCCCTGATGTGCGCCGCCGCGCTTGTCTGTCCGGCGGGCGCGCAACCCGTCATGCCGCCTTCGCCCCAATCCCCCGCACCCCAGGCCCCGTCCATCAACCCCGCCTTCGCGCCGCAGGTTCTAAGCGCCGACGATGTGGCGCTGTATCGCCAAGTCATGGCCGCGGAGCGCGCCGGCCACGACAGCAAGGCCCATGCCCTGTTCGCCAAGATCAGCGACACCACGCTGGAGGGTTATGCAGAGGCGCAGCATTTCCTGTCGGCTTCGCCCAAAAGCCTCACCGCCGCGCCGCTGGTCGGATGGCTGCAGCAATATCGCGAACTGCCTGTGGCCGAGCGCATCTACCGGCTGGCGGTGGCGCATTCGACCAGGAAAGTGCGCCATCACCACAAGACCATCACCATCGCGGTGGTCACCAACATCCCCACCCCGTCGGGAGTCGGCAGCCGCACCGGCGGTTATGAGGATCAGGAACTGCCCGAGCCGTCGCCGTCATCCGATGCGGCGCGCGGCGTGATGCCGGGCATCCTGGCGGCCATCAAGGCGGGCCAGCCGGACCAGGCGCTGGCGCTGATGCAATCAGTCCAGGCCGGCTGCTCGACCTACGACAATGCCGTGCTGGCGCACCGCATCGCCGCCTCTTATCGCGCCGAGGGCCGCGACAGTGATGCCTATCGCCTGGCGTCTTCGGTGTCTGACCCCGGCGTACCGCAGCTATTGTGGGATGCAGGCTTCGCCGCCTACCGGCTGGGCGACTGGGCCAATGCCCGGACCCTGCTTGAGAAACTGGCCGAAACGCCCGCGGCGCAGAATAGCCAGCGGGCGCAGGCCGCCTTCTGGGCAGCGCGGGCACATATGCAGTCGGGCGATCCGCAGAAGGTGGTGACGCTGCTGAATTTCGCGGCGGAGAAGGAACCCAGCTTCTATGGCCTGATCGCCGAACGCATGCTGGGCATCGACACCCAGACGGGATTTGCCGATGCCGTTCTCAATCAGGGCGACTTTCACGATCTGATGGCGGTGCCGGCGGCGCGGCGCGCCGTGGCGCTGTGGCAGATCGGCGAGAGCGACTATGTCGGCCCTGAATTGAACCGCGCCTTCGTCAACAACAATGAGCGGCTCGATCCCGCCATGGCGGCGCTGGCCCGCGCCATCGGCGTGCCCAATGTCGAACTCAGGGCCAGCGAGGCGTCGGCAGCGCGTGGCACCATGCTGACGGGCCTGTTCCCGATGCCGCCCTACAATCCCGATGGCGGCTACCGCATAGACTCATCCCTGGTACTGGCCTTCGCCCGTATCGAAAGCCGGTTCCAGACCCAGGCCACATCGCCCGCGGGCGCGCGCGGCCTGATGCAGGTCATGCCCGCCACCGCCGCCAAGCTTGGTGTGACTGATCCCGACACGCTGTATGATCCTGGTAAAGCGCTGTCGGTAGGCCAGAAATATATCGAGCAATTGCTGGGGCGGCTGGACGGCAACCTGCTGGAGCTGGGCGGCGCCTACAATGCGGGGCCGATGGCGGTCAGCCGCTGGCGCACGACCAAGGCGGGCGGCGAAGACCCGCTGCTGTTCGTGGAAAGCATTCCGGTGGCGGAGACACGCTCCTATGTGAAGCGGCTGATGGTCTATCACTGGCTTTATCGCCGCCGCTTCGGCGAGGACGCGGTCAGTCTGGACGAAACCGCGCGTGGCGGCTGGCCCACCTATCGCCCGGCGCGGGACATGGCGGCGGCACCGCCGGTCAACGCCTACGGCCTGAAGATCAGCACCGCCAATTAAAGTTTGGCGACGACCCGCGACGGCACGCGCAAGGTATGGAGCAGCGTGTGCGCGAAGGCGCGCAGCGCGCCCTTGGGCGGGCGGGCGGTATTGACGGCGCGCGCGCGCAGGGTGACCAGCCGCCGCCGTCCGATGCGGCGCACAATGTCCGCGTCCTCCATGTGACTGAGGCCCCGGTAGCCGCCGATCTTGTGGTAGAGGCGCTTGGGAATCAGCAGTCCCTGGTCGCCATAGGGCAGCGCGAACAGGGCGGTGCGCAGATGCGCCTTGGCTTCGGCGCGCCGCGCCGTCGCGCCGAAATCCTCCAGCGCAAAACGGAACACTGCCGCGCGCGGCCGCTCCATCACCGCCTGATCCATGAAGGATTCCGCTTCCACTTCCCAGCCCGGCTCCAGCGCGGTCTCGGGATGCAGGAACAGCAGCCAATCGCTTTTGGCGATGCCCGCGCCTTGGATCAACTGCTGGGCGCGGCCTTTGCGGGTGTGCACGATTTGGGCGCCGGCAGCGTCGGCGATGGCCAGGGTGGCGTCCTGCGATCCGCCATCGGCCACGATCACTTCGCGCACCACACCGCGCACCGCCGCCGCGATCAGGCTGTCGAAACAGCGCGGCAGCAGACGTTCGGCGTTGACGGTGGGAATGACGACCGAGACCATGGCCGCATAATGTCAAATTCTATGTGCAGCGCAAAAGATAATACCGTCGCAGGGTTTACGGTTGCGCCGGAATTACCGCCCGGTAACGAAATAATCCGTCATTTGCCTATTTCGGCGTCACTTTACGTCAGCGCAACCGCATAGGCCTTGAAGACGCCGGGGTCATTGTCCTTCAGCGCCGGATCGCGCGGGTGGTTCGGCTTGGCTTGCAGCACATTTCACAAGGGCAGCAAGACGTACCCGCCGCTCTACATCGCGGAAGCGCAGTTCCGGTATAACAACCGCGAGAATCCCAATATTTTCGGCGCTGCCGTTGCGGGTTTCTAGGGCTAGCTAAACTGCCGCTCGACCTGCACATGGCTAACCATTAGAGACTTGTAGACCGCATATTCATTGACTCTTCCGACTGTCTGCTCTGTCCGCACACCATCGGCAGGTCCGAAAAGACGCAGATAGTCGATCTGGTTATGCAGCCAAAACTCTGGCTCGATATGCTCTAATACGCCCAATTCGTGGGAACGGCCCCAGATAGATAGTCGCCCATCGGCAGCGCTTTGCCGCATCGCCTGGACAATCGTCCCTAGCTTATCGAGATCACCCTCCTGATCGAATATTTTTTCATCCTGTGTTGGCCAATGCCCGTAAAGAGCGAATGCGACCGCATCTTGCAGCCATGCATCCCGCTCAACCGGTCTAGTATCTTGATAGACAACACCGCCCGGCACGAGGCTCGCCTTGCGGCGGACGCTCTTAAATGGCTCTGCCGCCGCTCTTGAGTTTCGTAAATCGGACATCGGCACTTTAGGCGTATCAGGCTCGAGCGCGGGGAAAAGATGCCGGAATACCGGCACGAACCCCCACAGCGCCGCAGCGGCGCTTACAACTAAAAGCGGAACCCAGATGTACGGCGATGGGTGTGGGACCACGGCTAGCAACACTGCCGTGCAGACACCCATGAAGATGCCACCGAAACCCACGCGGGTTGGAATGTCGATCTGCAATGCGGAAAGCCCCTCGACTCGCCTAATCCTAGCCGGGAACCGCCCATCAGGGGTTGTAAATGGGGCGCGAGTCCTGTGGCTGCTAAGTGTCTGTATGAAAACGTCTTTATCCTTCTGTTAAGTAAAGCATAATCGCCCTGCTTCATTTTGTACTTGATTTGTTCTATATTGGGCTTATAGTCCCAACTATGACCACAGTCCTTAACGCGACTATTCGGCCCGATGTCCTGCATGGCCGGGGCGCCGTCTCCAACGCCGTGGGGCGGTTCGAAAAGCAGACCCGGGTGCTGTTGGATGACGGCTGGGGGAGCAGCGGCCAGCCGAGCAGAGCGAAGGCGTCCGGCCGTGCGACCAACAAAACAAACGTCCCAACCGTCATCGCAGATGACGGCTGGGACGATGGCTGGCGCGCGGACGACGACGCCCCGCCCCCCATCCGCACCGAGGTCATCACCGACGCCACCCGCACCATCATCACGCGCAACCAGTCGCCGGATATTTCCTTCGACCAGTCGATCAATCCCTATCGCGGCTGCGAGCATGGCTGCATTTATTGTTTCGCCCGGCCCAGCCACGCCTATCTCGGCATGTCGCCGGGGGTGGATTTCGAATCCCGCCTGTTCGCCAAGCCCAATGCGGCGGTGCTGCTGGCCAAGGAACTCAGCGCGCCCGGCTATGTCCCCAAGACCATCGCCATGGGCACCAACACCGACCCCTACCAGCCGCTGGAAAAGAAGATGCGGATCACCCGCCAGGTGCTGGAAGTGCTGCGCGACTTTAGGCATCCCGTCGCCATCGTCACCAAATCGCCACTGATCCTGCGCGACCTGGATATCCTGTCCGAGATGGCCGCGATGGGCCTGGCCAAGGCGGCGCTTTCGATCACCACCCTGGACCGCCACCTCGCCCGCACCATGGAGCCGCGCGCCGGCACCCCCAGCCGCCGCCTGCAGGCCATCCAGGGTCTGAGCGATGCGGGCGTCCCCGCAGGCGTGATGTTCGCCCCCGCCATTCCGGCGCTGAACGATCATGAGATGGAGGCGGTGCTGACCGCGGCAGCCGATCACGGCGCGCGCAGCGCCGGCTATGTGCTGCTGCGTCTGCCGCTGGAGATCAAGGACCTGTTCCGCGAATGGCTGGAGGTCAACGCCCCCGACCGCGCCAGGCATGTGATGGCGCTGGTGCGCCAGATGCGCGGCGGCAAGGACTATGACGCCAACTGGAACGCCCGCATGACCGGCACCGGCGCCTATGCCCAGGTGATGGCGCGGCGTTTCCATATGGCGGTGCGGCGGCTGGGCCTGAACCGGCCTTCCTCGCCGCTGGCCGTCCACAGGTTCCGCCGGCCGCCCCGGCTTGGCGACCAGCTCGCCCTGTTCTAACCATTATGGGATGCCGCATTACATCTATGAGTCCCGCCTGCTGAAGACCATGCCCGGCCCCATCTGCGGCGTGGATGAAGCCGGGCGCGGCCCGTTGGCGGGTCCGGTGGTGGCGGCGGCGGTGATTTTGCAGCGGGGCCGCATCCCCAAAGGCCTGAACGACTCCAAGCAGCTCTCGGAAGAAAGCCGCGAAGACCTGTTCCCCCGCATCATGGAGATGGCGGTGGCGGTGGGGGTGGGCGAAGCCAGCGTGGACGAGATAGACCTGCTCAACATCCGCATGGCGACGCATCAGGCGATGGCCCGCGCGGTGCGGGCTTTGGAGGTGGCGGCGCAATTTGCCCTGGTCGACGGCAACGACGCCCCGGCGCTGCCCTGCAAATGCGACACGCTGGTGGACGGCGACGCACGCAGCGTCTCCATCGCTGCTGCCTCGATCATCGCCAAAGTGACGCGCGACCGGCTGATGAAGCGGCTGCATGACGCCCATCCCGGCTACAACTGGGCCAGCAACAAGGGTTATGGCACCCGCGACCATTATTCAGGCCTGAAGGCCCATGGCGTGACGGTGCATCACCGCCGCAGCTTCGCCCCCATCGCCAATATGCTCCTGGGACACAACATCTGGTATGGGGATGAATCCGGGGACTCAATTCATAACGCTTTGATTCCACAAGACTCTTGACCAGAGACTCGCGACGAATCACTGTGAATCCCGCTGTTGATAAATTGCGCGGGGCCCATGAGCTTGAAACTGGATCAGATCATCGAGGGCGATTGCGTCGAACGCATGCGCGCCTTGCCCGAAGCCTGCGCCGACCTGGTGTTCGCCGACCCGCCCTACAACATGCAATTGCGCGGCGAACTGCGCCGCCCCGACCAGTCCAAGGTCGATGCCGTGGACGATCACTGGGACCAGTTCAACTCCTTCGCCGAATATGACCGCTTCACCCGCGAATGGCTGACCGCCGCCAAGCGCTGCCTGAAGGACAATGGCGCGCTGTGGGTGATCGGCTCCTATCACAACATCTTCCGCGTCGGCGCCATCCTGCAGGACCTGGGCTTCTGGATCCTCAATGATGTGGTGTGGCGCAAGTCCAACCCCATGCCGAACTTCAAGGGCCGCCGCTTCACCAACGCCCATGAGACCCTGATCTGGGCCGCCAAGGGACCGGAAGGCAAATACACCTTCAACTATGAAGCCATGAAGGCGCTGAATGACGAATTGCAGATGCGCAGCGACTGGACACTGCCGATCTGCAGCGGCGGCGAACGCATCAAGGGCGCGGATGGCCAGAAGGCGCATTCGACGCAAAAGCCGGAATCCCTGCTGCATCGTGTGATCGTGTCGTCCACCAAGCCGGGCGACGTCATCCTGGACCCCTTCTTCGGCTCCGGCACCACCGGCGCTGTCGCCAAGCGGCTGGGCCGCCATTTCATCGGCATCGAGCGCGAAAAGACCTATGCCGATGTGGCGCGGACGCGCATCGCCGAAACCGTGACAGCGGACAGCGAGGTGCTGGAAGTCACCAAGTCCAAGCGCGCCGAGCCGCGCATCCCTTTCGGCTGGGTGGTGGAACGCGGGCTGTTGCCAGTGGGCTCGGTGCTGCAGGGCACGCGAAAGACCCAGACCGCCAAGGTTCGCGCCGACGGCACCCTGGTCACCGCCACGGCCAGCGGCTCCATCCATCAGATGGGCGCGCATGTGCAGGGGTTGGACGCGTGCAACGGCTGGACCTTCTGGCAGTTCGTACTGCCGGGCGGCGGGTTGGCGCCGATCGACCTGCTGCGCCAGCAGCTACGCGCGGGCCTTTCGTAAGGCAAACAGCGGCCCGCCCTGGTCAAGCCCGTGTTCGATGATCTTCTTCATCACCGTGGGCAGCGCCACGTCGCGCAGTTTTTTGTGCGGCACCCATTGGCCTGGTATTTTCGGGCGCTTCGAGACCTGCGCGACATAGACTTCGGTCTCCAGTTCGAAATGCGTGAATCCGTGGCGCACCACGCCTGGGCGCTTCTTCCATGCTGCTTCAAACGGGGCCTGTTTCAGCGCCCCGGCGGTTGACGGAAACGTCTCGCCCCATTCTCCCAGCGGCGGCTCCAGCATCGCTGCCAGCAATCCCTTGTCGGGGCGCTTGACCAGCAGCAC
The DNA here is from genome assembly GCA_035549455.1 of Rhizomicrobium sp. Taxonomy (GTDB): domain Bacteria; phylum Pseudomonadota; class Alphaproteobacteria; order Micropepsales; family Micropepsaceae; genus Rhizomicrobium. The sequence goes on along the minus strand of DASZQW010000013.1, from coordinate 80,338 downwards.
GGCGCCGGACCCGTCGGTTACCACAAAGGCCGCGCCGCGCTTCAGTGGACGCACCATCTTGGGGGCCTTCACCGGCAACTGCTCCTGGATGCCGCGCTTGCGCGCCCGGCAATCCTTCGTCCAGGGACATTGCGGACAATTGGGACGCTTGGGGGTGCAGATGGCGCTGCCAAGATCCATCAAGGCCTGCGCGAAATCCCCGGCCCGCTGCGGCACCAGCGCCAAACCCAGCGCATGCAGTTCGACTTTCGCCCTGGGCATCGGCGTTTCGACCGCGTACAACCGCGCGATCACCCGTTCGGCATTGGCGTCCATCGCCGCCCGTCTTTCGTCATAGGCGATGGCGGCGATGGCCCCCGACGTATAGCCGCCCACGCCCGGAAGTTCACGCAAGGCTTCCGCGCTGGCCGGAAATTTGCCGCGCATTTCGCCGGCCACCACCCTGGCGGCGGCATGCAGGTTGCGGGCGCGGGCGTAATAGCCAAGCCCCGCCCAGGCCGCCAGCACCTCGTCCTGCGTCGCCGCCGCCAGATCTTCCACGCGCGGCCAGCGCGCCAGGAACTTGCAATAGTAAGCGCCCACGGCCTGCACCGTGGTCTGCTGCAGCATGATTTCCGACAACCAGACCCGATAGGGGTCGGCGCGCCGCCCCGCTGGTGCCCGCCATGGCAGGACCCGACGATGGACATCGTACCAGGCAAGCAGACGCGTGGATAAATCCGGCTGTCTTGTTTTGCGGGCAGGAGGCATACTGACACCATGGCCCGAACCCCCAGCCCGGAACAACAGGACCCACCGCCGCGCCGTGGCCGCGCCCTGCCCGTAGCCGCCGATGCCGGTCATGCTGCGCATGCCGCCTTCGCGCGGATGGGATTTCGCGATCCCACCCTGGTGCTGCGCTGGAACGAAATTGCGGGACCGGAAGTGGCGCGCCTCGCCCAGCCGCTGAAACTGTCGGGCGATGCGCTTACCCTGCGCGCCGCGCCTGGCGCGGCCCTGTTCCTGGCGCATGAAAAGCGCGCGCTGTGCGAGCGCATCAACCTCTATCTGGGGCAACCGGCCGTCAGCCAGATCAAGTTCTCGCAAAGCGCGGTGGCGCCGCTGCGCCCACCCAAGGCCGCGCCGCAAAAACCGGCAAGCCCCCTTCCCCCTACCGATCCCAGCCGGCGCTACGAGGGGCCGGACGGGCTGGCCAAGGCATTGCAAGCACTGGCACGCCGCCGTTAAAACACCGAAAACCGAAAGGGCATCCCATGCCGCGCAGAAACTGGATCATCCTGGCCGTCGTGATCGCGGCCGCCGCTGCGGGCGCCGCCGGGTATGTCCTGCATGCAGGCGACGTGGCCTCCGCCGCGCGGGCCGATGGCGACTTCACTGTCACGCCGCACGACATGACCCAGGGAAATCCCAGGGCCAAGGTGGTGATGATTGAGTATGCCGCGCCGATCTGCCCGCATTGCGCGCATTTCAACGCCACCGTCATGCCGCTGCTCAAGAAGAATTACATCGACAACGGCAAGATGCTGTATGTCTTCCGCGTCTTTCCGTTGCAACCCGCCGATGGCGTGGCCGAGAAGCTGGCACGCTGCATGCCGAAGGACAAATACTTTCCCTTCATGGACCAGCTTTTCGCCAACCAGAAGGACTGGGACCCCGAATATGGCGTCACCGATATTCGCGGCGCGCTGCTGGCGCAGGCACAGAAGCAGGGCATGAGCGAAAGCAAGTTCGATGCCTGCGTCGCCTCCACCACTGAGGACGCCAAGATCAATCAACAGGCCCAGGACGCGGTCGACCGCTACAAGCTCGACCACACCCCCACTGTCATATTGAACGGTACGCCGCAGAAGGACGCCAGTTGGGACGCCTTGAAGGCGGCCATCGACACGGCCCTGACGAAATAGCCGGGTTCCGGCCGGATTAACGGGCGGCGTGGACCCCGCCGCCATTCTCTGCGAAAATCGGGGCGTCCATCCACCCGGAGAATCACCCGTGTCGCGCAAACAGATTTTCATCGCCCTGGGCGTGGTTTTGGTGCTGGTCCTCGGCGGCCTGACCTGGTTCCTGATGGGCGATTCGGGCGGCGGCGGCACCGTCTCTGCCTCCGGCTATACCCTCCAGCCCACCGACCGCACCCTGGGCAATCCCAAATCCAAGGTGGTGCTGATCGAATATGGTGCACCCAGCTGCCCGGTCTGCGCCGCCTTCAACGTCACCGGTTTCCCGCAGATCAAGGCCAAGTATATCGACACCGGCAAGATTAATTACGTTTTCCGCGTCTTCCCGCTGCGTCCCGACGACGGCGCGGCGGAGAAAATCGCCCGCTGCCTGCCTGAGGATAAGTATTTCTCATTCATTGACCTGTTGTTCAAGAATCAACCCAAATGGGATGTGGAATATGGGGTCCAGTCGCCCGAGGGGGTTCATGATGGGCTGGTTCTGCTGGGCCGCATCGCGGGCATGAGCCGCGAACAGGTTGACCAGTGCATCGGAAACAAAGCTGAGGATGACCGGATCAACAAGGTCGCCACGGAAGGCGAGTCCCGCTACAGCATCACGGGTACGCCGACCTTCATATTGAACGGCGTCAATGTGGGGTCGGGGAACATGGCGTTCGAGACCCTGTCGAAGCTTATAGATGCCGCACTCGCCAAGCAGTAGGGCGGCGGCGAACAAGGACATAGAAGTTGAAGTTCACCCGTCTTCGCCTTTCCGGTTTCAAGTCCTTCGTCGAACCGACGGAGCTGTTTATCGAACCCGGCCTGACCGCCGTGATCGGGCCGAATGGCTGCGGCAAATCCAATCTGTTCGACGCCATGCGATGGGTGATGGGCGAGACGCGGCCGTCCTCGGTGCGCGGCTCGGAGATGGACGATGTGATTTTTGCGGGCAGCGCTGGACGGCCGGCGCGCAATGTCGCGGAAGTGACCTTGTTCATCGACAATAACGACCGCAGCGCGCCTTCGCCCTACAACGAGTTCGAGACCATCGAGATTTCGCGCCGCATTGAGCGCGAAGCCGGCAGTGTCTATCGCATCAACGGCCGCGATGTGCGCCAGCGCGATGTGCAGATCTTTTTTGCCGACGTCTCGTCGGGTGCGGGCTCTACGGCCTTTGTGCGCCAGGGCCAGATCGGGCTTCTGATCTCGCAGAAGCCGCTGGCGCGGCGCGCCATTCTGGAAGAAGCCGCCGGCATTGGCGGGTTGCATCAGCGCCGCCATGAGGCGGAATTGCGCCTGCGCGCCGCCGAGACCAACCTGAACCGGCTGGAAGACGTGATCCGCGAAGTCGAGGGCCAGCTTGCCAGTCTCAAGCGCCAGGCGCGCCAGGCGTCACGCTATCGCAACCTGTCGGGCCATATCCGCAAGGCCGAGTCCCTGGCCCATTACCTGCGCTGGACCGCCGCCGAAGCGCGCGCCACGGTCGCCGCCGAAGAACTCATGGCCACCGCGGCCTCCGTCGCCACCGCCACCGATGCCGCCGCCAAGGCTTCGACGGCGCAAAGCGAGGCTGCCGCTGTCCTGCCGCCGCTGCGGTCCACCGAAGCCGAGCGCGGCGCGGCGCATCACCGCCTGATCGCCCAGCGTGACCAGCTGGACGCGGAAGAGAGCCGCGCCCGCGAAGCCGCCCAGCGCGTCCGCCAGCTGATCGCCCAGGGCCAGGCCGACACGCTGCGGTCGCAGGAACTGGAACGCGACGCCGACACCGCGCTCGCCACCCTGGGCGAGGAATCCGCCACGCTCACCAGCGCCAACGAAAACGCCGGGGAGACGCTGGCGGACGCCGAACGCCTGTCTGCCGCGATGGCGCAAAACCTGACCGATGCCGAAGCGCTGCTGGAACGGCTGACGGCGGAACTCGCGGATTGGAACGCCAGGAAGTCCAGCCTGGAACGCGGCCGTGACGTCGCCGCCGGTTTGCTGGATACCAGCACGGCGCAACTGACCGACGCCCAGGCGCGGCTGGATGCGGCGCTGGAATCCGCCAAGGATGCGCCCGACGTCCATGCCGCCGAAACAGAGACCGAACGCGCCCGGACCCTGTCGGAAGGCGCGCGCGCCGCGGCTGGAGAAGCCCGCGCCCAATTCGCAGCCGCAGAAACTGGTGAAGCCGCCGCCCGCGAACCGCTGGAAACGGCCGAGCGCGAAGTCCAGCGCCTGACCGCCGAAGTTCGCGCCTTGTCGGACTTGCTGCATCCCGAAGGCGAAGGCCTGTTCCCGCCGCTGGTCGATGCGGTGACGGTTCAATCCGGCTATGAAGCCGCCTTGGGCGCAGCCCTGGGTGACGACCTTCAGGCACCGCTGGACAATAGCTCGCCGCATCACTGGCGCGACCTGGACGCCGGAACCGGCGGCGCCTTTGATTTCGATCCCAACCTGCCCGCCGGGGTGAAGACGCTGGGCGACTTCGTCAAGGCGCCGGGCGCGCTGGCGCGCCGCCTTGCCATGACCGGACTGGTGTTCCCCGACCAAGGCGCGGCGCTGCAGTCCCAGCTCAAGCCCGGCCAATGCCTGGTGTCGGCGCGGGGCGACCTGTGGCGCTGGGACGGCTTTGTCGCCAGCGCCGATGCGCCGTCCGCTTCCGCCATCCGCCTGTCGCAGCGCAACCGCCTGGCTTCGCTGGAACAGGAATCCGAAAAGGCCCGCGAAACCCGCGCAACGCTTTTCTCCGACTATTCCGCTGCCAAGCAGGCCCGTGAGGCCGCCCGCGAGGCCCTGCGCCTGGCCGAGGCGGGCGAGCGCGCCGCCGAACAGGCGCTGATCGGGACCCAGGACCAGGCCGCCCGCGCCGCCCGCGCGGCGGCCGAGCGCGCCAGCCAGCTCGCCTCGCTGGAAGCCGAAATTCGCCGCCTGACGCAATCGGTGGACGCGGCCGAGGAAGCCCGCAAACAGGCCGTGGCTGATCTGGGAAAACTTGGCGACGGCACGACTCTCAATGCCGGTGTCGCCGGCGCCCGCGAAGCCACCGCCGATGCCCGCACCCAGGCCAGCGAGGCCCGCGCTTCGCTGGAAGGCCTGCGGCGCGAGGGCGAGGCCAGGAGCCGCCGCCTGGTGGCGATCGCGGACGAACAGACCCGCTGGGACGCTCGCAAGGCTGACGCTCAGAAACAGTCGTCCGAACTGGGCCGCCGCCAGGAAGAACTGGGCCTGGAATTGACGGCCGCCCAAGCGGTGCCAGAACAGATCGGCCAGAAGCGCAACGCGCTTCTCGACGCCATCGCGACGGCCGAAGCCGCGCGCAAGCAAGCCGCCGACGCCCGCCAGCAGGCCGAGACGGTACTGGCCGACGCCGACAAGATTGCCAAGGCTGCCGACGCCACGCTGTCGTCGGCGCGCGAGGAACGCGCCCGCGCCCAGGCCCTGTCGGAAGCGGCCAGCCAGCGGATCGAGGAACTCAAGACCCGCATCCAGGACGAACTGGAATGCGCGCCTTCCGACCTGGCCGAGCGCGCCGAGATCAAGGAAGGCGAGGAACTGCCGCCACTGGAACAGGCCGAGAAGCGGGTCGAGCGCCTGAAGCACGAGCGCGAGCAACTAGGCGGCGTCAATCTGCGCGCCGAAGAAGAAGCCAATGAGCAGGAAACGCGCCTGGCGACCCTGGTCGCCGACCGCGATGACCTGACGGGCGCCATCGACCGTCTGCGCCGCGGCATCCAGAGCCTGAACAAGGAAGGCCGCGAGCGCCTGCTGGCCTCCTTCGAGAAGGTCAATGAGAACTTCAAGCAGCTCTTCACCAAGCTGTTCGAGGGCGGCGAAGCCAAGCTGACCTTCACCGAAAGCGAAGACCCGCTGGAAGCGGGCCTGGAAATCTTCGCCCGGCCGCCGGGCAAGCGGCTGCAATCGCTGGCGCTGCTGTCGGGCGGCGAGCAAGCGCTGACCGCCATGGCCCTGATCTTCGCGGTGTTCCTGGTCAATCCGGCCCCGGTCTGCGTGCTGGACGAAGTGGATGCGCCCCTGGACGACGCCAATGTCGAGCGTTTCTGCAACATGCTGAACCAGATGACCGAGATGTCGGGCACCCGCTTCCTGGTCATCACCCACCACGCTTTGACCATGAGCCGGATGGACCGGCTGTTCGGGGTGACGATGGCGGAACGCGGCGTGTCGCAGCTGGTCTCGGTGTCGCTGGCCGAAGCCGAAAAGATCGCCGCTGAGTGAGTTGCGGCGCGCTTTTGCGTGCGGGCAGGTCCGGTGGACCTGCGAGAGCAGCGAACGCCGCGAGCTTGGGCGAGCGGCCAGTCCGCAGCTAGATTCGCGATAACGTCGCCAAGCCGCTGCGGGGCTTGGAAAATCCGCGCGACATAATGCGCGGGGCCGATTTTCGCAAGCATTATCAAAGTCTTGTGACAGCCTGTCTTTCTTGACACCCCATGGACGCGAACATAAGGTCCGCCCGCCTTTGACGAGCAGAAGGCCCGGTTTTTGGCAGTTTTTCAGGCTTGGGAGACGGTTATGACGGCTCCGGACCCGCGACGGCTGAACGACCTGGGCAAGCGGCTCGACGAACTCCAGACGCGGCAGGCCGGCGTGAAACGCGCCGCGCCAAGCCAGTCGGGGATCGCGGCCCGCTTCGCGACCGAGCTGGTTGCGGCGCTGGCGGTGGGGGTGGGCGTGGGATGGGGACTGGACTGGCTGGCTGGCCATTTCGGATATCACACCCGCCCGGTTTTCCTGATTTTGTTTTTCATGCTGGGCGCAGCCGCGGGAATCCGCAATGTGATGCGCGCGGCGACCGAGATAAACGCCGAGATCGCGCGCAAGGCGCAATCGACGCCCGAGGAGAAGTAGGCTCGTGAACCTGAACCCGATGGAGCAGTTCGCCATCAAGCCGCTGGTCGCGCAGCCGCTGTTCCAGATCGGCGGCCACAACATCTATTTCACCAACCAGGCGCTGTTGATGATGATCGTCGCGGCGGCCTCGGCTTTGTTCCTGTCGCTGGCGGTGAAGCCGGGCCGCCTGGTGCCCAGCCGCGCCCAGTCGATGGCCGAAATCTCCTACGAATTCGTCGCCAACATGATCCATTCGGCGACCGGCGAGGACGGGCTGAAGTTCTTCCCCTTCGTCTTCACCCTGTTCATGTTCGTCTTGTGCAGCAACTTCTTCGGCATGGTGCCGGGCAGCTTCACCGTCACCAGCCAGATCGCGGTGACGTTCGCGCTGGCGCTGTTCGTGGTCGCCATGGTGGTGGTGGTCGGCTTCATGAAGCACGGTCTCGGGTTCCTGAAGCTGTTCGTGCCGCACGCCCCCTGGTACCTGCTGATCCTGCTGATCCCCATCGAAGTGATCTCGTTCCTCACCCGCCCGATCAGCCTCAGCGTCCGCCTGTTCGCCAACATGCTGGCCGGCCACACCATGCTGGCGGTGTTCGGCGGCTTTGTCGTCGCGCTGGGCGCGGCGGGTGGAGCGCTGTCGGTGCTGTCGGTGGCGCCGATGGCGCTGATCGTGGGCATCCTGCTGCTGGAACTGCTGGTGGCGTTCCTGCAGGCCTATGTCTTCGCCATCCTGACCTGCATCTATCTCAACGAAGCCCTTCATCTCCACGATCAACATTAAAGGAAAACGAAAATATGGAACTTGCAGCTGCAAAAATGATCGGTGCGGGCCTGGCCTGTATCGCCCTGGTCGGCGCCGGCATCGGCATCGGCAATGTGTTCGGCTCGTATCTCTCGGGCGCGTTGCGCAATCCGGGCGCCGCGGCCACCCAGACCACCAACCTGCTGCTGGGCTTTGCGCTGTGCGAAGCCACCGGCCTGTTCGGCCTGGTCATCGCCCTGCTGATCCTGTTCGCGTTCTAAGAATGGCCGAAGCGCCCACCACCGCGACGACGCAAGTCCCCAAGAAAGAGGGAGGCTTTCCGCCGTTCGACACCACGACGTTCCCCAGCCAGATGTTCTGGCTGGTGATCACGTTCGGGTTCCTGTTCGTGGTGCTGTGGCGCGTTGCCGGACCCCGCATCAACACCGCCATCACCACACGGCGGGGCGCCATCAACAGCGCCATCGCCGAGGCGGGCAAGGCGCGGGCGGAATCCGAAGCCGCCCAGGCGGGGTACGAGAATGCGCTGGCGGCGGCGCGCGCCCGCGCCAATGCCCTGGCCGAGGAGACTCGCCAGGGCCTGAACGCCGAGATCGCCAAGGCCAAGGCAGATGCCGACGCCACTGCCGCGAAGGCGATGGGCGAGGCCGATGCCCGCATCAATGCCACCCGCGACACGGCCAAGGCCGCTGTCGGCATGGCGGCCCGCGACGCGGCCATCGCCATTGTCGAGCGGCTGACCGGCGACAAGGTCAGCACCGACGAAGCCGCCAAAGCGGTGGGAAACTAGGATGGAACTGCTTCACGATCCGGAAACCTGGGTCGCTATCGGCTTTTTGATGGTGATCGCCCTGCTGTTGTGGAAGGGCGTCCCGGCCATGGTGGCCAGGATGCTGGACCAGCGCGCCGCCATCATCGCCGCCGAGCTGGATGAAGCCAAAAAGCTGCGGGCCGAGGCCGCCGCTTTGCTGCTGGACTATCAGGCGCGCGCCGCAGGCGCCGAGAAGGAAGCCGCCGCCATCGTCGAGGCCGCCAAGGCCGACGCCGCCCAGTTCGCCAAGGATTCCCGCGCCGGTCTGGCGGCGCAGATCGAGCGCCGCGCCGCAGCCGCCAAGGACAAGATCGCCCAGGCCGAGGCCGCCGCCCTGAACGAGATCCGGGCGCTGGCGGCGGACGCCGCCGTGACCGGGGCGCAGAAGCTGATCGCGGCGCGCATGGACGACAAGCGCGCCAGCGGGCTGATCGACGCCTCGATCAAGGGGCTTGGCGGCAAGCTGAACTGACGCGCGCCCTCAGGCGGCGTCTTTCACGGTGACGGCCGATATCCAGGCCTTGGCCTTGTCATAGTCGGCGTTGAAGAACACCCGCACGGGATGGTGGAAGAACAGGCCGAAGAAGCCCACCATGTCGCGCACCGAGGCGGCGTCGGTTACCACGGCGATGGCGCCCCAGTCCTTCCAGTGCGACAGGCCGGTGCGGGCATCCTCGACCAGCGCGCCCATGTCGATGCCGTCATAGTCCAGGCCCAGATGGTAGAAGAACCGCACCGGCTTGGGGCCGCGCATTTTCTCCTCCACAGCAGGTTGCAGCACCTTGCGATAATCGTCGCCGGTCAGCTTGCCGTGGGCGGCGGCGGCCAGGACATTGTCGGGAAAGCCGGTGAGAATTTCGATCATGGGAAGCCTCCGGGGTTATCTGCATCGAGAACGCGCGAATTGCCGAAACGTGCACTTGGTTCCCATGCGGATGCGTCCGCCCCGGATGCAGGGCGGCGTGGAATCGCCGCATGGCGGCCAGGTTGTCCGCCTTTATGTGGCGGCGGTCGCGGACCTGTTCTCCCGGCGCGTGGTCGATTGGTCAATGAGCGCGACGATGACAGCCCAGCTCGTCACCGACGCCCTGGTGATGGCGATCTGGCGGCGGGGAAAGCCCCGTGCCCTGCTGCATCGCTCGGACCGTGGCAGCCAATACACCAGCGAGCAGTTCCAGCGGCTGATGGCCGGCCATGGCGTCACCTGCTCGATGAGCCGGTCGGGCAATTGCTGGGACAATGCGGCGATGGAGAGCTTCTTCTCCTCGCTGAAGATCGAGCGCATCGCACGCAAAACCTATCGGACAAGAAAGGACGCCAGGGCAGATGTGTTCGACTACATCGAACGCTTCTACAACCCGAAGCGACGGCACTCGACAATCGGGTATAGGAGTCCAGTGGACCTCGAGATGAAGGCAGGATTGGCTTAACCGCGTGTCATCCGAACCGGGTGCAGGCTAGACTGGTAGTAACCTAGTCGCCGAGCGCCTCAACTAATGGTCCTTCGAATGAAACACGACGGACGCCATTACCCGCAGGTTACGGTCGGCGATCATGTTTTCGGTCCCAGCTTTAAACTTCTTGTAACGGTCGGTGGAACGGTGTGCGGTGAGCGCAGCCTCGTTGTCATAAACCTCGTAGAAGACAATGTGGTTCGGGTTGGATGCGAGCTGCGTGATGTTGAACTCGCGCACGCCAGGCTCCTTGATGAAGGCCGCGGCATTTTCCTTGGCGGTTTCGAGAAACTTTGGCAGCTCGGAGGGGATAATCACAAGCTCGATAAGATTGACATAGGGTGCAGGCGACTGTGACTGCGCCAATGTCGGCTGACTTGACAGCGAGATAAAGAGCGCGGCAACAGCAGTGGCGAGCACGGCAGGTTTACGCATCGAATTTACTCCTTGTAGCTGAGAGAATTCATATCTTGACCGGGTCGGACAAGAGTCCTCCGTCCCTTCAATTCTTGACTAAAGCGGCGTCTTGGTCGGAATAAATACCGTAGGCTGGAGAAAGGTTGCCCGTCGCCAGCTGGGAATAAATCGCGGTTCAGATTACCTGTCAATTTCTCGATTTCATATGCAGAATGATGCCAAAGCGCGTTCTTTTCTACGACCAGAAAATCGGCGGACAAGTGACCTTTGGGTCCTGCCAGGTCGCCGCCTTACTTTTCATGTTCGACATTGCGTGTCTCCGAAAATTGAAGAGATCCCAGCTAACGGTTCAAGAAAATCAGCCAACCGCAATCATGGAGATACAGCACATCGTCGCGCGGCTCCGCCAACACCGCCAGGACCAGAACGCAAAAAACGACCAGTGAAAAAAATCCCAGTCCCCGTCTGTTTCATGTTTTCCCCCAGTGGCGGCAAGCCTAACGCAGCCGATCGACCTTGTATGCGCCGTTGCCGTCATCGGTGGTGAAATTATAGTCGCCGAGCAGACCACGGCGAATGGTGATAACATAGCTGCCAGCCGGTTTCTTCCAGTTCGCCTTCGGTCCGTCAGCGCGATTTTGATGCCACACCTGGCCGTTAGACAGTGTGGCTGTGAACCGGCCGCCAGAATCGAAACTATAAGAGACCATGCGCGCCTCGATGCGGCTTGGGGTGTCTAGGGGCCGCGCGGGCATAGCGGTGCCGCTGGGCTGCTTAGAGACGCTGTCGGCGCCGAATTGCGCCTCGGGCGTAGGTTGAAAAGGCGGAGCTGTGGCATAAGCCTGAGTCGCAGGCCGCGTCGGTGTCCCAGAGACCGGCATGGAAAGCCGGATCTGGGACTCGGGCGCTGGCGTCAGGCCCAAACGAGCCCGCAGTGGCTGAGCCGCGCCGTAGAAACAATCGAGCCAAGTGCGGTCGTTAACGATGGTGGCACAGCGCGAGACACCCGCCAACACATCGTCGCGCGAACTCGCAACTGCGGGAGCAGTTGGCGCCACAATCGATACGGCCAACCCAACCAACGCAACAAATAACTCCTTCATCTGATTCATCTACTGCCCGTGCTCCTAATTCAGATGGTGGTCATTAAGTCTCGCCGCCGATTTGAATAACGGTTTGGCCCCCGTATCAGCTTCTACCCCCGGTTGCCCTGGGATGCATGACACCCTGACATTAACCCGAGCAGCAGTGCTCTTTGCCGCATCGCCGTCGCCGATATTTTGCGCGCGATTGCGGTGCTATTTCGCTTCCATATGGCAGTCAATATAACAGGCGATTGAGTGGTGACGCAATTTGAATTGGCGCTGGCCCCGGCTGAGAAGGGCGACCACGCTTCGCCTTGTACTCAGTGCCCTGCCCGCTGAAGCCCACTTTGGGCCAAACGGCACAATCGAGCGGCCAGAGCGCAATCAGGTTGTCGGCTGGACGCCGCCATGCCTCCCGGAAAAACGTGCTGTTCACGCCCAAGAAGTGCATGGAGTTTAGCGGCGAGGCACCGGCCGCAGCCATGGCCGAGCTAATGCGATTTTAGCAAGTGCAAAATACGCGGGTTCAGGAGGACGTAGGTCGGCTGTTGGTCAATGATCCGGCCAAGCCGACATTCGCCGCGCGATCAAAGCGGTGGCACGAAGCAGGCGCTCCCGCGCTGTTACGGCGTCGCGAATGGTTGGCCCCGGCCACCGACGCCATGAGGTCGCGTCGGTGGCCTCGCTAAGGGCCATGGTAGGCCGTAAATCAACGTGGAGTTTATTCCCCGCGGGCCCAGGCTTTGACGTCGAAACCCGGATCCACGGCCAGGGAAATACTGGATCCGTCCCCTTTGGCCGTGTGCCCCTTGCCAGTGGTGTCATCCAGATATGCAATATCACCGGCCTCCAAATGCGCTTTGGACCCGTCTGAGGCTACCAGATCGATCTTGCCCGAAATGGTCACCGCGAACATATGACCCGGCGCCGGGTGCAGCTTTGTTGCGGCTTCTGGCGGTATGCCACCAAGATGGAAGTCCACCGTTGCGCCGGGAATTTTTGCAAGTTTCTTGTCAGACAGCTTGATCTTTTCGACGTGCGTGTCGCCCGCGGAGTCGGACCAGAGCCGGAACAGATTCGGTGACGGCGCGGGCGTTGCGGCTTTGGCCTGACCGAACGCTACTCCAGATGACAAGGCCAACAAGCAACCCAATCCACCTATCCAAGCAATATTCGTATGTAATTTCATCTTCCTTTTTCCTTCCTTGAGGGATTCATTGCAGCTCCTGTTCCGGAGCTTGCCAAGGAATCCGGGCCTAAGACTAAGAACGCACACCTTATCTTCACTTCATATTATCTGAAAGGCCAATCAGCGCGTGGAGCGCGACGCGTCAAACGATACGAGGCTGTTTTCATCCTTCGACGGTCGCGGTCAACCTCAGGCCCCGAGCAACGAATACATGATCCCGAACGTGGCGCCGCCGATTTCGGTCGTGAAGTCCCCTGCAGTCTCGGCGGCGAAAGTGATCGCTGAGGTTGTCGCGCCGCCGGCGGCCACAATGCGCCGAAACGCGGCGTCCTCGGTGCGGGGGTCCACGCCGCCACAGGCATCTACGGCGACGAAGGCGGTGTAGCCGGCGGCGAGCGCGTCGAGCGCGGTTCGCTGAACAACGATTTCACTGGCGACGCCCGACAAGATCAGCGCCTTGCGTCCCGAGGCCTTGAGCGCCTCCACGAGACCAGCGTCCGCGAAAGCCGAGGTTTGCGTCCGCATCCTTGGCGCATTGCCGGGAAGCACGGAGGTTACAGCGGGAGAGAACGCGCCACCTGGAGGAACCGCGGACAGAAAGGCAGGGATCTTGTGCAGCGCTGCGAGCTTGGCGAGACCGCTGGCTGCGAGTTCTAGCTTCGGGACCGTGCGCGTATGGCTGCTTTTGATAATCTCCTCCTGCAAATCGAGGAAAAGGATCGCGGCGTTGTCTTTTGTTGGAATCAGCATGTTCTGTCCTCTTTGGGTTAAAATTCTCTTCTGCAAAACCTTGCGCAATTGCCGCGCCGAGTCCTGAAGCTCGTAGCTATAATTGTCGTTTGATTCTAGTCATGGCTCAAATTCACGTGTGGCCCGATCAAATTGTATGTCCGCTATTGATACTGTGGACGGCTTTCCGCCCACCTGCAAGCATGTACCACCCGTCAGCATTTTTTGACATCTACCGGACTTGCCCTGTCGAATGCTGGCAATGCGTGTGCGCGCTTCGCGGCAGCGCATAAGCGCGGATAGGACGCCAGATCGATGCGAAACCTTTGCGCTGAATACATCTGCGGAACGAGATGGCAGTCTGCCAGTGTTGGCGTATTGCCGAACGCAAAACCATTGCCAAAGACTTTCACCATCGTCTCGAGCGCATCGAAGCCCGATGTGATCCATCGGGCAATCCATCGCTGAATTTGCTCGTCCGTTGCGGCAAACTCCGAACGCAGGGCATTTAAAACGCGCAGATTGTTCAAGGGATGAATATCGCAGGCTATCAGAGCCGCCATCGCCCGAACGACGGCGCGTGCGTCCGGATCCACTGGCAACAGCCGCGGTTCAGGATAGCGCTCCTCAAGCCATTCCAGAATTGCTGGGCTTTGCGTCAGTATCTTCCCCTCCAGTTCAAGCGCCGGAACCAATTCTTGCGGATTGAGCATGCGGTACTCTGCACCGTTTTGCTCCCCAGACCGCAGATCAACCGGAACGCTCTCATAAGGAATGCCCTTCAGATTGAGTGCAATACGGACACGATAAGAGGCACCTGACCGCCAGTAATCGTGTAGCCGGATCATATATTGGCGACTTCCAATGCCGGCATGACGGTGCCGCGACATTCGCCAAAGCCAATCGTTACAAAGCCTTGCTTTTGTGCATGTGCTGTGAAAAAAATCTCGTCGCCGTCTTCCAGGAATGTGCGCTTATCCCCGTTCTGAAGGACCAACGGCATCTTGCCGCCTGCACTGATTTCCATAAGGCTGCCAAAGCTGGAAGGCTCCGGTCCCGACAAAGTCCCCGAGCCCAACAGGTCGCCCGAGCGCATATTGCAGCCATTGGATGTGTGATGCGCCACCAACTGCGCCGCTGTCCAGTACATCGCATTGGAGTTTCCGCGGCTGATATTCTGTGGCGCAAGCCCTTGTCTGCGCATCTGTTCCGTCAGCAGAGCCACCTCCAGTGTGATGGCGTAAGCGCCGTCGCGAAATGCCTTCTCGCCGCCCAAATATGCCAATGGCTGCGGGTCGCTGGGCGGCCGAGCTGGCTGGTCGATGCGAAATGGCGCCAGAGCCTCAGCCGTGACGATCCATGGCGAAACCGTCGTCATGAAGCTCTTGGCCAGAAATGGACCCAGCGGCTGGTATTCCCAGGCCTGGATGTCGCGGGCGGACCAATCGTTGAGGAGACACAGGCCCGCGATATGGTCTTCTGCTTCGGTAAAGGGAATGGAGTGGCCGAGGGTATTGCCGCGCCCGATCCATATCCCGAGCTCCAGTTCATAGTCCAGGCGCCGCGTGGGACCAAAGCTTGGGTCCGCGGCATCCGCAACCTTGGTCTGCCCCAGGGGACGAACGACCGGGGCGCCGGAAGGGCGGACGGACGATGCCCGGCCGTGGTAGCCGATGGGCACATGCTTGTAGTTTGGCAGTAACGGGGCGTCGGGACGAAACAACCGTCCGACATTCTGGGCATGATGGATGCCCGCATAGAAATCCGTATAATCGCCAATGGTCGCCGGCAATTGGAGGGTGCATTCCTCCATAGGATGCAGCATCGGCTCAATTGCCGGCTGCAATACCGAACCCTGGCGCAGTGCCTCAAACAGCCATCGCCGCAAGGCTCGCCGTGGCCCGCTGTCCGCCGCAAGCAGCGCATTGAGTGTGGTCTGCGCGGACCCATCCGCTGCGATGGCGGCAACACCCGTAACAAGTTGTGATGCCGCCAAGACTGCCATATCCATGACAAAGCCGCCGATCGCAACTCCACCGCGTGGCAAATCACCGTTGCGGCTAAAGATACCCAGCGGCAGGTTCTGGATCGGAAACTCCCCGTGACCGTTAGCGCTTTCAACCCAGCTGACCACAGAAGGATCATGTGTCTCGTCGAGGGCTATCATTTTGGCAAATCCGCCTTGGCAAAATTCGCCCAGCAAGCGTCATAGTCCGGCTGGCGCAAGGCACTCTGGAGCGCGAACCTGGTGGGGCGAAAATCCCAACGGCTTTCGAACATGAAGGCCATTGCACCCTCTATCTTATGGGGACCGGGCTTTGCTGCGATTGCCACGTCGTAGCTGTTCCTGTCAGGGCCATGACTGTTCATGCAGTTGTGCAGGCTGGCTCCGCCGGGCAGAAAGCCGCCCGCCTTGGCGTCATACTGGCCCTCAATCAGGCCCATGAATTCGCTCATCACATTGCGATGAAACCAGGGCGGCCGAAATGTATCTTCCGCCACCATCCAGCGGGGCGGGAAAATCACAAAGTCACAATTGGCTGTACCTGGCGTATCGCCGGGTGAGGTCAGCAGCGTGAAGATGGAGGGGTCAGGGTGGTCGAAGCTGACGGTATTAATCGTATTGAAGCGTCGCAAGTCATATTTGTAGGGCACGAGATTGCCGTGCCAGGCCACGACATCCAGCGGACTGTGATCTAAGGTCGTGCACCACAATGCCCCCCGAAACTTCTGGATCTCGACTATGGGAGAATCGACATCCTCATACCAAGCAGTGGGTGTCTGGAAGTCTCGGGTGTTGGCAAGGCCGTTTGATCCGATGGGGCCCAGTTCCGGCAGGCGAAACAGTGCGCCATAGTTCTCGCAGATATAGCCGCGTGCCGCAGCGTCCGGCAGTTCCACCCGAAACCGCACACCCCTGGGAATGACGGCGATCTCCAGCGGCGTGACCAGCAGTACGCCAAACTCTGTTACCAATCGCAAACGCCCTTCCTGGGGAACAATCAGAAGCTCGCCGTCGGCGCTGGAGAAGACGCGGCGTTTCATGGAGCAGTTTGCGGAATACAGATGGATGCCCAGGCCCGCACCCTGACTTGCGTCTCCATTGCCGCAATAAGTCACCAAGCCATCGATAAAGTCCCCGGTATCGTCGGGCAAAGGCAGGGGGTTCCAGCGAAAGCGATTGGGATTGGAGGTTGCATCGGCAAATGGAGCCGTGCCGAGCAGCGGCGCCCCCTGCCAGTGCACAAAGGGTTCATGACCGGCGCTGGGACGCATACGATAAAGCCAGCTGCGGCGGTTCTCGGCCCTGGGGGCTGTGAAGGCCGTGCCGGATAATTGCTCGGCGTAGAGACCAAAAGGGACTTTCTGCGGAGAATTGCGGCCGACAGGCAGCGCGCCCGGCACGGCTTCGCTCTCGAAATGGTTGCCGAAACCGGTCAGATAGCGGAGTTCGCTCATTGGCCCTCAGGTCCTGCCGGGAATGACGCCGCGGCGGATCTGGTCACGCTCCAGGCTCTCGAACAGGGCCTTGAAGTTGCCCTCCCCGAACCCGTCATTGCCCTTGCGCTGGATGATCTCAAAGAAAATCGGGCCCACCATGTTCTCGGTGAATATCTGCAGCAATACCCCACCGCCAGTTTCTGGCGCGCCATCAATCAGGATGCGGCGTTTGCGCATCTGCTCGACGTCATGGCCGTGGCCCGGGAGGCGCTTGTCAATCAGGTCGAAATAGGTGTCAGGGCTGTCCTGGAACCTGACGCCATTGGCCCGCAGGGCGTCCACCGTGGCGAAAATATCGTCCGTGGCCAGCGCGATATGTTGGATGCCCTCCCCGTTATAGGCCTTCAGGAATTCCTCAATCTGCGAATTATCGTCCTGCGATTCATTGAGCGGGATGCGAATCTTTTCATCGGGGGCCGTCATCGCTTTGGAAAAGAGTCCCGTCGACTGGCCCTCAATGTCGAAGTAGCGGATCTGGCGGAAGTTGAAGACGCGCTCGTAGAAATCCGCCCAATGGCTCATCCGTCCGCGATTGACGTTATGGGTCAAGTGGTCGAGCGTATGCAGCCCGACGGATTTGTCATCGCGCCCTGCGCCAGCTACCGGCTTGAAATCCACATCATAGATCTCCTGGGCGCCGTAGCGATCGACGAGATACAGGTTGGAACCACCGATCCCCTCAATCGCGGGGATGTTGAGCTCCATGGGGCCGATACGTCCCTGGACAGGGACCGCGCCACGCTTTACGGCCTCTTCAAAGGCCAGCTTCGCGTCTTGCACGCGAAACGCCATCGCGTTCGCGGAGGGGCCATGGGCCTTCCTGAAACTTGCCGCTTGTCCAGCCGCATCCATGTTCAGCAGAAAATTGATGTCGCCCTGAACATAGCGACGGACATTCTTGGAGCGGTGATCGCCAATATGGCTGAAGCCCATTACCGAAAACAGCCGCGCAAGGTCTTCGGGATCGGGCCCGGTAAATTCGACGAACTCAAATCCGTCCAAGCCCAGCGTATTTTCATGCACGGTCAAAATAGCCCCCAATTGATGGACAAGTCAGAATGGCAGGGCTGAAGCGATTGAGTTGATCCAATTGCAGCCTGTTTGCAGCCTGTTTGCAGCCTGTGATGTTGATAGGGCCGCCACCGACGCCGATCTTTCTGGTCTGCTATCGGCAGCGTAAGCGGCAATCTGTCCAGTCAACGGGTCTGGCTGCAGGGCTGCCAATCCGGCGAAGATCGGGGCGGCCATCCTGGCCCCTGATCTGGATGGTTCGGTTGACCGGACCAACAGCAGGGCTTGTCCGGCCGCAAATCCCGCGCAACAACCTGATATGGCCGATTTTCCCATGCCCCATTATTGCGCAAAAAAATGACGTAATCCGTTCAAGGTTTTACAGTATTAGGTGTTTTCTGATCGAAAAATTCGATATAAAAGTATAATATGAAGCAGACAGTTCAGTTCGATGACATTGATCGCCGGATACTGGCTCTGGTCCAGCGCGATGCGACCTTGTCGAACGCCACACTCGCCGAACAGGTCGGCGCATCGGCAGCATCCTGCTGGCGACGCATGCGCGCCATGGAAGATGCAGGACTCCTGAAGGATACCGTGCGCTTGGTCGACCCGAAAAAGCTAGGCTTGGGTGTCACGGTGCTATGCCAGGTACGCCTTAAGTCCCACAACCACGAACAGGGAAAGAAGTTTGAAGCATTTGTCGTCAATCAGGGCGAAATATTGGAGTGTTATTCCATTTCGGGGGAATGGGACTACCAGCTTCGCATCGCGGTGGCTAATGTCGCCGACTACGAGCTTTTCCTTATGCACACGCTCTTGCATCACCCTGTCGTAGCGGCGGCATCATCACACTTTGCGCTACGCCAGGTAAAGTATACAACGGCGTTACCTGTCTGACCGCGATAAATCAACCGATCCAGTGCCGTTGGGTTCCTGGCACAATGCAGTCGCCAAATCGTAATCACAGGCTACCGTGCCGCTTTGGAGACTGAGATTAACGATAGTTGGGAGTGGTCTTGTGTTGCTCCTTGCGCTGCACTAGGTATTTTGGCTTTCTGCAATCGACGTTAGGCCCCTGCTACGGTCCGAAATGGGGAGACATCTGCGACCCGCGCAAACAATTTAGGGATAAGTGTGTTTTTATGGGTTTTGTGCAGGGCCGGTCCGGAAATATTTGTGATCTGCGGGAGCAGGTGCAGGTTGGCCTTGCCAGGCGCGGGGTGGAATTCTGATGCAGCCGGTGGCGGGCAGAACTCTTTTCGAGAAAGTTTGGGCAGAACATGAGATCATGTTGTTGCCTGGCGGGGTCTCGCTACTTAGAATCGACAGGCATTTAATTCATGACCTCGAAGCCGGGCCGGGCCTTGCGCGGATTGAGCGGCAGAATTATCGAGTGCGTCGCCCAGATCTGACGTTTGCGACACCTGACCATGCGGTGTCGAGTGACCCGCTTCGCGGCCGAGACAGCAATAGCCGGGGCGGGGAACTTTTGCGCGAGATGCGCCGCAGGACCGCGGTGGCTGGCGTAAGGCTTTTCGACATCGGAGATGCAAATCAGGGCATCGTTCACGTCATAGGGCCTGAATTGGGATTAAGCCTGCCGGGCTCGACGATCGTTTGTGGGGATAGCCATACCTGTACGCATGGGGGCCTCGGAGCCTTGGCCTTCGGAATAGGGTCAAGTGAGGTGGCGCATGTGCTGGCGACACAAACGCTTCGGCAGATACGTCCGAAAACCATGCGCATTCAGGTGAATGGCGCGCTTGCACCAAATGTTACATCAAAGGACCTGATGTTGTTTCTGATCGGCCGGCTTGGGACCGCTGCCGGTCGTGGTCATGCAGTTGAATTCGCGGGCTCGACATTGCGCACCTTGGATATCGAGGCTCGGCTGGCCTGGTGCAATATGTCCATAGAGCTGGGGGCTAAAATCGGAATGATTGCTCCCGACGATTTGACATACACGTATCTGCGTGATCGGCCATTTGCGCCGAAGGGCGCGCTATTTGACCGGGCACTGAATTACTGGCGACAACTTCCAAGCGACCCTGATGCCGTGTTTGATCGGGAGGAGAAATTTGACGCAAGCGATGTCGCGCCGCAGGTCACGTGGGGCGTGAGCCCTCAGGATGTGATCGGCATCAATGAGCTGGTACCGGACCCCGGACTTGTGGCGGATTCCCGGACTCGGGAAAATATGCGGACCGCTTTGAACTATATGGGACTTGAACCGGGCCGGCCTATTGAGGGGACCGACATTGACTGGGTCTTCATAGGCTCTTGCGCTAACGGTCGCTTGAGCGACCTTCGCGCCGCGGCAATGGTAGCACGAGGCAGAAAAGTCGCACCGAACGTCAGGGCTTGGATTGTGCCGGGCTCTGAGGCGGTACGCCGCGCCGCAGTAGGCGAGGGCTTGGACCGCGTATTTATCGAAGCGGGTTTCGAGTGGAGAGCGCCAAGCTGCTCGCTTTGCCTCGGCGCAAACGGTGAAATACTGCCTCCGAAGGCGCGATCAGTTTCGACAAGCAACCGGAACTTTATCGGCCGGCAGGGTCCCGAAGCGCGGACTCACTTGGCGAGCCCGGCGATGGCTGCTGCGGCGGCAATACAGGGAAAAATTTGCGACGTTCGCAAATTCGAAAATCTCTCATGAGCCGGCAGCCTTTCACCGAGATACGCGCCAAAGCCGTCCCGCTGATGCGGCCCAACATCGATACGGAAGTGGTGATCCGGATAAACCGGCTGATTGAAAACAAGCAGGGTGAGCTTGGACGTTGGTGCTTCGAGGCCATACGATATATGCCGGACGGGACAGAAGACCCGACCTTTCCACCCAATGCCGCGCGATACCAAGGCGCAGAGATACTGGTTGCCGGAGAAAATTTCGGCTGCGGCAGTTCGCGGGAGGCGGCGGTGTGGGCGCTGATGGACTATGGCCTGAAGTGCATAATAGCACCGAGTTTTGGAGATATTTTCGTTGCCAACTGCTTTCAGAATGGCCTGTTGCCCATTAGCTTGGCGGCAAACGAGATCAAGGCTATAGCGACCGAGCTCGAAACCGAAGAACCAATACTGTCGGTGAATCTTGAGACACAACACATCATCACGCGTTCGGATCGCGTTATTGCGTTCACTATTAGTCCGGAGGCGCGCCGCGGCCTCCTGCTTGGCCTGGATGAAATTGGGATGACCCTGGAACATGAATCACAAATTATTGCCGCCGAAGCTACAGAAGAAAAAAAGCATCCTTGGATGTTTCCCAAGATGAGCGCCGCAGCCCCAACGAAACTGCTGATTTTGCCCGGAGACGGCATAGGGCCGGAGATCATGGCCGAAGTACGCAAAGTTGCGCTTTGGTTTGCGGAAAAGCGTGGCATGGAATTTGAGCTCCACGAAGAACTGTTCGGGATGGCAGCTTGGCACGCCCATGGCGATCTGATGCGACCTGAGACCTGGGCGCAAATTGAAGCCGCCGATGCCATACTTTTTGGCGCCATAGGCTCGCCCGATTATGAGAAAATTCCACCCGCATCACGCCAGAAGGATCACCTTCTTCAGATGCGCAAGGAGTTTGATCTGTACACAAATCTGCGGCCCGTGAAGCTGTTCAACGCCCTTATTTCCGCTTCAACCCTTAAGCCCGAAGTCGTAAATGGCTGCGACATGGTCATTGTGCGCGAACTAACGGGAGGGCTGTACTTCGGTGAACCACGCGGGGTGACGACGCTGGCGGATGGCAGCCGTCGTGGCGTGAATACACTTATCTACACGGATGAGCAGGTTCGCCGGATCGCCCGGGCCGCATTCGAACTGGCCCGTACGCGTCGCAAGACAGTTTGCTCAGTTGATAAGGCCAATGTGCTGGAGACGTTTGCTCTCTGGCGAGAGATAATGCAGTCGGTACATGACGCGGAATATCCTGACATCGCACTGACCCATATGTATGTGGACAATGCGGCCATGCAGTTGGTCCGCAACCCACTTCAGTTTGACGTCATCGTTACAGAAAATCTGTTCGGCGACATATTGTCGGATTGTGCGGCAATGATTACCGGGTCTCTTGGCATGCTGCCATCGAGCTCGCTCGGTCCTGTGCGCAAGGACGGAACGCGTAAAGCCTTGTACGAGCCAGTTCATGGCAGCGCGCCTGATATTGCGGGCAAGGGGGTGGCCAACCCTCTCGGCGCCATTCTGAGTTTTGGAGAATGTTTGCATCATACTTTCGGATCTCCGCAGGATGCTCGCCTTTTGGAGCGCGCGGTAGCGGCGGCGGTGGGAGCGGGTGTCCGCACAGCCGATATCGCGCTCGCGGGCGAGAAACCGGTTACGACGGTTGAGATGGGAAAACGAGTTTTGCAGGAACTCGATCTATTGGGATGACGCCTTTCAAGACACGGGCACATGCGCCTGGTTAGTCAGGGTGGACAGTGACAGTTGGTGCAGGTCTTGGTGGGCGCTCGCAGGGACCTCTGTGGTCAGGCGAAGTCATTGGGACCATCGTTATCTGCTTCATTACCGCAGTGATGGAAGGCTTCGGCCTTCAATCGGTTGGCGTTGCCGCTCATCGCATCGTCTCTGAATACCATTTGTCGCCTTCCGCGATGGGGTGGGTTGCGAGCGCATCAACCATGGGCCTTCTGCCTGGCGCGATTTTTGGCGGACGGATTGCCGATTTCATTGGTCGAAAACGGGTTCTGCTTCTGGCGCTCATATTGTGCGGAATATTCACGCTCGCAACGGCGACAGCACAGGTCTATCAGACTTTGATGCTTTTCCGCTTTTTTACCGGCCTGGGTCTTGGCGCCGCGCTTCCCAATCTGATTGCGTTATCGGCGGAAGCCGCCAGGCCTGGGTCACGAAGCCGTTTTATTGCCATGATGTATTGCGGGGTTCCGGCTGGCGGGGCCATTGCCTCATTTGTCAGCATTCTGGGCGGGGGTGTCTTTGACTGGCGATGGATATTCTATGTCGGCGGTTTTCTGACGTTGGCCATTATTCCTTTTTTGATTTTTTTCTTGCCAGAATCTGCCCAGTTTCGAATGAAGACATCCGCGGTTCGCAAGCAACGGATTCCCGCCAAAGCTTCCATTGCTGATGTGTTGTTTCATGGTGAGCGCGGGCTATCGACGACGTTGCTATGGCTTGCGTTGTTCTTTCACATGCTGGTCATCTATCTGCTGCTGAACTGGCTGCCGTTGCTGCTGGTGGATAAGGGGCTCTCGATCGTCCACGCAGCAATCGTTCAGATCGTTTTTAATCTGGGCGGCGTGGCCGGAAATCTTTTGTTTGGCCTGTTGATGGACAAGGTTCCGAGGACGCCAACAGCCATTGTAATGTATTGCTGCTTCATCGTGTTTCTCGCACCGCTGGCCTATGTCCACAGTCTGGTCGCTACTGTTCTGCTGGGATTTGCGATCGGTGTTTTTGCTCTGGGCGGTCAAATGGTGCTGTACGCCATGGTGCCGGTTTACTATCCCACCCTGATGCGGGGCACCGGTGTAGGATGGTCCGTTGGCGTCGGCCGTATTGGTTCTTTTGCGGGACCGGTGCTTGTGGGACAGGCGCTGCGATTGGGCTTCGGCCCTTCGGCGATTTTGATCGGCGCCATACCAGCACTTACCATTGCGGCATTCGCTATTGTCGCCTTGTTAAAGCTGCCGCAAGCTCACGAATGATCCCGGATCATCCGGAACTGATCAAAAGCGAACGGGCGTCCGTGAACTTCGAGGCCTTCATCTTTTTCCACACCTCCCAGCCTTGGAGAACCAGTGGAAAACTCCAACCAAAAACGATGCAGTTTTCGGGGATCAGATAAATTCTGCATGTGAAATCGCGCGATTGACAGCTAGTCTGAACCGCGATTTATTCACAGCTGGCAACGGGCTACCTTTCTCCAGCCTACGGTATTTATCCCGACCAAGACGCCGCTATAGTCAAGAATTGAAGGGACGGAAGCTCTCGTCCGGCCCGGTCAAGATATGAATTCTCTCAGCTACAAGGAGTAAATTCGATGCGTAAACCTGGCTTGTTCGCCACTGCTGTCGCCGCGCTCTTTATCTCGCTGTCAAGTCAGCCGACGTTGGCGCAGTCACAGTCGCCTGCGCCCCGTATCAATCTTGTCGAGCTCGTGATTATTCCCTCCGAGCTGCCGAAGTTTATCGAAACCGTCAAGGAAAATTCAGCGGCCTTCATCAAGGAGCCTGGCGTGCGCGAGTACAACATCACGCAGCTCGCATCCAACCCAAACCACATCTTCTTCTACGAGGTTTATGACAGCGAGGCTGCGCTCACCGCACACCTTGCCACCGACCGTTTCAAGAAGTTTAAAGCCGATACCGAAAGCATGATCGCCGACCGTAACGCGCGGGCAATGGCATCCATCGTGTTTCATTCGAAGGGCAACTAGTAGAGGCGCTCGGCGGCGACGTTACTACCAGTCTGGCGAATTTCGTTAATGAGGTGGTTGTCGGAGACTTGGCTGTGAGCGCCTTCGGGCGGACGTCCCAGGCTAGGCGGAATTTTTGGGGGACAGGAAGGCGGATAAAGATATCCCCGCTTTGTCCATGGGACAAAGCGGGGATTGCGTGCGAATTGCCGCGAGAAATCCAGCGGCTATCACGCCCCTGCGGCTCGCAACATCACCTAGTCGTGCGCCGAGGCTGCGCCGGCGACAGCGCCCGTCCCGCCACCCACGGCCGCGCCAACCGCGGCGCCGGGCAGGCACCCGATCGGAAGCGTCACCAGACACCCAATGGCCGCACCGAGGCCGGCGCCCGTCGCCCCGCCCGCCACGGCGCGCGCGGCGGGATCGGCGTGCCAACGTCCATCCTGCTCGTAATATCCGTGGTCGTCGGACGGGTCGGAGACCCAATGAACATGCGCATCACTGCGGTGGCTGTCGTACCAATTGGAGTTGTAATACCTGATCGGCGCATCTTTCCCATAAGCGTAGAGGTGATGCACCCGCCAGCAATTGCCGTACGAATTGCAGGCGACATAGGTTTTTTCAGTGGTCTGGGCGCTGGACATTGTGGGCGCCATTACGCCCGCAACCGCGAGGACCGAACTCAGTCCAAGCACAAAGTGGAACTTTTTCATGTGTGATCTTTCATGGCGGCAAGCCACATCCGACAGCTTTCGGTGCCACAGTAACGGGGCTGCAAGACGATGGTTCCGGGTGAGCCGGGATCAGCCGAAGGTCCAGTGGACCTTCGGCCCCGGCGAACGCCGCAGCGGCGCGCGGCCAAGCGCGGCGCGAGGCCGGACGGCCCTGTCCCCACAAGCCTGTCAGCCACGCTTGAGAGGCCAAATCCAGCCGCTCTGCGGCGATTCTGTACTCATTTTTCCACCCCCTCCCCCTTATCCCGCCGAGCTTATCAACCACCGCAGGCAAGCTTCCGACGTCCGGGCCGCTCGCTTTGGCTCGCGGCTCGCTCTGAACCGCCCACCGGGCGGTTCTGCCGGCCTTCGGCCGAACGCTCTCAACCCCCGCATGAGGCAGGCGGGATCAGGTTAGGCGGGATTTTTGGGGGATAGGAAGTGGGGATAGAGATCTCCCCGCGCTGTCCGATAGATAGCTCAGGAAAACCAGAAGAATCCAAGCCACATATCCTCCATCTATTCACAAGAAAGTGGTGAACGAATCACGATTCGTCCCTCTTGCAAGAATTTCAAATAGGTATCCTCGCTGCCCTACAGGAGTGATTCGTTTGCGCGCTCAACTCTTGCTTGTTCAACTTCCCTATTCAATTGAATACCTGCGGCCTGAATTGGATGCGCATTTGGCTTGTCTACCAAAAGGCAGCCAAAAAGTGATTTACACGGACACCCTTGTTGGCATTGCTATGCCACACCTAGACATCCCTGAAGTCATCGCGGTCAAACTTAGAAAGCCCATAAGACGGTAGGTATTTAAGCTAGCCTTTCGTGTTTAAAGTTGTGCGCCCTGCCGCTCGCCCAAGCTCGCGGCGCTCGCTCCCTCTCGCGTGTCCGCCGGACACGCTCGCGCGCTGCGCGCGCCGGTCGCTCTCACTTCTCCGGATAAACCACCCTCAAATGCAGCTCTTTCAGCTGCTTGGCGTTCGCCGGTGACGGGGCGTTCATCAGCAACTTCTGTCATGGCCCACTTTACGTGGGCCATCCAGGGGGCGGGCGCTAGCTTTCAAAAATATGCTTGCTGCTCTGGATGGCCCGGGCGGGGCCGGGCCATGACAAGAGGTGGCGGCGATCACAGGCCCCGCGCCAAATCGTGCCATTGGGGATTGACGCTTTCGATCAATTCAAGCTTGCGCCGGCGGGTGAATTTCTTGAGCCGCGTCTCGCGGTGGATAGCGTCGTCCACGTGGACGAAGGTTTCGTACCAGACGAGCATCTTGACGCCGTACTTCTTGGTGAAGCCGGGAACCAGGCCTTCCCGATGCTCCCATGCGCGGCGCCCAATATCGTTGGTCACGCCGGTATAGACCGTGCCGTTACGCTGACTGGCCATGATGTAGACGTAATAGGTTTTCGACATCGACGGTTATGGCCGCTGGATGGCCCGCGCAAGGCGGGCCATGACAATGGAGGAAAGAGCCTTCAGCTCTTTTCCGGATACACCACCCGCAGGTGCAGCTCTTTGAGCTGCTTGGCATTCGCCGGGGACGGGGCGTTCATCAGCAGGTCCTGGGCCGACTGGGTCATGGGGAACATGGTGACCTCGCGCAGGTTTTCCTCGCCCGCCAGCAGCATCACAATGCGGTCAATGCCCGGCGCGGTGCCGCCATGCGGCGGGGCGCCGTGGCGGAAGGCGTTGAGCATCCCAGCGAACTTTTCCTCGGTTTCCTCGCGCGCATAACCGGCGATCTCGAAGGCCTTGAGCATCACGTCAGGGTCGTGGTTGCGGATCGCGCCGCTCGACAGTTCATAGCCGTTGCAGACGATGTCGTACTGGAAGGCCTTGATGCCGAGGATGGTGTCGGCGTCGTTGTTGTCGAGGGCGAGGAACTTGTCGCGGTCGAACTGGGGCATGGAGAAAGGATTGTGGGAGAAGTCGATCTTCTTGTCGTCCTCGTTCCACTCATACATCGGGAAGTCCACGATCCAGCAGAACTTGTAGGCGTCGTCGGCGATCAGGCCCAGTTCGCGGCCCAGCCGGGTGCGCGCCATGCCCGCCAGATTGGCGGCGCGGCCCGGTTTGGCGTCGGCGCTGAAGAACAAGGCGTCGCCCGCTTTTACTCCGGTTGCCTCGACAAGCGCGACCTTCGCCTCTTGCGAGATAAACTTGGCGATTGGCCCGGTGAAAATTACGCCCTGCTCATGGACGTCATCAACACCGACGTAACCCAGACCAGGAGCACCTTCGCCCCGCGCCCACTCGTTCATCTTATCAAAGAACGAACGGGGCTGAGACGCCGCGCCCGGCGCGGGAATGGCGCGGACGGTCTTGTTCTTGAATGCTTTGAAGTCGACATCGGCGCGGTCGAAAATCTCCGACACGTCCACGATGTGGATCGGGTTGCGCAGGTCGGGCTTGTCGGTGCCGTATTTCAGAATCGCCTCGGCATAGGGAATGCGCGGGAACTGGTCCGGCGGGGTCACGGTCTTGCCGCCCGAAAACTCCTCGAACACCCCCGCCAGCACCGGGGCGACGGCGGCGAAGACGTCATCCTGGGTGACGAAGCTCATTTCCAGATCAAGCTGGTAGAACTCGCCCGGCGAGCGGTCGCCGCGGCCATCCTCGTCGCGAAAACACGGCGCGATCTGGAAATAGCGGTCAAAGCCCGCCACCATGATGAGCTGCTTGAACTGCTGGGGGGCCTGGGGCAGCGCATAGAACTGGCCGGGATAGCGGCGCGACGGCACCAGAAAGTCGCGCGCCCCTTCGGGCGAGGAGGCGGTGAGGATCGGGGTCTGGAATTCGGTGAAGCCCTGCTGGATCATCCGGCGGCGCAGCGAGGTGATGATGTTGGCGCGCAGCATGATGTTTTTGTGCAGGCGCTCGCGGCGCAGATCGAGGAAGCGATAGGTCAGGCGGGTTTCCTCGGGATATTCCTGATCGCCGAACACCGGCAGCGGCAGTTCCAGCGCCCTGCCCTGGACGGTGGCGGTTTCGATGCGCAGCTCGACCTCGCCGCTCGGCAGGTCTGGATTCACCGTGCCTTCCAGCCGGTCCACCACCTTGCCGGTGAAGGTCATCACCCATTCCGAGCGGGCGGCATCCACCACCGGGAAGGCCGGGTTCTCGGGCGTGATGACGCACTGGGTGATGCCGTAATGATCGCGCAGGTCGATGAAGATCAGCCCGCCATGATCGCGCCGCCGGTTGACCCAGCCCGACAGGCGAACTTCCTTGCCGACATCGGGTTTGCGAAGCTGGCCGCAGGTATGGGTGCGATAGGCGTGCATGGCGGAAACCTGTTGGAAACGCTGGTTTTTGGCGGTTTATGGGGGGCCGGTCAAGGCCGCTGAAATTGCCGGTTTTTCCTGTCGCAAAGCCCGGTTACGGTGCCGGGGTGCGAAGGGAATCAGGCATGAAAAAGACCGGTTTTGCCGCCCTGCTGGTCGCCCTGCTGGTCGCCCTGCCGGCCCAAGCCCGCAACATCATCATCTTCGTCGCCGACGGCTTGCGCTATGGCAGCGTCGAGCCGGGCAACATGCCCAACATGGCCAGGCTGAAGGCCGATGGCGTGGACTTCACCAACAGCCATGCGCTGTATCCCACCGTCACCACGGTCAACGCCTCGGCCATCGCCACCGGCCACTATATCGGCGACACCGGCGACTTCGGCAATGCGCTTTATACCGGGGTGGCGATGGACAGCATGAAGGGCGCCACCGTCGCCGGGCTGGAGAATGACGCTGTGCTGGCGGAGATGAACCGGAAGTTCGGCGGCAATTACCTGAACGAGGAGACCCTGTTCGCGCAGGCCCGTGCCAGCGGCTTTTCCACCGCCGTGATCGGCAAGCTGGGGCCGACGCGCATCGCGGATTCCACCGCCGCGCCCGACGAGAGCCTGATCCTGGACGACGCCAGCGGCCATGACGGCGGCCTGGGCCTGCCGGCATGGTTCAGCGCGCGGATGAAAGACGCATTCCTGCCCGGCCAGGCGCCGGGCGTGCAGGTGCCCAACATCGCGCAGGAGGTCTGGCTGATGAAGGCGACAACGCGGATCGTGCTGCCGCACTTCAAGCAGGCGGCAAAGCCCTTCGCGCTGCTGTTCTGGTCGCGCGATCCCGATATGAGCCAGCACAATACCAAGGACAGCGTGGGCGAATACGAACCGGGCATCAACGGACCCAGCGGCATGGCCGGCGCCCGCGACGCCGACACCATGCTGGGCGAACTGCGCCAGGCGCTGAAGGATCAGGGGTTGGACAAGGACACAGACATTTTCGTCACCGCCGACCATGGCTTGGTGACCATCAGCCATGAGAGCAAGACCAGCCCCTCGGCCAAGGACGGGCAGATCGCGTCCGGCTTCCTGCTGTCGGACCTTTCCGGCGCGCTGGGCCTGCCCCGGATCAACGGCGCGGCGCTGGGGGCCAACGCCCAGGCGCCCGATCTGGTGCTCGCCGCCAATGGCGGCTCGGACCTGATCTACCTGCCCTCGGCCAAGGCCAGGGCGCTGGCCGCAAAGGCGGTGAAATTCCTCACCACCCAGGACTATGTCGCGGCCATCTTCGTCAATGACCGGCTGGGCAGTTTTCCCGGCGCGCTGGCGATGCGCGATGTGGGCCTGATCGGCGCGGCCCGCACGCCCGCGCCATCCATCATGGTCAGCTTCCGCAGCTTCGCGGAAGGATGCGAAGACCCGCTGCAATGCACGGTGGGGGTCCATGACACCCCGCTCGCCACCGGCCAGGGCAGCCACGGCTCGCTGAGCCGCGCCGAGACGCGCAATTTCATGGCGGCCATCGGGCCGGACTTCAAGGCGGGCTTTGCCGATCCCGCGCCGGTTTCCAATGCCGATATCGCCCCCACCCTGGCCCAGGCCGCAGGGCTGGCCCTGCCCGCCAAGGGCAAGCTGAAGGGCCGGGTGATAACCGAGGGGCTGGCGGGCGGTGCGCCGGTCAATGTGGTCCGGCGCAGCCTGCGGTCGGCCCCGGCGGCCAATGGCAGGAGCACCATCGTGAACCTGCAGCAGGTGGGCGAAACCCGCTATTTCGACGATGCGGGCTTTGCCGGCCGGGCGGTGGGGCTCGATCCGCATTAAAGAAGGCACCTCCCTGAAATTGCCAGAAAAGCCAGCAGCGCCGCCCCGAATCCGCTATCACCGTGCGGATGCGGATAGTCGAAACAAATGAGGCGCTGGCGGAATTTCTGGGCGCGCTTGAAGGGGCGCCCTATCTGGCGCTGGACACCGAATTCCTGCGCGACCAAACCTATTATCCCAAGCTGTGCCTGATCCAGGTGGCGGGCAATGTGCCGGGCAGCGGGATGGTGGAAGGCATCATCGACCCGCTGGCGCCGGGGCTGGATCTGACGGCCTTCTACCAGCGTATCGCCCAGCCGGGCTTGATCAAGGTGCTGCATGCCGGGCGGCAGGATATCGAAATCTTCCACCTTCAGGGGGGCGTGCTGCCGCATCCTTTGTTCGACACCCAGATCGCCGCCATGGTGTGCGGCTTCGGCGATGCGGCGTCGTATGAAACCCTGGCGCGCAAGATCGCCCATGTCGAGATCGACAAGTCGGCCCGCTTCACCGACTGGAGCCACCGGCCCTTGTCGAAGCGGCAACTGGAATATGCCCTGGCCGACGTCACCCATCTTTGCGTCATCTATGAATGGATGAAGGCCAGGCTGGAAAAGACCGGCCGCAGCGCCTGGGTGGCCGAGGAAGTCGCCGCCCTGCAGGACCCGGCGCTTTACCGGCTGGACCCGGAGCTGGCCTGGAAGCGGCTGAAGCCGCGCACCGCCAACAAGCGCTTCCTGGCCATCCTGGCGTCGCTGGCCGCCTGGCGCGAGCGCGAGGCCCAGGCGCGCGACATCCCGCGCGGCCGGGTGCTGAAGGACGAGGCCCTGACCGAGATCGCCGCCCATCCGCCCGAAAGCGCCGAGGCGCTGGAGCGCATCCGCGCCGTGCCCAAGGGCTTTGCCAATTCCAAGCTGGGCAAGGGACTGATGGAGGCCATCGCGGCGGGCGCCACCGCCCAGCCGCCGGAAGGCGCCATCGCCGACGCCCGCCCGCGCCGCCGCCGCGAGCCCTCGCCCGCCGGGGTCGACCTGCTCAAGACCCTGCTGCGGCTGAAGGCGGAGACCGCCGGGGTGGCGCCGCGCCTGATCGCCAATGCCGAGGATATCGAGAAGCTGGCGGCGGAAGATGATGACGGCGTCGCGGCCCTGTCGGGCTGGCGGCGCGAAGTGTTCGGCAGTGACGCCATTGCGCTTCGAAAAGGCAATCTGGCGATAGCATTGGAAAATGGCGAGGCCGTGGTGGTGGAACTGGAAGGAGAAGAAGAATGAAAAAATCCTTCTCGCCGCCGCCCGCGAAGGCCGCAAGGCCCGATTCCAGGCGGCGGCGCAAGCGCCGCAAACGCCCATTACGGCACAGCTTTCCATGCCCGTCTTAGCCAAAGGCTAACCTGGGATGTGGCATGGTGCGGGCATGGAACGCGGTGCAAATCCCCCCGCCTTTGGCCGCCGTGGCGCGGCTGCCCCCATTTCCCGCGCCGCGCGGGAGACGCCGCGCGCCCTGCCGCCGGTGCAGAAGGCTCCGCCCGCGCCCAAGGCCCTGGCCGATGGCATCAGCTGGAGCGACACAAGCGACCCGGAACTGGAGGAGTGGAAGCGGGCGCGCGGCTGGCATCCGCCCTGGCGGCAGATCTCGCTTATGGCGTCGCTGTGTTTCGGGATCGGGTCGCTGGTGCTGCCGGGGACGGTGAATGACGCCGTGCAATGGATTCTCTACGCCCTGGCGGGGGCCAGCCTCTATGCCGGCCTGCGCAAGCGGCGCGCTAGGCTTCGTCCAGGTTGAGCGAGCCGGTCTGCATGTCCGCCGGTTCTTCGCCGGTATAGGGATCCTCGTCCGGGCCAAGATCGTCCGACGGGCTGGGAACATCGAAGCCCGAAGGCGGGATGGCTTCCAGGAAGCCCGCCGCCTTGAGTTCGTCGGTACCCGGCAGGTGGGCGACGCTTTCCAGCCCGAACTGGACCAGGAAGGCCTCGGTGGTGCCATAGGTGACGGGACGGCCGGGGGTGCGTTTCCTGCCCCGTATCCTGATCCAGCCCACCTCCATCAGGATGTCGATTGTGCCCTTGGACATGGCGACGCCGCGAATATCCTCGATCTCGGCCCGCGTGACGGGCTGGTGATAGGCGATGATGGCCAGGGTCTCGATGGCGGCCTTGCTGAGGCGCTTCTGTTCCGGCTGTTCCTTGCGCAACAAAAAGGCCAGGTCGCTGGCGGTGCGGAACTGGTATTTTCCTGCGACACAGCAGAGGTTTACACCGCGCTTCTCATAGGCTTCTTCAAGCGCCTTGAGCAGGCCCATAACGTCCGCGCCGTCCGGCAACTGGCCCGCCAGCGCCTTGGCGTCCAAGGGCTCGCTGGCGGCGAACAGCAGCGCCTCGACCATCCTGAGATGTTCGGGGTTGGTTTGCGTGGTCTTGGCGTCCATGTGGTTTTCGATCGTTTCAATCATCTTGGCTACGCTGCTCATGTCATGCTCCCGGGGCCGTCGCCCCGCTTGGCCCGTCCGGGGTGCGGTTGCTTTCCCGGATATAGATTTCCGCAAAGGGGGACGCCTGCTGCAACACAACCTTGCCGTCGCGGGCCATTTCCAGGCAGGCCAGCAGGGTCGAGGCCAGCGCCGAACGGCGGCGCACACCGCCCGACCATTCAAAGGGCAAGAGCGTGGTCAGGGCGCTCCAGTCGCTGATCTTGCCCAGCATGCGTTCCAGCCGCTCGCGGGCTTCCTCGATCGCCAGCACCGGGGCGATGTGCGGGCGATAGGCCTTGCCGCCCAGCTTGCGCACC
The DNA here is from genome assembly GCA_035549455.1 of Rhizomicrobium sp. GTDB lineage: Bacteria > Pseudomonadota > Alphaproteobacteria > Micropepsales > Micropepsaceae > Rhizomicrobium. The sequence continues at coordinate 47,645 of DASZQW010000013.1, read as the reverse complement.
CGGTCGGTGGCATAGGCGGTGAGCAGATCGTACAGCGTGTCCTTGTAGGTTCTGAGCTTGACGACATTGACGGCTTCGGGATCGCCGCGCCCGAACACATCACGGTCCAGCCGCTCGCGCCCCATCAGCCGGGTCGAGGCGGCGCGCATCGCGTCCAGCCGCTGCAGCCGCCAGCGCAGCCGGGTGGCCATCTGGTCGGCGCTGGGTTCGCCCTCCGTGTCTTTTTCCTGCGGCAGGATCAGGCGGGACTTGAGATAGGCCAGCCAGGCGGCCATCACCAGATAGTCGGCCGCCAGTTCGAGATTGAGCTTCTTGGCGCCCTCGATGAATTCCAGATACTGGTCGGCCAGCTTGAGGATCGATATCTTGGCGATATCGACCTTCTGGTTGCGCGCCAGGGTCAAAAGCAGGTCGAGCGGGCCTTCAAAGCCGTCGACATGGATCAGCAGGGCTTCCTCGTCGGCGACGATGGCGCTGGCCTGGAAACTGTCGAAATTCTCGGCGGCGTCGCTCACGACACCGCCTCCAGCAGCCCGTCCAGCCGGGCCTGGGCGGCGGCGGTGTCGAAGGCCATGGGGTCGCGCAACTGGCCCAGCGCATGGGCGCTGCGGCGCGCCGCCGGTCCTTCCAGTGCCTTCACTTCGCTCGCCACGCTTTGCATCTCGTCCATATCGCCATTGCAGTGAAGCACCAGGTCGCAGCCGGCAAAAAGAGCTGCCCTGGCACGCACCGAAAGCGGGCCGTCAAGCGCCTTCATCGAAAGGTCGTCCGACATCAAAAGCCCGTCAAATCCTATCTCACCGCGTATCACATCCCGAATGACTTTGGGGCTGGTGGTCGCAGGACGCTGTGGATCAATCGACTCATAAACCACATGCGCCGTCATCGCCATCGGACAGGAGTCAAGGCTGCGAAACGTGACGAAATCGGTCGCCGACAATTCCTCGGCGCTGGCGCTCACCCGGGGCAGCGCCAGATGGCTGTCGGACCCGGCCCGGCCATGGCCGGGGATATGCTTCATCACCGGCAGCACGCCGCCGTCCAGCAGGCCCTCGATCTGGGCCTTGCCCAGCTCGATGATGGTGTGGGGGTCACAGGCGAAGGCGCGGTCGCCGATAATGTCATGGGCGCCGGCGGCCGGCACATCCAGCACCGGCAGGCAGTCGACATTGATGCCGAGCTGGGCCAGGTCATGGGCGATCAGCCGGGCGTTGAGATAGGTAGCCTCCCTGGCGGCCTCCGGGTCGGTGTCATGGAGCTGGCCGAAGCGGGCGGCGGGCGGACGGGCGTGCCATGTGGGCGGTGTCAAGCGGGCCACCCGTCCGCCTTCCTGGTCGATCAGGACCGGGGCGGCGGCGTCGCCAACCGTGTCGCGCAATTCTTCAATGAGGGCGCGGACTTGGGCAGGGTCCTTGATGTTGCGCGCGAACAGGATAAAGCCCCAGGGCGCAGCCTCCCGGAAGAAGCCGCGTTCGTCCGCCGACAAGGTGGCGCCGGCACAGCCATAAATCGCACGCGACCGCATAGGCGTCCTATTTCGTCAGGATACAGGCGCCGCCGTCCGCCTTCAGCCGGTCGCACACGCCGCTGGCCACGTCCCGGTCGCCGAACCCGGCAACGCGCAGGCGGTACCAGGTGCCTTTTTCGCCCAGGTCGGCCTGCTGCACATCCGGGGCATAGCCGGACAGCAAAGCGGCATGCTTGGCCTTGTAGGTGACCCAGGCGGAATCGGCGTCAGCCTGGCTCTTATAGGCGCCGATCTGCAGGACATACCCCCCGGTCGGGGCGCTGGCGGCCTTGGCCGCTGGCGGCTTGGTCGCCGCCGGGACGGGCGCAGCCAGGGCGCGGGGCGCGCCAGTGGCAGCGACGGCCATGGCAGGGACGACCGGCTTGGCGGCCTGCCTGGCAGCGGGCTTGGTCTCGGGCTTGGTCTCGGGCTTGGCCTCAAGCTTGGCAGGGGGCGGCGTGCCGTTGGCCTGCTGGATCAGGGTGGCCACGGAATTGGCTTTCGCGGCCGCAGGCGGCGGGGCGGGCGGCCGCTTGCGGGCGCTGTTTTGGGCGGGCGCGGGGGCTTCAGCCGCGGCGGCGGGCTTGGGAGGCGGGGCGCTGTCGGCCACATCGTCGGACGGCGCGGGCTGCTCATATATCTTGAAGCCCTGATAGGGCACGTTGCCGCCGCCCGCCGGGGGGGCGACCCGTTCCGGCCCGGCAGCGGCCGCCAGCACCGGGGTCTCGCCCCGGCCGCGCGCCACGCCCTGGGTATAGGCCAGCCACACCACGCCGCCGAACATGGCCAGCACCAGCAGCGCCAGCACGATCAGCAGCGGCAGGCGCGAGCCTTCAATGTCGTCATCGTCCTCGGAGCCGTCAAACACCCGCACCTCGTCGCTGGGTTCATAGACGCCGCGCTCATAGTTCGCCATTGAGGGTTCCCGAATCTGCCAGCGGGATAATAGCACCGCCAATCGCGGCAATCATTGGGTCTCTAAAGCTGGATTTCGGTGGAAAAGACGCGGCTATACTCGGCCAGGGCAAAACGGTCGGTCATGCCGGCGATATAGTCGCGCGCCACCATGCCGGGAACCCCGGCCCGGGCGGCCTGGGCCCAGTCCGGCGGCAGCAGGCCGGGATCGGCGACAAAGGCCGCGAACAGGTCCGTCACCACCCTCTGGGCGCGGGTCATGGACTGGGTGACATGGGGGTGCTTGTACATCCGCTCCATCTGGATGGCCTTGAGCGCCTTCAGCCGCGTCAGCAGGCCGGGCGAGAACTGGGCCATGGCCCGCCCCGCCCCGCGCAGCGCTAGCGCCGAGGCGAAATTGCCCGCCGCCAGATTGGCGCGGGTCTGGTCCAGCACATCCTCCATCAGCTCGCTCATCAGGGTACGGATCATCTCCCCGATAAAGCGGGACAGTTCCAGTTCGCCATGGCGCTCCAGCACGCCGCGCGCGTGTTCGCCCGCCACCGGCCAGTGCAGCAGGTCATGGGTGGTGAACAGGCCGGCGCGCAAGCCGTCATCGATGTCGTGGCTGACATAGGCGATGTCGTCGGCCAAAGCCGCCAGTTGCGCTTCCAGGCCGGGCCAGCTTGCGAGGTCCAGCGGCCAGCGCCGGTCGAAGCTGATGATGGGGCCGGGCGGTTCATCGGGCAGCGGACCATTATGCTTGACCAGCCCTTCCAGCGTCTCCCAGGTGAGGTTGAGGCCGTCGAAATCGGCATAGCGATGCTCCAGCTTCGTCACCAGGCGCAGGGCATGGGCATTGTGGTCGAAGCCGCCAATGTCGCCGGTCACCGCGTCCAGCGCTTCCTCGCCCGCATGGCCAAAGGGCGTGTGGCCCAGATCGTGGGCCAGCGCCACGGTCTCGGCCAGATCCTCGTCGGCCCCAAGCGTGCGCGCCAGGCTGCGCGCCAGCTGCGCCACTTCCAGCGAATGGGTCAGCCGGGTGCGGTAGTAATCGCCTTCATGCTGCACAAAGACCTGGGTCTTGTGCTTGAGACGGCGAAAGGCGGTGGAATGGATGATGCGGTCGCGGTCGCGCGAATAGCAGGAGCGGGTGGCGCTTTCGGTTTCCCGGTAGAAGCGCCCCCGGCTGGTCTGGGGCCGGGCGGCATAGGGGGCATGCGCCCCGGGCGGGCTGACAATCGGGCCCAGAAGATGCCCGCCAGGGGTGGTTGAAGGGTTGGTTTCGGCCATTGCGAGGACTACATAAAGGGTATGTCCCAGATTACCAGCATGCCCGTCACACTTTCCGCCCGCGCCGCCAAGCGCATCGCCGCCATCCTGGGGGCGGAACCCCAGCCCACCGCCCTGCGCGTGGCGGTGACCGGCGGCGGCTGTTCGGGCTTCCAGTATAATTTCGCCCTGGATGATGCCCAGCTTGACGAAGACCTGGTGGTGGAGCGCGACGGCGCCCGGGTGCTGATCGATCCGGTGTCGCTGGATTTCCTGGCAGGCAGCGAGATCGACTTCACGGACGATCTCATTGGCCAGGCCTTCAAGATCAACAATCCCAATGCGACCGCCAGTTGCGGCTGCGGCACCTCTTTCAGCGTATGAAGATCGCCACCTGGAACGTCAATTCCGTCAAGGCGCGGCTGGAACCGGCGCTGGCCTGGCTGAAACAGGCCAAGCCGGATGTCGTCTGCCTGCAGGAAATCAAGACGGTGGACGAGAATTTCCCGCGTCAGCCGTTTGAAGAGCTGGGCTATAATTGCGCCGTACACGGACAAAAAAGCTATAACGGCGTCGCCATCCTGTCCAAGCGGGTGATGGAAGACGTCACCCCGCGCCTGCCGGGCGGCGACGAGGCCGACGATCATGCCCGTTATCTGGAAGCCGTGATCCAGGGCGACAAGGGGATGGTGCGGGTGGCCTCGATCTATGCCCCCAATGGCAATCCCCAGCCCGGCGCCAAATTCGACTACAAGCTGGCCTGGCTGGAGCGGCTGCGCCGCCATGCCAAGACGCTGCTCAAGGCCGAAGAGCCGGTGGTGCTGATGGGCGATTATAATGTCATCCCCGAAGACAAGGACGCCGCCCGGCCCAAGGCCTGGGCCAAGGACGCGCTGTTCCAGCCCGAAAGCAAGGCGGCGCTGCGCCGGATCGAAAATCTGGGCTATGCCGACGCCTTCCGCGCCCTGCATCCCGAAGACGGGCATTACACCTTCTGGGATTATTTCGGCTCCTGGGAGCGCAATAACGGAATCCGCATCGACCATATCCTGCTGTCGCCGCAAGGCCTGGACCGGCTGAAGGATGTGGGCATCGACAAAGAGGTGCGCGGCGCATCCGAAAAACCCTCGGACCATGTTCCGGTGTGGTGCGAACTGACGATCTAGCCGTCTTTTTGCCGCCCCATTCCCGGCTATAGTGCCATTTGCATGCGTATCGTCGTCCTCTTGACCGTCCTGGCATTGCTGCCCGCCCTTGCCCTGGCTGCCGACAAGCGCGTCTACAGGATCGACAGCCTGATCGCGACCCGGACGAATGGCGTGCTGCGGATCGAGGCCAAGGGCGCCGTGCAGAGCGGCGGCTGGAAGAATGCCCGCCTCCATGTCCTGCACAGCGACAAGAATGCGGTGACGGCGGAATTCGTCGCCGCCCCGCCGGCCGCCGGCATGACGGTGATCGAGGCGCTGGTGCCGGTCGAGGCCGAGACCCGCATCAAGGCGCGCGCGCCCTCGGTGCATGTGGTCGCCGAAGCCAACGAAATGACCACCCAGGTTCTTCACTAGATGCAGATCGCCTGATGCAGATAGATATGATTTCCGACACCGTCTGTCCCTGGTGCTTCATCGGCAAGCGGCGGCTGGCCAAGGCGATGGCGATGCGCCCGGACATCCCCTTTGACGTGAAGTGGCGGCCCTATCAGCTCGACGCCACGGTGCCCAAGACCGGCATGGACCGCCAGGCCTATATGCGCCTGAAGTTCGGCGACGATGCCATGCGCATCGTGGAGATGCACAAGCTGATCGCGGCGGAAGGCGAGAAGGACGGCATCGCCTTCGACTTTGCCGCCATCGCGCGCCGCCCCAACACGCTGGATTCCCATCGCCTGATCCGCTGGGCCGAGATCGCCAATGTGCAGGACGATGTGGTCGAGCGGCTGTTCATCGCCTATTTCGAGAATGGCGAGGATATCGGCGACATCAGGGTGCTGGCCGACATTGCCGACCTGAGCGGCATGGACGGGATCGAAGTGGCGCGGATGCTGGAAGACGATACCGACCTGGCGCTGGTGACGCGCGAGGACCAGATCGCCCGCGAAATGGGGGTTACCGGCGTGCCCGCGATGATCTTCGGCAACGCACTGGCGGTGTCGGGGGCGCGCGAGGCGGCGATATTGGCCTCGGTGATCGACCGCGTCAGCGTAATGGGCGCCGGTGAGCCGCAGGCGGAAGCGGATCAAGAAAGCCCGGACCAAGAGGATTGACCGCCGTCAGGTCATGCGCAAACGGCGCGGCCTAGGCGGCGCCCCGCGAGCGAAAGCGAGCAATCAAAAAGAAAGGACGCGGCTATGCCGCGTCCGCAACCACTTTGTTCCGGCCCGACCGTTTTGCACGGTAGAGGGCCTGATCGGCGCGATGCAGCAGTTTCTCGGCGCTGTCGTCGCCGCCCTCGCAGCGGGCGATGCCGATGGAGATGGTGATGCTGATCTGGCCGGGAGCGCGGCTGATCTGGACCGGCGTGGTCTCGATCGACTGGCGCAGGCGTTCGGCGATGTTGGTGGCGAAGGCGATGTCGGTATCGGGCATCGCCACCACGAATTCCTCGCCGCCATAGCGGCAGGCCAGGTCGATGCCGCGGGTATTGGACGCGATCCGGCCGGCAAATTCCTTCAGCACCTCGTCGCCGATGTCATGGCCGTAGGTGTCGTTGACCTGCTTGAAGAAATCGATGTCCATGATGACGAAGGCCAGCGGCCGGCTGCTGCGCTTGGCGTCGATCAGCAGCGTGTCGAGATGGCGGCTCATATAGCGGCGATTGTGCAGGCCGGTGAGCTGGTCGGTGATCGCCATTTCCAGGCTGAGCTGGACATTGTGGCGCAGCCGGTCGGCATAGCGCTTCTTGCGCAGCTGGGTGCGCACCCGTGCCACCAGCTCATTCTTGTCCACCGGGCGGGTGAGATAGTCGTTGACGCCCATTTCCAGCGCCTGGGTGAGCTTGCGGCGGTCGCCGTCCGACACCACCACCAGGATCGGGACATGGCGGCCTTCCGGCAGGGAGCGCAACTGCGAACACAGGCGGAGCCCGTCAAAGCCGCGCATGCCCAGCGACACAATAATGAGGTCGAAATCGCCGCCCTTCACCCGCACCAGGGCTTCCTCGAAAGTGTCGGCGGAGGAAACCTGGTGGCCCGGCGCCAAGGCGTTGGAGAACCAGGCGACGCTTTCGGCACGGTCCTCGATCACCAGGATGCGGCCCGCCTGGGCGTTCTCGGTCAGGGTCTCGGCCGGGTCGATCAGGCCCATGCCCTGGCCGGTCGACTCGCGCATCCGCAGCTCGTCGGTCATCATCTTCAGGCGCACCAGCGAACGCACCCGCGCGAACAGCGCGGAATCGTCCACCGGTTTGGTGAGAAAATCATCGGCCCCGGCATCGAGGCCGGCGACACGGTCGCTGGGCTGATCCAGCGCGGTCACCATCACCACCGGCACATGGGCGGTCTTGGGGTTGGATTTGATGCGGCGGCAGACCTCGAAACCGTCCATGCCGGGCATCATCACGTCGAGCAGCACGATGTCGGGCGCGCCCTGGTCCATCTTGGCCAGGCATTCCAGGCCGTTGAAGGCGGTGATGACCTCGAAATATTCCGCCGACAGCTTCGCTTCCAGAAGCTTGACGTTGGAAAGTATGTCATCCACCACTAGGACACGGGCCGTCATGGCAATCTATCCGATGAAGCGGCGGACGGTATCCAGAAAACTGGTCACCGAGATCGGCTTGGAGATATAGGCTTCGCAGCCGCCCTGGCGGATGACCTCCTCGTCGCCCTTCATGGCGAAGGCGGTGACGGCGACGACGGGAATGGCCTTGAGCGAATCATCTTCCTTCAGCCACTTGGTGACTTCCAGGCCGCTGACTTCGGGCAGCTGAATGTCCATCAGGATCAGGTCTGGATGGTGTTCGCGGGCAATGTCCAGCGCTTCCATGCCGTCCTTGGTCTGCAGGATGTTGTAGCCATGGGCGTCCAGCAGGTCGTGGAAGAGCTTCATGTTGAGCTCATTGTCCTCCACGATCAGGACTGTCTTGGTCTTCACGTCCATGGTTTTCGACTTTCCGCACAACGCCCAGGCCAGGGGCCAAAACGGCACTGGCTGTTTTGCCCAGTATTAGGGATTATGTCTTAACGCTCCCTTGACGTTACGCGTTGGACATGACCCCGGAAAAGGCGGAAATCCTGGCATTGGAAGGCCTTGGCTGGATGGCCGGGGAGCCTGAGGCTATCGAGAAATTTCTCAGCCTGTCGGGATTGGAGCCGGGCGCCCTGCGCCAGGCCGCCACGGACCCCCAGACCGGCGTGGCGGTGCTGGATTTCCTGCTGGCAGACGAGCCGCTGCTGCTGAAATTCTGCGACAGCCGGGGGATCGATCCCCGGCAGGTGCAAATGGCACGGCAGGTCCTGGCGCGCGACACGGTTTGGGAGTGATGCGGTTCGGCATCGATCTGGGCGGCACCAAGACCGAGCTGTTGGCGCTGGCGCCGGATGGCGGTGAGGCCTGGCGCCAGCGGGTGGCCACGCCGCGCAGCTATGACGGGACGCTGGAGGTGGTCGCGGCGCTGGTGGCCAAGGCCGAAGCCGCGACGGGCGTGACCGGCAGCGTCGGCATGGCGATCCCCGGCTGCGAGACGGCGGAGGGCGCCATCAAGAACGCCAACTCGGTATGGCTGAACGGGCGCATGCTGCGCGCCGATCTGGAAACGCTGCTGGCCCGGCCGCTGCGGCTCGCCAACGACGCCAACTGTTTCGCGCTATCGGAAGCCAGCGACGGCGCGGCGGCGGGGGCGCATTGCGTGTTCGGCGTCATCGCGGGGACCGGCGTCGGCGGCGGGGTGGTGATCGGGGGCCGGGTGCTGGGCGGCGCGCATGGCGTGGGCGGCGAATGGGGCCATATCCCCCTGCCCGCCATGAGCGATGCAGAGCGCGCCGACAGCCGCGCCTGTTACTGCGGCAAGACCGATTGCCTGGAGGCCTGGTGCAGCGGGCCGGCGCTGGAACGCGAATTCGCGCGCCGTACGGGCTTGGAGTTTCCGCTGGCGCAGATTGCGCTGTCGGACGGGGTGGAGGAACGCGCCCTGATCGGGCGGCTGGTGGACCGGCTGGCGCGCGGCATGGCGGTGGTGGTGAATGTTCTTGATCCCGACATGATTGTGATTGGGGGCGGCCTGTCCAATATCGCGCGGCTGTATGAAGAGCTGCCGCCGCTGGTGGAGACACATGCCTTCAACCTGGGCGGCCCGCCCAGGATCGTGCGCAACCGACATGGCGATTCCAGCGGGGTGCGCGGGGCGGCCTGGTTATGGCCCCAGTGAACTGGCCCGCCTTCTGCCGCGACTGCCTGACGCGGCGCTAGCGGCGTATCGCATTGGCGCTGATGAGGTCGGACGCCACCTGGTCGGCGCAGGCCGACATCTTGGCGCTGTCACACTCTTCCGCCGCCTCGCCGATCGCGTCGCCATTGCGCATGAAGGCCAGCGTGAAGGTAAAGGTAAAGCGAACATCGTCGGGGCTGCCGACACGTACCACCTTTTCGGGGACCGTCACCACCAGCGTCTGCCGATCGGCCTTGGCCACCTTCACAATGCCCGGCCGTTGCAGCACGATCTCCATGACCTGGTCCACCAGATGGGCGTTGCGGTCGTGCGCCGGCGGGTACAGAATCTTGATGAGCGCATCCTGCGCCGCCGCAGGGAGGATTGCCGCGACCAGCGCGCCCAGGATGAGGTATTTCATGCGGATTTCTTATAGCCGGGAGCGGGCGGGCGCTATACTTTCTCTTCTGTCATCATGAGGTTGTCATGCCCGTCATCGAATCCCGCCTGAAAGAGCTGGGCATCACCCTGCCCACCCCGCCGGCGCCCGTCGCCAGCTATGTCCCCTTCACCATCAGCGGCAATATCGTCTTTATCTCGGGCCAGGTGCCGATCGCCGACGGCGCGGTGAAATATGTCGTCAAGCTGGGCGCGGAGGCGGGGCTGGAGACCGGCCAGGCCGCGGCGCAGCTTTGCGCCATCAATGTGCTGGCGCAGTTGAAAGCGGCCTGCGGCGGCGACCTGGACCGGGTGACGCGCTGCCTGAAGCTGGGCGTGTTCGTCAACGCCACGCCCGACTTCACCCAGCATCCTGAAGTCGGCAATGGCGCGTCGGACCTTATTGCGGCGGTTTTCGGGGATGCCGGAAAACATGCCCGCGCCGCGGTCGGCGTCGTCTCGCTGCCGCGCGGCGTGGCGGTGGAAGTGGACGCGATATTCGAGATCAAGTGACGGCAAGATTGATCACCAGCGCCGCCGAGATCGGCGCCGCGCGATGGAATAGCTTCGCCAATCCCAAAGGGCTGGCCGAGCCGCACCCCTTCACGAGCTATGAATTTTTCGCGGCGCTGGAAGAGTCCGGCTCGGCGGCGGCTGAGACCGGCTGGCAGCCGGCGCATCTGCTGGTCGACGCCCCCGAGGCGGGCGGCCTGATGCCGATGTACCTGAAGAGCCATTCCCATGGCGAATATGTCTTCGACCATGCCTGGGCCGAGGCGCTGGAGCGGGCGGGCGGCGATTATTATCCCAAGCTGCAGGGGTGCGTGCCGTTCACGCCGGTTACGGGAAAGCGGCTGCTGGGCGATGCCGCGACATTGCTGGCGACGGCCAGGGCGGCGGTGAAGCAGATCGGCGCCTCGTCGCTGCATGTCACCTTCCTGACACGCGAAGAATGGCAGGCGGCGGGCGAGGCCGGGTACCTGCTGCGCACGGGGCAGCAATTCCACTGGGAGAATCGGGGTTACAAGAGCTTCGACGAATTCCTGGGCGAACTGTCCTCGGCCAAGCGCAAGAATCTGCGAAAAGAGCGCGCGTCGGTGCGCGAAGCGGGTGTGACTTTCGACTGGCTGACCGGCAGCGATATCACCGAGGGGCATTGGGACCAGTTTTTCGACTTCTATATGGACACCGGCGGGCGCAAATGGGGCACCCCCTATCTGACGCGCGACTTCTTCTCGCGGCTGGGGGACGGGCTGGGACGCCAGACACTTCTGGTCATGGCCAAGCGGGACGGCCGGTATATCGCCGGGGCGCTCAACCTGCTGGGCGAAGGCGTGCTGTTCGGTCGCAACTGGGGCGCCAAGGACTATGTTGCCTTCCTGCATTTCGAGACCTGCTATTACCAGGCAATCGATTTTGCCATCGCGCGGGGGCTGAAACGGGTTGAAGCCGGCGCCCAGGGCGAGCACAAATTGCTGCGCGGCTATTTGCCGGTGGAGACCTATAGCGCCCATGTCATCGCCCATAAGGGCCTGGCGCGGGCGGTGGACGATTTCCTGGAGGCGGAGCGCGCCGCGATGAAAGAGACGATGGAAGACCTGGCGCGCCACGCGCCTTTCAAGAAGGGAGGCTGAATGCCATACAATCCCGACAATATCTTCGCCGCGATCCTGCGCGGGGACATTGCCTGCGTGAAGGTCTTTGAGGACGACAAGACCCTGGCTTTCCTGGATGTGATGCCCCAGGCCGAGGGCCACACGTTGGTGGTGCCCAGGGAAGCGGCCGAGAATGTGCTGGACCTATCCCCGGAGGGCATGGTCGCGATGATGGCGACCACCCAGAAAGTGGCCCGCGCCATCGACGCCGCGCTGCAGCCGGACGGCATCATCCTGACCCAGTTCAATGGCGCGGCGGCGGGACAGAGCGTCTTCCATGTCCATTTCCACATCATCCCGCGCCGCAGCGGCAATGTGCTGGCGCCGCATGCGCGCGGCATGGTAGACGCCAAAATCCTTGAACCTGTCGCCGCCAAGATACGGAGCAAATTGTGATCCTCGAACGCGCCCTCATCACCGTGAAGCCCGGCCAGGCCGAGGCCTTCAAGGCCGCTTTTCCCAAGGCGCGGCCGCATATCGAAGCCGCCAAGGGCTTTCGCAAGATCGAGATGCGCCAGGGCATCGAAAATCCCGAAGACTTCCTGCTGCTGGTTTGGTGGGAGACGCTGGAGGACCACACGGTGGGATTCCGCGAAAGCGACGCCTTTACCCAGTGGCGCGCGATTCTGGGGCCGCTGTTCGCCAGCCCGCCCCAGGTCGTGCATCACGCCGAGCCGCTGTAACCCGCTAGACTTCGGCCTTGGGCTTCTTGCCCTTGCCCTTGGGCGCCCTGGGCCTGGCCTCGGCGGCGGGAATGAACTCGAAGGCCAATTTGTCCTTCTCGCGGTCCAAGAGCACGCGCACCGTGCCGCCATCCTTGAGCTTGCCGAACAATATCTCGTCGGCCAAGGGCTTCTTGATATTGTCCTGGATGACGCGGGCCAGCGGACGGGCGCCGAAGGCATCGTCATAGCCCTTCGCGCCCAGCCACCTTGTCGCTTCAGGCGTCAGGTCGAAGGTGACGTCGCGGTCAGCCAGTTGGGCTTCCAGTTCCAGCACGAATTTCTCCACCACCTTGTCGATGGTGGCGCGGCTCAGCGGCGCGAAGCCAATGACCGCGTCCAGGCGGTTGCGGAACTCCGGCGTGAACAGCTTCTTGATCGCTTCCTCGTCCTCGCCTTCGCGCTTGCCGCGGCCAAAGCCGATGGCCTCCTTGGCGGCGTCCGAGGCACCGGCATTGGTGGTCATGATCAGCACCACGTTGCGGAAGTCGATCTTCTTGCCGTTATGGTCGGTCAGCTTGCCGTGGTCCATCACCTGCAACAGGATGTTGAACAGGTCGCCATGGGCCTTTTCGATTTCGTCCAGCAGCAGCACGCAATGGGGATGCTGGTCCACCCCGTCGGTCAACAAGCCCCCCTGGTCGAAGCCGACATAGCCCGGCGGCGCACCGATCAGGCGCGACACGGTGTGACGCTCCATATATTCGCTCATGTCGAAGCGCAGGAACTCCACCCCCAGGACGGAAGCCAGTTGTTTGGCCACTTCGGTCTTGCCGACGCCGGTGGGACCGCTGAACAGATAGGAGCCGATGGGCTTTTCCGGCTGGCGCAGGCCCGCGCGCGCCAGCTTGATCGCCGACGACAGGGCATGAATGGCGGCATCCTGGCCATAGACCACCCGGCCCAGATCGGCCTCCAGGGTCTTGAGCGCCTCGGTGTCGTTCTTGGAGACCGACTTGGTGGGAATGCGGGCGATCTTGGCGACCACGTCTTCCACATCCTTCACCCCCACCACCTTCTTGCGGCGGGATTCCGGCAACAGCATCTGCGACGCGCCCAGTTCGTCGATCACGTCGATGGCCTTGTCGGGCAGCTTGCGGTCGTTGATATATTTGGCCGACAGCTCCACCGCCGCCTTGATGGCGTCGGCGGTGTAGCGGATCTTGTGGTAATTCTCGAAATAGCTCTTGATGCCCATCAGGATCTTGACTGAATCCTCGATAGTGGGTTCGCTGACATCGATCTTCTGGAAGCGGCGCACCAAGGCGCGGTCCTTCTCGAAATACTGGCGGTATTCCTTGTAGGTGGTCGAGCCGATGCAGCGCAGCGTGCCGGCGGCCAGCGCCGGCTTGAGCAGGTTCGACGCATCCATCGCGCCTCCGCTGGTGGCGCCGGCCCCGATCACGGTGTGAATCTCGTCGATGAACAGGATGGCGCCCTTCAGGCTTTCCAGTTCCTTGACCACGGTCTTCAGCCGCTCCTCGAAATCGCCGCGATAGCGGGTGCCGGCGATCAAGGAGCCCATGTCGAGGGAATAGATCACCGCACCCCGCAGCACCTCGGGCACCTCGCCGCGGATGATCTTGCGGGCCAGGCCTTCGGCAATGGCGGTCTTGCCGACGCCGGGATCGCCCACGAACAAAGGATTGTTCTTCTGGCGGCGGCACAGGATCTGGATGGTGCGGTCGACCTCGGCGGCGCGGCCGATCAGGGGATCGACCTTGCCCAGCTTGGCTTTCTCGTTGAGGTTGACGCAGTAGGCTTCCAGCGCCTCGGTGCCCTGCTTGGGCTGCTTGTCGCCCTCCTCGTCATCCTCGCTGCCCTTGACCGGCTTGGGCTGGCTCATCCCCGGGCGCTTGGCGATGCCGTGGCTGATATAGCTCACCGCATCCAGCCGGTTCATGTTCTGCTCCTGCAGGAAATAGACGGCATGGCTTTCGCGCTCGGTGAACAAAGCGACCAGCACATTGGCGCCCGTCACCTCGTCGCGGCCGGAATTCTGCACATGCAGCACGGCGCGCTGCACCACGCGCTGGAAGCCGGTGGTGGGCTTGGCTTCCTCGCTGTCGTCCAGCACCAGGGTGGCGAGATCATCATCGATGTATTTCGCCACCGATTTCTTCAGCGCCTCCATGTCGACATTGCAGGCCTTCATCACCTGGCTGGCGTCGTTGTCGTCGATCAGGGCAAGGAGGAGATGCTCGAGCGTGGCATATTCATGGTGCCGGTCGCTGGCGAGCTTGATGGCGTGATGCAGGGCCTGTTCCAAGCTTCGCGATAATGACGGCATGCCCGCTACTCCTTCTCCATGGTGCACTGTAAAGGGTGTTGATGCCGCCGGGCAAATTCAATGACCTGGGCCACTTTTGTTTCCGCGACCTCGAAAGTATAGACGCCGCACATGCCCACGCCGTGGCGGTGGACATGCAGCATGACGTCCACCGCTTCCTCGCGATTCTTGCCGAAGATGTTTTCCAGTATGTGGACGACGAACTCCATCGGCGTGTAGTCGTCGTTCAGCAGCAGCACCTTGTAGAGGCTGGGCTTCTTGGTCTTGGGGCGCGTCTTTGTGACGATCCCGGTGCCGTTGCCCGGACCGTTCTTGCCGTCATTGTCGTCGCCCGAATCCTTCATCCTGGCTACTGCTTCGTTCCGCGCCCCATCCTAGCGCGGATTGGGCGGCTTGCTAGAGGGGGTGGGTACAGACCTATCTGGTTACCCTGTCACGATTATTCAAGCCGCGCGGCACAAACGAAAAGGGCCCCGGCGTTGCCGCCGGAGCCCTTCGCAATTCGACAGCGTCCGTATCAGGCGACGCGGGCGGCCTGCACCGTGTCCAGCCAGGCCTGCACGCGGCCCTTGAAGGGCGCGTAGATGTCCTTGGTGGTGGCGGTGGCCAGTTCGCTGATCTTGCTCAGCTCGGCGACATAGGATTCAAAGGCCGACTTGGCGAAATCGGTCTGGAACTCGAAGGCTTCATGGACCGACTTGGAACCCATCAAGGCCTTGGTGGCGGCGACGGCGTCTTCGATCGACTGCTTGGAATAGGAATAGATTTCGCCATTGATGGTCTCGATGCCCTTGCCGGCGGTGGTGGCCGACTTGGTAACGGCTTCGGCGGTGTCCTTGCCATAGCCGACGAAGGCGTCATAGCTCTTCAGGCTTTTCTCCAGGCCGGACTTCAGCGCGGCGGCGCCGGATTCCAGGGCAGTCTCGGCGGAGGCGCTAGCCTTTTCACCGGCAGTCTTTGCTTTGCTCATGATCATGTCCTCACTGTTGTTGTTAGGGCACGACCGGTTTTCCGGCGGCCTGTTGCAGTGCAACATGACCTATATGGGCGAGCCTCCCTGCGCCGTCAAGGGTTAATTGTTGCATCGCACCATAAATTATTGCCGGGGCGGCCCGGGGAACTCCAGCCCCCTGGTTAACGCTTCGTAAATCCCCGAAACAGATAGTAGATTCCTGATTCTTCCTTGCGGTCTCTGTCGCAATTTGGTCTTTTCGCGTCAGGGGTGCCCTGCTTTTGGGGATGAGTTTGTCGTTACCGTATCGGTTTTGGCTTTTGTCCGGGCTTGCCGCGCTGACCCTCCTGGCGGCGGGACTGGACATGCCTGCCTTCGCGGCCAGGCACCACCATGCCGCCCGCACCCCGGCGCTGCGCGGCGTCCCGTCCAGAGGCCGGAGCCATCGCGGGACGGTGCGGATGCCCGCCAGCCCCACCGACCCGCAGAAGGATGCCGCCCTGGTGATCGACGGCGCCACCGGCAAGGTGCTCTATGCCCGCAATGAGAATGCCGAGCGTCATCCCGCCTCGCTGACCAAGATGATGACGCTCTACCTGCTGTTCGACGCGCTGAAGGCGGGCAAGCTGACCATGACCACGCCGCTGGCGGTCAGCCAGCACGCCTCGATCCAGAAGCCGACCAAGCTCTACCTGCGCCCCGGCCAGACCATTAACGTGGACACCGCGATCCGCGCCATCGTCATCCGCAGCGCCAATGACGTGGCGGTGGTTATCGCCGAGGCGCTGGGCGGCACCGAATCCCATTTCGCCGAGATGATGACTGCCCGCGCCCGCCAGATGGGCATGCGCGAGACCAACTTCCACAATGCCAGCGGGTTGCCCGATCCGCTGCAGATCACCACGGCGTCCGACCTGGCGGTGCTGGCGCGGCACTTGGCCTATGACTATCCGCAGTATTTTTCCTATTTCAGCCTGTCGGGATTCACCTACAAAGGCGCCTGGTATCCCACCCACGACAATCTGATCGGTCACTATGACGGCGCCGACGGCATCAAGACCGGCTATACCGGGGCCAGCGGCTTCAACCTGGTCAGTTCGGTGACGCGCGGCACCAGCCATGTCATCGGCGTGGTGATGGGCGGGCGCACCGCGGTGCGCCGCGACCTGGAAATGGTGCGCCTGCTCGACCAGACCTTTACCCAGATCGCCGCCAACCCCACTTTGGTCGCCTCGCGCACCGTGCCGTGGCAGACGGTGGCGCAGCAGCAGGCAAGCAGCCCGGCGATCGCCGGCTTCGACCTGCCCCAGGTCACTGGCAATGGCGGCGGCGGCGGCCAGTTCGCCTCGCTTTCGCCGGTGCCCGAAATGGTGCAGAGCGATGACGAGGACGCCGCCGAATCGGTGCGCGCCCCGGACGAGAATTTCAGCGTCATTCATGGCGAGGCCCGGGCCAGAATGGCGGCGCCCGCCAAACAGCCCGCACTCGCCGCCGTTCCGGCCAAGGCTGTCGCCGATGTCACGCGTCCCACGCCGCGGCCCGACGGATTCCTGGCGGCGCAACAGGCGAGCCTGGTCAAGGTCGCGGTCAATGCGCCCCGGCCGCAGATGCGTCCCAGCCTGAAGGAGGACGCGGGCGAAGGCGACCAGGACGCAACACCGGGCCGCAACTGGACTATCCAGATCGGCGCCTATGCCGACAAGGCGCTGGCGGAAGCCCAGCTCAAGGCCTATGCCGGCAAGGCCCAGGATGTACTGGCCCGCGCCGCCCACATCATCTCCCCCGCCCAGACCGCCCAGGGCCAAACGCTGTACCGCGCCCGCTTCGGACTGTTCGCCGAGCAGGAAGCACGCGACGTCTGCGACCGGCTGACCCAGCGCGGCCAGACCTGCTTTGCCGCGGTCCAGACGCGCTAGTGCCGCGGCTTCCGGCATGATCCGCCTGATCCCGACCGTGGCCGGGCTGCGCGCGGCGCTGGCTGTGTTGAAGTCTTTTGACGGCAAAGGGGGGCGCATCGCCCTGGTGCCGACCATGGGGGCGCTGCATGACGGCCATGTCGCGCTGGTCCGGGCGGCGCGCCAAAAAAGCGACCATGTGGTGGTGTCGATCTTCGTCAATCCCACCCAGTTCGCGCCGGGCGAGGATTTCGAGTCCTATCCCCGCAGCCTGGATGCCGACCTGACGAAACTGGACGGGCTGGCGGATTTGGTCTTCGCCCCCGGCGCGCGGGAAATGTATCCCCAAGGCCATGCCACCAGCGTGACTGTGGGCGGCCCCGGCGCGGGCCTGGAAAGCGATTGCCGCCCACATTTCTTTGCCGGCGTCGCCACCGTGGTGGCCAAGCTGCTGTTCGCGGCGATGCCGGACATCGCGGTGTTCGGCGAGAAGGATTACCAGCAGCTTTTGGTGGTGAGGCGGCTGGCGCGCGACCTGGCGCCGGGCGTGGAGATCATCGGCCATCCCACCCTGCGCGAGGCGGACGGCTTGGCGCTGTCATCGCGCAACGCCTATCTCTCGCCCGACGAGCGCAAGGTCGCGGCGCGGCTGAACCTCATCCTGAAGGAGGCCGGCGCCCAGGCCAGGCTGGGGGACCTGCGCGCGGCGGAACATTCCGCGATGCGGGCGCTGTTGGATGCAGGCTTCGACGGCGTGGATTATGTCGCCATCCGCGACGCGGAAACATTGGCCGAAATCGCCGACCTGAAAAAGCCGGCGCGGATTCTGGCGGCGGCTCGCGTCGGCCGCACACGGCTTATCGATAATTTCGCGGTCTGATCAGCGCCACGTTCGGGCCGACGCAAGTTTATTTGGGTCGCTCTGACTCTCGCCAACGCTCCTATCGGCCGCACACGGCTTATCGATAATTTCGCGGTCTGATCAGCGCCACGTTTGGGCCGACGCCAGTTTATTTTGGTCGCTCTGGCTCTCGCCAACGCTCCTATCGGCAAGACAAGACTGATCGACACTATGGCGCTCTAATTCCGGTCGCCCGCGCCGACGCGCCTGACGCGATAGACCGTCACATCGCCGCTGCGCCCCGCAGGCACCAGCCAGTCCGGCGTGGCGCCCGCTGCAAGCTGCGCCACCAGCCCGCCGCGCGCCTTGTAGAAGTCCCAGTCCGGGGCGGCGCGGCAGGTCATCACATAGGCGATGCCGCGTCTGGCCAGCACGGCGCGCGGATTGGCGCCGGCAAATATCGCGTAACTGTCGAGGATGCCAGCCGCGTCGCGGTGATAGGGCCCGGCGATGGCGCTGTCGGGCGTGTAGGCCAGAATGGCGGGGCCCTGGTCGACAAAGCCCGCCACCCGTCCCGGCGGCAGCGCCTTCAGCAGCGTCATCGCCTCCGGGCCGCTGCAAGCGAGTTGCGCATCGAAGCGTCTGGCGCGCGCCTCCACCGCGCGGCCTTCCGCCAGCGACGCGGCCACGGTGAAGGCAGCGCTGCTGCCCACCAGCACCGCCAGCGCCAGCAGCACAGGGTTTCGGATGCGACCCGCCAGCGCCGCCGCCAGCCCCGGCAAAGCGAACATCACGGCGAAAGGCACGGCGCGGACCTGCAGCGTCGCCACCAGCAGCGCCGCGGCGCCGAACAGCAGGACCAGGTTTCGCCCGCGCGACGGCGGCGCGGCGCAGGTCATGACCAGCGCGAAGGCGGCATAGACATAGCCGCCCACCACTTCGCCGGGCGACATCGCCCAGAACTGCCAGACCGGCCGCGCCTCGTTGATGCGGGCCAGGAAGATCGCCTGCATCGCGGCGTCCATCCCGGCATAAGGCCCGGCCAGACAGCTCGGACCCACGCACCCCGCCAGCGCCAGCAGGCCCAGCACCAATGCCGCCAGCGCTGCCAGCCGATGGCGCGGCAGATACGAAATAGCCGCCACGCCTGCCCCGCCCGCCGCCAGCAACACGGCATAGAACAGCGAATAGGTGTCGCAAACCGGCGTGAAGCGATAGGCCGAGGCGGTGGTGACGAACAGCAACACCAGCGCCAGCGCCGCCAGGGTGGCGCCGAAGCGCCGCGCCGCGCCCGCATCATCGCGCAGCCACAAGGCCGCCACCAGACAGGCCAGCGCCGCATAGGGCAGCACTTCCAGTCCCACCCCCAGGCCCAGCGCCACCGCGATGGCGCAGAGCACGGCCCGGCGCTCCACCAATGCCAGCAGCACCGTGAGCATCATGACAAGCTGAAGCCCGTGATGGTCGATATCGCCGGGCATGAAGGGCGGCCAGATGGCGCTGCCCAGCAGCGCCAGCCCCAGCACCGCGAGCGCCGCCCGCTGCCCGCCCAGCGCGGCGGCGATCCGCGACAGGCCAAGCAGCATGCCCGCGAACAAGCCCAGCGGCCAGGCGATCAGGGCGAATTTCTCCGACACCCGCGCCAACAGCGCCAGCGGCGCATCCACCAGCCGCGACCAGTGCATCGGCAAACCGTAGGGGGTGTTCATGCGGTGCTGGCTGGTGTCGAACCAGCTTTGGCCCTGCAACAGGTCCCGCACCCCCGCCAGCCGCATGGCGCTGTCCGTGTCGAGCGCGACATGGCTCAGCGCCAGCGCGGCGGCTGCGAACACGATCCCGGCGGCGAAGACCGGCAGAACCTGATTCTTCATGGCGGCAGTTTACGGCTAAAGCAGGCCCCTAAAGCAGACCAAGCGCGGCCAGTTCGCGCTGCAGGGCCTCGGGCAGGGCCGCAGCCCCCTTGGTGAGGGCCAGGTCGGGCGGCGCATCCTTGGCTTCCAGATAGCGCCAGCCCTGGAACGGCCGGCGGGGCCGCGCCACCACCGGCACCAGCTTTTTGTCATGGACAAGGCCGCAATGGGGAACGCCGTTCTTCTTCAACTCGCGCAAGGCCAGCAGCGTCTGGCGCGCCGCGATCTGGCCCTTGATCACCCAGTAGAGCGAGCCGCCGTCCAGCACCTCGTCACCGCGCTTGGGCGTCATGCGGGTGACATGCACCAGTTCCGGCTTCTGGCCCCTGGCGCGCTTGTCCTTCAGGCGCGCCTTCTGCCAGCCCGCAAGGTCCGCCAGACTGTCGCAGCCGACGCAAAGCTTGATGATGTGCAGGGGCATGGCGCGGTCCTAGCCAGCCAGGCCGCAAAAGGCAATCGCGCAATTGTGCCAGCATGGTCCGGGGCGCAATTGCTCGTGCAAGATGGGAGGGAACTGCGCCAACAGGCTGCGGCTGTTCACTTTCTCGCAAGGCCGGCCGGTGCAGACTGGCGCCATGCGCCAGCTTCTTTATGTCAGCAACACCGCCCGCGACCTCGACCCTGCGGTTCTGGACCGGATCCTGGCCGTCAGCCGCGCCAACAACGCGCTCGTCGATGTCAACGGCCTGCTGCTTTATATCGATGGCGGCTTCCTGCAGATCCTGGAAGGCGACGAGATCAGCGTCCGCACCCTTTACGCGCGCATCGCCGCGGACCGGCGCCATTGGGAGGCCCGGCTGCTGCTGGACCGCGCGGTCGAGGCCGGTGCCTTTGGCGGCTGGAGCATGGGCTTTGAACGCCCCTCGCCCGACGATCCCGAAACCGCCGGCATGTTCGGCGTCACGCGCGAGGCCATTCAGGGCCGGCTGTCGCCGCAGGCCGGCCGTGTCATCGCGGTGATGCTGGAGACCTTCTATCGCGTCCAACGCGGCGATGACCTGCGGCTGGCGGAGACCCGAGCGTCATGAGTTGCCGCAGCCCGGCGGGTTCACCTGCCGCGGCGGGCCGAAGAGGCCGAGGCGCGGCCCGTCCTGGCGTTCCCAGGGGCCGCGCGGCGGCGCATGGCATTTTGGCCTCGCGGCGCGCTACGCTGTCGCTTGCGCCGCTTCGGTATTAGAATGCGCGCCCTCACGGGCACGCATTCTAATGGTGCGGTCGAGAAGACTCGAACTTCCACGGGTTGCCCCGCTACCACCTCAAGGTAGTGCGTCTACCGTTCCGCCACGACCGCACAGTCCGATGGGAAAAATCCCGGTAGGCCGGGGGGTTTAGCAAGCAGGCCAGCCCAGGGCAAGCGGCCCGCAAAAGGGTCAAAAGACCCGCCCTAGATGCCGCCGCCATCGGTGAGGTGGATGCCGCACTCATCCTTGTCCAGGCCCGACCAGCGCCCGGCACGATAGTCCTCGCCCGCCTGGACGCGGCGGGTGCAGGGCATACAGCCGATCGAGGGATAGCCGTCCTCGACCAGCGGATGGCGGGGCAGCTTGTGGCGCTCCCTATAGGCTTCCAGCTGGTGCTGGTCCCACTGCCAGAGCGGGTTGAAGCGATAGCGGCCCTCGAAAAATTCCACCGCCTGCATGTCGGCGCGCTCGCGGGTCTGGAAGCGCTTGCGGCCGGTCACCTGGGCGGCGAAGGGCTCCAGCGCCCGGGCCAGCGGGATGGTCTTGCGGAAATCGCAGCAGGCATCGGTGTCGCGCGACCACAGGGTGCCGTCGGCGTCCCGGGCGGCGCGCGCCTCCAGCGACGGCGACAGCGAGCGCACATCGCCCAGCCCCAACATGTCCTGCAGGCGGTCGCGGTAGCGCAGGGTCTCGCCGAACAGCTTGCCGGTGTTGAGGAACAGCACCGGCGTATTGGGATCGATCTGGGCTGCCAGATGCAGCAGCACGGCGCTTTCAGCGCCGAAGGACGACACCAAAGCGGTCTTTCCCGCAAACGCGCCGGTCAGCGCCAGTTCCAATATGCCATGGGCATCGCGGCCCCCCGCCTGGTCCTGCAGCAGCGCCAGATGGGCGGGGTCGGCGGCGCGCCCGGCCTGGGGCCGCAGGCCACGTTTGGCGTCGATCACGGTGACATTGTTTCCGGAGCTCATAGCCAACCCATCGCCGCGATCATGTCACGGAGCTTTTGCGAGACCTGGGACATGGAAAGCCCTTCGGAGCGCCAGCGGGCGCGGGCCAGGCCGAGTTCCTTCAGCCGCCCGGTCCATTCCGGGCCGAACGCCTCGGACAGATTTTCGCGCAGGGCGCGCGCCAGGCCGGGTACCTGCCCGCCGGTGGAGGCGGTGATCAGCAGGTCGCCCCGGCGCACAATGGCCGGGACATGGAAATCGCACAGCGCCAGCATGTCCTCGACATTGACCAGCACGCCATGGGCGCGGGCGCGGCTGGCCAGGTCGCGGGACTCGCCCTCGGGCAGCCCCGCCACGAACAGGAGTTGCAGGCCCGCCAGCAAGGCGTCGGGAGCGTTCTGCGGCAGCAGGCGCGCCTCCACCCCCGCCTCGGCCAGAAGGGCCGCCCGGCGGTCGCGCTCCGCCCCCCGGCCGGCCAGGCCGACCTTGAGGGTCGCGGAAGTGAGGACAATGGGAAGCATCAGGCCCGAACAGGTATGCCCGGTGGGCCTAAAATGCAAGATTTTGGTGGGGAATAAAATTTAATACGGTAATTTTACTGTATTACTCGTAGCTGCGCAGCAGCTCGACCACCGAGACCGAGATCTTGTCGCCGGATATCTGGATTTCGCCCTTCGCCACCGCCTTGTCATTGGCCAGGATGGTCACCGGGTCATCCTGGTGGCTGTCCAGCTCGATGACGGCGCCACGGCCCATGCGCAAAAGCTGGTGCATGGGGATGACCGAGCGGCCCAGGACCACCGAAATCTCGACCTTCACATTATCGACATTGGACGCCATAAGCCCTGCCCTTACATTGCGCGTAAGCCGTCAGGGTGACGGAACATGGTTTCGGAAAGCTTAATTTTGGACGCTCCCATACAGACCCGGCTGAAATCCCAAGTGGAATGGAAGCTCAGCGGCCAGCCGGTCGCCTATCCCGAGGCGCTGGCCTTCATGGAGGCGCGGGCGGTGGCCATCGCCGACGGCACCGCCGGCGAGATGGTCTGGCTGCTGGAACATCCCCCCATCTACACCGCCGGGACCTCCGCCAACGATGCCGACCTGCTGGAGGCGCGCTTTCCCGTCTATCGCACCGGGCGCGGCGGCCAGTTCACCTATCACGGCCCGGGCCAGCGCGTGGGCTATGTCCTGCTGGATTTAAGAAGCCGCACGCCCGATGTGCGCGCCTATGTCCACGACCTGGAGCAGTGGCTGATCGAGACGCTGGCGCTTTTGGGCGTGACCGGCGAGCGCCGCGAGGGCCGGATCGGCATCTGGGTGGCGCGCCGCCCCACCGCCATATCCAATGCGCGCGAGGACAAGATCGCCGCCCTGGGCGTGCGCATCAAGCGCTGGGTGACATTGCACGGCGTGGCGCTGAACGTTGATCCCGACCTGACGCATTTTTCCGGCATCGTGCCCTGCGGCGTCAGCCAGCATGGCGTCACCAGCCTTGCCGATCTGGGAATTGCCGCGACCATGGCCGATGTCGATGCAGCGCTGAAACAGGCTTTTCAAAAAGTATTCGGCTGAAACGCCAAAAGGCCAGCGGCCCCTAAAGGGAGGGACGCCGCACAAAGCCCTTTTCGGCGGGCGGCTCGCTATTGTGCAGGTCCACGGCGCTGACCTTGGCGCCGGTGGGGCCTCGTGTGGCGTTGGAGACAAAGACTTCCACCGCCTTGGTGGGGCCGCAGACCAGCGCCTCCACCGAGCCGTCGGCGCGGTTTCTGACCCAGCCATCCAGTTTCTGCGCCTGGGCCGCCGTCACCAGGAAGTCGCGGAATCCCATGCCCTGCACGACGCCATGCACATGCACCCGCAGGGCCGTAATATCATCGCTCAAAAGGATTCTCCCGCGGCCAATGCCGCCCCCAAGATAAACCGCTATACCCTCATTACAAGATGGCCTCCCTCCCCCGCTCCGTTTCCCTTGCCGTGTTCCGCGCCCATATCGAAAACGGGCTGTCGGTCGCTTTTGGCGTGGGCCTGACGGCGGTCAGCGTCGGGGCGGGGCTTGGCTTTCCCGCCGCCATCGCCGCCGCCACCGGCGCGGTCTGCGTTTCGGTCAGCGACCGCACCGATCCCCTGCGCCAGAAACTCTGGATCATGGGCCTGGCGTTCCTGTCGGCCGGCTTCTTCTTCGGCCTGTCCTCCTTCGCGCGCTTTTCGCCCACCGCCTTCATGCTGGCCACCGCCTTCACCGGCCTGTGGGCGGGCCTGATCTCGGCCTATGGCAAATGGGTGCTGAGCCTGGCGATGACCGGGGTGCTGGCCTTCGTCTTCGCCATGGGAGAGAATTCCGCCACTTTGTCCCAGGCCACCGACCAGCTGATGCTGTTCGTCTGCGGCGGCCTGGCCTATACCAGCTATGCCGTGACCGTGGCCTGGCTGTTCGATGATCGCGGCCGCCGCCTGCTGCTGGCCGAAGCGATGCGCGCCTTCGCCGATTACCTGCGCGCCAAGGCGGCGCTCTACAATCCCGATATCCAGGGGCCGGCGGCGCTGCATGCGGTGATCGATACCCATGCCACCCTGGCCGACCGGCTGCAGGCGGCGCGCGACAGCCTGTTCGCCCGCCGCAGCCACCGCATGCAGCTCAAACGCATCGACACGCTGATCGCGCTGTTGGACGCGTTCGAGACCGTGCTGTCGTCCGATGCCGATTTCGAGGCGCTGCGCCATGCGCCGCAACGCGAGCTGCTGTGGCGGCTGAACGCCTTTGTCCACGAGATGGCGGACGAAGTGGAGCGGCTGACCCTGGCGCTGCGCTTCCGCCATGGCCATGCCACGCCCCTGCGCCATGCCGAAGAGGCGCGCCAGCTGGCGGCGGCGGTGGAGCAGGCCCGCGCGCAGACCCCGGGCGATCCGGTCATCCATGCCCTGGTCGCCACCTCCAACAAGCTGGTGCTGGCCGACGGCTATATCGCGGCGCTGGCCACGGCGCTGGACGACGCCACGCCGCCCAGCAAGGTGGCGGCGGGACTGGATCTGGAGCTGTTCCGCCAGGATGCGCCGCGCGGCATCGCCACCCTGCTGGACCAGCTGCGCTGGCGCGCGCCCGCCATGCGCTATGCCATCCGCCTGTCGCTGGCCATGACCACGGGGCTGGCGCTGACACTTGTTTTTCCGCGCTTCGCCCATGCCAACTGGATCCTTTTGACCATCGCGCTGATCATGCGCGCCAATTACGGCGTGACGCGGCGGCGGCGCTGGGACCGCGTCACCGGCACCTTGATCGGCTGCGCCCTGGCCGTCACCTTCATCAATACCCTGCCCGCGCCGGTGCTGCTGCTGCTGATTGTGCTGGCGGTGGGCACCAGCCATGCCTATGGCCTGCTCGCCTATCGCATCACCGCCGTGGGGGCCTCGATCTCGTCGCTGCTGCTGCTGCATTTCGTCGATCCGCTGGTGCATCCGCAATTCTTCGAGCGCATTATCGACACGCTGATCGGCGCCGGGCTGAGCTGGGCCTTCGCCTATCTGCTGCCCACCTGGGAGCGCAACGACCTGGCCCGCACGGTGCGCGGCCTTTTGGCCGCCGACGCGGCCTTTGCCGAAGCCGCGCTGCAGCGCGCCGATATCACCCAGAAATACCGCCTGGCGCGCAAGCAGGCGCTGGACGCGGTGGCGCAGCTGTCCGGCGCCATCCGCCGCCTGGCGGACGAGCCCAACACCAGCCGCCGCACCCTGGCCTCGCTGGGCGAATTGCTGGGCGCCAACTATCTTTTGGCATCGGACCTCACCTCCATGCCGGTGCTGGTGAAGCTGAGGGCCGGGGAACTGGACCCGGACGGCGCAGATGCCGCCATCGCCCAGACGCGCGCGCGGGTTGTCGCCCTGCTCCAGCCCGACGCGGCGGGCGATGGCGAAGCCGCCGCCATGCCGCCGCGCCGGGGCATGGCGGAATGGGGACACAGCCAGGCGATGGAGGTGCTGGACCGGCGGCTGACCCATATCGAGCATACCGCGCGCAAGGTGGCGCGGCTGGCGGCAAGGCCGGTGATTGAAGACGTCTAGTCCAAAACCTTTCTCATGCAGTTCGATCGAGGTATACTCGCGACATGGAAAAGCCAACGCACATATTGGACCCAGCCCCGATCTATTATGTCTATGTTCTGTTTCGCCCTTGGAACGGACAGCCGTTTTATGTCGGCAAGGGTAAGGGAGAGAGATGGCTCCAACACGAAGCCGCCATCAACAGACATCCAAACAAATGGATCATGGGAGTTATAAAAAAATCTCGAAAACTTGGCTTGGCAATCCCGAGAGTTAAAGTCCGCGAAGCGCTATCCGAATACGAGGCACTGCAGACGGAAATAGCCCTGATTGCTGCAATGGGTCGGAAGCATACGGGAGGTCCACTCTTTAACTTAACTGACGGCGGAGAAGGGTTTTCTAATCCGTCACTCGAAATCAGACAAAAACTGATCGCCTCGCAGAAGCGGAGGTTCCGCGGCGAAGACGCCAAAACGCAAGCGGCATTAAAAACAAAATTGGCGTGGCAAGATCCCGAAAAGCGAAAGCGGATGATGGAAGCTCGCGGTAAGCAAGTCCACTCTCCGGAGACACGCGCCAAAATCGCCAAGGCAAGCGCTAGTAGAAAACATACGCCGGAAGCACGAGAAAAGATTTCGCAATCGCTTTCTGGTCATAAGCCGAGCGAAAAAACGCGCGCTCTATGGTCAAAACAAAGGAAGGGGCGAATTCATTCTCCAGAATATCGCGAGAAGATGAAGGCGATCAAAAGCACACCTGAAGCGCGGGAAGCAAATCGTAAAGCCGTTCTGGCCGCCTTGACGCCGGCTGTAAGGGCAAAAATGTCTGAGTCGGCCAAAGCAGCATTTGCTAAGAAGACGGCCGCTATCTCCCATCATCGCTCCAATGAGGCGGATCGCTGACCAGTTTGATTACGCCAAAGGTTGCGCCGACCTGGATCAGTTGCGGATTGGAGCCGTTGCGCGGGCCCGACGCGATGGCATGGCTGTTGCCGTTAAAGTCGCGGATATTGAGGGTTCCGTTCCAGCCGATGGTCATGTCGATGGCGCGGCGCTGGGTATGGCGGCTCTCCAGCGCGGCGGGGAACTGGATCTGGTAACCCGCCATCATCGCCTTGGCGGCGCTGCGCGCATTGGCGATGGAGCCGCCACAGGTCCAGTCGATATTCACGCCGCCGAGCGGCGGAATGGCGTGCGGGTCCTGGCCGCTGCCGCCCACCATGCAGCACCAGTGCATCAGATAGGCGCGCTGGGGCGGCCGGTACGTATCGGCAATGGAGACCGAGGCCCCGGCATGGGACAGCTGGGAGAGGAAGGCGCGCACCCGATCGCCGAACTCCGGCACCAGGTCGTCCAGCGACTTGCTGGGCGCAAAACGCGCGCACCATTGCGGACCGGATGCTTCAGCCATGTCTGCCCCCTTGAGACGGGCCGAGCGACGGCCAGCCCGAAGGGCGTCCGGCCGCGCGACCATCGAAAAACTTTACACCGAGTCGGGTGCCGCCAGCTCGCCCAGCAGCTGGCGGATGCGGTGGATAGCGGAGCCAAGATCACGCTCGACCTCGGCGCGCCAAAGCCGCAGAATGACATAGCCTTGCTCGCTGAGCAGGCGGTCGCGCACGATGTGGACAGGCTGTGGTTTTCCGGGCGCACCTTCCAGCAATGCGATCACAAGCCGGTGGTCATGCTCCACAAAGTCGAGGGTGAAAGTCTTGAATGGGCATTTGCGGCGGAAGCGATATCCTTCCAGCGCCCGCAGCCGCGCCCAGAGCCGGTTGTCCAACGTGTTGCGAGGCCGAAGCGGCGCCTTACGCCGTAGCACGCACCGCACCGATCAGTTGGGCCGCCTTGTCCATTTCCTGCGCCAGCAGGGCGGCGCGTTTTGCGGCCTCGGCGTCCTCGCCCCATTTTTCCGCCTGGTAGGTTTCGTCGATGCGCGACAGTTCGAAGGCGCGCGCGCCGCTGGCCGCGCCTTCCACCACCGCCAGCGCCAATACCAGGCTGCCGGTGATGGAGGCGATGACATGCAGCCCGCCAAGCGTGAAAGCGTCATAGAAGTGCATCGCCTCGCGCAGCGCCGCCAGCGCGTCGGGCGGCTGCTCGACATGGCCCAGGCCGTCGGCAACGCGCAGGCCCGCGCCCAGCCGCTGGCGCGCCCAGTCCAGCATGGGGTCCCAGCCCTCGCGCTGGCGGGCATGCAGGTCCGGCGGCTGATGGGCGCGATAGCAGATCAGGTCATTCTCGCCAAAGCGCAGGATGGCGTCGATCACCCGGGTGCGGTTGGACGCGACGCCGTCAATCACGGTGTTGGACAGGCGCAGCAGCGGCATCGACGGAGCCTGGATGGTGTCGCCCTGCCCGCGCCATTCCGCCGCCACCGCCTGGGCCAGATGTTCGGTGGGCAGGCGAAGATCGTTGCGCCCGGGGGTCTTGACCGGCTTGCCGTCCAGCAGCACCGCATAGCCGCCGTCGGCGGGGGCGATGGCAACGTCCTTGTAGAAGCGCTTCATTTCCTGGGTTTTCTTTTGCGCCCGGTGCTGGTGGACTTCTTCTTGTGCTGCTGGGCGGCGGGCTTTTTCGGCCGGGGCGCATCGCTGCGGACAGGCGCTTTCCTTTTCAATTCATGTTTTTTTGCCGGAAAGGGATTGGAGCGGTCCTCGGGATCAAAGCCCAGCATTTTCCAACTCTTGACCATGTGCGGCGGCAGGGACGCGGTGGCCTGCAGCCGCCCGCCATCAGGGCGGCCGATATCGATGCTGCGGGCGTGGAGATGCAGCTTGTCGGCGATCTCGCCCCGGCCCCTGCTGTTCGTGCCGCCATACTTGAAGTCGCCCACAATGGGCGTGCCCAGGCTGGCGAGATGGACGCGGATCTGGTGGGTGCGCCCGGTGATGGGACGCGCCGCCACCCAGGCGAATTCGGTGCCGGCGCTCGCCATCACGGCATATTCGGTCAGCGCCTCCTTGGCGTCGTCATGGTCGCTGACGGTCATGCGCTCGTCGCGGCCATGCGGGCCGTGGCCGCCCTCCTTGACCAGCGCCGCCTTGACCACGCCATGCTTCTGTTTGGGGACGCCGCGGGTCAGCGCCCAATAGACTTTCGAAGTGTCACGCAGCGCCAGCGAGGCCGACAGGCCAGAAGCCGCCGTCGCGGTGCGCGCGATCAGCAAGACGCCCGACGTGTCGCGGTCCAGCCGATGCACCAGGCGGGGGCGGTCGGGCTTTTCATATTGCAGGCTGTCCAGCATGCCATCGACATGCTTTGTCAGTCCGCTGCCGCCCTGGGTCGCCAGCCCCGGCGGCTTGTCGATGACGATGACCTGCTTGTCCATATAGAGAATGCGGTCGGCCAGCGATCCCATGTCTTTGGTCGCCAGCGGATGCGGCGCGGGGACTTCCGCCTTTGGCCGTTCGGGGGCCTTGGCGTGAACCACCTGCGGCGGCAGGCGCATCGCCTGGCCCGCCAACACGCGGGTGCCGGCGTCGGCGCGCTTGCCGTCCAGCCGCACTTCTCCCTTGCGCAGCAGCTTCTGCAGCAGAATATGGCTCAGCTGCGGATAATGCCGCTTGAACCAGCGGTCCAGCCGGATGCCGTCATCGTCGGCGGCGATGGAGACGCTCTCAACCATAGACGGCGCGCACGATCCACAGCCCGGCAAACAGCGCCGCGATGGACAGCACCACCGAGGCGATGATGTAGCCCGCCGCCAGGGCATATTCGCCCTTCTGCAGCAAGAGCGCGCTGTCCAGCGAGAAAGTGGAGAAGGTGGTGTAGCCGCCCAGCACGCCCACCGTCAGGAAGGCCCGCAGTTCGGGCGTCAGATTCAGCTTCAGGGCCGAGGCTTCCACGATCAATCCCATCAAGAGCCCGCCGCTGATATTGACCGCGAGGATGCCCCAGTTGAAGGCGCTGCCTGCCGGCTGTATCAGGGCCGCGAGATAATAGCGCGCCAAGGCGCCCAGCCCGCCGCCCAGCCCCACGGCCAATACGATGCCCATCTATTCCTCCCCGCCGCGTTTCGCCCGAAGCTTTGACCAATAATCCAGCCGCTTGGCAATCTCGCGCTCGAAGCCGGTATCCCGGGGGGCATAGAAAGCCTGCCGCGCCATGTCATCGGGAAAATAATTCTGGCCGGAAAAGCCGTCCTCGGCGTCATGGTCATACTGGTAGCCGGCGCCGTAACCGAGAGTCTTCATCAGCTTGGTCGGGGCGTTGAGGATATGAGCGGGGGGCATCAGCGAGCCATGCTCCTGCGCCGCGCGCTTGGCGGCGCCCAGCGCCTTGTATACCGCGTTGGATTTGGGGGCGCTGGCGAGATAGAGGACGCATTGCGCCAGCGCGATCTCGCCTTCCGGCGAGCCCAGGAAATCGAACACATCCCTGGCGGCCAGCGCCTGATGCACCGCTTCGGGGTCGGCCAGGCCGATATCCTCCACCGCCGCGCGCACCAGGCGGCGGGCGATGAAAAGCGGCTGTTCGCCGCCCGCCAGCATGCGCGCCAGCCAGTAGAGCGCCGCATCGGGATCGGAGCCGCGGATCGACTTATGCAAGGCGGAGATGATGTTGTAATGTTCTTCGCGGCTCTTGTCGTAGAGCGGCATGCGCCGCTGCACCGCCTTGACCAGCGCGGCGGTGTCCAACGCCTTGGCCGTCTTCACGCTGGAAAGCTCTTCCGCCAGATTGAGCAGATAGCGGCCATCGCCATCGGCCATGGCGCGCAGCGAGGCGCGGGCGTCATCGGTCAGCTTGAGCGGCTCGCCGAAATGCGCTTCGGCGCGCTGCAGCAGTTCCTCCAGCGCGGCATCGTCCAGCCGCCGCAGCACCAGCACCTGGGCGCGGGAGAGCAGCGCGCCGTTCAGCTCGAAGGACGGGTTTTCGGTGGTGGCGCCCACCAGAACCACGGTGCCATCTTCGACCACGGGCAGGAAACTGTCCTGCTGGCTGCGGTTGAAGCGGTGGATCTCGTCGATGAACAGCAGAGTCCCCTGCCCCATCTTGCGGCGCTGGCGCGCGGCCTCGAAGGTCTTTTTCAGGTCGGCGACGCCGGAGAACACCGCCGAGAGCTGCTCGAAATGCAGGTTGAAGGCGGTGGAGAGCAGCCGGGCGATGGTGGTCTTGCCGGTGCCGGGCGGTCCCCACAGAATGATCGAGGTCGGCCGCCCATTGGCGACCATGCGGCCCAGCGGACCTTCAGGTCCCAGCAGGTGCTCCTGCCCCACCACTTCGGCCAGGGCGGTGGGCCTGAGGCGGTCGGCAAGCGGGCGCGGGGCGTCCTGCGCCCCGGCTTCAAAAAGGTCGCTCATCGACCGGTTATAGCAAAAGAAAATGCCCCGCGGGTGGTTCCCGTGAAACACTTATTCAGAAGGCGCGCACATGCGGCTGTACCGGACCCTTTCCGCCGTGGCCGTGAATGCCCGACAAATGTGATGATTAGCCAGCCACGGACAATGACAGGCGGCGGCCGCCGCGCTCGCCTAGCTTTTCTTACGGTCCGTAGCGACAGCGTGCGGACGCGAATTAGAAAAGCTGGCGCCCCTTCGAGCGCATAGCGCGAGGGGGGCAGGCCGGAAGCTACCCTGCCACAGAAAGCGAGAGTCTGCGCCCACCACGCTCAATCACCATATCCCAGCGATTGGCCCCGTTCAGCGCCCGCACCAGGTCACCAACGCGGCTGATATTCGCGCCATTGACGCTGCGGATGATATCGCCGGGCTGAAAGCCGTAATTGGCGGCATAGCCGGCACCGCCGACCGAGACGATGGCGACGCCATGTGCCATCACATCCATCTGAAGTTCGATCGCCGCGGCGGGGGAGACATTCTCCACCCGCGCGCCGGCGAGCGGATTGCGCCCGGCCACCGTCTGGGCCTCGCGCGGCGGCGAATCCGGCGGCAGCGCCAGGGTCACGGTGACGTCGCGCGCCGTCTTGCCGCTTGCCACATGCATGCGCACCGTGTCGCCGGGGCGATGGGTGGCGGTGCGGTAGTTGAGCGATTGCATGTCGTCGACGGCGGCGCCGTCCACGCTCTGCACCACTTCACCCGATTTCACCCCCGCTTTCGACAGCGGGCCACCCGGATAAACCTCCTTGATCAGCACGCCGCCGGGCTTGGCCAGCCCCAGGCTGGCGGCGATGTCGCTGGTGACGGGCTGGCCGCTGGCCCCCACCCAGGCCAGCTGAACGCTGGCGGCGGTGCCGTTCTTCAGCCCGCCTTCGACGCTTTCCACCACCCGGCGCGCCAGGTTGGCGGGGATGGCGAAACCGATGCCGATATTGCCGCCGCTGCGCGAATAGATGGCGGTGTTGATGCCCGCCAGCCGCCCGTCGGTGGTGACCAGGGCGCCGCCGGAATTGCCCGGATTGATCGCCGCGTCGGTCTGGATGAAGATCTGGCTGTCGCCGGTCGCCGCCTGGGACCGCGCCAGGGCCGAAACGATGCCCATCGTCACGGTCTGGCCGACATTGAAGGGATCGCCGATCGCCAGCACCAGATCACCCACCTGGACGGTATCGGAATCGGCGAAGGGCACCACCGGCAGGCGCTCGCCATGGGTGTCGATCTTCAGCACCGCCAGGTCGGTGCGGCTGTCGGCCAACAGCACCTTGGCCTTGAATTCGCGCTTGTCCGACAGCGCCACGGTGATCTCGGTACCGCCTTCCACCACATGATTGTTGGTCAGCACCAGCCCGTCGGCGCGCACGATGACGCCCGAGCCCAGGCTCTGCTGCACGCGCTGGCGCAGCTCGGGCGTGCCGAACAGCTGGGCGAACATGGGATCACTGAAGAAGGGATTGACCTGGGCCTGCACCACCGACTTGGAATAGACATTGACCACGGCGGGGGCGACGCGCTTGACCACCGGCGCGAAGGTGAGCTGCACCTGGCTCATGGACTGGGGCGC
Organism: Rhizomicrobium sp.; assembly: GCA_035549455.1. GTDB lineage: Bacteria > Pseudomonadota > Alphaproteobacteria > Micropepsales > Micropepsaceae > Rhizomicrobium. The sequence goes on along the minus strand of DASZQW010000013.1, from coordinate 14,837 downwards.
GCTGGGCAGCGCCTTGGGCGGCGCCAGGCGCAGCGGCGGCGCGGCGGGCTGGTCGGCGGCCCCCGTGTCAGCCGTAAGCGCCGGCACGGCATAAACGGCAACAGTCAGCAGCGCCACGGCGCCAACCGCAATCGAAATACTTTTCATCGCTCCCAGCCTTTTTATCTGTTGCTGCAGGTCCACGTGACTTCCAAAAGAAAAAGGGCGGCATCGCTGCCGCCCCGAATCTATTCTTAAGTAAGGCCAAAATCAGGCCTCGGCGTCGGCATCCACATCCACCGGACCGGAATCCAGCCCCTTGGCGCTTTCATCGCGGTCGATGAACTCGATGATCGCCATCGGGGCATTGTCGCCATGGCGGAACCCGGCCTTGAGCACGCGGGTATAGCCGCCGGGACGGCCCATATAGCGCGGGCCGATCACGTCGAACAGCTTGGTCACCTGGTCGGCGTCCTTGATCTGGGCCAGGGCCTGGCGGCGGGCATGCAGGTCCTTGGCGCCGCGGCGCGACAGCGTCACCAGCTTCTCGATCACCGGGCGAAGATCCTTGGCCTTCGGCAGCGTGGTGGTGATCTGCTCATGCTTGATCAGCGCGGCGGTCATGTTGCCCCACATCGCCTTGCGGTGCGAAGCGGTGCGGTTGAACTTGCGGCCTTGATTACCGTGACGCATTAGAACTTCTCCATGGCCGGCCAGCGCGCGCAGCAAGCGCGAGCCGGCCATCTAACTTCTTCAGTATTGGTCTTCGTAACGCTTGGCGAGGTCTTCGATATTCTCCGGCGGCCAGCCCGGCACTTCCATGCCCAGATGCAGGCCCATCTCGGCCAGGACAGCCTTGATCTCGTTCAGCGACTTGCGGCCGAAGTTCGGGGTCCGCAGCATCTCCGCCTCGGTTTTCTGGATCAGGTCGCCGATATAGACGATGTTGTCGTTCTTCAGGCAGTTGGCCGAACGCACCGACAGTTCCAGCTCGTCCACCTTCTTCAAGAGCACCGGATTGAAGGCCAGGTCGGGCTTGGCTTCCTCGGTAGCGCGCTCGCGCGGCTCCTCGAAGTTGATGAAGACCTGAAGCTGGTCCTGCAGGATGCGGGCGGCATAGGCCACCGCATTGTCCGGGGTGACGGCGCCGTTGGTTTCCACAGTCAGGGTCAGCTTGTCATAGTCGAGGATCTGGCCCTCGCGGGTATTCTCGACCTTGTAGGAGACCTTCTTGACCGGGGAGAACAGCGAATCCACCGGGATCAGGCCGATGGGGGCGTCTTCGGGGCGGTTGCGGTCGGCGGGGACATAACCCTTGCCGGTGGCGATGGTCAGCTCCATGCGGAAGTCGACCTTCTCGTCCAGGGTGCAGATCACCAGTTCGGGATTCAGCACTTCGATGTCGCCCGTGACCTGGATGTCGCCGGCCTTGACCTCGCCCGGACCCTGCTTGCGCAGGCTGACGCGCTTGGGGCCTTCGGCATGCATGCGCAGCGCGATCAGCTTCACATTCAGCACGATGTCGGTGACGTCTTCGCGCACGCCCTGGATGGACGAGAATTCGTGCAGCACGCCTTCGATCGAGATGGCGGTGACGGCGGCGCCCTGCAGCGAGGACAGCAGCACGCGGCGCAGCGAATTGCCCAGGGTCAGGCCGAAGCCGCGTTCCAGCGGTTCGGCGGTGATGGTCGCGGTCTTGCCGGCGTCATGACCGGATTCGGTCTTGAGCTTGCCGGGCTTGATCAGTTCCTGCCAGTTTTTCTGAAACATGTTTTCCTCATCGTTTCCCGAGCCTGTCGGACCAGGCCCATGCGTGCGACGGGGTTAGTGGGTACGTCCGAAAATCTTTACTCTGGTCGCTCGTTCGCAGGCTGTTGCTACGAACCTCGCCAATGCTCCTGTTAAACGCGGCGGCGCTTGGGCGGGCGGCAGCCATTGTGCGGAATGGGGGTCACGTCGCGGATCGAGGTGACGACCAGGCCGATGGCCTGCAGCGCGCGCAGCGCGGACTCGCGGCCCGAACCGGGGCCGGAAACTTCCACTTCCAGGGTGCGCATGCCGTGTTCGACCGCCTTCTTGCCGGCGTCTTCGGCGGCCATCTGCGCCGCATAGGGCGTCGACTTGCGTGAACCCTTGAAGCCCATCATCCCCGCCGACGACCAGGCAATGGCGTTGCCCTGCACATCGGTGATGGTGACGATGGTATTGTTGAAGGTGGCGGCGACATGCGCCACGCCGACGACAATGTTCTTCTTTTCTTTCTTGCGGGCGCGGGGCGCCTTGCCCTTGGTAGCTGCTTCGGCCATGGCTTACTTGGTGACTTTCTTCTTGCCGGCGATCGCTTTGGCAGGGCCTTTGCGGGTACGGGCGTTGGTGTGGGTACGCTGGCCGCGCACCGGCAGGCTCTTGCGATGGCGCAGGCCGCGATAGCAGCCCAGGTCCATCAGACGCTTGATGTTCATGGCGACGTCGCGGCGCAGGTCGCCTTCGACCATATAGTCGCGGTCGATCAGTTCGCGGATCTGGATGATCTCGGATTCGGTCAAGTCGCTGACCCGGCGGGCCGGATCGATCCCCAGCTGGGAGACGATCTTGTGGGCGATCTGCGGCCCGATTCCGTGAATATAGCGAAGGCCGATTTCGACTCGCTTCTGGGTCGGGATATTGACGCCGGCGATACGTGCCACTGGTGGATTCTCCGAGGCCTGTTAAGCCGTTGAGGTCGTTCGTTAAAACTGGTTCGTCAGAAACCCGGTCACATCAGGGCCCAAGCTTTGCGCAAAAAGCCCCGAAAACCCGGAAATGACAGGAAAAACTGTCGCGAGGGCGCGGATTATAGGAATGGACCCCCTCCCGTCAACTGCTGGCCGGGATTTATTGTCGCAGCGGTCAGACGGCGGCTAACCCATCCAAAATCAAGGAGATTTCCGCCGTGACATCCTCGACCGCGGCCATGCCGTCCACGCTCTTCAGTTTGCCCTGCCGGCGATAGTAATCGATCAGCGGGGCGGTGTTCTTGTAATAGACCCCCAGCCGGTGGGCCAGGGTTTCCGGGGTATCATCCGAGCGCATGACGCCGCCGGCCTTGATGCGGGCTTCAACCCGGCGGAGCAGCACCGAATCGTCCACCTTGAGTTCCAGCACCAGGTCGATATGACGCCCCCGCTCCGCCAGCATCCCGTCCAGCGCCTCAGCCTGGGCCACGGTGCGGGGAAAGCCGTCGAACACCGCCCCCCCGGCGCAGTCGGGCTGGTCGTAACGCTCGGCGATAATGCGGATGACGGTTTGGTCCGGCACCAGCTCGCCCTTGGCCATCAGCGCCTTGCAGGCCAGGCCGACCGGCGTACCGGCCTCGATGGCGGCGCGCAGCATGTCGCCGGTGGACAGCTGCGGCAGGCCGCGGCGGGCTGTGAGGATTTTGGACTGCGTGCCCTTGCCCGCCCCCGGCGGCCCGAACAGAACCAGGTTCACCGGCGCGCTCCACGCAGCTTGGATTTCTTCAGCAGGCCTTCATATTGCTGGGCCACCAGATGGCTTTGAATCTGCGCCACCGTATCCATGGTCACGCTGACCACGATCAGGATCGATGTGCCGCCCAGCGAGAAGCTGAGATTGTATTTGTAGAACATGAATTCGGGGATCAGGCAGACGAAGGTCAGGTACAACGCGCCGATCACGGTGATGCGGGTCAGCGTATAGTCGATGAACTGGGCGCTCTTCTTGCCGGGCCGGATGCCGGGAAAGACGCCGCCATACTTTTTGAGATTGTCCGCCGTCTCTTCCGGATTGAAGACGATGGAGGTGTAGAAGAAGGCGAAGAACAGGATCAGCGCGGCATACAGCACCATGTAGAGCGGCTGGCCACGGCTGACATAGGTGACGATGGTCTGCAGCCAGCCCGGCAGGCTCGCCGCATTGAAGCTGGCAACCGTGGTGGGGAGCAGCAGGATGGAAGAGGCGAAGATGGGCGGAATCACGCCCGAAACATTCAGCTTCAGCGGCAGATGGGACGAGTCGCCGCCATAGACCTTGTTGCCCACCTGTCGCTTGGGATAGGTGACGAACAGGCGCCGCTGGGCGCGCTCCATGAAGACGATGAAGCCGACCAGCGCCACCATGAAGACCAGGAAGAAAATCACCAGCAGCGGGCTGACGGCGCCGGTGCGCGCCTGTTCCATGGTCTGGCCGATGAGCTGGGGGAAACGCGCCACGATGCCGGCAAAGATGATCAGCGAAATGCCGTTGCCGACGCCGCGCGAGGTGATCTGCTCGCCGATCCACATCAACAGCATGGTGCCGCCGGTCAAGGTGATCACGGCGCCGATGCGGAAGAACATGCCGGGATGGATCACGATATGGGCGGCGCCGCCGAAATGCTCCAGCCCCAGCGCGATGCCCCAGGCCTGGATCATCGCCAGCGCGACGGTGAAGTAGCGGGTATACTGGTTGATGACCTTCTGGCCCGCCGCGCCTTCCTTCTTCAGCGCTTCCAGTTCCGGAAACACCGTCGTCATCAGCTGCATGATGATGGAGGCGGAGATATAGGGCATGATGCCCAGGGCGAAGATCGCCATGCGGTTGACGGCGCCGCCGGCCAGGGTGTTGAAAACGTCGAGCAGCCCGCCGCCCTGCTGCTGGATCTGCACCGCCAGCGCCGCCGGGTCGATGCCCGGCATGGGGATATAGGTGCCGATGCGCGCCACGATCAGCGCACCCAGGGTGAACCAGATGCGGCTGCGCAGCTCCTTGGCCTTGGAGATGGAGCCGAAGTTGAAATTGGCTGCCAGTTGTTCGGCTGCGGACGCCATAAATGCTCCCGAAATACACGCCGGCGACAGGTACCGGCCGACCGTTATCCCCGTTGGGGGTCCCGGCCATATATGGGGTCGATCCCCGCCCTTGCGAGCGGGGCCTGCCCCTTTTTATGCCTTGCGCGCTTCGCGCGTCTTGGCCGATTCCGCGCGGCGCGTCTGGCGCTTGCCCGGCTCGCCCTTCTTGTTGGCATAGACCTTCTTGGTATAGGTCGTGGTGACGCTGCCGCCGGCCTTCTCGACCGCTTCCTTGGCGCCGGCGCTGACGCCCGCCACTTCGATGTCGAGCTTGGCGGTGATGGCGCCCTTGCCCAGCAGGCGGACGCCGTCGCGGCTCTTGTGGACGAGGCCCGCCTTGCGCAGCGCCTCCTCGGTGATCTTGGCCTTGATGTCGAGTTTCTTGTTGTCGATGGCCTTCTGCAGGCGGCCGATATTCACTTCCGCGAAATCGGTGCCGAAGATGTTGCGGAAGCCGCGCTTGGGCATGCGCATGTGCAGCGGCATCTGGCCGCCTTCAAAGCCGTAGATACCGTTGCCGGTACGGGCCTTGGCGCCCTTGACGCCGCGCCCGCTGGTCTTGCCCAGGCCCGAGGACGAGCCGCGGCCGACCTTGTGCTTGTGCTTGTGGGCGCCGGGATTGTTGGCAATCTGGTTCAGCTTCATGTCACTTGCCTTCTTCGACGATCTCGACCAGGTGCTTGACGGCGTTGATCATGCCGCGCACCGAGGGGGTGTCTTCCAGCGTGCGCTCGCGCCGGATCTTGCCCAGGCCCAGCCCGCGCAGGGTCGCGGCCTGGATCTCGGGCTTGCGGTTGGCGCTGCGGATCTGGCGCACCGTCACCGTCTTGCCTGCAGCTGCTTTCTTCACGGCCATGACTTTTCTCTCTAACTTCTCTTAAGCCGACGCTTCGACGGCCGGCGCATCTTCGCGGCGGGCCAGGATCTCGGCGACGCTGCGGCCGCGACGGGCCGCGACCATGCGGGGACTCTGCTGGTTCTTGAGCGCGTCGAACGTGGCGCGCACCATGTTGTAGGGATTGGAGGTGCCCAGCGACTTGGACACCACATCGCCCACGCCCAGCGCCTCGAACACGGCGCGCATCGGGCCGCCGGCGATGATGCCGGTACCGGCCGGAGCCGGACGCACCAGCACCTTGCCGGCGCCGTGATGGCCGCGCACTTCGTGATGCAGGGTGCGGCCATCCTTGAGCGGCACGCGCACCATCGACTTCTTGGCGTCGTCAGTGGCCTTGCGGATGGCTTCCGGCACTTCGCGCGCCTTGCCATGGCCGAAGCCGACCCGGCCATTGCCGTCGCCCACCACAACCAGGGCGGCGAAGCCGAAACGGCGGCCACCCTTGACGACCTTGGCGACACGGTTGATGTGCACCAGCTTGTCGATCAGGTCGGAGTCCTTTTCGCGGTCGCGATCACGCCCGCCGCGGCCACGTCCGTCCTTAGAGTCCCGCTGTCCTTCGCGTGCCATATATTCTTTCCTTCACTTCACCTGCCGGCGTTGCCGACTTGTCCGTACGCTGTCGCTACGGACCCTTTAGAACTCAAGGCCGCCTGCGCGGGCCGCGTCTGCGAGCGCCTTGACGCGCCCATGATAGATGTAGCCGCCACGGTCGAACATGACCTGCTTGACGCCCTTGGCAATCGCGCGTTCCGCGATCTGCTTGCCGACGGTCGAAGCGGCTTCGACATTGTAGCCCTTGCTCTTGTGGTCCTTCTCGTTGGTCGAGGCGGACGCCACGGTGACGGCCTGGGCGTCGTCGATCACCTGGGCATAGATATGCCTGCCCGAGCGGAAGATCGACAGGCGCGGGCGCGTGCCGTGGGTGGCGAGGCGGTGGCGGGTGCGCGACTGGCGCTTTTTGAACAGCGGGTTGGTCATCTTACTTCTTCTTGCCTTCCTTGCGGCGGACATACTCGCCCTCATAGCGCACGCCCTTGCCCTTATAGGGCTCCGGCGGACGCCAGGAACGGATCTCGGCGGCGACCTGGCCGACCAACTGCTTGTCGATGCCCGACACCGAGATCATGGTCGGCTTTTCGGTGACGATGGTGATGCCGGCCGGAATCGCATAGGGCACATCATGGCTGAAGCCCAGCTGCAGATTCAGAACCTTGCCCTGCACCGCGGCGCGATAGCCGACGCCCTGGATTTCCAGCTTCTGGGTGAATCCGGTGGTGACGCCTGTCACCAGATTGTTCACCAGGGTACGCGACAGGCCCCACATCTGGGCGGCCTTTTCCATGTCCTTGCGCGGGCTCACGGTGAGGCCGTCATCGCCGATGGAAGCGGAGACTTCCGACACCAGCTTGACGCTGAGTTCGCCCTTCGGGCCCTTGACCTTGACGGTCTGGCCTTCGACGGAGGCGGTGACGCCCTTGGGAAGCGCGACGGGATTCTTGCCAATACGAGACATGGGTCGGTTCCTTAAAACACCTGGCAGAGAACTTCGCCGCCAACATTCTTCTCGCGGGCGGCGGTGTCCGTCATCACGCCCTGGGGCGTGGAGAGGATGGACACACCCAGACCCTGACGATGCGGCTTGAGCTCGCTGACCGAGGAATAGACGCGGCGGCCGGGCGTGGAGACGCGCTTGAGTTCGCGGATCACCGGCTCGCCGTCGTGATACTTCAGTTCGATTTCAAGTTCCTTGTGGCCCTTGCTCTCCACCTCGGCATAGCCGCGGATGTAGCCTTCTTCCTGCAGCACGTCGAGCAGACGCACGCGCAGGCGCGAGTTGGGGGACTTGATCTTGGCCGTGCGGCGCAGCTGGCCGTTACGGATGCGAGTCAGAAGATCGCCAATGGGATCGGTAATCATGGTGTCTCCTTACCAGCTCGCCTTGGTCATGCCGGGAATCTGGCCGAAATTCGAAAGCGAACGCAGCGCGATACGCGACATCTTCACCTTGCGGTAATAGCCCTTGGAGCGGCCCGACAGCTCGCAGCGGTGATGGATACGCACCTTCGACGAGTTGCGCGGCAGCTTGGCCAGCTTGAGGCGGGCCGCGAAGCGATCTTCGGCGGGGACCTTCATGTCCTCGGCGACTTTCTTCAGTTCGGCGCGCTTGACGGCATACTGGGCCACCAGCTTTTCGCGTTTCTTGTTGCGGTTGATCTGGGAAGTCTTCGCCATCTAGCGCCTCAATTCGTCGTGAAGGGGAACTGGAAGCCTTCGAGAAGCGCCTTGGCCTCTTCGTCGGTCTTCGCGGAGGTGTTGAACACGATGTCCATGCCCCAAACAGATTCCGTCTTGTCGTAGTCGATTTCCAGGAACACGACGTGTTCCTTCATGCCCATCGCATAGTTGCCGCGGCCGTCGAACGATTTGGGATTGACGCCCCGAAAGTCGCGCACGCGCGGCAGCGCCGTGGTGATCAGCCGATCGACGAATTCGTACATCACGTCGCCGCGCAGCGTCACCTTGGCGCCGATCGGCAGGCCTTCGCGGATCTTGAACTGGGCGATGGCCTTCTTGGAGCGGGTCTGGATCGCCTTCTGGCCGGCGATGGCGGTCAGGTCGTTGACCGCCTGGGTGATCTTCTTGCCGTCGGCAGCCGCCTCGCCCGCGCCGATGTTCAGCACGACCTTGTTCAGCCTGGGAACCTGCATGACGTTGGTATAGCCGAACTTCTTCATCAGCTCGGCCTTGATGACGTCGTTGTAGCGCTTCTTGAAGCGCGGCACATAACCGGCCTCGCGCGCATGTTCGCCCACCGCCACCTGCGTGCCGGCATTGACCTCGCGGCGCTTCGACGCCTTGTCGGCCTTGTCCGCCTTGGCCTGGGCCTTCTGGGCTTCCTTGGGGTTCTTGCTCGTGCCAGCGTCAGACATCGATCACTTCTCCGGACTTCTTGGCAAAGCGGACCCGGCGGCCGTCGCCCAGCGTCTTGAAACCAATGCGCGTCGCCTTGCCCGACTTGGGATCGACATGCGCGATATTCGACAGATGGATCGGCGACTCCTTGGTCACGATCCCGGCGGCTTGCGTCTGGGTCTGGCGCTGATGGCGCTTGACCACATTGACGCCCTGGACCAAAGCGCGGCTTTCCTTGGGGAACACCTTGATGACCGAGCCCTTCTTGCCCCTGTCGCTGCCCGACAGGACCACGACGCTGTCACCCTTCTTGATATTGCTCATCACAGCACCTCCGGGGCGAGCGAGATGATCTTCATCTGACCTTTGTTGCGCAGTTCGCGGGTGACCGGCCCGAAGATACGGGTGCCGATGGGCTCGCCCTGGGCATTGACCAGCACCGCGGCATTGCCGTCAAAGCGGATCAGGCTGCCGTCGTTGCGGCGCACGCCCTTGGCGGTGCGCACGACAACGGCCTTCAGCACTTCGCCCTTCTTCACGCGGCCACGCGGAATGGCTTCCTTGACGCTGACGACAATGATGTCGCCGACATCGGCGTAGCGGCGATGCGAACCGCCCAGCACCTTGATGCACATCACGCTCTTGGCGCCGGAATTGTCGGCGACGTCGAGTTCGGTGGACATCTGAATCATGACTTCAACTCCTCAATAGCGCCGGGCCTACTTGCCCACGCGCTCCAGCACTTCCCAGGTCTTGAGCTTGGAAAGCGGCCGGCATTCCTGAATGCGAACCACGTCGCCGATCTTGAACTCGCCCTTCTCGTCATGGGCGTGATACTTTTTCGAGCGGCGCACGGTCTTGCCCATCACCGGATGGATGAAGCGGCGTTCCACCTTCACCACCACGGTCTTGGTGTTCTTGTCGGAGACGACGGTGCCCTGGAGTATGCGTTTCGGCATGGTCTTTAAGCCTTCGTCTGGGCAGCGCGGTGCTGCTCGGTCAAAACGGTCTGGATGCGCGCGATGTCGCGGCGCAGGCTGCGGATGCGGCCGGTATTCTCTACCTGGCCGTTGGCCCGCTGGAAGCGCAGGTTGAACTGCTCCTTCTTGAGGTTCGACAGCTGGGTGTTCAGCTCGTCGCCGCTTTTGGCGCGGAAGTCCTCGGCCCGGGACGATGCCTTGGCGGCGGTCGTCTTCTTGGCCTTCTTCGGCGCGGCGGCTTTCTTTGCTTTCGTGGCCATCTCTCTATTCCTTACAGGCCGGTACGCTGGATGAACTTGGTGGCGATCGACAGTTTCGCCTGGCCCAGACGCATGGCTTCCTTGGCGGTCTTGAGATCGACACCGTCGATCTCGAACAGGATGCGGCCCGGCTTGACCTTGGCGACCCAGAATTCCGGGGCGCCCTTGCCCGAGCCCATGCGGACTTCGGCCGGCTTCTTGGATACCGGCACGTCCGGGAAGACGCGGATCCAGACGCGGCCGGCGCGCTTCATTTCGCGCGTGATGGCGCGGCGGCAGGCCTCGATCTCGCGGGCGTTCAGGCGTTCCGGCTCCAGCGCCTTCAGGCCATAGGCGCCGAAGGCCAGGCTGGTGCCGGCCTTGGCGGCGCCGTGGATGCGGCCCTTGAACTGCTTGCGGAATTTCGTGCGCTTGGGTGACAGCATGGTTGTTCTCTTTTACTCCGCAGCGGCGGGAGCGCGTTCGCGCTCGCGGGGCCCGCGGTTGCCTTCGGCTTCGCTGGCCTGGCGCTTCTCGGTGGCGAAGGGATCATGTTCCATGATCTCGCCCTTGAAGATCCAGACCTTGACGCCGCAGGTGCCGTAGGTGGTGAAGGCGGTGGCGATTCCGTAATCGATGTCGGCGCGCAGGGTGTGGAGCGGCACGCGGCCTTCGCGGTACCATTCCACGCGGGCGATTTCTGCGCCGCCCAACCGGCCCGAACAGGTGATGCGGATGCCCAGCGCGCCCAGGCGCATGGCGGTCTGCACCGAGCGTTTCATCACGCGGCGGAAGGCAACGCGGCGCTCCAGCTGCTGGGCGATGTTCTCGGCCACCAGCTTGGCATCGATTTCCGGCTTCCTGATTTCCACGATGTTCAGGTGCACCTCGTCGGCGGTGAACTTCTGGACGTCGCTCTTCAGCTTCTCGATGTCGGCGCCCTTCTTGCCGATCACCACGCCCGGACGGGCCGAGTGGATGGTGACGCGGCACTTCTTGTGGGGGCGTTCGATGACGATGCGCGACACGCCCGCGGCCTTCAGCTTGTCGCTGAGATATTCGCGGATCTTGATGTCTTCCTGCAGCAGCTTGCCGTATTCCTTCTTGCCCGCATACCAGCGCGAGTCCCAGGTACGGTTGATGCCGAGGCGCAGCCCGGTCGGATTGACCTTCTGACCCATTACGCAGTCTCCTTCTTTGCGGCGGGCTTGGCCTTCTTGGCCGCAGGCTTTTTCGCGGGCGCCTTCGATTTGCTCTGGCCCGATGTCTTCTTGGCGCGGCCCTTGGGAGCGGCAGCATGCTTCTCGCCCTTGGCCTCGTCCTTGGCGGGTTTGGGCGCAGCTTGCGCCTCAACTTCGCGCTTTTCTTCCACGATGATCGTCAGCTGGCTGAAGAACTTCTCGATGCCGCCGGCATTGCCGCGGGCGCGGGCATGGAAGCGCTTCATCACCAGGTTCTTGCCGACGCTGGCTTCCTTGACCACCAGGTCGTCGACGTCGAGATCATGGTTGTTCTCGGCATTGGCGATGGCCGACTGCAGCGCCTTCTTGACGACGCCGGCAATGCGCTTCTGGCTGAAGGTCAGCACGTTGAGGGCGCGGTCGACCTTCTTGCCGCGGATCTGCTGCGCCACCAGGTTGAGCTTGCGCGGCGAGACGCGGATGTTGCGGGCAACGGCCATCGCCTGATGGTCGGCCAGAATGCGCGCGCGGGATTCCTTGCCCATCAGGCCCTCTTCGCTTTCTTGTCGCCGCCGCCGGTATGGCCGTGGAAGGTGCGGGTGGGCGAGAACTCGCCCAGCTTGTGGCCGACCATGTCCTCGGTCACCAGCACGGGGATGTGCTTATGGCCGTTATAGACGCCGAAGGTGACGCCCACGAACTGCGGCAGGATGGTCGAACGGCGCGACCAGGTCTTGATCACATCCTTGCGGCCCGACGCGCGGGCGGCTTCGGCCTTCTTCAGGATATAGCCGTCGACGAACGGGCCTTTCCAGACGGAGCGGGTCATGTGCTTGCCTTGCCTTTACGGGTGCGCACGATGAACTTGGTGGTGCGCTTGTTGGTGCGGGTCTTGTTGCCTTTGGTGCCCTTGCCCCAGGGCGTGACCGGATGACGGCCGCCCTTGGTGCGGCCTTCGCCGCCGCCATGGGGATGGTCGATCGGGTTCATGGCGGTGCCGCGGACATGGGGGCGCTTACCCTTCCAGACATTGCGGCCGGCCTTGCCCAGCACTTCGTTCATGTGGTCGGGGTTGGACACCGCGCCCACCGTGGCCATGCAGGTCAGCGGTATCTTGCGCACTTCCGACGAGTTCAGGCGGATCAGCGCATAACCGGCATCGCGGCCCAGATACTGGGCATAGGCGCCGGCGGAACGGGCCACCTGGCCGCCCTTGCCCGGCTTCATTTCGATATTGTGGACGATGGTGCCGACCGGCATCGCGCCCAGCGGCATGGCGTTGCCGACCTTCACGTCGACCTTTTCGCCCGACACGACACTGTCGCCGACATTCAGGCGCTGCGGCGCCAGGATATAAGTCTGGGTGCCGTCCTGGTACTTCACCAGCGCGATGAAGGCGGTGCGGTTGGGATCATATTCCAGCCGCTCGACCGTCGCGGGCTCGTTGAACTTGTTGCGCTTGAAGTCGATCAGGCGATAGCGCTGCTTGTGACCGCCGCCCTGGTAACGCACCACGATGCGGCCCGTATTGTTGCGGCCGCCCTTGGAGGTCTTGCCTTCGGTCAGCGACTTGACCGGGCCGCCCTTGTGCAGGCCGGAACGATCGACCAGCACCAACTGGCGGGTGCCGGGAGTCCTGGGTTTGAAGTGTTTCAGAGCCATGGTTTAGAGACCCGTCGTGATATCGATCTGGTGGCCCTCTTCGAGGGTCACGATCGCTTTCTTGAAATCGCTGCGCGTATAGATGCGGCCGCGGGCAGCCTTGCGCTTACCCTTGACTGTGATGGTGTTGACCGCCTTGACCTTGACCTTGAACAGGTCGGCGACCGCCTTGGCGATGGCGGGCTTGGTGGCGTCCAGGGTGACGCGGAACACCACCTGGTTGGCCTCGGTCATGCGGGTGGCTTTTTCGGTGATCACCGGCGAAAGGATCACATCGTAATTGATGGTCATGCCCCACTCCCATTTCCGAGGCGCGCCTCGATCGCTTTGATGGCGGCAGTGGTCAGGACCAGCTTGTCGCTTTTCATGATGTCATAGACGTTGATGCCGGCCATCGGCAGCAGCGACACATCCGACAGGTTGCGGGCCGACATCTGGAAGTTCTTGTCGAACTCCGCATCGATCACCAAAGCGCGGCCCAGCTTCATCTTGCCGAATTGCTTGGCCAGGACACCGGTCTTGACGTCCTTGGACTTGGCCTCATCCAGGATGACGATCGAGCCGGACTTGGCCTTGGACGACAAGGCGTGCTTGAGGCCCAGCGCCTTGACCTTCTTGGGCAGGTCGAACTCGTGGGAGTGCGAAACCGGGCCCATGGCCTTGGCGCCGCCCACGAACAGCGGCGCCGAACGGGCGCCGTGACGAGCGGTGCCGCCGCCCTTCTGCTTGCCGACGCGATGCTTGGTGCGGTTCACCTCGCCGCGGGTCAGGACCTTGTGCTGGCCGCTGCGGCGCTTGGCGAGCTGCCACACCACGACGCGCTGGATCAGGTCCGGGCGCGGCTCCAGGCCGAAGATGGCGTCGTTCAGTTCAACGTCGCCGCCGGCCTTGTTGTCGAGATTGAGAGACTTGATCTTCATGGCTTAGCCTTCCGCCTGCGGCGCTTCGGCGGCCGGGGCTTCCACCACCGGAGCGGCGGCGCCACTGGCGCGCTTCTTGACCGACGCCGGCATCGGCGCGTCCTTGTGCGGGCGCTTGACGGCATCGCGCACCATCACCCAGCCGCCCTTGGAGCCGGGCACGGCACCGCGGATCATGATCAAGCCGCGTTCGACATCGATCTTGGCCACTTCCAGATTCTGGGTGGTGATGTTCTCGTCGCCGTAATGGCCGTGCATCTTCTTGTTCTTGAAGGTCTTGCCCGGATCCTGGCGGCCCCCGGTACCGCCCAGCGAACGGTGCGAGATCGACACGCCGTGGCTGGCTTCCAGGCCGCGGAAGTTCCACCGCTTCATGGCGCCCGTGAAGCCGCGACCAATGGAGACGCCGGTGACGTCCACCTTCTGGCCCGGCACGAAGTGATCGGCCTGCAGCAGATCGCCCACTTCGAGCTGGTTCGCCGCGTCGATGCGGAATTCCGCCACCTTGCGGCGCGGCTCGATCTCGGCCTTGGCGAACTGGCCGCGTTCGGCCTTGTTGGTGTTCTTGGGCTTGGCGAAGCCCGACCCGAGCTGGACGGCGGTATAGCCGTCCTTCTCAAGGCTGCGGGTGGCCACGACGGCGCAGCCGTCGAGCTTCAGAACCGTGACCGGGACATGGGTTCCGTCTGCCAAGAACAGACGGGTCATGCCGACCTTCTGCGTGATGACGCCTGTGCGCACCTTACGCTCCTTACAACTTGATTTCGACGTCCACGCCGGCAGCCAGGTCGAGCTTCATCAAAGCATCGACGGTCTGGGGCGTGGGTTCGATGATGTCGAGCAGACGCTTGTGCGTCCGGATTTCGAATTGCTCGCGACTTTTCTTGTCGACATGGGCCGAGCGGTTCACGGTGAAACGCTCGATGCCCGTCGGCAGCGGGATCGGACCACGGACCTGGGCGCCGGTGCGCTTGGCCGTGTTGACGATCTCCTTTGTCGAATTGTCGAGAATCCGGTGATCGAAGGCCTTGAGCCGGATGCGGATATTCTGACTTTGCATTGGTTTTTTCCTTCGATACCCGGCCGGATTACTTCAATATCTTTGCGACGACGCCGGCGCCGACGGTACGGCCGCCTTCGCGGATGGCGAAGCGCAGCTTTTCTTCCATCGCGATCGGCACGATCAATTCGACTTCCACGCTGATATTGTCGCCCGGCATCACCATCTCGGTG